>NZ_JBLFJV010000010.1:0-157167 GCF_047444975.1 Streptomyces sp. CWNU-52B | reverse complement strand
CACCGCGATCGTCATCTGGCTCCGAGACACCGTCCAAGAGCCATCAGAAACGACCTAGCCCTCTCGCCCCCACCGGGCCCGCACCCGGGGCGAGCGGTCAGCCCCCGCGGGGGCGCCGGCCCGCACCCCCGGGCCAACGGTCAGTTGTCGGCTGCCTGGCCGCGCGCAGCGCAGTCCGCGCAGGTGCCGAAGATCTCCACCGTGTGCGCCACGCTCACATACCCGTGCTCCGCCGCGATCGCCTCGGCCCACTTCTCCACCGCGGGCCCCTCCACCTCGACGGCCTTGCCGCACACCCGGCACACCAGGTGGTGGTGGTGATCACCGCTCACACACCGTCGGTACACGGACTCGCCGTCCGACGTGCGCAGCACGTCGACCTCACCGGCGTCCGCGAGGGACTGCAGCGTGCGGTACACCGTGGTCAGCCCGACCGAGTCGCCCTTGTGCTTGAGCATGTCGTGCAGATCCTGCGCGCTACGGAACTCTTCGACCTCGTCGAGCGCCGCCGCCACGGCGGCACGCTGCCGGGTGGAACGGCCCCGAACGGGCGGTCCAGCAGTCGTCACCGTTGCCTCCAAACGTCTGCGGCTGTGCCGGGCCATTGTGCCAGCCCGAGCAGGGCGCGGTCAGACGCCGGTCTTGCCGACCGGTGTGCCGGTGGGGGTGCGGGTGGCAGGAATGGCGCACTCCGCCGGATCGCCCGCCTCCCGCGCCGCGACCAGCGCGGCGGCCCGCGCCCGGCGCCGGGCCAGCGGGGTCGCCAACACGGTGAGCAGCACGAACGCGCCGATGGTGAGCAGGACGATCGTCGCGCCGGGCGGTACGTCCTGGTAGTACGAGGTCACCGTGCCGCCGATGGTCACGCTGACCCCGAGGGCCACCGAGATCGCGAAGGTGGCCGCGAAACTGCGGGTGAGCTGCTGCGCGGCGGCCACCGGCACCACCATCAGGGCGGAGACCAGCAGCAGGCCGACGACCCGCATGGCGACCGTGACGGTGACCGCCGCGGTGATCGCCGTGAGCAGGTTCAGGGCGCGCACGGGCAGCCCGGTCACCCGGGCGAACTCCTCGTCCTGGCTGACCGCGAACAGCTGCCGGCGCAGTCCGACAGTGACGAGGACCACGAAGGCCGCCAGCAGGCAGATCGCCGTCACGTCCGACTCGGAGACCGTCGAGAGCGAGCCGAAGAGGTACGAGGTCAGGTTGGCGTTGGAGCCGCCGGGCGCGAGGTTGATGAACATCACGCCGCCCGCCATGCCCCCGTAGAAGAGCATCGCCAGCGCGATGTCGCCGCGCGTCTTCCCGTACCAGCGGATCAGCTCCATCAGGACCGCGCCGACCACGGAGACGGCCGTCGCCATCCACACCGGGGACCAGGAGAGCAGGAAGCCGAGGCCGACGCCGGTCATCGCGACATGGCCGATGCCGTCGCCCAGCAGGGCCTGGCGGCGCTGCACCAGGTAGATGCCGACGGCGGGCGCGGTGATGCCGACGAGGACGGCGGCGAGCAGGGCCCGCTGCATGAAGGCGTAATCGAGGATTTCGAGGTTCATGGCGATCAGCTCAGCAGTCCCGTCCGGATCGGTTCGGCGTCGTGAGCCGCGTGGGGGTGTACGTGGTCGTGGCCGGGCAGCGCGTGCTGGCCGAGGGCGCGCGGGGGCGGGCCGTCGTGCAGCACGCAGCCGTCGCGCAGCACGACCGCGCGGTCGATCAGCGGCTCAAGCGGGCCCAGTTCGTGCAGGACCAGCAGGACGGAGGTGCCCGCCGCGACCTGCTCCCGCAAGGTCGCCGCAAGCACCTCCTGGCTCGCCAGGTCCACGCCGGCCATCGGCTCGTCCATGATCAGCAGTTCGGGCCGGGAGGCGAGGGCGCGGGCGATGAGGACGCGCTGGTGCTGGCCGCCGGAGAGGGCGTTCACGGAGTCCTTGGCGCGGTCGGCCAGGCCCACCAGCTCCAGGGCGTGCCGTACGGCCTCGTGGTCGGCCTTGCGCAGGATGCCGAAGCGGGCGCGGGACAGCCGCCCGGAGGACACCACCTCGGTCACCGTGGCCGGTACGCCGCCGGCCGCGGTGGTGCGCTGCGGTACGTAGCCCACGCGCGCCCAGTCGCGGAAGCGGCGCCGGGGGGTGCCGAACAGTTCTATCTCGCCGCCCGTGGCCGGGACCTGGCCGATGACCGTGCGGATGGCCGTCGACTTGCCGGAGCCGTTGGCGCCGAGCAGCGCGACGACCTCACCGCGGTGCACGGTGAGGTCGATGCCACGCAGGACGGGGCGTGCGCCGAGCTCGGCCGTCACACCGCGCAGGGAGACGACCGCCGGGGCGGTGTCCGGTGCGCCGGGCTCGGTGCCGGTGCCGATGGCGGGCTCGATGTCGGGCTCGGTCGTCATGCCGACGTCCTCCGGAGGCTGATCATGTCGCGCTCATTTCACGTCACTCGGTCACTTCGCACCCAGAGCCGTCTGCAGGGCCTTGAGGTTGGCATCCATGACCTGGATGTAGTCGTCGCCCTTGGACTTCTCCGTGATGCCCTCGATGGGGTCGAGCACATCCGTCTTCAGGTCCGCGTCCGCGGCGATGGTCTTCGCGGTCTTGTCGCTGACGAGGGTCTCGTAGAAGACCGTGGAGACACCGTCGGCCTTCGCCATCTTCTCAAGGTCCTTGACGCGGTTGGCGCTGGGCTCGCTCTCCGGGTCCAGGCCGTTGATGGCCTCCTCGGTGAGGCCGTAGCGCTCGGCGAGATAGCCGAAGGCGGCGTGCGTGGTGATGAAGACCTTGTTCTTGGTGTCCTTGAGGCCGTCCTCGAAGCGGGTGTCGAGGCCGTCCAGCTTCTTCACCAGGGCGGCGGTGTTGGCCTGGTAGGCCGCGGCGTTGTCCGGGTCGGCTTTCTCGAAGGCCTTGCCCACGCCCTCGGCGACCTCGGCGTACTTCACGGGGTCGAGCCAGATGTGCGGGTCGAGGCCGGAGCCCTCGCCCTCCTCGTCCTCGTGGCCGTGCTCGTCGTCGTGCTCGGCCGCGTGGCCGCCGACCTCGTTGCCGTGCTTCTCCAGGCTGGTCAGGCCGGCCGCGTCGACCTTCGCCTTCACCTCGGACTGGGCGATCGCGTCGTCGACGGAGGGCTGGAGGTTCTTCAGGTAGAGCGCCACGTCCGACTCCTGGAGCTGCGCGGTCTGCTTGGCGCTGATCTCCAGGTCGTGCGGCTCCTGGCCGGGCTCGGTCAGGGTGCTGACGCTGACGTGGTCCTTGCCTATCTGCTCGGCGAGGAACTGCAGCGGATAGAACGACGCCACGACGTCGAGCTTGCCACCGCCGTCGCTGTCGGCCGCGCTGGAGTCGGACGAGCAGGCGGAGAGGGAGCCGAGGGCGAGGGCGGTGGTCGCCGCCACCGCGATCCCGGCTGTGTTTATTCGGGAGGCGGCGAGGCGTCGTCGTACGTTCATGACAGTCATTTTCAGCTGGTGTGGAAACGATTGTCAATAAGCTGCCCTGTGATCTGGGCTTCATCCCGGTATGTGACGGGTGTGACGGCCGGCGGGGTACCGGCTGGGTACCGGCGTCCCGTCAGGACCCCAACCGATTTGATCCGGGGGGCGGGGCCGCCGGTAATCTGAAGCATTCGCTCTGCAGCAATCGCCCTGAGGTAATCGCTGTGAAGCAGCAACCGCTGTGAAGCGGCACCCGCTGTGAAGCAGCGACCGCTTCGTCGCCCGTCGTCGTAATGAAGAGAGCACCGTGGCCGCCGACAAGATCGACACCATCGTCAGCCTGAGCAAGCGCCGTGGCTTCGTCTACCCGTCCAGTGAGATCTACGGCGGCCAGCGCGCCGCCTGGGACTACGGGCCGCTGGGTGTCGAGCTCAAGGAGAACATCAAGCGTCAGTGGTGGCGCTACATGGTGACGTCGCGCGAGGACGTCGTCGGTCTCGACTCGTCCGTGATCCTGGCGACCGAGACCTGGGTGGCCTCCGGTCACGTCGCCACCTTCAGCGACCCGCTCACCGAGTGCACCTCGTGCCACAAGCGGTACCGCGCCGACCACCTGGAAGAGGCGTACGAGGCCAAGCACAACCGCGCCCCCGAGAACGGCCTCGCCGACCTCAACTGCCCCAACTGCGGCAACAAGGGCACGTTCACCGAGCCCAAGCAGTTCTCCGGACTGCTCTCCACGCACCTGGGCCCCACGCAGGACAGCGGCTCCATCGCCTACCTGCGCCCCGAGACCGCGCAGGGCATCTTCACCAACTTCGCCCAGGTCCAGCAGACCTCGCGCCGCAAGCCGCCGTTCGGCATCGCGCAGATGGGCAAGTCCTTCCGCAACGAGATCACGCCCGGCAACTTCATCTTCCGGACCCGCGAGTTCGAGCAGATGGAGATGGAGTTCTTCGTCAAGCCGGGCGAGGACGAGAAGTGGCAGGAGTTCTGGATGCAGGAGCGCTGGAACTGGTACACCGGCCTGGGCCTGCGCGAGGGCAACATGCGCTGGTACGACCACCCGGCCGAGAAGCTCTCGCACTACTCCAAGCGCACCGCCGACATCGAGTACCGCTTCCAGTTCGGCGGCAACGAGTGGGGTGAGCTGGAGGGCGTCGCCAACCGCACGGACTACGACCTGTCCGCGCACGCCAAGGCCTCCGGCCAGGACCTGACCTACTTCGACCAGGAGGCCGGCGAGCGCTGGACGCCGTACGTCATCGAGCCGGCGGCGGGTGTCGGCCGCGCGATGCTGGCGTTCCTGCTCGACGCCTATGTCGAGGACGAGGCGCCCAACGCCAAGGGCAAGATGGAGAAGCGGACCGTGCTGCGGCTCGACCCGCGGCTGGCGCCGGTGAAGGTCGCGGTGCTGCCGCTGTCGCGCAACCCGGAGCTGTCCCCGAAGGCGAAGGGGCTCGCGACGGCGCTCCGGCAGAACTGGAACATCGACTTCGACGACGCGGGCGCCATCGGCCGCCGGTACCGGCGGCAGGACGAGATCGGGACGCCGTTCTGTGTGACCGTGGACTTCGACACGCTCGACGACAACGCGGTGACTGTGCGTGAGCGGGACTCGATGAAGCAGGAGCGGGTGTCCCTCGACCAGATCGAGGGGTATCTGGCGAGCCGGCTCGCCGGTTGCTAGTTCTTGTGCGGCCGGGCGTCTGCCCGGCTGGTGCCGTTGTCCGGGTGGTGCGGGTCCGCTGTGGCCTGTCGCGCAGTTCCCCGCGCCCCTGAAGGCGGAAAGCCTCGGGCCCCCTCGTTTCGCGAGGGGGCCCGAGGCTTTTGTGTGCGGCGAGGCCGAAGCTGACACATGACAGCTGACAGATATTGAAATCTGTCAGCTGTCATGTCAGGGTGGGTGGACATTCTTGTCGACGGTCAGGGAGTTTCAGATGCGTACCCGTTCCCTCGGAACCACCGGGCCCCAGGTCTCCGCCCTCGGGCTCGGCTGCATGGGCATGTCCGCGCTGTACGGCGACGCCGACCGGGCCGAGGCCGTCGCCACCGTGCACGCCGCCCTCGAAGCGGGCGTCACCCTGCTCGACACCGGCGACTTCTACGGCATGGGCCACAACGAGATGCTGATCGGCGAGGCGCTGCGCGGCGCCCCGGCCGCGCGGCGCGAACAGGCACTGGTCAGCGTGAAGTTCGGCGCCCTGCGTGACCCGGACGGCGGCTGGGCCGGCCAGGACGGGCGGCCCGCCGCCGTGCGCAACTTCGCCGCGTACTCGCTCCAGCGGCTCGGCGTCGACCACATCGACGTGTACCGGATCGCGCGCGTCGACCCGGACGTCCCCATCGAGGAGACCGTCGGCGCGATCGCCGAACTCGTCGAGAAGGGCCACGTACGGCACATCGGCCTCAGCGAGGTCGGCGCGCAGACGCTGCGCAGGGCGGCGGCCACCGCCCCGATCTCGGATCTGCAGATCGAGTACTCCCTCATCTCGCGCGGCATCGAGGACGAGATCCTGCCGGCCGCCCGTGAACTGGGCATCGGCGTCACCGCGTACGGCGTGCTGTCGCGCGGCCTGATCTCCGGGCACTTCACCCGGGACCGGCAGCTCGCCGCCAACGACTTCCGGGCCCACAGCCCCCGCTTCCAGGGCGACAACCTCCAGCACAACCTGGATCTCGTCGACGCGCTGCGGAAGATCGCCGAGCAGAAGGGCGTGTCCGTCGCGCAGATCGCGATCGCCTGGGCGCTGTCGCGCGGCGAGGACATCGTGCCGCTGGTGGGCGCGCGGACCCGTGAGCGGCTGACGGAGGCGCTCGGGGCGCTCGACGTGGCGCTCGACGCCGCCGACCTCACCGCCATCGAGGGCGTCGTCCCGGCCGGGGCCGCGGCGGGCGACCGCTACCCGTCCGCGCAGATGGCATACCTCGACAGCGAGCACTGACACCGCCGCCGGTACGGTCATCGTCATGGCGACCACCGAGATCCTGACCGCCGAGCGCATCCTCGAAGTGACCGAGGAGGTGCTGCGCCGCCACGGCCCCGCGAAGGCGACCGTGGTGGACGTGGCCCGTGCGCTCGGTGTCAGCCACGGCAGCGTCTACCGGCACTTCCGTACGAAGGCGGCGCTGCGGGAGGCGGTCACCAAGCGCTGGCTGGACCGTACGTCGGACACGCTGTCCGGGATCGTCGCGCAGGACCGCGACCCGGAGGCCCGCCTGCGCGACTGGCTCGCGGCGCTGTTCACCGCCAAGCGCCGCAAAGCGGGCGACGACCCCGAGCTGTTCGCGACGTACCGGGTGCTGACCGGGGAGAGCGGCGCGGCGGTCGGCGAGCACATCGCCACCCTGACCGCTCAGCTGACGACGATCATCCGGTCCGGCGTCGACTCGGGCGCCTTCGCCGCCGCCGACCCGGCCACCGCCGCCCTCGCCCTCTTCCACGCCACGGACCGCTTCCACGACCCGTGCCATGCCCAGGAGTGGGAACAGCCCGGGATCGAGGGCGAGTTCGAGGCGGTCGTGGACCTGGTGCTGCGCGGTCTGCGCGCCTGAACGGGGAGGTCTCTCAGGACTCCGTCGGGTCCACCGTCGCCTGGTGGGCCTCCGCGAGGTGTTCCTCGGCCTTCAGCCAGGGCAGGAACTGTGCGGCCTTGCGCCAGCCGCACGTGTCGCATCTGATCGTCCGCTGCACGCCTGTGCGTTGCACTTGTACGACGTGCTCGCGGCCGTGTTGGTCCCAGCGGCTCACTTTGCTGGTATTGATCTGCAGCATGACGCCTCCTGTGTGGTAGCGCTCCGCTTGCGCGCGCTAAGGAGTGTGCAGCAAGAACAACATCAACGGGGGGTGATGGGTGGTGAGTTCTGTGCGCATTCCGCGCATTGCGGGTCTGCCGGGTGGTTCTGCCGGGCGTGGCGGCCCGTCGACGCCTGGGTGCGCAGTTCCTCGCGCCCCTGGGGTGCGTGGGTGGTCGGGGTTGTGTGTCGGGTGACCGCCGTCCTGGGCTGGGTGCGCAGTTCCTCGCGCCCCTGAGGGGGTGGGTGGTTGAGGGTGTGTTTCGGGTGGTCGCTGTCCTTGGGCTGAGCGCGCAGTTCCCCGCGCCCCTGAGGGGGGTGGGTGGTCGGGGTTGTGTTTCGGGTGGCCGTTGTTCTGGGCTGGGTGCGCAGTTCCTCGCGCCCCTGGGGGGTGTAGGTCTGTTTTTAGGGGCGCGGGGAACTGTGCAAACTGTTGTCCGGGTCGTTCAAGGGGCTCTCGTTGGCCGGGGGTGACAGGCGGGCCGCTGTGCGGGTCGCCGTGGCTCTGGCCCAGCGGCCGCTCGACAGCGCGCCCACCACCAGGACCGCCAGCCCGCAGCCCGCGATGATCCACCACGCGGGGCGCGCGGCCGAGACGAACGACGCCCGGTACGACGTCGCGCCCACGCCGGAGGCGAGCACCGCGCCGATCACCGCCACCCCCAGCGTCTGCCCGATCTGGCGGCTCGTGGACGCCACCGCGGCGGCCACCCCCGCCTGCGCCCGCGGCATCCCGGAGACCGCCGTGTTCGTGATCGGCGCGTTCACGAAACCGAAGCCGAGCCCGAACAGCACGTACCCGACGACGAGCGTCACGTTCGCCGTCTCCGCCTCGAACGCGGCGAACAGCACCCCGCTCACCGTCATCGCCGTACCGGCGACGAGCAGCGACAGGCGGGGCCCGCGGTTGCCCACCAGCCGCCCGGACAGCGGCGCGCAGACGAAGGTCATGGCCGCCATGGGGAGCATCCACAGGCCCGCGTGCAGCGCGCTCAGGCCCCGGACGTTCTGGAGGTAGAGCGTCGACAGGAAGAGGAACCCGCCCAGCGCCGCGAACGCGCTCACCGCCACCACCGTGGCCCCGCTGAACGGTGCCGACCGGAAGAACCGCAGGTCGATCAGGGGCTCGTCGCGCCGTCGCTCGTACCACAGGAGGGTGACCAGGGCCACGAGCGCGACGCCGCCGAAGGCCAGGACCAGCGCGGTACCGGAACTGGGCGCCTCGATGATCGCGTACGTGAGCGAGCCGAGCAGCGCGATCACCAGGAGCTGGCCGACCGGGTCGGGCCGGCGGGCCTTCGGCGCGCGGGACTCGGGCACGTACCGCAGCGTGAGCAGCAGCGCGGCCAGGCCCACCGGCAGGTTGAGCCAGAAGATCGAGCGCCAGCCGACCGAGTCCACCAGGAGGCCGCCGATCAGCGGACCGGCGGCCATGGATATGCCGATCACGGCACCCCAGACCCCGATCGCGCGGGCGCGCTCACGCGGGTCCGTGAAGGTGTTGGTGATGATCGACATGGCGACCGGGTTGAGCATCGAGCCGCCGACCGCCTGGATCATGCGGAAGGCGACCAGCGATTCGAGGTTGGGCGCGACCGAGCAGAGGACCGAGCCGGCGGTGAAGACGACCAGGCCCGCCATGAAGACCTTCCGGCGGCCGATGCGGTCGGCCGTCGAGCCCGCGAGCATCAGCAGCGAGGCGAGCACCAGCGTGTACGCGTCGATCGTCCACTGCATGCCCGCCAGGTCGGTGTGCAGGTCCTTCTGCATGGCGGGGAGCGCGACATTGAGGACGGTGTTGTCCAGGCTCACGATCAGCAGACTCATACAGCAGATCGCGAGCACCAGCCGACGCCGGCGGGGGCTGAGCTCAGGCATGGCGACAAGCCTACGCCCGTTTCGGTAGTGTGCCTAACTAATGACCCCCGGTCGGGGCCCTCGCCGGTGCCTTCGCAGGGGCCCTCGCCGGTGGCCTCCGGGGCACCGGTCCGCGTGCGCGACAATGGGAGAATGCCCACGCTCACGTCCACGGTGAACACCGCCCTGCGGATCGGTCCGCACACCGTCCAGCCGCCCGTCGTGCTCGCCCCCATGGCGGGCATCACGAACGCGCCGTTCCGCACCCTGTGCCGGGAGTTCAGCGGGGGCAAAGGGCTGTTCGTCAGCGAGATGATCACCACGCGTGCGCTGGTCGAGCGCAACGAGAAGACGATGCAGCTGATCCGCTTCGACGCGTCGGAGACCCCGCGGTCGATCCAGCTGTACGGCGTCGACCCCGCGACCGTCGGCAAGGCCGTCCGTATGATCGCGGAGGAGGGTCTGGCCGACCACATCGACCTGAACTTCGGCTGCCCGGTCCCGAAGGTGACCCGCAAGGGCGGCGGCTCGGCCCTCCCGTACAAGCGGCCTCTGCTGCGGGCGATCCTGCGCGAGGCGGTGTCCGGGGCGGGGGACCTGCCGGTCACCATGAAGATGCGCAAGGGCATCGACGACGACCACATCACCTTCCTCGACGCCGGGCGGATCGCGGTCGAGGAGGGCGTCACGGCGATCGCGCTGCACGGGCGCACGGCCGCGCAGCACTACGGCGGGACGGCCGACTGGGACGCCATCGCCCGGCTGAAGGAGCACGTCCCGGAGATTCCCGTGCTGGGGAACGGCGACATCTGGTCCGCGGACGACGCGCTGCGGATGGTGCGGGAGACCGGCTGCGACGGGGTTGTCGTGGGCCGGGGCTGCCTCGGGCGGCCGTGGCTGTTCAGCGACCTGGTCGCCGCGTTCGAGGGGCGGGTGGGTGAGTACGGGCGGCCCGGCCTTCGTGAGGTGGCGGGGGTGATGGTCCGGCACGCGACCCTGCTCGGGGAGTGGATCGGGGACGAGGCGCGCGGGGTCATCGACTTCCGTAAGCACGTGGCCTGGTATCTGAAGGGTTTCTCCGTCGGGTCCGAGATGCGCAGGCGGCTGGCGGTCACCTCGTCGCTCGCCGAACTGGCGGACGGGCTGAGTGAGTTGGAGCTCGACCAGCCTTGGCCGGAGGGGGCGGACGGGCCTCGTGGGCGGACGTCGGGGAACGGGCGGGTTGTCCTGCCGGACGGGTGGCTGAAGGATCCGTACGACTGTGCGGGGGTCAGTGCGGATGCGGAGTTGGACACGTCTGGGGGGTGACGTGTCCTGCCGGTGCCGGTGCCGGTGCCGGTGCGGGCCTGGGTGTGCAGTTCGCCGTGCTTCTGCAAGGCAAAAGATTGCGCAGTTCCCCGCGCCCCTGAGGGGGTGGCCTGTGGCCGGTGTTTGTGGGGTGTGGGTTGTTTCTTGCGTGCCTGAAAGCTAAAAGATTGCGCAGTTCCCCGCGCCCCTGAGGGGGTGGCCTGTGGCCCGTGTTTCTGGGGTGTGGGTTGTTTGTCGCGTGCCTGAAAGCTAAAAGATTGCGCAGTTCCCCGCGCCCCTGAGGGGGTGGCTCGTGGCGCCTGCTCCTCAAGGTGTGTGGCGTCTCTTGTGTCTTCTGGAAGTCGTGCGAGCCGGCGGTGTTCGTTCTCTTGACCTCGGGCTCGTTGCTTTCTATTTTGTTTGGGGTCAAATGAAATGGGGGGAGGGGGCGGCCCCGACCGGTCACCTCGGCCGGGCCCGCCCTCCGGGATCTGGTCATCTGGAGGACCGCCCATGAAGGTCGTCGTCGACATGAACAAGTGCCAGGACCACGGCCAGTGCGTCTTCGCCGCTCCTGACGTCTTCCGCTTCGACGACGACGGACATCTCGCCCATCTCTCCGACGTGGACGACACGTTGCGCGAGGAGGTCGAGGAGGCCGCCGACGTCTGCCCGCTCCAGGCCATCCGGATCGGGGCTGAGGCGTGAGCGCATCCGCCACGAGCACACCCGTCGTCGTGGCCGGCGCCTCCATGGCCGGGCTGCGCGCCGCCGAGCAGTTGCGCGCCGCGGGCTGGCACGGGCCGGTCGTGCTCGTCGGGGACGAACCCCACATGCCCTACAACCGGCCGCCCCTGTCCAAGGAGGCGCTGGCCGGCGACGCCTCCTTCGCCTCGCTCGCCCTCCGGCCCCGCGCCAGCGTCTCGGACGTGCGGTGGCGCCTGGGCACCCGGGTGGTCGGCGCCGACCTCGACCGGCGCACCGTCGAGCTCGACGACGGCGAGCGGCTGCCGTACCGCGGTCTGGTCGTCGCCACCGGTATGCGGCCCCGGCGGCTGCCCTGCCCCGGCCCCGTCCACGGACGGCACACCGTGCGCACCCTGGCCGACGCCCAGGGCCTGCGCGAGGCGCTGATCCGGCCGGGCGCCCGCGTCGTCGTGATCGGTGCCGGATTCATCGGCTGTGAGGTGGCCGCGACCGCCCTGGCCCTCGGAGCCGCCCAGGTCACAGCCGTCGACCCGCTGCCGCTGCCCATGATCGGGCCGCTCGGCGACCTGCTCGCGCGGGCGCTGCTCGACCGGCACGAGCGGCGCGGTGTCCGGTTCGTGCTCGGTGTGCGGGTGACCGGGTTCGAGGGGGACGACCGGGTCACCGGGGTGGTCCTGGCCGACGGCACGACCCTCGCCGCCGACGTCGTGGTGGAGTCGGTGGGCTCCGTCGCCAACACCGAATGGCTGGCGGGCAACGGCCTCGACCTCACCGACGGCGTACTGACGGACGAGCACCTGCGGGTCGGCGGCCGTCCGGACGTGGTCGCGGTCGGCGACGTCGCGCGCTTTCCCAACGCCCGGTACGACACCGTCGCCCGCCGCGTCGAGCACTGGTCCATCCCGGCCGACACCGCCAAACACGCCGCCAGGGTGCTCGCCGCGCACCTGACCGGAACCGCCCTCGCGCTCGCCCCGTTCGCGCCCCTGCCGACCTTCTGGAGCGACCAGCACGACTTCCGGCTGCAGTCCTTCGGCGCCCCCGTCCTCGGCAAGGACGATGTGCGCGTCCTGGACGGCGACCCCGGCGGTGACCCCGACGGCGACTTCCTGGCCGGGTACCACCGCGACGGACGCCTCGTCGGTGTCGTCTCCCTCGGCGGCCGGGCCGCGGGGGCCGCCGCCGCGCGTCATCGCGCCCGACTCCTCGGACAGACCGCCTTCGACGGAGCCGTCGGCACCGACGCCGGCGCCGCCGTCGACGCCGCACCACGTGAGGAACTCCCGTGACCAGTCTGCGCGGATACTTCCACCCGAAGACGGCGACCGGTGCCGCCTCGCTCATCCCCCCGCCGCCGTGGCGCTACTCCGGCGACCTGCTCACCGTCGAGTACCGCACGGACCCCGCCCGGGTACGGGAGCTGCTGCCCGAGCCGCTGGAACTCGCCGACGAGGACCCCGGCGCCGTCGCGCTGATCTGGGCCGACTGGCAGTCCTGCGCCGCCTCGGGGCGGGAACTGCTCGACCCGGTGCGGGCCCAGTACGCGGAGGCGTTCGCGGTCGTCCGGTGCGCGTACCGCGGACGGACGTACACGCGCTGCGTCTACATCTGGGTGGACAAGGACTTCGCGCTCGCCCGCGGTCTGCACCAGGGCTATCCGAAGAAGCTCGGGTCCATCCACCAGACCCGGCCGCACCCCTACGGGCCCGCCCCGCGCATCGAGTCCGGTGCCCGGTTCGGAGCCACCCTCGCCGCCGCCGACCGGCGCCTGGCCCAGGCGGTCGTCACCCTGCGCGAGCCCTCCGAGACCAACGGGTTCGTCAACGCCCATCCCATGGCCCACCACCGCTGGCTGCCCTCCGTCGAGAAGGGCAAGGGGCTGGCGCTCGACGAACTGATCGAGTCCGCGGCCACCTCCTTCGAAGGCGGCCCGCCCTGGCGGGGCGACGCCGAACTGGATCTGTTCGAGGCACCCACCGAGGAACTGGCCCGGCTGGTGATCCGGGAGCCGATCGCCGCGTACTACCGGCAGGTCGGCGTGGTGTGGGACGGGGGCCGCCTGCTGGAGTCGGGCACCTCCGGCGCCGACGCATCGACAGCAGGAGCCCCATCGACATGAACCCCAGCACCGGCAACATCAGCCCCGGCAACACCAACTCCGGTAACACCGCCTCCGATAACACCGACCCCGGCGCCGTGCGCGAACA
Organism: Streptomyces sp. CWNU-52B; assembly: GCF_047444975.1. Taxonomy (NCBI): domain Bacteria; kingdom Bacillati; phylum Actinomycetota; class Actinomycetes; order Kitasatosporales; family Streptomycetaceae; genus Streptomyces; species Streptomyces sp. CWNU-52B. The sequence continues at coordinate 143,886 of NZ_JBLFJV010000010.1, read as the reverse complement.
CCTCGTCACCGTCGCCGGAGTCGCCGTCGACACCCGGCACCTCATCGGCGGCGAACGGGTCGCCTCCGCCGGGACCTTCACCGACGTCTCACCCATCGACGGCGCACCCCTCGGCGAGATCGCCCGCGGCACCGCGACGGAGGCCGCCGCGGCCGTCGCCGCCGCGAAGGCCGCCTTCCCGGGCTGGGCCGCCACCCCGCGCGCCGAACGCGCCCGCCTCCTCGGGGCGATCGCCGACGGTGTGGAGAAACGGCTCGAAGAACTCGCCGCCGTCGAGACCACCGACAACGGCGCTCTCCTGCGCTCCCACCGCCGGGGCGTGATGCCGCGCGTCGCCCACAACTTCCGCTTCTTCGCCGACCAGTTGACGAAACTGGAGCACGAGGAGCACCAGGAGCTGGAGATCCGCGGGCACACCCAGCACATCAGCTGGGACCCCGCCGGGCCGTGCCTGCTGATCACCCCGTGGAATGCCCCGCTGATGCTGGCCACCTGGAAGGCCGCCCCGGCGCTCGCCGCCGGGAACACGGTGATCCTGAAACCCTCCGAGTGGTCCCCGCTCACCGCCTCGCTGCTCGCCGACATCGCCACCGCGGCCGGACTGCCCCCCGGTGTCCTCAACGTCGTCCAGGGCTACGGCTCCGAGGTCGGCGACCCACTCGTCACGCACCCTGACGTACGCCGCGTCAGCTTCACCGGTTCGGTGCCCACGGCCCGGCGCATCGCCGCGCGCGCCGCCGCCCACCTCACCCCGCTCAGCCTCGAACTCGGCGGCAAGTCCCCGCTGCTGGTCTTCGCCGACGCCGACCTCGACCTGGCCGTCGACCTCGCGGTGGAGCAGTACGACAACGCGGGCCAGGTCTGCCTCGCGGCCACCCGCCTCCTGGTCGAGGAGCCGGTCGCCGAGGAGTTCACCCGCCGCCTCACCGACCGGGCGGCCCGGCTGACGCAGGGCGACCCGCGGGACGAGGCCACCGACCTCGGGCCCCTCGTCCACCCGCGCCAGTTGGAGAAGGTCGACGGGTTCGTACGGCGGGCGCTGGACGCCGGTGCCCGCGCGGTCATCGGCGCTCACCCGCGCGAGAGGACCGGCGACGGGACAGGCGACGGGACCGGTGACGGAACCGGCGACGGAACCGGCGAGGGGTGGTACTACGCGCCGACCCTCCTCACCGATGTCGCCCAGGACTCCGAGATCGTCCAGGAGGAGGTCTTCGGGCCCGTCCTGACCCTCCAGACCTTCACCACCGAGGACGAGGCCGTGCGGCTGGCCAACGGCACCCGCTTCGGCCTCGCGGCCGTCGTCGCCACCGGCGACCACGAGCGCGCCCGGCGCGTCACCGCGCAGCTCGTGGCGGGCACGGTCTGGGTCAACTGCTTCTTCGTCCGCGACCTGCGGGCGCCCTTCGGCGGCTCCCGTCAGTCGGGCGTCGGCCGTGAGGGCGGCACCTGGAGCTTCGACTTCTACTGCGACCTGAAGAACACTGTCACCGCACCGAACGGCTGGACGGAGCGGAACGGACCGACGGACCGGAACGGATCGACGGACCGGAACGGACGGACACGTCATGGGTGAGGTCGTCGGGGCGGGGCTCCTCGCCCATGTCCCCACCATCGTGCTGCCCGAGGCCGACCGGCTGGAGCTCAACGAGGGCAAGGAGACCACCCTCGTCACCGGCCTGCGGCAGCTCCGCGAGGAGGTCTTCGAGCGCGACGACTACGACACCGTCGTCGTCCTCGACTCGCACTGGGCGACCACCGTCGAGTTCGTCGTCAGCGCCCACGCGCGGCGCGCCGGCCTCTTCACCTCCGAGGAACTGCCGCGCGGGATGTGCCGGATGCCCTACGACTTCCCGGGCGATCCCGAACTCGCCCACCACATCGCCTCGTTCGCCGACCGGCACGGCACCTGGATCACCGCCATCGACGACGCGTACCTGCCGATCTACTACGCCACGATCAACCTCTGGAAGTTCCTCGGCGAGGGGCTGCCGGACAAACGCTGGATCACCATCGGCGTCTGCCAGACCGGTGACATGGACGACCATCTGCGGCTGGGCCGCGCGCTGGCCGACGGCATCGCCGCCACCCCGGGGCGCCGGGTGCTCCTGATCGCCTCCGGTGCCCTGTCCCACACCTTCTGGCCGCTGCGGGAACTGCGCGCCCACGAGATGAGCGACCCGGCCCACATCTTCACCCCCGAGGCACGGGCGGCCGACCACGAGCGCATCGCCTGGTTCAAGGAGGGCCGCCACGACCAGGTCCTCGACCACATGGACGACTTCTGGGCGTACAAGCCCGAAGCGAGGTTCTCCCACTACCTGATGATGGCCGGGGCGCTCGGCGAGCGGGCGTGCGCCGCCGGGGCCCGCCAGTACGGCGCGTACGAGAACTCCATCGGCACCGGTCAGGTCCACCTCTGGTTCGACCGCCCGGCGGACGGCTGGACGGGCACCGGAGCGCGCCACGACAGCGTCTAGCGAGCCAGCCCACAGAGAGGTTCCGTCATGGCCGAGTACCGCCGCGTCCTCCTCGACGGCGCAGCCGTGGAGACCGTCCGCGACGGCGACGAGCTGGTCGCCGGGGACGGGCGCCGGGTCCGGGCCGAGGACGCGACGCACCTGCCGCCGGTCGTCCCGTCCAAGGTGATCGCGGTCCACCTCAACCACCGCAGCCGGGTCGACGAGTTCGGCGTCGGGCTGCCGGCCGCCCCCACCTACTTCCACAAGCCGACCTCGGCGCTCAACTCCCACCGGGGCGCGGTCGTCCGGCCCGAGGGCTGCAAGTGGCTCAACTACGAGGGCGAGATCGCCATCGTCATCGGCAGGACCACGCGCAACGTCTCCCGGGCGGAGGCGGGGCGGTGCATCGCCGGCTACACCGTGGCCAACGACTACGGCCTGCACGACTTCCGCGACACCGACGCGGGATCCATGCTCCGCGTCAAGGGCTCCGACACCCTCTGCCCGCTCGGCCCCGGTCTCGTCACCGACTGGGACTTCCACGGCAAACGCCTGCGGACGTACGTCAACGGCAAGGTCGTCCAGGACGGTTCCACCGACGAGATGACGTGGGACATGCACTACCTCGTCGCCGACATCGCCCGCACCATCACGCTGTACGCCGGAGACGTCCTGCTGTCCGGCACGCCGGCCAACTCCCGGCCCGTGCAGCCCGGTGACGTGGTGGAGGTCGAGGCCGAGGGCCTGGGCCGGCTCACCAACCATGTCGTACGGGGCCCCACCGCCGTGCGCGCGGACCTCGGAGCCCAGCCGACCGAGTCCGAGGAGGTGCTGTCCACCGCGCTCGGCGGCGACTGGGAGTTCCGCGGCGTCAGGCCGCCGAAACGCTGATCCGAACCCACCCCACCGAGGTGCTCCGGAGGAGGACCCCATGACCGTCGCCGCTCAGGACGCCGCGAACGCCGTCACCCACGAGGAATGGCTCCGCCGTGCGAAGGCGCTCCACCCGGTCGGTACGCATCTGATCGACGGCGCGGAGGAACCCGGCGGCGGCGCCACCTTCGCCGCGGTCTCGCCCCGCGACGGCCGGGCGCTGGCCGAGGTCGCCGACGCGGGCCCCGCCGAGGTGGACGCCGCCGTCGCCGCCGCACGCCGCGCCTTCGACCACGGGCCCTGGCCCCGGCTGGCCCCCGCCGAACGCGGCCGGGTCCTGATCCGCCTCGCCGGCCTGCTGGAGGAGAGCCGGGCCGAACTGGCGCTCACCGTCAGCCTGGAGATGGGCAAGACCGTCACCGACGCCCACGACATCGAACTCCGGGCCGTCGTCGACACCTTCCGCTGGTACGGCCAGCTCGCCGGCAAACTCACCGACGAGGTGCCGCACACCGCGCCGGACGCCCTCGCGCTCGTCACCCGGGAGCCCACCGGCGTCGTCGGCGCGGTCGTCCCCTGGAACTTCCCGCTGACACTGGCCGGCTGGAAGATCGCCCCGGCGCTGGCCGCCGGGTGCGCGGTCGTCCTCAAGCCCTCCGAACGCGCGCCCCTGTCGGCCGCCCTGCTGGGACGCGTCGCCCTGCGGGCCGGACTGCCGCCGGGCGTGCTCAACGTCGTCAACGGCGAAGGCCCGGTGGCCGGGCGGGCCCTCGGCCGGCACCCCGACGTCGACGTGCTGGCCTTCACCGGGTCCACGGCCGTCGGCCGGCACTTCCTGCGTTACGCGGCCGACTCCAACCTCAAGCGCGTCTGGCTCGAACTGGGCGGCAAGTCGCCCAACATCGTGCTGCCCGACGCCCCCGACCTGGAGAAGGCCGCGGCCACGGCCGCCTGGGGCATCTTCTTCAACCAGGGCGAGATGTGCACCGCGCCCTCCCGGCTGCTGGTCCACGCCTCCGTCGCAGGCCAGGTCACCGACGCTGTCGTGGCGCACGCCCGCGCGCTGCGGGTGGGCGACCCCCTCGACCCGGCCACCGAGATGGGCGCCCTGGCCGGCGAGGACCACCTCGCACGCGTACTCGGCCATGTCCGCACCGCGGTCGACAGCGGTGCCCGGCTGCGTACCGGCGGCACCCGCACCCTGACCGGGTCCGGCGGTTCCTATCTCGAACCGACCGTCTTCGACCGGGTCGCGCCGGACAGCCCGCCGGCCCGCGAGGAGATCTTCGGGCCCGTCCTGTCCGTCCTGACCTTCGAGGATCTCGACGAGGCGGTCGCTCTCGCCAACGCCACCGAGTACGGACTGGCGGCCGGCCTGTGGACGTCCGACCTGTCCACCGCCCACCGGGTCTCCCGCGCGCTGCGGGCCGGCACGGTGTGGGTCAACTGCTACGAGGAGGGCGATCTGACCGTGCCCTTCGGCGGTGTGAAGCAGTCGGGCAACGGACGCGACAAGTCCGTCCACGCCCTGGAGAAGTACACCGAACTGAAGACGACCTGGATCCAGTTGTGAGCCCCCGCCCGCTGATAGCGATTCCCGCCCGCTTCTCCGCGACCTCCTCGGTCCTGAGACACCCGGCGGAGGTCACCGCTCGCGCACTGGCCGAGGCGGTCTGGCGGGCGGGTGGCGAGCCGGGCACCGTGCATCCGTACGCGCCCGGCGGCGCCGCCGACCCCGCCGAGGTCGCCACGCGGCTGGCCCGCTTCGACGGGCTCCTGCTCCCCGGCGGCGGCGACGTGGCGCCGCACCGCTACGGGGCGAGCCCGGGTACGTACCGGACCGCGGACGGAGCGGGTGGTATCGACGCCGTGGACGACGAGCAGGACGGGTTCGACCTGGAACTCGCCCGGCAGGCCCTCGCGCACGAGGTGCCGCTGCTGGCGGTCTGCCGCGGCCTCCAGGTGGTCAACACGGCGCTGGGCGGCACCCTGCACCAGGACATGAGCCGCCCCGAGCACGCGCACCGCCACGTCCTGCACCCCGTCTTCCTGGTCCCGGGGTCGGTGGTGGCCCGGGTCACCGGTACCGACAAGACCGAGGCGTCCTGCCACCACCATCAGCGGGTGGACCGGCTGGGGGAGGGGCTCCGGGTCACCGGCCGCGCCGGTGACGGCACGGTCGAGGCGGTCGAACTCGCGGGCGGCGACGGCCGGTTCATGGCCGTGCAGTGGCATCCGGAGGACACCGCGGCCGAGGACCCGGCCCAGCAGCGCCTCTTCGACGCGCTGGTGGGAGCGGCACACGGGGCCGCCTGAGACGGCCGCGGGGGATCGGGCCGCCGGAAACGGCTCGTGGGGGGCGGGCCGTGGGGGTCGGCTCGTGGGGATCGGGCCGCCTGAAACGGCCGTGAGGAACGGGCCGTGGGGAACCGCCCGTGGGGAACGGGCTGTGCGAAACGGTGCCGTGGGGAAACGGGCCGTGGGGAGCGGCGGGTCGGGGGCGTCAGCCTCGGGCGCGGCGGCCGCTGCGGCGGGGCGTGGCCGCCTCGCCGTTCAGCAGGGACCGGCGCCGGTCCTCGCCGCCCTCCTCGACCTGGAGCACCACCTGACGCAGCCCGTCGGCGAGGGTGCGGCACTCGGTGTCGCTCAGCCGCGAGGTGACGAACGCCTCCTCCTCGTTGAAGGCCGGGAACACCGTGCGCATGAAGTCCTCGCCCTCCTCGGTGAGCGAGAGCAGCACCAGCCGCCCGTCGCTGGGATGGCCGGTGCGCCGCAGCAGACCGCGTGACTGGAGGGTGCGGGCCACACCGGTCAGGGTGCCCTTCGAGATGCCGGCCTCCTCGGCGACGCGCCGCGTCTCGGACTCGCCCCAGACCCACACCACCCACAGCACGACGAAGCCGGTCCAGGTCAGGTCCGAGCCGCGCAGTACGGAGTTCTCCAGATGCTGGCGTACGGCGGACGCGGCCCGGTAGATGTTGGCCACGGCCGCCATCTGCTCCCGCCGGACGGCCATACCGCCGAGTTTCTCCTCCGCGAGTCTCTCCGCCGCGCTGATGGACCGCTGGCTGGGCACGGGCGCTCCCTCGCATCGTCACAGGGCCGTGGTCACTGCCGACTCACGGTCGTACGGCTCCGAATCCTACGGGGGCGCGCACGGACCGGTCCTTCGCCGCCGCCCGGCCGGGCGGGCGGTCAGGTGAGCGTGACCGTCACGGGCAGGTCCTTGATGCCGTTGACGAAGTTGGAGCGGACCCGGCGGACCGGACCGCTGAGGCGGATGTCCGCGAGCCGCGGGATCAGTTCCTCGAACATGACGCGGATCTCGGTGCGGGCGAGCAGGTTGCCCAGACACAGGTGCGGGCTCGTCTTGCCGAAGGTCACATGGTCGTTGGGGGTGCGTGTCACGTCGAAGGCGTAGGGATCGGGGAAGACGGACTCGTCGCGGTTGCCCGAGGCGTACCACATGACGACCTTGTCGCCCTCCTTGACGCGGGTGCCGCCCAGCTCGGTGTCACGGGTCGCGGTACGCCGGAAGTGGTAGACGGGGGAGGCCCAGCGCAGGAACTCCTCGACGGCGACGGGGATCAGGGCCGGGTCCCGGCGGAGCAGGTCCAGCTGGTCGGGGTGCTGGGTGAGGGCCAGCATGGTGTGGCTGATGGCGTGGCGGGTCGTCTCGTTGCCCGCGACGACCAGGAGCAGGAAGTAGTTGTCGAAGTCCTGCTCGGTCAGCGGCACCCCGTCGCGGGGTGTCTCGTTCACGAGCCGGGAGACCAGGTCGCCGCCGGTCCCGCCGCGCCGCTGCCGCGCCAGTTCCCGTCCGTACGCGAACACCTCGGCGGCGGCGGGGGAGCGGAACGGCAGATCGCGGTAGCGCTCGCTCTCCGGGCTGCCGAGCAGGACGTCCGCGTAGTCCGGGTCGGTGTTGCCGATGAGGCGGTTGCCCCAGTCGATGAGACGGCGGTTGTCCTCGGGCGGCACGTCGAGGAGCCGGGCGAGCACGTTGATCGGGAAGTCGGCCGCGACGTGGGTGACGAAGTCGAACGTGCCCAGCGGCAGCGCGGCGTCCAGGGTGCGGGCGGTCAGCCCGCGCAGGAAGTCGGTGTACCGGCTGATGACCCGGTGCCCGAACTGCCGTTGCAGCAGCCCGCGCAGCGCGCGGTGACGGGTGCCGTCGAGCTCCAGGATCGAGGCGCGCCGGGCGATCTGGTCGTCGTCCAGCTCCTCCAGGTTGACGAACCGGGTCGAGGTGAAGGTGTCCGGGTCCCGGTCGACGGCGACGATGTCCCGGTGCCGGGTCAGCGCCCAGAACCCGGAGTGCGGCGCGGCCTCGGGCTGCCAGTGGACCGGGTCCTGGTGGCGCAGGGTGTGGAACATGCGCCAGGGCGTCAGCTCGTCGGTGAAGCCGTCGAGGTCGGTGAGGTCGACGTCGTCGAGGGGGAGGGGTTCGATCGGGTCGGGTGCCGCCATCAAGGTCTCCTTGAGGGTGCGAGGGGCGGAGGTGCGAGGGCCGGGCGGGTGCGGGGCGGGTGTGCGGGAGCGGGGCCGGCGGGGCGGATCACAGGTGGTCCGCGTACTCGGCGAACTCCCAGTCGGTGACGTGCTGGTGGAAGCGGCCGACCTCGTCGCGCTTGTAGGTCACGTACGCGGAGACGAACTCCTTGCCCAGGAGCCGGGTGAGGTCGGTGTCGGCCTCCAGCGCGTCGAGCGCGGCGGGCAGGTTCGCGGGCAGCAGGGCCGCTCCGGCGGTGTCGTAGCCGTACCCCTGGAGCGGGGCGGGCGGCTCCTGGGCGTCCATGACACCGAGCAGGACGGCCGCGCTCGCGGCGGCGACCAGCAGGTACGGGTTGGCGGCGGCGTCCCCGAGCCGGAGTTCGAGCCGGGCGCCGCCGCCGCGCTCGGGCGGTACGCGGACCATGGCGCTGCGGTTGTCCAGGCCCCAGTCGATCAGCCACGGGGCCAGCGTGTCGGGGCCGAACCGCTTGTACGAGTTGACCGTGGGGTTCAGCAGCGCCGCGAGCGCCGGGGCGTGCGCGAGCAGCCCCGCCACGGCGTGCAGCGCGGTGGCCGACAGACCGTACCGGCCCTCGGGGTCGTCGAAGGCGTTGCCCCCGTCGCCGTCGGCGCACGACAGGTGGAGATGGAAGCCGGAGCCGCCGGCGTCGTTGAAGGGCTTGGCCATGAAGGTGGCGATCCGGCCCTCCGCGCGGGCGAGTTCCTTGACGGCGGACTTCAGCCGGAAGGCCCGGTCGGCGGCGTCCAGCGCCGTGGAGTGGGAGAGGTTGATCTCGAACTGCGAGCCGTCGAACTCGTGGTTTCCGGTGGTGACACCGATGCGCAGGTCGCGCAGGGAACGCAGGGTGCGCAGCAGGTGGTTCTCCGGGTCGGCGCGCAGTCCCGCCGTGTAGACGGTGCCCGCGGCCGTGCTGTAGCGGCGCCAGCCGCCGGGCGACCCCGGGGCCGACTCGCAGAGGAAGTACTCCAGTTCGGGCCCGGCCACCGGGTCGAGCCCGTGCTCGGCGCACCGGGCGAGCACGGCGCGCAGCAGGTCACGGGGGGACTCGGGGGTGGGGGCGCCGGTCCGGGCGTCGGTGACGTCGCCCAGGCAGGAGGCCACCCCCGGTTCCCAGGGCAGCGGGGTCAGGGTGCTGAGGTCGGGCCGCACCAGCATGTCGGGCAGCCCTGCCTCCAGACCGCCGGTGACCGGCACCACGTCGCCGCGCGGGGTGGTGTGGTAGACGGCCCGGCAGAAGGCGAGCCCGTGTGCGCAGGCCGTGGGCAGATGGTCGAGCAGTACGTCACGGGCCCGGTCCGTGCCGAGCAGGTCGGGGTAGACCACCCGGACCACGTCGATGCCTTGCCCGGCGAGCCGTTCGGCGTGCTCTCGGGTCCGGGAGAGGTCGTGTGCGCTCACCGCTGCCTCCTCGGGCAGATGGGAACGGGGCCGCCGGGCGGCCCGGGGGCTGCTGCAGCCCGCCGTTTGTTTGATGTCAAACGGTATGTCGACGGTAGGGACGTCCGCCGCCCTCCCGCAAGTACGGCGACCCAACTCGGGGCAGGACGGTGGGGATTGACCGGGCGCAGGCACGCGCCTATGTTGTTTGGTACCAAACGAATCACGGTGCGAGGCAGGGGTCCCCCCGCCCCTTCGCAGCTCGCTCTCTCCTCGCTCTGAGGCTTCGCACCTCGGGAGGACCGTTCGATGAAGGCCGTTGTCGACAGGAACACGTGCCAGGACCACGGACAGCGCGGGTACGGCATGCCGTCGTGACCGGCGCCCGGCGCCACGCGCTGCCGTACGCCACGCTGTCCGAGGCGCCGTCAGGGACGCGGCGGTGCGGCTCATGGGGCTGCCGCACCGCCGCGGGCGGCGCCGGCCGATGAGGCACCGGAGCCGGGCCGGTGGAGCGGCGGCGTACCACCGACCAACCGAGGAGCCGGGATGCCCGACACCGCACCCCACAGCCCCGTCACCACCACCACCCACCGGCTGAAGCCCGACGCCCTGGGGGTCGTCGGCATCCTCTTCCTCGTGCTGTCGGCGCAGGCCCCGCTGACCGGTGTCGCCGGCGCCGTGCCGCTGTCCGTCGCGCTCGGCAACGGACCGGGCGTCCCCGCCGCGTACGTCGCCGCGGGCGCCGTCGTCCTGCTGTTCTCCGTGGGCTTCGTCGCGATGAGCCGGCACGTCGTCGCCCCCGGCGCGTTCTACACGTACATCGGCAAGGGGCTGGGCCCCACCGCGGGGACCGGCGCCGCCGCCGTCGCCCTCTTCGCGTACTGCACCATCCAGGCCGCGATGTACGGGCTCTACGGAGCGACGGTCGCGCAACTGCTGCGCACGCACACGGACATCGACCTGCCGTGGTGGGTGTGGGCGCTGCTCGCCATGGCGCTGGTGCAGCTGCTCGGGGTGGCGGGCATCGACATGGGCGCCCGGGTACTGGCCGTCTTCGTGGTCGCCGAGACCGGGATCCTGCTGGTGTTCGCGCTCGTCACACTGGTGCGCGGCGGAGGTCCCGAAGGGCTCGACGCCGCCGCGAGTTTCTCCCCGCACACCGTGCTCGACGGCGCTCCCGGGGTGGCCGTGATGTTCGCCGTCGCGTCCATGTTCGGCTTCGAGGCCACCGCCGTCTACGGCGAGGAGGCCCGCGCTCCGGAGCGGACCGTGCCCCGGGCCACGTACCTCTCCATCACGCTGATCACCGCGTTCTTCGTGCTCACCTCCTGGATGGTGGTCTCCGCCCACGGCGCCTCGCGGGCCGCCGCGGAGGCCGGGCGGGCCCTGGCGGACGGGGACTCGTCGGCGTTCGTCTTCCGGCCGATCGCCGACCTGTTCGGCGGCTGGGCCGGTGACCTGCTGCCCGTGCTGCTCGCCACGTCCCTCTTCGCGGGCATCCTCGCCTTCCACAACTCCGCCAACCGCTATCTGTTCTCCCTGGGCCGGGAGCGCCGCCTCCCACGGGCCCTGCGCAGGGTGAACCGGCGCGGCGCCCCCTGGGCGGCCGGCGCCGTCCAGACGGCGATCGCGGTGCTGCTGGTCGTGCCGTTCGCACTGGCCGGCCGGGATCCGGTCGTGACGCTGTTCTCCTGGTTCAGCGGCGTCGCCGTCCTGGCGATCATGCTCCTGTACTTCCTGACGTCGGTGTCCGTGGTCGTCTTCTTCCGCCGCGCCCGCCTGGACCGGCGGCTGTGGCACACCACCGCCGCGCCCGCCCTGGGCGCCCTGGGCATCGCCGGGGCCATCTGGCTCGTACTGGCCAACCTGACCACCCTCATCGGCGGCGACCGGACCACCGCCACCTGGCTGGCGCTGACCGTTCCCGCCGTCTGGCTCCTGGGCGCCGCCGCGCACCTGGTCCGTCCGACGGAGCCGGTGCCCGCGCGCCCGGCCGCCGCCGACTCCGCGGCCTCCGCCGCCTCCGCGACCTCCGAGAAGGACCCGCCGTGACCTGAACCGCCGTACGCCGTACCGCCCCTCCCCGGAGGAACGCCTGTGACCCGTCCCCCACGTCCCCTCATCGCCATCCCCGCACGTTTCGCCACCTCGACCTCGGCCCTGCGCCACTCCGCGGAGATCGTCGCCCGTGCCCTGGTCGAAGCCGTCTGGCGGGCGGGCGGCGAACCCGTCGCCCTCCACCCCCACGCCCCCGACGGAAGCTCCGACCCCGCGCTCGTCGCCGGCCGGCTGGCCCGGTTCGACGGCGTCCTGCTCCCGGGCGGCGACGAACTGCCGCCCGGCCGCTGGGGGAACACACCGACGCACGGCAGCGCGTACGACGCCGAGGCCGAACAGGACGGCTTCGATCTGGCGGTGGCCCACCACGTACTGCGTACGGAGCTGCCGCTGCTGGCGATCTGCCGGGGCCTCCAGACCGTCAACGTGGCCCTCGGCGGCACGCTGCAGCAGCATCTGGCGGGCTGGCGGCGCCAGCACCACAACCTCGTCCACCAGGTGACGGTGCAGCCCGCGACCCTGCTCGAACTGAGCATGGGCGCCCAGGTGGTGACGGCGTCCTGTTTCCACCGCCAGCACGTGGACCGGGTGGGAGCGGGGCTCAAGGTCACCGCGCGGGCGGACGACGGCACCCGGGAGGCGCTGGAACTTCCGCACCGACGGGCCTGGTTCGCCGGTGTGCAGTGGCATCCCGAGCACACCGCCCGGCACGACCCCGCTCAACAGGCCCTGTTCGAGGCGTTCGTGCGGGCCACCGGGACGGGGGCGGGCCGGTGAGGCCCGCGCAGGTGAAGCCCGCGCCGGGCCGACGGCGTCCGCCCGTCCGGCCGCGAACGGCCGGACGGGCGTGGTGGATCCGTGCTCCGTGAGGCGCGCCGCGCGGGGGCGCGCCGCCCGGCGGTCCCTCGGCAGATCGCAGCGCCCGTGTCCGTGTCCATGTCCGTGTCCATGTCCCCGGGCGTCCGGGGCCGATGCACCGGACGCCCCACAGCTCACCCGCATCACCCGCAGCCCCGCTGGAGGGAAACCCCGTCATGAAACGTGCCCTCGTGGTCATAGACGTCCAGAACGAATACATCACGGGCGGTCTGCCGATCGGCTACCCGGCGCCGGCGCTCAGCCTGGTGAACATCGCCGCGGCCCTCGACACGGCCGCCCAGGAAGGCGTCCCGGTCGTGGTCGTCCAGCACGCCGCCCCGGCCGGTGCTCCCCTCTTCGCGCGGGGCACGCACGGCTTCGCCCTGCACGACGTGGTGGGCTCCCGGCCGCACGACCACCACGTGGAGAAGAGCCTGCCCTCGTCCTTCATCGGCACCGACCTCGACCAGTGGCTGCGCAGGGCGGGCGTCGACACGCTCACCCTCGTCGGCTACATGACGCAGACCTGCGACGAGTCGACCGCCCGGCACGCCGTCCAGCTCGGCTACCGCGTCGAGGTCCTCTCCGACGCGACCGGCGCGCTGGCCCTGGCCAACAGGGCGGGCAGCCTGTCCGCCGCCGAGATCCACCACGCGGTGCTGGTGGTCATGCAGTCGTTCTTCGCCTACACGGCGACGACCGCCGAGTGGATCGGCGCCGTCCGCGCCAAGGCGCCGCTCGGCCGCCCGGACTTCGCGGCGGCGACCGACGCCGGGCACCAGGGGGCCGGCGGCTGATCCCGCCGTCCGACCCCTGTTCGTCCCGCTGTCCACGAGGGGCCCCGGCGTGTGCCGGGGCCCCTTCCGCATGGGGGAGAGGTGTCTCGAATCGGTGGACAAGATGTGATGGCTTTGGCTTGAAGGGCGCCTTGCTAGAAGCGTCACGATCACTGAGTCGCGCTGTCGCCGCCGAGGGATTCCAGAACCTCCGTATGGCCGGAAACGACCCCGCCTCCGGAGCGTGGTGACGGACGCCGGTGCGGCGGTCGCCTGCGGTGTCCACAACGCCGATCAATGCTGTATACACCGGAACGATGAGTTCTCCGCGGCCTGGAATTGACGTAAGGTACCGGCCGGTCTGTCCGTGCTCGGCACGTGTGTGACGGGCGTTCCGGCGGACTGTCAGGAAGGTTAACCAGTTTTGGACAGTCGAAGAGGAATTGTGTGTTCACGTGTCACAAGGTCCTACGATGGGTCCGTTCTGCCGCTCCCTGCTCGTTCGAGTTCCGTTGCGCTTCCAACCATTTAGTGGCCAAGGAATGTACGAGGGAGGCCCGCGTGACAGAATTACCTCAGAACGGATCACTGATCGATGCATTCGATGTGCAACTGTTCCGGGAAAGCACCGAATCCGTGTTGGCCAAGCTGGAGAAGCATCTGGCCGACGAATCGATCCGCGGCCTTGAACTCGCCGACCCCTCGCAGCTGACCCGCAGGGCCAGGGCGTTGATGACCACCGAACACGAGAAACCCGCCATGTTCGACGAGGCGAAGCTCTCGGAGATCGTCGACCTGTACATCAGGACCGGGATCCAGGTCCACTCGCCCGGCTACATGGGCCGCCAGTTCTCGGGCGTGGTCCCGCTCTCCGGAGTCATCGACTTCGTCAGCTCCGTCGTCAACCAGCCCTCGTCCTTCTACGAGGCAGGTCAGCTGCCCAGCGTCGTCGAGCGCATCATGGCCGACGAACTGAACAGGTTCATCGGCTTCAGGCCCGGCACCTTCGCCATGGTGACCACCTCCGGTGGCTCCCTGGCCAACCTCACGGCCCTGCTCACGGCCCGCAACAGGGCGTTTCCCGGTGTCTGGGCCCGCGGTGGCTCGGAGCTGACGGGCCCCGCAAGGCCCGCTGTCGCGGTCGGCGCCGACGTCCACTACAGCGTCGCGCGCGCCGCCGGCATCCTCGGAATCGGCGAGGACCGCATCGTCCGCCTGCCGCTCGACGCCGCACGCCGTATCGACGTCTCCCGGGTGGCGCCCACCCTCGACGCGGCCGAACGCCAGGGCCTGGGCGTCTTCTGCCTGGTCGCGTCGGCGGGTACGACACCGGTGGGCGCCTTCGACCGGCTCGACGAACTGGCCGCCGTCACCCGCGACCGCGGCCTCTGGCTGCACGTGGACGGCGCGCACGGCGCGAGCCTGCTGCTCTCCGACGAACTGCGGCACACGCTGCGCGGGATCGACCAGGTCGACTCGCTGGCCTGGGACGCGCACAAGCTGATGTTCGTGCCGGCCCCGTGCACCCTGCTCTTCTACCGGAACGCCGAGCACAGCCGTGACGCGTTCCGGCAGACCGCGAGCTACGTGTTCGACGAACAGCCCGACGTCTACACGGCGCTCGACAGCGGGGACAAGAACTTCGAATGCACGAAGCGCCCCATGATAATGACGCTGTGGGTGTTGTGGGCGATGTACGGAAAGGCGCTCTTCGCCGAGAAGATCGAGTATCTGTGCCGGCTGACACGAGACGCGCACGCGATTCTCGAAGAACAGGACGACTTCGAGACGCTGCACCGCCCCGAGGCCAACATCATCTGCTTTCGCTATCGGCCTGAATGGCTCGCCGAGGACAAGGTGGCGAAATTCCAGGTGAACATCAGGAATCGAATCAAACACGGCGGTAAATTCTTCATATCCAAGGTGGATGTGGACGGAGTGGCCGCTCTGCGCGTGGTCATGATGAACCACCAGATCACGACCGAGCACTTCCGGATGCTGCTCGGCGAGATACGGAAGGCGGGACGGGGACAGTGACCGACACACGAGTGGCACCCGTGCCCCCCACCGATCTCCACGGCCTGGTGAACTGGCTCGTCCCGGACTGGGAGATGGCGCCGCCGACCCCCGAGGCCGTGGCTCAACTGCCGTCGTTCGCGAGCAAGATGCGTGAATGTGAACGCGTCTGCGGGCAGCCCTACAGCGAGATCTCCCACGAGATCCAGGACGCCCTGGTGCTGCGCCGGCTGCAACAGATGATCCACACGGTTCGGCTGAATCCCCTCTGGCGCGAACGCCTGGAGAACGCCGGGGTGCGCCGGCCCCCGGAGAGCTACGAGGCCTGGCAGCGCATACCGCTGTCCGACAAGGAGACCCAGCGCGACTTCTACATGGGCTCCCGGCACGGCATGGTCGTCCCGCACGACCGCGGCGGCTTCGAGGTCGTGGCCAGCGGCGGGACCAGCAGCGGCAGCCCCCTGGAGACCGTGTACTCGCTGCGCGAACTGGCCGACACCTACGCGGTGGCGGGCCGCTTCCTCGGCACCTACCAGATCGGCGGCCACCTCGCGGGCGAGGACCCCAAGTGGCTGCTCACCACGCTCGCCGACTACCAGATGTGGAGCAGCGGCACGATGGTCGGCGGAGTGCTGCAGAGCGTGCCCGGCGTCAACTACATCGGAGCCGGCCCCGTCACCGCCCCCGTCCTGGAGCACGTCTTCTCCTACCGGGGCCCCAAGGCGCTGATGGGGATCTCGGCGGGCATCGCCATCCTCGCCGAACTGGGCAAGGGCATGAGCCAGCGGGCCAAGGAGAGCTTCCGCGTCGCGCTCTACGGCAGCGGTGTGCTGTCCCAGCGCAACCGCGCCGAACTCAAGGCGCTCTACCCGAACGTGGCGATACTCAGCTACTTCGCCGCCACCCAGGCGGAGACCATCGGGCTGCAACTGGCCGAGTCCAGCCCCGTCCTCACCGCGGTACCGGGCCTGCACCTCATCGAGATCGTCGACGAGAACGGCCGCTGGGTCCCCGAGGGCACGGAGGGCGAACTCGTCGTCACCCGGCTGCACGCCCACGAGGCTCCGCTGCTGCGGCTGAAGCTGGGCGACCGCATGATCCGCAGGCCCCGCCTGGACGGCCCAGGGCCCAAGGCCCAGCAGTTCGAGTTCACCGGGCGCACCGGCGACATCCTGCACCTCAACGACAGCCAGTACTCCGCGGTGCGCGCCTACGAGGCGCTGCGCGAGGAACTGAAGGCGGAACGCGTGGTGGACCTGGACAAGGTCGCTCACGAGATCCAGTTCGTCAACCGGCGCGAGGAACGGCTCATCACCCTGTACGCGGCCGTGGACGACGTGGTCGGCCTGACCTACCGCACCGATTCCATGCTCGGGCCGCCCGGACTGCAGCGCGTGCTCGTCAACGCCCTGCCGCGGTCCCTGTCCCTGTTCAACGACGGTGAGGCCAACCCCGCGTCGATCATGAAGACGGGGTACCGCCTGGAGGTCAGGTTCGTACCGCGTCACTCGCCCGAGATCGAGCGCACCTCGGTCGGCAAGGTGCCGCTGGTCCGCGACCAGGGCTGACCGGCCGCCCCCTCGCACCCTCGGCGCGATCCCGGCGCACCCGCGGCGCGGGCACCTTCAGCGCGGACACCGACACCCTCACCCCGTGCACCACCCGGACCCGGAAACACAACGCAGGAGGAGAAGAGTGGCCTACAAACCGCAAGTGAACATCATCGCCGTGGTCGACGTCATCGGCGCACTCTCCGGAGACACCCTGCTCAACGGCAATCTCTGCATGGTGGACAACAGCGGCGAGGAGAGCACCGGCCAGGGCACACCGCACCTGCGCACCGCGGTTCACCCCGGACAGGTCGTCCAGTGGTCGGCCCTCGCCGTCGACCTCCAGACGCCCGTCGAGATCAAGGGCATCACGTTCCTGGGCCCGGACGGCACGGAGACCCCCGCGGTCCGCGGCTCGGTGGCCGGCGACGGCGACAAGCTCGACCTGGCGCACTGGGCCGGAGTGGTCCCGCCGTCCCTGCCCGCCGGGACGCCCTACAAGTACCGCCTGGAACTCCAGATGTACGAGGGCGGGAACAGCGTGCTGCACGTCGACTCGCCGGCGCTGCTGGGCGTATGAGCGCGAGAGCGGGCCCGGACCGACAGGAGACAACCCGGAACGACGAGGTGGAAGCATGGCTCAACAGCTGGCGATCATCGTGCTCGTGGACATCGGCAACGCGCTGGAGGCCAACACGCTGCAGGACAACATCTATCTGTTCGACAACATGAAGCTGCACGGATCCGAGGGGCAGGGCACCGGCAACCTGGTGACCGCGATCCACGGCGCCTACTGGCGCGACGGCTCCCAGGCCACGGAGCAGGTGCTCAACTGGCTCCCGTACAGCCTGGGTTCCGTACCGCCGACGGTGCCGCGCGGCTACGAGAGCGACCGGGCCCGGCAGAGCGACATCCAGGCGCTGGAGGACCTGGACGCTCTCGCCGCCAAGCCCGACGCGTCCGACCCGCAGACCGACCTGAACCAGATCCGCAAGGCGGTCGGCACCCGGGTGAAGACCACCCGGCGCACCACCGGCCGGCTCTCGGGGCAGAAGGTCATCTCCGTCACCGGAGAGGTCGTCACCGACGCCTCGGCGGGGGCCTACAGCTACCCCGCCCCGGTGATCACCGACATCTACGGCCAGGCCGTCGACGAGAAGATCATGTACCCCGCGGAGTACGGCTCCCCCGACCTGGTCACCGACGGCTGGTACTGGTCCGCCACGGTCGACTCGTCCCGGCCCGGCACCTACACCTACTCGATGCGCGTCCAGCTCCACCGGCTGGTGCAGCGGGGCAGCGAGGCGCTCTGGGAGCCGGTGAACATGACCTGCGAGTCCGCGCTCAAGGTGACCACCGAGCCCAAGTTCAACGGCTTCACCGGCACGGGCCTGGGCCTGCTGCCGATCGGGGCGCCCGCGCAGGGAGCGGAGTACGTCCAGCAGCCCGGTGCGCAGCAGCCCGGTGGTGTGGAGGAGGAGCGGTAGATGACCAGCGAGACGGACAACGGCACGGCCAGGCGGCCGATCTCGATCACCGCCGTGGTGGACTGCGTGGGGGCGCTGGCCACCGGCACCGTGCACGGCAACCTGTACTTCTACGACACCAACAAGGCCGGCGGGTCCACGGGCTTCGGCACCGAGGAACTGCGCACCCGGGTCCGCGTCGGCGACCAGGTCCTGTGGTCGGTGCTCGCCCTGGAGTGCGAGGCGTACACGGCGATCGACGGCATCGACATCGACCACGAGCTGGTCGAGCCGGAGCGCAGGGTCTATCCCGGCACCGATGTCGCGTACTGGATCGGGACGGTGAAGAAGGACGTCCCCGAGGACACCTTCTACCAGGTCAGGTTCAGGCTCGGCTCGCGGGACGAGCCGCTCGCCACCACGCTGTCCCCGAGCCTCGTCGGCTGATTCCAGGAGGAGTTATGAGTACCAGTACGGTCGACAGCGCCGTCGAGCAGAAGCAGAACCCCGGCCAGCTGAACTCGGTCCAGCTCAACATCGTCACCCTGATCGACATGGAGCGGGCGACGCAGACCGGTTCGCTGCGCGAGTCGATGTTCATGATGGACAACAGCATCGGCGGCGACGGGCAGGGCACCAACCGCCTCCAGACGTTCTGCAAGCAGGGCCAGGTACTGAACTGGATCGTGCGGCCCATCGACATGGACAAGCGGATCGACAACACCTGGCCGCCCATGCCAAAGATCAACAGCATCGTCTTCCTGGACACGGAGTCCGGTGACGAGGAGGACGTGGCGGAACGCAAGATCTTCACCGAGCTGAAGATCTACGGGGCCCCGGACCGGATGCGCGACAAGTTCACCCCGGTCTACTACTACTGGGCCGGCACGGTCCTGAGCACCGCGAGGCCCGGCCTCTACCGCTACCGCCTGGTCTTGGAACTGGAACAGGAAGGCACCCGGGAAAAGCTCTACCTGAACACAGAGGAACACCCCTCGATCCGAGTACTGGCAGTCTGATCCCCCCGGGTGGGGCCCCACCACACAAACGGAGCCCCACCCGTCCCACCAGGGCCGCGGGGGAACGGCGCAAGCTTTTGTCCTCAGGGGCGCGGGGAACGGCGCAATCTTTTAGGGGCGCGGGGAACTGCGCGCCCAGCCCCCACCGGCCCGCACCCCACAACGCACCCCACCCCACCCCACCCCACAACGCCCCTCACACACCCCCCACCGCAGTGAGCAACGCCAGCGGCGCAGCCGCAGACCGAGACTCCCGCACACACGCATGCGGATACGGCACAGGCTCCGCATGCACCCCCCGCCCATACCCCGCAAGAACCTCCGGCAGCCGATGCCCCGCGACAGCCGCCGCATCGACCAGCCCCCGCGCGACCGTACGAGCCTCGTCGTGCAACCCGTACCGCGCGAGCCCCAACGTGATCAGCGCGTTGTCATGCGGCCACACCGACCCCCGGTGATACGACAGCGGATGATACGCGGGCTGCCCCGAAGCCACCGTCCGCACACCCCACCCCGAGAAGAAGTCCGGCTCCAGCAGCCGCCGCCCCACCAACTCCCCGTACTCCTTGTCCAGCAGCCCGGACCACAGCAGATGCCCCGCGTCGGAGGCGAGCGCGTCCACATGGTTCCCGTCGCCGTCCAGCGCGAGCGCGGGAAACGCGTGGTCCGCCATCCAGAAGTCCCGCTGGAACCGGTCCCGCAGATCCCCCGCGGCCTGTTCGAGCAGCGCCGCGTACACCTCGTCGCCCCACACCGTCCGCGACAGATGCGCCGTACGCCGCAACGCGTCGTACGCGTACCCCTGCGCGCCCGCCGCCATCACCGGCCCGGCCGGCCGGCTGCCGTCGCTGGAACAGATCGCGCCGGGGGAGTCCTTCCAGTTCTGGTTGGCGAGCCCGCCCTCGTCCGCGCGGTAGACGAGATACCCGCGCGAGGTCAGCCCGCCGTGGTCCAGCATCCAGCCGATCGCCGCGCGGGCGTTCGGCTCAAGACGCCGGGCGAGCGCCGTGTCACCGGTCTGCTCGACGTACGCGCCGAGCAGGACGAGGAACAGCGGTGTCGCGTCGACCGAGCCGTAGTACCGCCCGTACGGCACCTGCCCGAAGTGGGCCAGCTCCCCGTGCCGCACCTCGTGCACGATCTTGCCCGGCTGGGAGACCGCGCCCACCCCGACCTCGGTCGCCTGGGCCGCGGCGAGCGCGGGCAGCGTCGCGGCGGCCAGCTGCGGGCGGTAGGGGAGCGCGAAGAGCGAGGTGAGGAGGGCGTCCCGGCCGAGCAGCGTGAGGAACCACGGGACCCCGGCCGCCGGGACCCGCAGTTCCTCCCCGTCGGGCCCCGTCGCCGGCACCTGGAGGACGGCCAGGTCGGCCAGCCCCCGAGCGCACGCGGCGCCCAGCTCGGGCCAGCTCGCCGGGAGCGGCACGCCCTGCGTGAACTCCTCCTCCAGCGCGCGCAGCCGGGCGTTCGCGGCGGCCGGGTCGAGGGGCACCTCCGGGCGCGGCATACCGTGCGGACGCGCCGCCACCCGGAGGGCCAGCTCGGCCGAGCCGTGCGGTGCGAGGTCGAAGGCCCACACGAGGCGCCGCGCACCCGTGCCGGTCTCCTCGACGCCGTCCGGCGCGGGCTCGGAGGTGACCGTCGTACAGGACCGCCACTCACCGCGCTGATAGCTGAACTCCACACCGTCGTCGAGGACTTGACGGGAGCGGACCGCGCCGGTCTTCGCGTACGTCCGGTGGTCGGAGCGCAGCTCGAACTGGTCGGTGAAGTCGGCGTCCGCGGTGAGGGCGATCCGGATCGTCGTGGGCACCGGGCGGTTGCTGGTGATCCGCAGCGACTCGACGAACGAGCCGTCCGCGACGGCCTGTTCGCGGAAGAGGGTGTGGGCGGGCGGCTCCTGCCGGCCGCCGCGCGGTACGAGCACGCAGCGGGCCGTGTCCCCGTCCGCGACCGGCGACAGCGCCTCCGGCACCGCCCCGTCGACGGTCAGCTGCCAGCGGCTCAGGTGCCGGGCGTCGCGCACGAACAGCCCGTCGGGGGCGGCCGCGTGCGAACTGCCCCCGCGCACCCCGCTGATGTCCCCGCCGTCGTCCACGGTGGCGAACGTCCCGCCGTGTACGAGCAGATGATGCCGGTCCGTCATCGCAGGTCCCCTTCCTCGGAGCCCTCGCCGAACTCTTCCGTCGTGCCGTGCGTCGAGCTGTCGGTGCCGTGTGTGGAGCTGCTGTCCGTCCCGTGCATCGCGTCGGGCATCTCGTGCAGCAGGTCCAGCGTCAGTGCCGCCGTCCAGCTGAAGCCGAGCGCCCCGCAGGCCTCACCGGTGTACGGATCCACGTACTCGGCGAACCCGGAGGCGTCCGCCGTCTCCAGCAGGGCGCCGCGCAGCTTCCCCGCGCGGGCGTGCTCCCCGTGCATCCGCAGCCCCCGCTCCACCAGCCAGTTGGTGTTGAACCAGGCCGGGCCGCGCCAGTACCGGTGCGGGTCGAAGGCGTGCCCGGTCAGGTCGTAGCTCGGTACGAGCCGGGTGGTGTCCCCGAGCCCGAAGTGCGGCCCCAGCAGGGTCCGTACGAGCGTCGCGGCCGTCTCCCGGGGGAGGGAGGGCAGGATCAGCGGGACGAGCCCGGAGACCCCGCGCTCGGGGATCAGCTCGTCCGTGCGCACGTCCCGGCAGAAGAACATGCCCTCGGCCGGCTCCCACAGCCGCTCCACCAGCGCCGCCGTCAGCCGCTCCGCGCGCGCGTGCCGGGCGGTGCCCGTGGCGCCCAGCTCCCCGGCGATGCGCGCGAGCGCGTGCTCGGAGGCGATCAGCAGGGCGTTGAACGCCGGGTCCTCCACGGCGAAGCCGCCCGGACCGCCGGTTCCGGTTCCGCCACCGCGACCGGTACCGGCCGCTCCGTCCGCGTACCCGCCGTCCCGGTAGTCCGTCGCCAGGCGTACGTATCTGCCGTAGTCCAGGTCCGTCGGCCGGTCCTCGGCGGCGCCGTGGTCCAGGTCCGCGCGCCGGAAGGAGCGGGCCGGGGCCGGCGTGACGCGGGACAGCGGCGCGTCCCAGCTCGGGGCGTTGTCCATGCCCTGCTCCCAGGGGTGGACCACCGAGGCGAGACCCCCGCCGCCCAGGTCCCTGCCGTGCAGCAGATAGCGGTGCCAGGCCGCGAGGCGCGGATACATCCGGGCCAGGAAGGACCGCGACCGCGACAGCCCCGGGTCGGCGGAGTGCACCAGCCACACGGCGAGCGCGTGCACCGGTGGCTGCACGATGCCGGAGGTCTGTACGGTGCCGGGGGCGCCCGCGGCGCGCCCCGCGGTCGAGGAGCGCCAGAAGTCGGGGCTCGGGAAGTACGCGTCGAGCGGGACGGAGGGGTTGAACACGATGTGCGGGATCCGGCCGTCGCCCCACTGCCCGTCGAGCAGCGTCTCCAGTTCCGTCTGGGCCCGCAGCGGCGACAGATGGCGCAGCCCGATCGCGATGAACGCGGAGTCCCAGGACCACTGGTGCGGGTACAGACTGCGTGAGGGCACCGTGGACGCGCCCGTCCAGTTGTTCTCCAGTACCTGGGCCGCTCTGAGGTGCAGCGGCTCCGCCCGGGGGACCGGATCGTATACGGCCGCTCCGACCTGGCCGTTCTCACCGTGGCCGGAAAAGGGCGGTGGTGGTGAGGTGCGTACGGGATCCAGGTGCACAGTGCGGCGGGCGGTGAGCTGGGTTGTGCGATCCACTCAGATCTCCCCGAAGACAAGCGGCCGACCAGTTCGGCAGTAGCTACCGTAGGGTTACGTCTATTTAACACGCAAAACTCAATATGTAATGCAGAGTTGGTGAGCGCAAGGGGTTCGCACGACCGGAACCACAGGGAGTAGTGGAATGACCACACGGACCGGGAAGGCCGGGAAGACCGGGAGCCAGGCGAGTTCCGGCGATCTGCTGGAGCTGGTGCGCAGCGGACGCGCCACCACACGCGGGGCGTTGCAGCAGGTCACCGGGTTGTCCCGGGCCACGGTCGGGCAGCGGCTCGACCGGCTCTTCCGGGCCGGCTGGCTGCGCGAGGGCGCGGCGGGTCCGGTGGACTCGCCGCTCGGCGGACGCCCCTCGGTCAGCCTGGAGTTCGACGATTCCCATGCCGTGGTCCTGGCCGCCGACCTCGACACCCGGCACGCGCGTGCTGCCGTGCTGTCCCTGACCGGTGAGCTGCTGGCCGAGCACGCCGGGCCGCTGCTCGTGGAGGACGGCCCCGACGTGGTGCTCGGCGAGCTGGGCCGCTGGTTCGCCGAACTGCTGGAGAAGGCCGGGCACCGGGCGCAGGAGGTGTGCGGCATCGGGCTCGCCGTGCCGGGTCCCGTGGACACCGACACCGGCCGGGTCGTCCAGCCGCCGATCATGCCCGGCTGGGACGGCTACGACATAAGGGGCCGCCTCACCCGCGCCTTCACCGAGCACACGGGCGCGGGGCCGGTTCCGGTCCTCGTCGACAACGACGCCAACCTCATGGCGTACGGGGAGCAGCGCACCGCCCACCCCGACTGCTCGGCCTTCGTCCTGGTGAAGGTCTCCACCGGTATCGGCGCGGGCGTGGTCGTCGGCGGCACGATCTTCCGGGGGGTCGACGGAGGGGCCGGGGACATCGGGCACATCCGGGTCCCGGAGGGCGCCGACGCGCTGTGCAGATGCGGGTCGTTCGGCTGTCTCGCCGCCGTCGCCAGCGGGGGCGCGGTGGCGCGCAGGCTGGCGGAGTCGGGGGTTCCGGCGGCGTCGGGCTCAGATGTGCGCGATCTGCTCACCTCGGGGCACCCCGGCGCGGCCGCGTTCGCGCGGGAGGCGGGGCGGCAGGTCGGTGACGTCCTGGCGACCGTGGTGACCCTGCTCAACCCCGGTGTCCTGATGATCGCCGGAGATCTGGCCGGAACCGCGTTCCTCACCGGTGTGCGCGAACTGCTCTACCAGCGTGCGCTTCCCCGCTCCACCGCTCACTTGGACGTGGTCACGTCGCGGCTCGGTGAACGGGCGGGTCTGGTCGGGGCGGGTGCGTTGGTCGTGGAGCATCTGTACGCGCCCGAGCGGGTCGAGGAGCGGTTGCTCGCCCTGGGCGTGTGAGGTCGTGTGACGTCCGCGCGAGGTCGTGTGAGGTCGCGTGGCGTCGTGCGAGGTCTGCTCCGTGTGGTTCTTCGGGGTCGGGGCCGTGCCGGTACGTCGAGCCCGTCGCCTTCCGGGTGTACGGCCGTGGGACGGGAGGTTCGGCTTTTTTGCAGGAGCCCTACGCGACGGGCTGCGACGTACCGGCACGGCCCGCTCGCGTTGTGTCGCATGGCCGGTCGGGCCCGATGCCGGGCGGTGTGACGGTCGTGTTTCCGTTCGGGGGGCGCGGTCCGCATGGTGAAATCCTGGCGTGGCGCACGGGGTGATTCTCGCCACGCTTGATCGGTGTTTCGCTCAGATGAGCGGATCTTGCTCGATTGCACTTCTCCAAAGGGTGGCACTCAGTGCCATCCTTTTCTCGTTTACGACGTGAACTCATGCGTGCTGAAGTGCGCTCAGGTGAGCGCTTCGTGGTGTCTACGTGCGTTGATTCCTTCAAGAAGTGAACGCTGTACGGCTGTGTGCCTTACCTTTCCTTGACTTTCGATCTGCTGGCGGACGGGTGGTTACAGCCGTATGACGCGTAAGTGGACGTACCCAGGTGCCTTCGATCTGGGTATGTTCCCCGTCGTCAGGGCAGCCACCGCGTCCTCGAGGAGTCGAGACCCGTGTCGGAAAACAAAGATCCCCACGTAGCTGAGAGCGGCGAAATCGGCGTCGAGGGCGTGAAGTTCGTTTATGACTTCACGGAGGGAAACAAGGAACTGAAGGACCTGCTCGGCGGCAAGGGTGCCAACCTCGCCGAGATGACCAACCTGGGCCTTCCCGTCCCTCCGGGCTTCACCATCACCACCGAGGCCTGCAAGACCTACCTCGACAGCGGCGACGAGCCGGCGGCACTGCGTGACGAGGTGAGTGCACACCTCGACGCCCTCGAAGCGAAGATGGCCAAGAAGCTCGGCCAGGCCGACGACCCCCTCCTCGTCTCGGTCCGCTCCGGCGCCAAGTTCTCCATGCCCGGCATGATGGACACCGTCCTGAACATCGGCCTCTCCGACACGTCCGTGCAGGGCCTCGCCAAGCAGGCCGGCGACGACCGCTTCGCGTGGGACTCGTACCGCAGGCTCATCCAGATGTTCGGCAAGACGGTCCTCGGCGTCGACGGCGAGCTCTTCGAGGACGCGCTGGAGGCGGCCAAGCGCGCCAAGAAGGTCTCGGTCGACACCGACCTCGAAGCGGCCGACCTGAAGAAGCTCGTCACCAAGTTCAAGAAGATCGTCAAGACCGAGGCGGGGCGGGACTTCCCGCAGGACCCGCGCGAGCAGATGGACCTCGCCATCCACGCGGTCTTCGACTCCTGGAACACCGAGCGGGCCAAGCTCTACCGCCGCCAGGAGCGCATCCCGCACGACCTGGGCACGGCCGTCAACGTGTGTTCCATGGTCTTCGGGAACCTGGGCCCCGACTCCGGCACCGGTGTCGCCTTCACCAGGGACCCGGCCTCGGGGCACCAGGGCGTGTACGGCGACTACCTGCAGAACGCGCAGGGCGAGGACGTCGTCGCGGGCATCCGCAACACCGTCCCGCTCGCCGAGCTGGAGCGGATCGACAAGGCGTCGTACGACCAGCTGATGCAGATCATGAAGACGCTGGAGAACCACTACCGGGACCTCTGCGACATCGAGTTCACCATCGAGCGCGGGCAGCTGTGGATGCTCCAGACCCGCGTCGGCAAGCGGACGGCCGGCGCCGCCTTCCGCATCGCCACCCAGCTCGTGGACCAGGGCCTGATCGACGAGGCCGAGGCGCTCCAGCGCGTCACCGGCGCCCAGCTCGCCCAGCTGATGTTCCCGCGCTTCGACGACTCGCAGGCCGCGGCCGGCCGGGTCTCGCAGATCGGCCGGGGCATCGCCGCCTCGCCGGGCGCCGCGGTCGGCAAGGCGGTCTTCGACTCGTACACGGCCGTGAAGTGGTCCCGGTCCGGCGAGAAGGTCATCCTGGTCCGCCGGGAGACCAACCCCGACGACCTCGACGGCATGATCGCGGCCGAGGGCATCCTCACCTCGCGCGGCGGCAAGACCTCCCACGCTGCCGTCGTGGCCCGCGGCATGGGCAAGACCTGCGTGTGCGGCGCGGAGGAGCTGGAGGTCGACACCAAGCGGCGCCGGATGACCGTGCCCGGCGGGCACGTCGTCGAGGAGGGCGACGTCATCTCCATCGACGGCTCCAACGGCAAGGTGTACCTGGGAGAGGCGCCCGTCGTGCCCTCGCCGGTCGTGGAGTACTTCGAGGGCCGGATGCACGCGGGCGCCGACGACGCCGACGAACTGGTGGAGGCGGTCCACCGGATCATGGCGTTCGCGGACCGCAAGCGGCGCCTCCGGGTACGGGCCAACGCGGACAACGCCGAGGACGCGCTGCGCGCCCGCCGCTTCGGCGCCCAGGGCATCGGCCTGTGCCGCACCGAGCACATGTTCCTCGGCGACCGGCGGGAACTGGTCGAGCGGCTGATCCTCGCGGACACGGACACCGAGCGCGAGGAGTCGCTGACGGCCCTGCTCCCGCTCCAGAAGCGGGACTTCGTGGAGCTCTTCGAGGCGATGGACGGCCTGCCCGTCACGATCCGCCTGCTGGACCCGCCGCTGCACGAGTTCCTGCCGGACATCACCGAGCTGTCGGTGCGGGTCGCCCTCGCGGAGGCCCGCAAGGACCCGCACGAGAACGAACTGCGGCTGCTCCAGGCCGTCCACCGGCTGCACGAGCAGAACCCGATGCTCGGCCTGCGCGGCGTACGCCTCGGGCTGGTCATCCCGGGCCTGTTCACCATGCAGGTACGGGCCATCGCGGAGGCCGCCGCCGAGCGCAAGGACGCCAAGGGCGACCCGCGCGCCGAGATCATGATCCCGCTCGTGGGCACGGTCCAGGAGCTGGAGATCGTCCGTGACGAGGCCGAACAGGTCATCGCGGAGGTACGGCAGCAGACCGGCGTGGACCTGAAACTGGCGCTCGGCACGATGATCGAACTGCCGCGTGCCGCGCTGACCGCCGGGCAGATCGCGGAGGCGGCGGAGTTCTTCTCCTTCGGCACGAACGACCTCACCCAGACGGTGTGGGGCTTCAGCCGGGACGACGTGGAGGCCAGCTTCTTCACGGCGTACCTGGAGAAGGGCATCTTCGGGGTCTCCCCGTTCGAGACGATCGACCGGGACGGCGTCGGCAAGCTCGTACGCGACGCGGTGAAGGCCGGCCGCGAGACGCGCCCCGACCTGAAGCTCGGCGTCTGCGGCGAGCACGGCGGCGACCCGGAGTCGGTCCACTTCTTCCACGAGGTGGGACTCGACTACGTCTCCTGCTCCCCGTTCCGCATCCCGGTGGCCCGCCTGGAGGCAGGCCGCGCGGCGTCCTCGGCCCAGGGCAGCGACCACCGGTAGCCGGACGGCGTCGGCCGGCCCGACTCCGGCCCGCAGAACTCCGGTCGCCCGGTCCGCAGCCCACCCTCACCGCCGGACCGACGCACCGGGGCACGAAAGAAGAAGAGGCGGCACCCTGTGCGGGGGTGCCGCCTCCGCTCGTCCGCCAACGCCGCCTCGATGCGGCGGAGTTGGACGGAATGCCGGGCATGTGTGGAGACCGGCGGGTCTTCGGAGCTGCCCTGTCCGTACATCAGGAATGCCCCGTCCGGCCTTGCCGCCGACCCCTGTGAGGCGGTTGGGTATGTTGGCAATATCTGTCCGCTGTACATCAGGGAGTGCCCATGCCCGCATACGAACGGGAGCCGGCGTCCCATCAACGGAGCGCCGTGCAGCGCTCGGTGCGTTCCGCCGCCCCGGTCCCACCCGTCCTCGACCTGCAGCGCGCGGCGGGGAACGCCGCGGTGTCGCGCCTCGTCGAGGTGCAGCGCAGGCACGACGAGGAGCGGCACGAACACGGCTCGGGCTGCGGCCACAACGAGCCCGTGCAGCGTTCGTCGGTGCTCAGCGTCATCCAGAAGGCCGGGCGGCCCGTGGATCCGGCGATCCGGGCCAAGGCCGAGCAGGGCATGGGGACCAGCTTCGGTGACGTGCAGGTGCACGACGGCCCGGACGCGCAGCGTTCGACGGCCGAGCTGGGCGCCCGCGCCTACACGACGGGCCGGCACATCGTCGTCGGCGCCGGTGGCGGCGACGAGCACACGATGCTGCACGAACTGCGCCACACCTGGCAGCAACAGCAGGGTTCCGTGGCCGGCACGGACAACGGCGGTGGCATCTCCGTCTCGAACAAGAACGACAAGGACGAGCGGGACGCGGAGTCCTGGGCCACCAGCATGAGGAACGTCTCCGCGCGGCCCCTGACCGCCTCGGCCTCCGGAGGCACGCAGGAGACCGCCACCGCGTCGGCCTCGGCGGCGCCCGCGGTGCAGCGCGCCCCGAACATCGTCACCGTCACCCGTGAGCCCGACGACTACGAGGACAACGGCGTCAGCTACGTCACCCGCGACTCCATGGCGGGCGTGCCGCGGCGCAGGAACCCGGACCAGAACACGCTGATGGGCCGGTCGGCGGGCGACGCGGTGCGGGCCTCGGGCAACCGGAACCCCGGCCACTACAGCTGGCTCCACCGCGACACCGCCTGGTCCCACGGAGACCCGGTGCACGGCACGCCGCAGCGCCGCGACAACATGCTCGCCGGCACGCAGGAGACCAACATGGAGCACCTGCGCTACGAGTCCGGCGCGTCGGGGCGCGGGGTCGACATGCTCGGGGCGCCCATCACGCAGATGGGTACGCGCGGACGCCGCGCCCCGAACGTGTACTCCCAGGCGGAGTACAGCGTCCGCTCGCCCTACGACCCGATGAACGACAGCTACAGCAGGCGGTTGGACCCCTACGACACCCGCCCCGTCGGCCAGCGCGAAAGGGCCGGCGACCTGCCGTCGCGGCACGCCATCCACGACGACATGGAGCGGAGCTACGCGCACTGGACCATGCGCGGCCTCTCCCCGTCCGCGCAGCCGGAGGAGTACCGGGAGTACGAGGAGGAAGAGCGCCGCCACCGGGATCGGGACAGCCGGTCGGCGTCCCCCCGGATCGTCTCCGTGGCACCGCCGAGCCGCCGCGACCGCGACCGCCGCCGCTGAGCGACACCGAGCGCCTCCGGGCACACCGGGAAGGCCCTCTTTCACCCTTGGTACCCACGTGGTGCTCAGGGTGGGGGAGGGCCTTCCGCGTGCCGCGCCGGGCCCGGATCAGCCGGAGTTGCCGCGCCTGCGCGCCGCGACCAGCACGCCGCCGCCCGCGAGGAGCACGAGGGCACCGCCGCCCGCGAGGTACGGGGTGACACCGCTGCCGCCGGTCTCGGCCAGGTCGGTGACCTGCTGCTCCGAGGGGCCGGACGAGGGCTGCGGCGAGGCTTCCTCGGAGTTGCCTGAACCCCCGCCGTCCGCGCCGCCCTTGTCGTCCGCGGGGACGAAGTCCGCGGGCGGCTTGTCGCAGCCGACGCCGTCCTGGTCCCGGTCCAGATGGTCGCCGTAGTGGTCGTCGCCTCTGGGGATGTCGGCGTACCCGTTCCGGTACGCCTCGGTGCAGTTCTTGAACGGGTGCAGGCCGTCGTGCGCCTCGGCGGTGACGGGCAGGGCGGCCAGGGCCAGCGCGGTGAGAGCCACGGCGGCGGGCTTGCGGAACTGGTTCACGGGAAGAGCCCCTCGGAGGTACGTCGATCGTCGTCGATCTCGGTGGATATCCGTATGGATGATCATGGAAAGGCGATCAGTCGGATTTGAGGGGACGAAAGTATGAGAGAGGCCACTGGTGTCGCGGCGGAACGGCGGACCCGTGATGCGAACGTGACGTGACCGGACGGTAACTCTCCGGTCATGGGCCTGCGTTCCGTGGACCCCGGGCGCGTGACCTGCGCCTGCGAGGTCCGGCCGGGGGCTACCTGGCCCGCACCTCGTACGTCGCCACCGTCACCGTGTCGTCGTCCAGGCAGCGGCCCGACTCCAGGTCGAAGCGCTGCTTCAGGAGGGGGGAGGCGACGAACGGGCGGCCCCGGTGCGAGCCGACGAGCCCGCGGGAGAGGACGGCCGCGCCGGAGAACGGGTCGCGGTTGTCGATCGCGTACATCCGGCCCGCGCGGTCCATGAAGAGCGCCACCTGACGCCCGTCCGGGAGCAGCGCGGCCACCCCGCGGCCGGGGATCAGCACGGACAGGTCGCAGACCGCGAACCAGTCGTCGTCGGAGACGGCGGCGGAGGCAGCGGCGGAAACGGCGGTCGGGGCGGTCGGCCTGAGCTGGATCCTGAGCGTCGTGGTCTCGGGTGCGAGCGTCATCGCTGGGCGCTTCCTTCCAGGGGGCGGGTGCCGATGGTCAGCAGCGGCAGGTCGGGCTTGATCTGGTCGCGCTCGGGGACGAAGCCGACGACCGGGTCGGGGGTGTCGGGGGCGTTCACGAAGGAGACGAAGCGGGACAGCTTCTCCGGGTCGTTGATGGTCTCGGCCCACTCGTCGCGGTAGTTGGCGACGTGCGCCGTCATCAGCGACTCCAACTCCGCGCAGATGCCCAGCGAGTCGTCCACCACGACGTCCCGGACGTGGTCCAGGCCGCCGGTGATCCGCTCCAGCCAGGTCGAGGTGCGCTCAAGACGGTCGGCCGTGCGGATGTAGAACATCAGGAACCGGTCGATGAGACGGACGAGTTCGGCGTCGGAGAGGTCCTGGGCGAGCAGGTCGGCGTGGCGCGGGGTGGCGCCGCCGTTGCCGCCGACGTACAGGTTCCAGCCGCCCGCCGTGGCGATGATGCCGAAGTCCTTCGACTGGGCCTCCGCGCACTCGCGGGCGCACCCGGAGACCGCCGACTTGAGCTTGTGCGGGGAGCGCAGGCCCCGGTAGCGCAGCTCCAGGTCGATGGCCATGCGCACCGAGTCCTGGACGCCGTAGCGGCACCAGGTCTGCCCGACGCACGACTTGACCGTCCGCAGCGACTTTCCGTACGCGTGCCCGGACTCGAATCCCGCGTCCACCAACCGGGCCCAGATCAGGGGCAGTTGCTCGACCCGCGCGCCGAACATGTCGATCCGCTGGCCGCCGGTGATCTTCGTGTAGAGGCCGAAGTCCCGGGCCACCTCGCCGATCACGATGAGCTTCTCGGGGGTGATCTCGCCGCCGGGGATGCGCGGCACGATCGAGTACGAGCCGTTCTTCTGCAGGTTCGCGAGGAAGTGGTCGTTGGTGTCCTGGAGAGCGGCCTGCTCACCGGCCAGGACATAGCCGTCGGCGCCGATCGTGGGCGCGAGCGAGGCGATGATCGAGCCGACCGTGGGTTTGCAGACCTCGCAGCCCTCGCCGCCGCGCGCGCTCTCGCGGCCGTACCGGTCAAGGAGCTGCCGGTACGAGGCGACGCGCAGGGCGAGGACGATCTCGTACAGCTCCTCGCGGGTCTGCGCGAAGCAGCCGCACAGGCCCTTGTCGACCTCGACGCCGCCCGCCTCCAGCTCGGCGGTGACGAGCTGGCCGAGCACCTTGACGCAACTGCCGCAGCCCGTACCGGCCTTGGTGCACTTCTTGACCTCGGGCACCGTCGTGCAGGAGTGCTCGGTGACCGCGCCGCGGATCGCGCCCTTGGTGACGTTGTGGCAGGAGCAGATGATCGCCTCGTCCGGCAGGGAGGACGGGCCGAGCCGGACGGGGGCGCCCGCGCCGGCCGGCAGGACGAGCTGCTCCGGGGCGACCGGCGGCACCGAGCCGGTGAACGCCCGCAGGGTGCCGTACGCGTCCGCGTCGCCGACCAGGATCCCGCCGAGCAACTCGCCGCCGCGCCCGATGACCAGCTTCTTGTACGTGCCCGAGCGGGAGTCCGAGTAGACGACGTCGAGGCAGTCGCCGGCGGCGCCGTGCGCGTCCCCGAAGGAGGCGACGTCGACGCCGAGGAGCTTCAGCTTGGTGGAGAGGTCGGCGCCGGTGAAGGCCGCCGCGTCGGCCCTGTCCGCGGCGTCCGCGGTGCGGGTGGCGGCGATCGTGGCGGCCGCCGTCTCGGCCATCTCGTAACCGGGTGCCACCAGGCCGTAGACCCGGCCGTCGGACGCCAGCGCGCACTCGCCGATCGCGAAGACGTGCGGGTCGCCGACGGTACGGCACTGCTCGTCGACGCTGATGCCGCCGCGCTCGCCCACGGTCAGGCCGCAGTCGCGGGCCAGCCCGTCACGGGGGCGTACCCCGGCCGAGAACACGACGAGATCGGTCGCCACCTCGGAGCCGTCGGAGAGCCGCATGCCCGTCACGGCGCCGTCGGCACCGGTGACGACCTCCTGCGTGCCCGTGCCGGTGTGGACCGTCAGGCCCATGTTCTCGATGGTGCGCAGCAGCGCGGCGCCGCCGCCCTCGTCGACCTGTACGGGCATCAGGCGCGGCGCGAACTCCACGATGTGCGTGGCGAGTCCGAGCCCCTTCAGCGCCCCGGCGGCCTCAAGGCCGAGCAGGCCGCCGCCGACCACCGCGCCGGTCGTGGCCCGCGCCTTCGCGTACTCCTCGATGGCGAGCAGGTCCTCGATCGTGCGGTAGACGAAGCAGCCCTCGGCGTCCTTGCCCGGCACGGGCGGCACGAAGGGGAACGAGCCGGTGGCCAGGACCAGCGTGTCGTACCCGACGACCAGCCCCGAGCGGGCCGTGACGGTCCGCGCGGTGCGGTCGACGCTCTCGGCCGGGTCGCCGATGTGCAGCTCGATGCCGTGGTCCCTGATGAACTCCGGGTCCGTCACGGACAGTTCCTCGGGTGTGCGGCCCGAGAAGTACGAGGTGAGCTGCACGCGGTCGTACGCGGGACGCGGCTCCTCGCACAGCACGACCACGCGGTGCGTGGCGGTCAGACCGCGCTCGGCCAGTGCTTCGAGGAAGCGCTGGCCGACCATGCCGTGACCGACGAGCACGATCGTGGGGCGGGGCCGGGCCTGGGGAGCCGTCGTGGGCATCAGGAGCCTCCATCGTTGGTGAGCAGGTGGAGCAGCGGAGCGCCGTCCGGGAGCGGCTCGGCTCCCTCCCAGGCGCGGGCGAGCGCGCCGACGGTGCCGAGTTCGCCGACGAGGACGCCGCCCACCAGGCGGTCGTCGCGGACGACGACCTTGCGGTAGGTGCCGCGGGTCGCGTCGGTGAGCTGGACGACGTCGTCGCCGGGCAGCGGGGTGTGCTCGCCGAACGCGGCGAGGTCGAGGGGGGTGGTGGCGGCGAGGGTGAGCCGGGTGAGGGCGCGGGTGCCCCGGTAGTGGGCGGCGCCCACCGCGGGTGCGGTGTGCGCCGGCGGGCCGGCCAGCAACTCCGCGAGCACCTCGGCCTGTTCGAGGGCGGGGGCGGCCAGTCCGTAGACCTGGCCGTCGTGCTGTGCGCAGTCACCGATCGCCCTGATGCGGGGGTCGGAGGTGCGCAGTTCGTCGTCGACGATGACGCCCTTGTGCACGGCGAGCCCCGCGTCCTGGGCGAGGCCCACCCGCGGATGCACTCCGCAGGCCAGCACCACCAGGTCGGCGTCGAGGGTGTATCCGTCGGCCATCTCGACCGAGCGGACCGCGCCGGCGGCGCAGCGCACGCCGCGTACCCGGCTCTCGGTGTGCACCTCGACGCCGAGGTCCTTGAGGTGCCGGAGCACCAACATGGACGCGGACGGGTCGAGTTGACGTTCCATCAGCCGCTCGCCCTGCTGGGCCAGCACCACCTGCGCGCCCCGTTCGGCGAGTGCGCGGGCGGCCGAGACGCCGAGCAGGCCGCCGCCGATGACGACGGCCCGGGTGCCCTGCCGTACGGCCTTCGACAGGCCCAGGCAGTCGTCCATCGTGCGGAACGCGTGTACGCCCTCGGGCAGTTCGTGCCGGTCGGGCGCGAACAGGCCGCGCAGGGGCGGGAGTACGGGGTTGGAGCCGGTGGCCAGGACCAGCGTGTCGTATGCGATCACCGTGCCGTCGGCGAGGTGCACCTGCCGTGCGGCGCGGTCGACACCCACCGCCCGGCCGCGGGTCAGCCGCTCGGGCGCCGGGAGCGCGATGACCTCCGGGGCGTACCGGCCCGCCAGGACCTCCGCGAGCAGGACCCGGTTGTACGGGGCGTGCTCCTCCTCGCCGACGAGTACGGCGGACCCGCCGAGCTCTCCGAGCCTGCGGGCGAGACGTACGCCCGCGAGACCGGCGCCGATCACCACCACACGCGTATTCGAGGTCATGTACGGCAGCGTGCGGTGCCGGTGTTACCCGACCGCATCCCCCCTGTTTCCCGCGGGGAACGCTGCCCTCAGCGAACCCCGACCGCGCATGTGAGGGTTCTCGACGGACGGAGGAGGCCACGGCGAGCCACCGGGCACCGCACCGCCCCTGGCCCCGCGCCTACCTCCGGCGCCGGCCCCGAGCCCGGCCCCGGCCCTGGTCCCGGTCCCGGTCCCGGTCCCGGCCTCGAACCCGGGCCGGACCTGGGCACGGCCTTGGGACCGGTCCCGGCCTCGGACCCGGGCACGGCCACGGTCCTGGGACCGGTCTCGGCTTCGAACTCGGCTATGGGCCAGCCCTGAGCCCAGCCCCGAGCCCGGCCCTGGTCCCGGCCTCGGACCCGGGCACGGCCACGGTCCTGGGACCGGTCCCGGCTTCGAACTCGGCCACGGGCCATCGCGGGCCCCGGCCTTGGCTACGGGCCAGCCCCGAGCCCGGTCCCGGTCCCGGCCTCGAACCCGGCCATGGCCACGGCCTTGGACCCGGCCACGGGCCAGCCCCGGCCCTGGCCTCGAACCCGGGCCGGACCCGGGCACGGCCCCGGCCCCGGCCTCGGGCCCGGTCCCCGACCACGACCACGGACCCGGGCACAGGCCCGGGACCAGCTTCGGTCCCGGCCCCGAAACCGGTCCCGGGACCGTCGCTGGGGGGTCGGGAGCGGGGCCGGTAGGGTCGTGATCATGCCCGATATATCGCTGACCATGGTCGTTGCTCTGTGCGTCGCCGCGCTCGCGGCCGGGTGGATCGACGCGGTCGTGGGTGGCGGCGGGCTGCTCCTCCTTCCCGTGCTGCTGCTCGGGCTGCCGAACTCGGGCTCGGTGGCCCAGTACGCGCTGGGCACCAACAAGGCCGTGGCGATCGTCGGTACGACGGGCGCGGCGGTCACGTTCGCGCGCAAGGCGCCCGTGGACGTCCGCACGGCGGTACGGATCGGTCTGGCGGCGCTCGCCGGGTCCACGGGCGGTGCGTTCGTGGCCGCCGGGATGAGCACCGACGTGCTGAAGCCGGTCGTCATGGTCGTCCTGCTCGGGGTCGGCACCTTCGTGATCATGCGGCCCGCCTTCGGGACCGCGCCCTCGGCCGAGCCCGTGACGCCGCGCCGCGTCCTCGCCGCGATCGGGCTCGCGGGCCTGGGCATCGGCTTCTACGACGGGCTCGTCGGCCCCGGCACCGGTACGTTCCTGGTCCTCGCCCTGACCGCGCTGCTGCACCTCGACCTCGTGACCGCCTCCGCCACCGCGAAGATCGTGAACTGCTGCACGAACGCCGGCGCGCTCGCCACCTTCGCCTGGAAGGGCACCGTGTTCTGGCAGCTGGCCGCGCTGATGGCGGTGTTCAACCTGGCCGGCGGCATGGTCGGGGCGCACACCGCGCTCAAGAAGGGCAGCGGGTTCGTCCGGGTCGTGCTGCTGACGGTGGTGTTCGCGCTGGTGGCGAAGCTCGGGTACGACTTCTGGCTCTGAGGGCCCCGCGGGTGGCCACGGCGCCTACGCCGGGCGGCTGCCCGTGAGGTGGGCGAAGACGACCACGTTCCCCCGGTAGCCGGTGCCCGCCGAGTAACCGCCCCCGCAGGTGATCACGCGCAGCTCCGGGCGCCCCGCCGCCCCGTACACCTTCTCGTCCGGGAAGTCGCGGGCGTCGTACACCTCGACCGTGTCGACCGAGAAGACGGCGACGCTGCCGTCCCGGCGTCCGACCTCGATCGTGCTGCCCCTCTCCAGTGCGCCGAGGCGGTAGAACACGGCGGGGCCCTCGGTGTTGTCCACATGGCCGGCGACGATCGCGGTGCCCTTGTCGCCCGGCGCGGTCCCGGCCGCGTACCAGCCCGCGAGGTTCTTCCTGGCGGCCGGCGGCACGTCGAGGCTGCCCTGCGGGGTGAGGCCGAGGCCCATCAGCGGGGCGTCCACCCGGATCGAGGGGATCCGGACCCGGTCGGGCGGCGAGTGCGGCAGCGCCGCGGCCGCCGGCCGGTCCACATGGCCGCCCGCACGGAACTGCGCCGCCGACGGCTGGGGCGGCGCGTGCGTCTGCGTGCCGAGGTGCAGCAGCCAGGCGCCGCAGAGGAGGGCGACGAGCGTGGCGGCGGCTATCGGGACATTGCTGGACGGGCGCACGGCGGCCCCCCTCTCGGTGTGGGGGTCCCGCGTCCCCCTCCCGGCCGCGAGGGGCGTCGGGCCCGGAGGGGGAGGGGACGGCGGTACCGGTGGACAGCGGAGGGTGTCCGTCAGATCCCGTCGCCTCTCGCCCGGCGATGCAGGAGCCAGGTACCGCCCGCGGCGGCGACGGCCAGGGCCGCCACTCCCGCCGCGGTCTGCACGGGGTCGGGGCCGAGTGCGCCGCCGACCCCCGTCTTCACACTGCCTCGTGGGACCTGCGGCCTGCTCTCCTGGGTGGAGGTGAGCGTGACCACCAGGTCGCCCGTCATCCGCAGGCCGTTCGAACAGCGCGCGACGATCTCGTACGTGCCGGGCTGGGCGGAAGGCGGCACCTTGAAATGGCCGACCGCGTCGCCCTCGTGCGCGCTGGGGATCAGCGTGAAGCCGCCCGCGCCGACGGCGCCGGCGTCGCCCGACGCGGCGTCGTTCGCCTCGCACGCCGCCGTGTTCACCGTGACCTCGGCGCCGGGCGCGACGGTGGCCGGGTACAGCTCGATGGAGCTCGACCCCGACCCGGCTCCGGTCCCGGTTTCGGCTCCGGCTCCGTGGGCGGGCGCCGCGCAGAAGCCCGCCGCGGCGACGGCGAGCGCGGTACCGGTCAGCAGGCGGGCTGTGCGCATCGTGCTTGCTCCTCGGAGTGGGGCACGACCCGCGACACCGCGATGTGCCGCTGCCTCGGTCGTGCCCTGCCCTACCGAGGTAAGTGGCAGTCGACGGCGCGCGCCTCCTGATGGCGCGTCGGAAACCGGGCGAACGAGGTCCCGGCGGGGCGTCCGCCGTGCCGTACCGGCGGTGTTTGACCAGGTCACCGGGGTGTCGGCGGGCGCGGACAAAAAGAACCCGAAGGCTGCGCGCGGCGCGTGTGAACGGGTGACCGGTGCTCACCGGCGGCGGCTTGACCTCAAGTTTGGTTGAGGTGTGAGGCTCGGCTCCATGAACCCCACCACCGAAGTTCCCGCGGCCCTCAAGGTCGCCGTCATCGCAGGCAGCAACCGGGAGGGCCGCTTCGGGCCCGTCGTCGCGGACTGGCTCCTCGGCCGGCTCCGTGAACGCGACGACGTCACGGTCGAGGTCGTCGACACCGCCGACGCGGGGCTGCCGACGGCCCTGTCCTTCTCCCCGTCCCCCGAGGTGGCCGCCGAGCTGGCGAAGGTCACCCCGAAGCTGGCCGCCGCCGACGCCTTCGTCGTCCTGACCCCCGAGTACAACCACTCCTTCCCCGCGTCGCTCAAGGCGCTCATCGACTGGCACGTCCAGGAGTGGCGCGCCAAGCCCGTCGGCTTCGTCTCGTACGGCGGTGTCTCGGGCGGTCTGCGCGCCGTCGAACAGCTCCGCCAGGTCTTCGCCGAACTGCACGCCGTCACCGTCCGCGACACGGTGTCCTTCCACAACGCGGGCGCGGCCTTCGACGACGAGGGCCGCCACCGGGACCCCGCGGCCCCCGACGCGGCGGCGAAGGCGATGCTGGACCAGCTGGTGTGGTGGGCGTCGGCGCTGCGGGACGCGAAGGCGGTGCGCCCGTACGGCGGTTGAGGCGCCGGCGTCCCGCGCGGAGCGGGGGTGTGCGCGGTACGGCCTACCGGGGCGGCAGGTCGCGCCGGTACCAGGTGCCCGGCTTGCCGCCGAGGTGGGCCGGGTCGGCGGGGCCGGCGGGCGCGAACCCGGCCTTGGCCAGCACCTTCCGGGACGCGGCGTTCTGGTGGGACACGGCGGCCCGTACGGTGCGCAGCCCGTGCCGCGCCGCCGCCAGCCGGCACACCTCCTGGACGGCCGCGGTCGCCACGCCGCGGCCGGTGGCGTGCTGCGCGACCCGGTAGCCGAGTTCCGCGGTGCGGTCCTCGATGTCGACCAGGTTGAACCTGCCGAGCACCGAGCCGTCCTCGGCGACGAGCAGGTAGAAGGCGCAGACGCCCGCCTTCTGCTCGGCCAGCAAGGCGTCGTACCGGTCGGTGAACCGGGCGAAGAAGTCGTCGCCGCGGTCGGAGATGGAGGCGGCGAAGTAGCCGCGATTGGCCAGTTCGAAGGCCAGGACCGCCGGGGCGTGGCCGGCGCTCAGCCGCTTCAGCTCGGGCATCGGCCCACCGTATCCAGGGGGCACGCGGAGGTCACGTGAGTTTCGCGCGCGACTGAGTAGGCGCCTGAGTACGCGAGCGGTTGCCCGCGGCGCGGGGGCGCCGGAAGAATGCGTGCATGCGCCAACTGCTGCTGTTCGCGACGCTGTTGCTGTGCACCGTCGGCTGCGGGGTCGCGTCGTCCTCCGAGGGCGAGGCGACGGACGCCGCGCGGGAGGTGGCCAGGAAGGCGGGCGAGCGCCTCTACGGCCAGCGTCCGCGCACGGCGGAGGAGGTGGGGCGCGCCGCCGTCGGCATCGACGGGGTGGAGGTACTGCGGGTGACGGGTACCTCGACGCATGACGGCGACGGCGTCGACCTGATCGTGCGTACGTCCGGCTCGGCGTACGACGGGCTGTTCGACCCTGATGAGGTCACCGTGCTGCGCTGCTTCGGCGTGCGGGTGTCGCCCGAGGCGCGGTGGCGTGCGGATCCGCGTGACGTGGACTGCCCGCACGGCCGTCCGCTGACCTTCGCCGCGCCGCCCGAACCGCCCCGGCTGCCGTACGAGGAGCTGCGGGCGGGGCTTCCCCGGGTGCCGGAGGGGGGCCGGGCGGACGAGGCCGAGGTGCGGCGCGCTCTCGCCGCGCTGGAGCTGGATCCGGCGATCCGTACGGAGGTGAAGGCGGACGACGGCCGGGTCGGGGTCCTCCTGTCGGTGCGGGGCAACGGGTTCGACCCGCAGGACTGCCTTCTCGCCAGGGTGGGTCCCGGCGCCACGGAGGTGTGGGCGCCGCCCCGGACGCAGCGGATGCCGGGGGAGGGCGGCTGCACCGTCGGCAACGCGCTGGACCCGGTGGCGCCACCGCACTGACAAGGTCTCGCCTCAGGCGGAGGCCGGCCGGAGGACGACCGGGAGGGCGGCCAGGCCGTTGATCGCCGTGGAGATCACGGGTACCAGTTCCGACTCGGGCACGGCCAGCCGCATGGCGGGGAACCGGGTGAAGAGCTGGGAGAGCCCGATCGCGCTCTCCAGGCGGGCCAGGGCGGCGCCGAGGCAGTAGTGCGGGCCCGCGCCGAAGGCGAGCTGGCGCTCGTAGTGGCGGGAGTCGTGGATGTCGAAGCGCGCCGGGACCGTGCCGTGCTGTTCGCGGTTGGCGGCGGCCAGCCCGACGACGATCGGCTCGCCGCGCCGCACGGTCACTCCCTGCAGGACGGTGTCCCGCAGCGCGTAGCGCATGAACAGGTTGCGCAGCGGGGTGTTCCAGTGCAGGCCCGCCTCCACGGCGGCCGGCCAGTCCAGTTCGCCGTCGAGGAGCGCGGTGAGCTGGTCGGGGCGGGTGAGCAGGGCGTGGACGGTGCTGGTCAGTGAGTTGACCGTGGTCTCGTGGCCGGCCAGCAGGATGATCTCCAGGGTGTCGATCAGTTCCTTCTCCGACAGCCTGCCGTCCTCTTCGTCCAACGTCTCGATCAGCGCGCTGGTCAGATCGCCGAGCGGGGCCGCGCGCCGGTCGGCGACCAGACGGGCCAGTACCTCGCGCTGTCCGAGCGCGGCCTTCTGCCGTTCGGCGCCGCTCACCTCGACGCTCAGCATCGTCCGGAAGTGACCGCGTAACCGGTGCTGTTGGGCGGGGTCGGTGAGGCCGAACAGCTCGCAGATGATCAGCAGCGGGAGCGGATAGGCGAACCCCTCCTTGAGGTCCGTCACCGTCCCTGGCTCCGCGGACTCCAGGCCGTCCAGCAACTCCCCGGTGATCTCACGGATCCGGGGTGCGAGCGCGTCGATGCGCCGGGGGGTGAAGGCGCGGCTCACCAGATGGCGGAGCCGGCGGTGGTCGGCCCCGTCCGCGTTGAGCATGGACTCTCCGACGATCAGGTTGAGCAGGGGCCATCCGGCGGGTATCTCCCCGCGCGTGTAGGCACCCCAGTGGCGCGGATCGCTGGAGAGGTCGGGGTGGGCGTCCAGGACCGTCTGGGCGGCCTCGGCCGACATGGCCGCCCAGACGTGGACGTCGTCCGGCAGCGCCACCGGGACCACGGGGCCGTGCCGCAGCCACTCGGCTGCCTCCTCGTGGGTCCCGCGGTTCGGATCGAGCGAGGACACGGGCTGGTCGAGCGACAGTTTCGAATGGTCGATGCGCATGGACAGCTCCAACTGCACGTGGGATACGTTGCCTTGCGTCCGTCTGCCGTGTGCGGCCGTACCGCGAAGGAAGCTGTGCCGGGTCCGGGCCGACCGCCCGAGGGCCGGAACCGTCGCCGGGCGCGAAATCCGGAGCCGACCCCACCGCCGTCATCGTAACGACCCGGCCCGCGCATGCGTACGAAGCGGACGAAGCCCGCGACCGGGGGACTCAAGTCGTCTTGTTCCCCCGGTACGTTGACCGGTTCGGAACGGGCCCGCGGGCTCGGCCGGCGGCAGGGCTCAGCGAAACGCGCCGAGCGACGTCCGTGGGTCGGGGCCGTGCCGGTACGTCGAGTCCGTCGCCTTCCGGGTGTACGGCCCGAAGACGGGAGGGTGCGGCCCTTTTGCAGGAGCTCTACGCGACGGACCGCGACGCACCGGCACGGCCCGCTCCCGTCGTGCGGCGTCCGCACCATGCCGGTCCGGACGCCGCGCCACAGGCGGTGATCGAGGTCAGCCCCCTGGATCAGTGAGCTCGTAGCTCTGAGCCCGCGGGCCGATGTGGGCCAGCGGCCTCCTGGTCGCCGTCGCCGAGCCCCGTCCGACTCAGTGGAGGACCCGCTCCACGAACGTGTCGAGGTTGCCGCGCAGGCGCTCGATCTGCTGCTCGACCGTGAGGGACTCCTCCATGCGTCCGCCCGGTGCCGCCTTCTTCTTGCCCCGTACGTACAACGAGCAGTCCAGGTCGGCGCAGAGGTAGAGGCCCACCGAGTTGCCTTCGCGGCCGGCCGGGCCCGCCTTGGGCGCGGTCATGAGCATCACGCCGCTGCCGGGATGCGTGGTCAGACACAGCGAGCACAGGCTGCGGCGCAGGAAGCCGCGGTTGCCGGACGCGAACCGCAGGGAGAGTCCGACGAGTTCATCGGCGCGTTCGACGACGAGGTACCTGCGATCGGGCGCGGACAGGTCGAACCAGCCCAGGAAGTCCAGGTCGTCCCAGTGGTCGAGGTCCGCCAGGTTCTTGGGCAGGGGGAGGCGTCTGGCCTCGCCCTTCGAGCAGTTGACGAACGAGGTACGGATGTCGCGCTCGGTCAGGGGTTTCACGGCTGATCCTTCGAGAGGTGAGGCGGACGGTGGCGGGACATGGCCCCGGCTCACGGGGCCGGTGCGTCGTTTCCGGCGGGCTTCGGCGTCCTGCCCCGTACGGTGAGGCCCGCTACCAGGGCGGCGAGCAGCAGGACGCCCGCCGAGCACCCGTACGCGACGGAGAAGCCGTGCACCGTGCCCGCGTCGACGGCCGCGCCGCCGTGGTCCGCATCGGGCGCGTGCGAGTGGACGTAACGGCTGGTGGCGCCGGTGGCGATGGTGTTGAGCAGCACGGTGCCCAGCGAAGCGCCCATCTGCTGAACGGTGTTGAGGACGGCCGAGGCCACACCGGCGTCCTGCGCGGGCACGCCTGCGGTGGCCGTCGCGTAGACCGGCATGAAGGTCAGGCCCATGCCCAGACCGAGCAGCAGCAGGGCGGGCAGCACGTGCGGGACGTACTGCGCGTGCACGGTCAGCCTGCTGAGCAGCACCATGCCGGCGGCGGCCAGCACCATGCCGGACGACATCAGGACGCGCGGCGCCGTGCGGGGGAGCAGGCGGGCCGCGATCTGGGTCGCGCCGACGGCGATGCCGGCCGAGATCGGCACGAAGGCCAGGCCCGTCCGCACCGGCGGGTAGCCGAGGACGACCTGCAGGTAGTACGTCAGGAACAGGAAGACGCCGAACATGCCGATGGTGG
Source organism: Streptomyces sp. CWNU-52B (assembly GCF_047444975.1). Taxonomy (NCBI): domain Bacteria; kingdom Bacillati; phylum Actinomycetota; class Actinomycetes; order Kitasatosporales; family Streptomycetaceae; genus Streptomyces; species Streptomyces sp. CWNU-52B. Next base: position 101,501 of record NZ_JBLFJV010000010.1, on the reverse strand, counting down.
CCAGGCCCATCGTCGCGAGCGACCCGGCCCGGACACGGTCCTTGACGATGCGCAGCGGCAGCAGCGGGCTCGCCGCGCGGCTCTGCCACCACACGAAGGCGGCGAGCAGGAGCACGCCGGCCACGAGCGGGGTGAGCACCGAGGGGCTGTTCCAGCCGCGAGGTTCGGCCTCGCTGAAGCCGTACACGAGGGCGACGAGCCCGCCGCAGCCCAGCAGCGCGCCCGGCACGTCCAGGCGCCCGCCCCGGCGGCCGGAGCGGTCGTGCAGGAAGGCCGGTGCGCCGAGCAGGGCGGCCAGCGCGATGGGCACGTTGACGTACAGGGACCAGCGCCAGTTCGGGTACTCGGTCAGCAGACCGCCGACGATCAGCCCGACCGCGCTGCCGCCGCCGGCCAGCGCACCGTAGACCCCGAACGCCCTGGCCCGTTCCTTGGGGTCGGTGAAGGTCGTCGTCAGCAGCGACAGGGCCGAGGGCGCCAGGACCGCCGCGAACGCGCCTTGCAGGGCCCGCGCCGCGAACAGCGTCCCGGGACCGGCCGCCGCGCCGCCCAGCGCGGAGGCCGCGGCGAACCCGGCCAGGCCGATGACGAAGGCGCGCTTGCGGCCCACCAGGTCGGCGATCCGGCCGCCGAGCAGCAGCAGCCCGCCGAAGGCCAGCGTGTAGGCGGTGATCACCCACTGCCGGTCGGCGTCCGACATGCCGAGAGCGCGCTGGGCGGAGGGCAGCGCGATGTTCACGACGGTGCCGTCGAGGATCACCATCAGCTGGGCGAGGGCGATGACGGCCAGCGCCCACCAGCGCTTCGGATCCGGTGCCGGTGCCGGTGCCGGTGCAGGTGCAGGAGTCGGTTCCGGTGCCGGAGTCGCGGCGGGAACCTCGTGGTCCGGGGAACGGCCGGTGGCCGTGGAAGGCGTGGAAGGCGTGGACGGGACGGACGGGGTGGATTCCCCTCCGGGACGTTTCTTGCTCATGGCGATCACGCACGTTTCGTGTCTTGTGCTGTCGAGACAGCCGGCCAGGGACGGTCGCAGTGGTGACGACGGGCCGGTGTACGCAGCACGGGACACGGCATGGCGGTGGGGCAGCGGGAACCGCGGACAGCACCCGGGGTCTGCCTCACCAGCCGCGTGTCACTCACGCAGGCGCTCTTGCCGGCCGTGCGGCGGAGAGTGCCGAGATCACGGTGGCAGGCAAGAGAAGGGCCCGTCATCGGGCGCGCGCCCCCGCGGCCAGTGCGGCGACGAACCGCGCAGGCCAGGACGTCTCGTGACGCGGCATCTCAGGAAGACGCCGAAGACAGGAAACAGAAGGGAGGGGGAGGAACTACCGCGCGCCGCAGAGGAGGGAGGGCACACGGCCGGAGGCAACTATGGCCGCAACGCATTCAGCACGGTCCATGTCTCTCGCCTCCTTCCGGGCAGGGCACGCGGTACGTGTCGGCGCCGAGCGCGCCGAGTGGGGCGACAGAGAACCTGCCGCGCGAAATTCCGGAGCAGGATATCCCATCGACGCCACCGGGCGACCGGAATTACCGGCCGCCCACGCACACCGGGGAGGCGCACCCGGGAGGCGTCCACACGGAAGGGGTGATCGCTGGTTGTCGAGACACACCTGGATCGGCGCTGACGAGGGCGCTCATGCCTGCGCGTATCCCCCGTCGGCGAAGAACTCGGCACCGTTCACGTAGCTCGACGCGTCCGAGGCCAGGAACGTCGTCACGGCGGCGATCTCCTCGGGCTCGGCGAGCCGGCCGAGGGGGATGGCGTCTTCGGCCTCCTTGAGCACCTCGGGTGAGACCAGTTCGAGCAGACCAGGGGTGCGCGTACCGCCCGGGGACACGACGTTGACCCGGAAGCCGTGTGCGCGGGCGCTGAGGGCCCAGCCGCGGGCGAGCGCGCGGACCGCGGCCTTCGACGCGGCGTAGATCTCAAGCCCCTGGTCGGGGCGGGTCGCGGCGGTCGAACCCGTCAGGATCACCGAAGCGCCCGTGCTGAGCAGCGGCAGCGCCTGCTGGAGAGTGAAGATCACTCCCTTGACGTTGGTCGCGAACACCGAGTCGATCAGCTCTTCCGTCACCTCGCCGAACGGCGCCGCGGTGCCGACGCCGGCGTTGGCGACCAGTACGTCTATACGTCCTGCCTGGTCGCGCACGGTGCCGTAGAACGCGTCGAGCTCCGAGGGCACCGAGGCGTCGCAGACCACGCCGGTCACGCCAGGTCCGAGTTCGGCGACCGCGGCGCCGAGCGCGTCCTTGCGACGGCCTGTGACGAACACGGTGGCGCCCTCGTCGCGGAACGCCCGCGCGGTCGCGAACCCGATGCCGGTGCCGCCCCCGGTGATCACGGCGACCTTGTTCTCCAAGACGGCCATGCCGTCCTCCTTCAAGTTATGGACTGTTGCGTCCATAACTTTCCCGCGCGTCACACTCGCGGTACTTCTGGAGGCTGCGTCTGCACCTGGTGTGCACACTCGGCGGACTGCCGGTCCTGTTCGCGCTCACCGGGGCCAAGGCGGACGAGCGCGAAACGCTGCGCGACATGCTTGATACCGCTCCAGACGCCCTCGCCGTTCACCCTGGGCAGACGATCATCGGGGACAAGAACTACTTCGGCCGCGAGTTCGAGCACGGCCTACGATCACTGACCGTAACGACGCCTCTTGGACTCATTCATCTAGTGGAGCGCGCGGAGGAAGGCCGTCCAGGTGGTGGGGTGGATCTGGAGGGAGGGGCCGGCGGGGTTCTTGGAGTCGCGTATGGCGATGGTGGTGGGGATGTTGGTGGCTATCTCGACGCACTCCGCTACTTCGTCGCTGTAGGTGGCCTTGCGGTACGTGAATTCAGTCATGGTTCACAGTCCCTTGAGTAGCTCGTGGAGCAACGACTCCGACTGCCGCTCGTCGAGCGACCTTTCGGCGATCACCTCGAACATCTCACTGTAGGAGGCTGAGGCTGCCTCGTCTTCCACCCACCGTTGAGCGAAGGGGACTTCTACGTACACCACGTCCATGGCTCCGGGGGCAGCGAACGAGATGATGTTGAACGAAGCATTGAGGCCCGAGTGCGTACCGGCGCTGAACGGGTAGATTCTCAGGCTGACACTTGGCAGGTCTGCAACTTTCGTGAGTGCTTCGAGCTGGCCCCTTGCTGTCGCCGGGCCGCCTGGGAAGTTGCGGAGAACGGCTTCGTAAACGACTGCTTGCAGTGAGAGTGACGGTTCGTCGGTCAAGCGTCGGCGACGGGCGAGACGCGCCGCGATGAACTCGTCGTCCGTGTCCGGCCCCTTGGTGACTTTCACCGTGGGGTTTGCCCTCAAGCCCCGTACATACTCCGGCGTTTGAAGCAGCCCCGGAACGAACGCGGGCTGCCAGGCCTTGATGGTGGTCGCCGCGCTTTCCAGGGTGACGTATTCCTGCATGACGCCAGGGATCGTGTAGTCGTTCCACCAGCCTTTGGCCTTACGGCGCTCGCGGTCGACCCTCGCCAGTTCCAGGAGCCCGCCGACGGCCCGGGGGTCATGGATGCCGTACAGGTCGCACAGCGCTCGGATGTCCGGGTCGCGCATGGGGACCCAGCCCCGCTCCATCTTGGTGACCTTCGTGATGGATGAGGAAAGTGCCTTGGCGGCGTGTGACTGGTTCAGTCCCGCCGCCGTGCGCAGCTTGATGAGTTCTCCGCCCAGCCGGCGTCCCAGCACAGAGGAAGTGCTGTTGCCCAACGTCGGTTGATTCGCGCTCACGTCGTACTCCTTCGGCCCCGGTGCGCGATCAGTGTGTCGCGGTGAGTAGCCGTCCTGCAACCTCGATCGGATTAATTGTTCCCTGGCAAACTTGCGCGACCTTGATCCGATGCCTACCTTCGGTGGCGAACCGATCACAGAGCGGAGTCAGTTGAAGCCTGGAGCCGCTCGCCCCTGCCCGAAGGTGTGCGCCATGGTCACCCCCCACGCGTCAGAAGAGCCCGACGTCCCCGTTCTCCGTCACGACCGTCTCGACTACACCCCGCTCCCCAAGAGCGTCACCCTCGCCCGGCGTCGCGCGCACCGGCTGCTCACGGACTGGGGGCACCCGGAACTCGCCGCGGACACCGCCCTGTTGGTGTCCGAGCTGGGTGGCAACGCCGTGCTGCACGGGGGCATTCGTGACCGGCTGTTCCGGGTGGAGCTCACCCTCACCGAGCGGGTCGTACGGGTCTCCGTATCCGACCCGAGAGGGGAGCTGCGGCCGCAGCTGCGGGAGGTCGCCGCGGACGACACCTTCGGGCGCGGGCTGCTGATCGTCGGGCAGGTGGCCGACCGGTGGGGCGTGCGCAGGCTGACGGTCGGGAAGTCCGTCTGGTGCGAGCTGGATCTGGAGGCGGCGTGCCAGAAGGCCGCCGGTGACGGTGGCGGGGGCGCGCCGGCGGGCGGCTCTTCCCGCCCTGTCGGCCGTGGGTGAGGAACGGCTACTCGGGGCGTTCGCAGACCGCCTCGATGTTGTTGCCGTCGGGATCACGTACGAAGGCGGCGTAGTAGGTGTCGTGGTACCGCGGCCATACCTTCGGCGCGTGCAGGATCTCCGCGCCCAGGGCGGCAGCGGCGCGGTGGAAGGCGTCGACCGCCGACCGGTCGGGCGCGGTGAAGGCCAGGTGGCTCTCGCGGGCGCGGGCGCGGGAGCGGGAGCGGGAACCTGTCGGTTCCGGGACGGGGCCGATCCAGAACTCGGGGCGTTCGTCGCCGTATCCGACGCGGCCCTGGTGCTCGATCCGGCGGCCGGCGCCCAGGGGTGCGAGTACGGCGTCGTAGAACGCCGCGCTGGCCCGTACATCTGTGGTCTGGATCTCTACGTGGTTCAGCACGGTTCTTCCGGTCTCGTGTGAAGCGTCGGGGTCCGAGGAGGGGAGGGGGAGCGGCTCGGTCATGAAGCGCCGGTTGTCCTCTTCGTCCTGTGGCCAGGCCTGGGAGTGGGCGCGGGTGTATTCGTCCACGGCATGCGACGGCACGGGCTCTTCGGTTCCGGGTGAGTTGGCCGGACAGCGGCTTCACCTGTTCGTAGGTCGGCTCTCCGCCGGTCACCGGGAAGCCCATCATGAGGAGGCCGGAGAACTGTTCACGCCACTGCGCGACGAGGGCGTACGCGACGGCGCCGCCCGCGTCGTGGGCGACGAGCTGGACCCCACTGGAGTCGCCGAACCCGGGCAGGTCGACGGCGATCACGGTGTGTCCGGGGAGCAGGGCGGCCATGCCGGCGGTGGCGTCACCGGCGATGTCGACGCGTCCGCGGACCGGTGCGTTCCCGCGTACCGGCCGGTGGACCACCACTACGTGCCGGTTCAGCCGCCGGTGACCACTGCCGGGTCGCCCGTGGTCCACGAGGTGTGGAGTACACGGCGGTCGATGCGCCACCCGTTGTCGGTGCGGACGAAGGAGTCCGTGTACGTGCCGCCGGTGTGGTAGAAGCCGGTGCCGCGGTGGTGGTGGGCGATGACCTGCGTGCGCGTCCGCGCACCCTCAGCAGTGGGCTCGAACCAGATCGCTCCCAAGAAGTGCTGGGTGGCGTCGAGTTGGCCCATGAGACCGCCGATGGCCCCTGCGATCTCCTTCGCCCCGCGCGCCATCACGCCGGTGAACTCGTCGCCGCCCGGGATGTAGCTCTCGAAGGTGTTCTCGAGCTCCGCGGTTTCGGTGAACGTGTCGGCGAGTCGCGCGAAGTCGCGGCCGTCCAGTGCCTCGACATAGCCGAGGAGCACCGACCGGATCTCTGCTTCGTCGCGGCCGTCGATCTGCTGGGTGTGCGATGTCATCGTCCTTGGTCCCTTGTTCGCTTGTTCGTTTGTTCTCTTGCTTCTTGCGGCGGACGGATCGTTCGTTGGCGGAGTGCGGAGTGAGGTCGGCGTGCGGTCACATCTGGAAAGTGGTCCCACGGCCGGGATTGCTTGTAACCAAGATGCTTACAGCGTAACTAAATCAGTTACAGGCTCGGGCGGCAAGTCGTACGCGGTGATCTATTCGACAGATGTCGAGAGTACAGCTTGCTGTATCTGCTCTCGTTACACTTGCTCGACAGGGAACGTGTGGATGACAGGCCCCCGGAGACTTGGAGCAGCAGCGTGAGCGCGAACAGCCGCATGAGCCTGGCCGTGCACGTCCTGACCTGGCTCGCGTACGACCGGCGCGGTACCGACAAGGAGGTCGCGACCTCCCAGCGCATCGCGACCAGCGTGAACACCAACCCGGTGGTGATCCGCCGGAGCCTGGGCCGGCTGAAGGATCACGGGCTCGTGACCATCGACCACGGCAAGGGGGGCGGCTGGAATCTCGCCCGCGACGCCGCGTCGATCACGCTGCTCGATGTGTACTGCGCGAGTGCGGACGAGCCGGTCTTCGGGCTGCACGCCTCGGACCCCGACGCGGAGTGCTACGTCGGCCACGGCATCCAGCCGGTACTGACCGGGATCTACGACCGGGCGACCGACGCACTGCGCCAGTCCCTGGCCGAGGTGACCGTCGCCGATGTGCTCCGCGACACCCTGGCCGCCTACCCGGCAGCAGGCCACGCCGCCGACCAGGCACCTCGGTCGTCCGGCTCCCGGTAGTGCTTCGTCAGCCCGCCGCGTTGTCGCTGATCAAGAGCTTGCCGGAGGCTGGTGCTGGAGGGGTGGCGCGAGTCGATCCAGCCGATGGCCGGGCGGCTGCCGGGCGGCGGCGGCCCGGGTCGGCGGCCCCGGTGGGGGGCGACCGACCGGGCCTGCTGCCCGGCTCAGTTCACGCCCACCGCCGACCAGGCCGCGCCCACCGCCGCGTACTCCGCGCTGTCGGCGCCGTACAGGTCCTTCGCCGCGGAGAGCGTGGCGGTGCGGGCGCCCGCGTACTTCGTCGACGACGTCATGTAGACCGTCAGCGCCCGGTACCAGATCGCGCCCAGCTCGGCCTTGCCGATGCCCGTCACCTTCGAGCCGTCGCAGGTCGTGCCGTTGTGGGCGACGCCGCCGATGGTCTTGGGGCCGCTGCCCTCGGCGAGGAGGTACGCGAAGTGGTTGGCGACCCCCGAGGAGTAGTGGACGTCGAGGTCACCGACCGAAGAGGTCCAGCAGTCCGCCGAGTTGCCGTCCTTGGACGGCTGGTCCATGTAGCGGAGCGCGGAGCGGCCGAAGCCGGACTTCACGACCTTCTCGCCGATCAGCCAGTCCCCGGGGTCCGAGGAGTTGGCGGCGTAGAACTCGACCAGGGTGCCGAAGATGTCGGAGGTCGCCTCGTTCAGGCCGCCGGGCTCGCCCGAGTAGGTGAGCGCCGCCGTCTTCGACGTCACGCCGTGCGACATCTCGTGGCCGCTCACGTCCAGTGACACCAGCGGCCCGAAGGTCGTGCCGTCGCCGTCGCCGTACGTCATGCAGAAGCATGTGTCGTCCCAGAAGGCGTTGTTGTACGCGCTGCCGTAGTGCACACGGTTGAACGAGCCCTTGCCGTCGCCCGCTATACCGGTGCGCCCGTGGACCTTCTTGTAGTAGTCCCAGGTGGTGTCGGTGCCGTACTGCGCGTCGACCGCCGCCGAGGCGCGGTCCGAAGCGGCCCCCGATCCCCAGTGGTTGTCGGTGTCCGTGAGGACGGGCGCGGCGGCACGTTCGAGGCAGAGGAACAGGATGCAGGTGTCCGTCTTGTTCTGCGCGTCGCCCGTGTACGTGTTTCCCCTTGTGGGGTCGGTCAGTCGGTACGTCGAACCGGACGGCGTCGTCTCCAGCGGGACCGTTCCGCCGTAGAGGGAACGGCCGTCGCCGGTCGCCGTCTCGATGCTGTCCCAGGCGTCGATCTGGTCGCCGGTGCGGGCGTCCGTGAGGACCACGCGGGCCGTCGGGTTGCCGAGCGAGTCCTGGCCGGCGGCCTCGGTGCGCCAGGCCAGCCGGGGTGCTCCGTGCAGGGCGTCGACGACCAGTTGGGGCTTGGCCGTCAGCTTGCGGAGCGTCTCGCCGACGTTGGCGAGGCGCAGGGCCGCCGTGGCGAGGTCGGCCGCCTTCGGGGCCGACACCGACGGCTCGACGCTCGTGAGGGAGAGCGGACGCGTGGTGGCCCGGTCGGAGTTCTGGTACTCACCGGATGACGTCAGGTGGACGACGAAGTCACCGCCCAGGACGGGCAGCTGACGGTACGTCCGGTCGTACCGGACGTGCTGCGTACCGTCCGTGTCCACGATCACGTCGCGGGCCGTGGTGTCCTGGGCGGAGGTGAGGCCCAGTCGGGCGGCCTGGTCGGCGATCACCGCTGCCGCGTTGCCGAGTGCGGTGTCCCGGCTCGGCTCGTCGGCCGCACCCGCGGCGGGGGACAGTGCGCCCGCCAGCAAGGTGGTGGCCGCGGCGGACATGCCGACGGTGGCGAGGCGTGAGCCTCGGATGTGTCGTGTCCGACTACTCATCGAACTCCTCAAGAAGGCACGCGGACGCGTGGTGGGGGGTGAGGGGGAGGGGAGTGGGGGCGCGATGTCCGCTCAGTTCTAGGTGGCCGGACCATGTCATGTCCATAGCCGATCACTGGGGGACGTGTGCGGATGTGTGAGGAGTAAGAATCGTTTCTGCAAAGGAGGCGCGAGCGTGTGGTCAGGGAGGTGAGGCCGCGGCAGCCGGGCTGCGATCGACAGGGACGCTCATCGAAAGTGGCAACTGGCCAGCCCCTTCAAGGGCGCGGGGAACTGCGGGCTCACCCACGGCACTCCACGGCACCCCGCGGCGTCCCACCGACCTCAGCGCACCCGCCCCGCCCCCGAGCCCCGCTCCATCCCCTGAGCCCGCTCCACCCGAACCGCGCAGGCCTTGAACTCCGGCATCCGGGACGTCGGGTCCAGGGCCGGATTCGTCAGTGTGTTGGCGCGGCCCTCGCCCGGCCAGTGGAACGGCATGAACACCGTGTCGGGCCTGATCGTCGTGGTGATCCGGGCCGGCGCGACCGCCCGCCCGCGCCGGGACACGACCGCCAGCGGTTCCCCCTCCACCGCCCCGAGCCGCTCGGCCAGCCGGGGGTGCAGCTCCACGAAGGGGCCCGGCGCCGCGGCGTTCAGCTCGGCCACGCGCCGGGTCTGCGCGCCCGACTGGTACTGGGAGACGACCCGGCCGGTGGTCAGCATCACCGGGTACTCGTCGTCGGGCTCCTCGGCGAGCGGGCGGTGGTGCACGGCGACGAAGCGGGCCCGGCCGTCGGGCGTGGCGAACCGGTCGAGGAAGAGGCGCGGCGTGCCGGGATGGACCTCGGCCGCGGCGGGGCCGCCCGGGACCGGACCCGGGCACGGCCAGAACACCCCGTTCTCCTCCACCAGACGGCGGTACGTGATGCCCGAGTAGTCGGCGGGCCCGCCCGCGCTGGCCCGGCGCAGTTCCTCGAAGACCTCCTCCGGGTCCGTGGGGAAGCCCTTCTCCACGCCCAGGCGGGCGGCCAGTTCACGCATCACGTACAGGTCGCTGCGGATACCGTCCGGCGGTGTGATCGCCTGCCTGCGCAGCAGGACCCGCCCCTCCAGGTTGGTCGTCGTGCCCGTCTCCTCGGCCCACTGGGTGACGGGGAGGACGACGTCCGCGAGCTCCGCGGTCTCGGAGAGCACGACGTCGGCCACCGCCAGGAAGTCCAGGGAGCGCAGCCGTTCCTCGACGTGGGCGGCGCGGGGCGCGGACACCACCGGGTTGGAGGCCATCAGCAGCAGCGCGTGGATGTCCGTACCCATGGCGTCGAGCAGTTCGTAGGCGCTGCGGCCGGGGCCCGGCAGGGAGTCCGGTTCGACGCCCCACACCTCGGCCACGTGCCGGCGGGCGGCCGGGTCGTCGAGCTTGCGGTAGCCGGGCAACTGGTCTGCCTTCTGGCCGTGTTCGCGTCCGCCCTGCCCGTTGCCCTGCCCGGTGAGGCAGCCGTACCCGGAGAAGGGCCGCCCCGGACGCCCCGTCGCCAGACAGAGGTTGATCCACGCGCCGACCGTGTCGGTGCCCTTGGAGTGCTGCTCGGGCCCGCGCGCGGTGAGCACCATCGCGGACTCCGGCTCGCAGAACATCCGTACCGTCTCCCGCAGTTCGGGCACGGACACGCCCGTGATCCGCTCCACGTACTCCGGCCAGTGCGCCATCGCCGCGGCCCGCGCCTCCTCCCAGCCGCTCGTACGCTCCTGGATGTACGCCTCGTCCGTACGCCCTTCCGCCACCACCAGGTGCAACAGGCCCAGGGCCAGCGCCAGATCGGTACCGGGGCGCGGCGCCAGATGCAGGTCGGCCTGCTCGGCGGTGCGGGTGCGGCGGGGGTCGATGACGATCAACGTGCCGCCGTTCTCCCGGAGTTCGGTGAGATAGCGGAGCGCGGGCGGCATGGTCTCGGCGAGGTTGGAGCCGACGAGGATCACACACCCTGTCTTGGGGATGTCCTCCAGGGGGAAAGGCATCCCCCGGTCCAGGCCGAAGGCCTTGATGCCGCCCGCCGCCGCGGAGGACATGCAGAAGCGACCGTTGTAGTCGATCTGCGAGGTGCCGAGCACGACCCGGGCGAACTTGCCGAGCGTGTACGCCTTCTCGTTGGTCAGCCCGCCGCCGCCGAAGACCCCGCACGCGTCCGGGCCATGCTCCGTACGCGTGCGGGACAGCCCCTCGGCGATCCGGTCCAGCGCCTCGCCCCAGCCGGCCGGCCGCAGCTCGCCGTCCGTGCGGATCAGCGGGGAGGTCAGCCGCACCCGGGACGAGAGCAGCGCGGGCGCCGTACGGCCCTTGCCGCACAGGGCGCCCCGGTTCACCGGGAAGTCGGCGCGCTCCGTCACCTCGACGGTGCCGCCGCCGTCGACGCCGCCGTCCGGCACGGCCGTCAGGTTCATGCCGCACTGCAGCGCGCAGTACGGGCAGTGGGTCGGCGTCACGGAGGTCTGCATACGGCTCAGGGTGCGTCGGACGTGTTACGCGGCGGGACGCACCCCGTTACACGGCAGGCACGGGGACCTCCCGGTACGCCCCGGACGGCGGTGAGGGCGTCCCACATCCACGCGCCCCATATCCACGCGTCCCACATCCACGTCATCGGCTACCGGCTGGTCTCCAGCGCCCGGTGCACGCCCGGCTCCCGCGCCCCCAGGAACATCGGGTCCGGCTCGAAGACCGCGTCCAGCAGCGCCTTCCCCGCTGCGACCACCTCGCGAGCGGCTCCGTAGTACCAGGTCACGTCGTGCGCGTCGGCCACCCCGAGCCCGTACGACGCGACGCCCGCCTCCTGGCACAGCGCGACCGCCCGCCGGATGTGGAAGCCCTGGCTGATCAGTACGGCCTCGTCCACGCCGAAGATCTTCTTGGCCCGGACACACGAGTCCCAGGTGTCGAAACCGGCGTAGTCGCTGACGATCCGTCCGTCGGGCACGCCCTGCTCCGTGAGGTAGGCGCGCATGGCGTCCGGTTCGTCGTAGTCCTCGCGGCTGTTGTCGCCGGTGACCAGGACCACCTGGATACGGCCGGACCGGTACAGCCCCGCCGCCGCGTCCAGCCGGTGCGCGAGATACGGCGACGGCTCGCCCTGCCACAGCCCGGCCCCGAAGACGATCGCGACGTCGGTGCGCGGCACGTCCGTCGCCGTCCGCAGCCGGTCGCCCGTGGCCGTGAACAGCCACGTGGCCGGGGACAGCGCGAGCACGCACCCGGCCATCACGGCCTGCACGGCCCGGCGCTGTCCGGTACGGGTACGCGGCAACCGCGGCCGCGGAAGCCTTCGCAGGCCCCGCAAAATCGGCAGTTCTGGCAGTCGCGGACGACGCATCGTTCGGTCCCTCCCCGGGTGGCCTCGGTCCCGGAGACGCCGCGCACGGTGATCCGGTTCACCTCACGGACCGTGACCAGCTTCACTCGGCACCCGGCCGGCGCGGCGCACGGCACCTCACAGACCCCCGGTGCCCCACCGTGAAACCCCGGAAAAGCCCCGTCATTCCCGCGCAACGGCATGGCAACCTCGTACCGGCACCCTTGGCGCATGACGGCGTCGAACCCTCCTCGTGACGAGTTCAAGCCCCACCCCGGCGGCCGGCCGATCCTCGGCGGTCACCTCGACAGTACGGCGCAACTCATGAACCGGATCAGCAGCCAGCTCGGCACCCAGCTCGGCCGCGTGTCCCTCGACGGCACCCCGCGCCCCGCCCCGCCGCCGCTCGTCCTGGTGGGCCACGGCAGCCGCGACCCGCGCGCCCTGAGCACCGTCAGGACCCTCATGGAACGGATCCGCGAGCTGCGCCCCGGTCTGCCCGTGCACCTCGGACACATCGAGCTGAACGCACCCCTGCTGCCCGACACGCTCGACGCGCTCGGCACCGGCGACGCGGTCCTCGTACCACTGCTCCTGAGCCGTGGCCAACACGTCAAGCGGGACATCCCCGCGGCCGCAGCCGCCGCGGCGGCGCGCGTCCGGATCGCCGTGCCGCTGGGCCCGCACCCGCTGCTCGTGGAGACGCTGTACGCGCGACTCGTCGAGGCGGGCTGGCCCGCGCACCCGGCCGACGTGGACCGCCGGGCGAGCGGGGTGGTGCTCGCCGCGGCCGGTTCACGCGACCCCGACGCGGCCGTCGACACCCGCCGCACCGCGGCGCTGCTCGCCGAGCGGCTCGGGGTGCCCGTCGTGCCGGCGTACGCCTCCGCGGCCGCGCCGACGGTCGCGCACGCGGTGCGCGCGCTCACGGCTCGGGGACGTCACCGGATCGCCGTCGCCTCGTACTTCACGGCCCCCGGCCGCTTCGCGACCGAGTGCGCGGCAGCGGCCACCGGCATCGCCGCGGCCCCGCTGGGCGCCCACCCGGCCATGGCCCGCCTGATCCTGCACCGCTACGACCGGACGACGACAACCCCACCCCACCCGAGCCGAACCCTGGCAACGATCCATTAGGGCTACAGGGCTACAGGGGCGCGGGGGACGGCGCGACCAGCCCCCGCCGGACGCGCGGCCGCAATCCCCCACGCCCTGATTGTCGGCCCCTCCGCTTACTGTCAAGACATGGAAGGCACCAGCACCGACCCCACCCACCAGGCACACACAGACGCACACGCGGACGCCCACCACACCCCACCCCCCGGCTACGACCCCACGTCAGTGACCCGTTGGGCCGTCGAGCCGGACAAACGCCCCGGCCGCACCGCCTTCCAGCGCGACCGCGCGCGCGTGCTGCACTCCTCCGCGCTGCGCCGCCTCGCGGGCAAGACCCAGGTCGTCACGCCCGGTACCCGGAGCCAGGTCTGGGACGCCAGCCCCCGCACCCGGCTGACCCACTCCCTGGAGTGCGCCCAGGTCGGCCGCGAGCTGGGCGCCGCCCTCGGCTGCGACCCCGACCTCGTCGAGGCGGCCTGCCTCTCCCACGACCTGGGCCACCCGCCCTTCGGGCACAACGGAGAACAGGCGCTGAACGAGTTCGCCGAGGACTGCGGCGGCTTCGAGGGCAACGCCCAGTCGCTCAGACTCCTCACCCGCATCGAACCCAAACGCTTCGTGCGCCCCGCGGCCGTGCCCTCGGCCGCCACCGCCTACGGGGACGGCGACGGAGGCGGGGCCGGGTCCGGACACGGCGGTGCCGACGACCTGGTCAGCGTCGGCCTCAACCTCACCCGCGCCACCCTCGACGCCGCCACCAAGTACCCCTGGCCGCGCGGCCACCACCCAACCGACCCGGCCTCCCCGAAGTTCGGGGTCTACGAGGACGACCGCCCCGTCTTCGACTGGGTCCGCGAGGGCGCCCCCGGCACCCGCATCACCTTCGAGGCCCAGGTCATGGACTGGGCCGACGACGTGGCGTACTCGGTGCACGACGTCGAGGACGGTCTGCACGCGGGCCACATCGACCCCGAGTGCCTGCACGCGAAGTCCGAGCGGCAGGAGATCTTCCAGGTCGCCGTCGGGCGGTACGTCGCGGCGGACACCGACCCCGCCGAGCTGTCCGAGGCCCTCGACCGCCTCCTCGACCAGGAGTGGTGGCCGCACGGCTACGACGGCTCGGCGGTCGCCCAGGCCCGGCTGAAGGACGCCACCAGCCAGCTCATCGGAAGGTTCTGCCTCGCCGCGGAGGGCGCCACCCGGGCCGCGTACGGGACCGGCCGGCTCACGCGCTACGCCGCCGAGCTGGTCGTACCGCGCGCGGCCCGCCTGGAGTGCGCGGTCCTCAAGGCCGTCGCCGACCGCTACGTCATGCAGCGCGTCGAGCAGGAACTGCTCCGCGCCGACCAGCGGATCGTCGTCGCCGAACTGGCCCAGGCGCTCACCGAGCGGGCCCCGGAGGGCCTCGACCCGCAGTTCCGCGCACTGTTCGACGAGGCGTCCGACGACCGCGCCCGCAAGCGCGTGATCGTCGACCAGATCGCCTCGCTCACGGACGCCGCCGCCCGATCACTGCACACGAGGCTCAGGGGGCAGGTGTGACGTCCGCACCGGGCCGTAGCGACCCTGTGCGGCCCGGTCGAGCACCCGTCCGGGCCTGTCCGGGCACTCGGTCGGGTACCCGGACAGGTATGCGGTCGGGCGGCTGATCGGGTCACTCCCCCTTCCCCCATCACGCTGCGTGCGGGAGGCTCGCATGTGGCGACATCCTTACGAGGAGGCATCAAGTGGTCGACGCAGATCAGACATTCGTCATCGTCGGAGGAGGCCTGGCAGGAGCCAAGGCGGCCGAGACGCTCCGGACGGAGGGTTTCACCGGCCGCGTGATACTGATCTGCGACGAGCGGGACCACCCGTACGAGCGCCCTCCGCTCTCCAAGGGCTATCTGCTCGGCAAGGAGGAGCGCGACAGCGTCTTCGTCCACGAGCCCGCCTGGTACGCGCGCAACGACGTCGAGCTGCACCTCGGCCAGACCGTCGACGCGGTCGACCGGACGGCCAGAACCGTCCGCTTCGGTGACGACGGCACGCTCGTCCACTACGACAAGCTGCTGCTCGTGACCGGCGCCGAACCCCGCCGGCTGGACATCCCGGGCACGGACCTCGCCGGCGTCCACCACCTGCGGCGCCTGGCCCACTCCGAGCGCCTCAAGCACGTACTGGCCGCCCTCGGCCGGGACAACGGCCACCTGGTGATCGCGGGCGCCGGCTGGATCGGTCTGGAGATCGCCGCGGCCGCCCGTGAGTACGGGGCGGAGGTCACCGTCGTCGAGCCCGAGGCGACCCCGCTGCACTCGGTCCTCGGCCCCGAGCTGGGCCAGCTCTTCGCCGACCTGCACCGCGAGCACGGCGTCCGTTTCCACTTCGGCGCCCGGCTCACCGAGATCACCGGCCACGACGGCATGGTCCTGGCGGTCCGCACCGACGACGGCGAGGAACACCCCGCGCACGACGTCCTGGCCGCGATCGGCGCCGCCCCGCGCACCGGACTCGCCGAGGCGGCGGGCCTGGAGCTGGCGGACCGGGCGCACGGCGGCGGCATCGCGGTCGACGAGCGGCTGCGCACCTCCGACCCGCACATCTACGCGGCCGGTGACGTGGCCGCCTTCCACCACTCCCTGTTCGACACCCGGCTGCGCGTGGAGCACTGGGCGAACGCGCTGAACGGCGGCCCCGCGGCGGCCCGAGCGATGCTGGGCCGCGAGACGACGTACGACAGGGTGCCCTATTTCTTCTCCGACCAGTACGACGTAGGGCTGGAGTACTCCGGCTGGGCGCCGCCGGGCACGTACGACCAGGTGGTGATCCGAGGAGACGCCGGCAAGCGCGAGTTCATCGCCTTCTGGGTGAAGGAGGGGCGGGTGCTCGCCGGGATGAACGTGAATGTGTGGGACGTCACAGAACCGATCCAGCAGCTGATCCGCTCCGGGACCAAGGTGGCCACGGAGGCCCTCGCGGACCCGCACGTCCCGCTGGACAGCCTGGTCCCGTGACCGACGGGCCACTCCACCGACCGCCGGAGGAACCCCACCGGCCGACGGAGGGACTCCGCTGTCACACCGTCCCCGTAGACTCGGCGCGTGGCAGGCAGGATCAACGACGAGGACGTGAAGGCGGTTCGGGACGGGGTCCCGATCGACGCCGTGGTCTCCGAGTACCTCCAGCTGCGTAACGCGGGCGGCGGGAACCTCAAGGGACTGTGCCCGTTCCACGACGAGAAGTCGCCCTCCTTCCAGGTCAGCCCGAGCAAGGGGCTCTTCCACTGCTTCGGCTGCCAGGAGGGCGGCGACACCATCACCTTCGTGATGAAGGTCGACCACCTCACCTTCTCCGAGGCGGTCGAGCGCCTCGCCGGACAGGCGGGCATCACCCTTCGTTACGAGGAGGGCGGGTACAACCCCTCCCACCAGCGCGGCGAGCGGATCCGTCTGGTCGAGGCCCACCAGGCAGCCGCCACGTTCTACATCGAGCAGCTCGGCACCAGTTCCGAGGCGGACGCCGGCCGCACGTTCCTCGCCGAGCGCGGCTTCGACCAGGCGGCGGCCACCCACTTCGGCGTCGGCTACAGCCCCCAGGGCTGGGACCACCTCGTCCGCCACCTGCGCGGCAAGGGCTTCACCGACAAGGAGCTGGTGCTGTCCGGGCTCGCCCAGGAAGGCCGCCGCGGCCCCATCGACCGCTTCCGGGGCCGGCTGATGTGGCCGATCCGCGACATCGGCGGCGAGGTCGTCGGCTTCGGCGCCCGCAAGCTCTACGAGTCGGACAACGGCCCGAAGTACCTGAACACGCCCGACACGCCGATCTACCGCAAGTCCCAGGTCCTGTACGGCATCGACCTCGCCAAGAAGGACATCGCCAAGAGCAGCAGGGCCGTCGTGGTCGAGGGCTACACCGACGTCATGGCCTGCCACCTCGCCGGCATCACCACCGCCATCGCGACCTGCGGCACCGCCTTCGGCAACGACCACATCAAGATCCTCCGCCGGCTCCTGATGGACAACGGCTCGGCGCGGGTGATCTTCACCTTCGACGGTGACGCGGCCGGCCAGAAGGCCGCCCTGCGCGCCTTCGAGGACGACCAGAAGTTCGCCGCCGAGACGTACATCGCGATCGCCCCCGACGGCATGGACCCCTGCGACCTGCGCCTCGCCAAGGGCGACGCGGCCGTCGCCGACCTGGTCGAACCGCGCACCCCGCTCTTCGAGTTCGCCCTCCGCCAGATCGTCGCCCGCTACGACCTGGAGACCCCCGCGGGCCGCGCCGCCGCGCTCGACGAGTCCGCGCCCGTCGTGGCCCGCATCAAGAACAGCGGCGCCCAGCACGAGGTCGCCGTCCAGCTCGCGGGCATGCTCGGCATCCTCGACACGCAGTTCGTCGTCAAGCGGGTCGCCCAGCTGGCCCGCTGGGCGCGCGACCGCGGCGGCAAGGGCCCCGCCCCGGTGAGCACCGGCCGCTCCCCGCAGCAGTACGAGAACAGCGGCCCCAGACCCCCTTCGGGCCCCGCCCTCACCCTGCGCAACCCGGTGTTCGCCACCGAGCGGGAACTGCTCAAACTCGCCCTGCAGCGCCCCGACCTGGTCGCCCCGGCCTTCGACGCGTACGGGGTGGACGAGTTCACCGCCCCGCCGTACGCGGCCGTCCGCGAGACGATCATCGAGGCCGGCGGCGCGGAGTACGGCGTCCAGGACCCGCAGGAGTACCTGGTCCGGGTCCGCGAGACCGCCGCCGACGACGTGGTGCGCGCCATGGTCACGGAGCTGGCCGTCGAGGCCATCCTGCGCAAGACCGTCGACGAGGCGTACGCGGGCGAGCAGTTGGTGACCGTCCGCCGCCGCGCCGTCGAGCGCCGGGTGCGCGACGTGCAGGGCGCGCTGGCCCGCGCCAGCGCGCAGGGCGACCCGGCCCAGCTGGCCGCCGTGCAGAACGAGCTGTGGGTGCTCCAGCAGTACGACCAGGCCTTGCGCGAGAAGGGCCCGTCCGCGCTCTGAGGGGTCTCTGCCGTTGCGGGCACCGGCGTCGGACGCGTTCCGTCACGGACGCGTTCCGCGGAGCGAACCGGACATGCGGGGAACGTGCCAGATCAGGGCACGGACGACCACACGAACTTGCCGCGAGGGTAACCACGCCGTCACGGACAGGACTCAAAAAGTCACCGCACGCCCCTCGTGGCGACGATGTGTCGTACTCCACACTGGGTTCCGGTGCCTGAGTCCTCGGAGCGCGGCCGACCCGAACGCGACGGGTCCGAAGTCCCCGCGATTCCGCTCAATGACTTCGGGATGGACTGCGGCAAGGCCGTCGACCCCATCCCCGACGTACCGCTGCCGCACGCCTCAGCAGCGACATTCCTGGAGGTCGCCCCCGTGCAGACCCAGACCCTGCCCCAGACCCAGACAGACGACGACAGCAGCGACACCGGTACGGACCCGGAACCGGACGCCGACGCCCTGGCAGCCGTACCGCCGCAGACCCGTGCCGCGCGCCACCCCGAGCACCACCCCGATCAGCGCCGTCCCGAGACCGCGGCGGAGCCGGAGAGCGCGCCGGAGCCGCCCCCCGCCGTCCTCGTGGAGAGCGAGGCCGAGGCACCGGAGCCGGTGGAGCTGCCCCGCGGGCGTGCGGACACCGGCGGACCCTCGTCCGACCTGTTCCGCCAGTACCTGCGGGAGATCGGCCGGATCCCGCTGCTCACCGCGGTGGAGGAGGTGGAGCTCGCCCGCCGGGTCGAGGCGGGCCTCTTCGCCGAGGAGAAGCTCCGCCTGGCCCCCGACCTCGACAGCCAACTCGCCCTGGACCTCGACAAACTGGTGGTCATGGGCCGGATGGCCAAGCGCCGCCTCATCGAGGCGAACCTGCGGCTCGTCGTCTCCGTCGCCAAGCGGTACGTGGGACGCGGCCTGACCATGCTGGATCTGGTCCAGGAGGGGAACCTGGGCCTCATCAGGGCGGTCGAGAAGTTCGACTACGCCCGCGGGTACAAGTTCTCGACGTACGCGACCTGGTGGATCCGCCAGGCCATGTCCCGGGCCCTCGCCGACCAGGCCCGCACCATCCGGGTCCCCGTCCACGTGGTGGAACTGATCAACCGGGTCGTCCGCGTGCAGCGCCGCATGCTCCAGGAACGGGGGTACGAGCCGACGCCCGAGGAGGTCGCCGCGCACCTCGACCTGACCGGCGAACGGGTCAGCGAGGTCCTGCGGCTGGCCCAGGAGCCGGTTTCCCTCCACGCCCCCGTGGGGGAGGAGGACGACGTGGCCCTGGGCGACCTGATCGAGGACGGGGACGCGACGAGTCCCGTGGAGTCGGCGGCGTTCCTGCTCCTGCGCGAGCATCTGGAGGCGGTCCTCTCCACGCTCGGCGAGCGCGAACGCAAGGTGGTGCAGCTGCGCTACGGCCTGGCGGACGGCCGGCCGCGGACGCTGGAGGAGATAGGCCGGATCTTCGGCGTGACGCGCGAACGCATCCGCCAGATCGAGTCGAAGACCCTGAACAAACTCCGGGACCACGCGTTCGCGGACCAGCTGAGGGGCTACTTGGACTGAGAACGGCTTTCCTCGCCCCCGCCGCCCCTTCCCGTCCCGTCCCTGGGGGCTGCGCCCCCAGACCCCCGCCAACAGATTGCGCAGTTCCCCGCGCCCCCATTGGGGGCGCGGGGAACTGCGCAACGGGGGTTCGGGGGCGGAGCCCCCGAGGACGGGACGGGACGGGTAGGGGCGGCGGGGGCGAGGAAAGCCCCTGGCCCACCCCCCCCGGAGGGGGACCCCGTCAGTCGACCGACACCACCGCCTGCGCGAACTGCGCCTGATAGAGGCGCGCGTACGCACCCTCCGCCGCCAACAACTCCTCATGCGCCCCCTGCTCCACGATCGCCCCGTCCTCCATCACCAGAATCGTGTCGGCATCGCGGATCGTCGACAGACGATGCGCGATGACGAACGAAGTCCGCCCGTGCGCGAGCTTCGCCATCGCCTTCTGGATCAGCACCTCGGTCCGCGTGTCCACCGAACTCGTCGCCTCGTCGAGCACCAGGATCACCGGATCCGACAGGAACGCCCGAGCGATCGTGATCAGCTGCTTCTCACCCGCGCTGACCCCCGACCCCTCGTCGTCGATGACGGTGTCGTACCCGTCCGGCAGCGTCCGGACGAACCGGTCGGCGTGCGCGGCCCGAGCCGCCTCCTCGATCTCCTCCCGGGTGACCTCCCGCGAGGCCCCGTACGCGATGTTGTCCGCGATCGTCCCCCCGAACAGCCAGGTGTCCTGGAGGACCATGCCGATACCGGCCCGCAGCTCGTCCCGGGACATCGTGGCGACATCGACCCCGTCGAGGGTGATCCGCCCGCCCGTCGTCTCGTAGAACCGCATCAGCAGGTTCACCAGCGTCGTCTTGCCGGCGCCGGTCGGCCCCACGATCGCCACCGTGTGCCCCGGCTCGACCGTCAGCGACAGGTTCTCGATGAGGGGCTTCTCCGGCTCGTACCGGAAGGAGACCCGCTCAAGAGCCACCAGACCCCGCGGTTTCTCGGGACGCGTCCCGCTGACGGCATCCGGCTCCTGCTCCTGGGCGTCCAGCAGTTCGAAGACCCGCTCCGCCGACGCGACCCCGGACTGCACGAGGTTCGCCATGGAGGCGACCTGGGTGAGCGGCATGGAGAACTGCCGGGA
Source organism: Streptomyces sp. CWNU-52B (assembly GCF_047444975.1). Classification (NCBI taxonomy): domain Bacteria; kingdom Bacillati; phylum Actinomycetota; class Actinomycetes; order Kitasatosporales; family Streptomycetaceae; genus Streptomyces; species Streptomyces sp. CWNU-52B. The sequence continues at coordinate 81,013 of NZ_JBLFJV010000010.1, read as the reverse complement.
GTACTGGACGAAGGCCTGCACGTCACCGATCGACAGGGAGCCGGACGCGACCCGCAGCCCGCCGACCACCGCGACCAGGACGTAGTTCAGGTTCGACACGAACATCATCAGCGGCTGCATGATGCCGCTGTTGAACTGCGCCCGGAACCCGGCCTCGTACAGCTTCTCGTTCTCCTCGGCGAACTGCGCCGCCGACTCGTCCTGCCGCCCGAAGACCTTGACCAGGTTGTGCCCGGTGTACATCTCCTCGATGTGCGCGTTGAGCTTGCCGGTGGTCCGCCACTGCTGCACGAAGTGCGGCTGCGACCGCTTGCCCACCCGGGTGGCGACGAAGAACGACAGCGGCACGGTGACCAGCGCGACGAGCGCGAGCAGCCACGACACCCAGAACATCATCACCAGCACACCGACGATGGTCAGCAGCGAGTTCACGAGCTGGCCCATCGACTGCTGGAGGGTCTGCCCGATGTTGTCGATGTCGTTCGTGGCGCGGCTGAGCACCTCACCGCGCTGCCGCTTGTCGAAGTACGAGAGCGGCAGCCGCGACAGCTTGGTCTGCACGTCCTCGCGCATCTTGTACATGGTCCTGTTGACGGCCCGGTTCACCAGGCGCGTCGCCACCGTCATCAGCAGACCGGCCGCCAGGAACGCCAGCAGCGCGAGCCCCAGCACCTCACCGATCGCGCCGAAGTCCATGCCCTCGCCGGGCGTGAAGTCCGTCCCGGAGAGCATGTCGGCCATACCGCCGTCGCCGCGCTCGCGCATCGCCGCGAGGACCTCGGCCTTGGACTGCCCGGCGGGCATGTCCCGTCCGATGATCCCGGCGAAGATGAGGTCGGTGGCCCGGCCCAGGATCTTCGGCCCGACGACCGACAGGCCCACACTGCAGACCACGGTCGCGAGCATCACGTAGAGCGTGGCGCGTTCCGGCTTGAACTGCGCGAGGAGCCGCTTGCCGGACTCCTTGAAATTCATCGAGTGCTGGTCGGGGCCCGCCCCGGCCATCATCCGCCCCATCGGCCCGGCCATCAGGCTGCCTCCGCTTCCGTCAGCTGCGAGAGGACGATCTCCCGATAGGTCTCGTTGTCCGCCATCAGGTCGTGATGGCGGCCGGTCCCGACGACCCGGCCCTCGTCGAGGACCACGATCCGGTCGGCGTCCCGGATGGTCGACACCCGCTGCGCGACGATCACGACGGTCGCGTCGGCGGTCTCCCGCCCCAGCGCCGTACGCAGCGCCGCGTCCGTCGCGTAGTCGAGCGCGGAGAAGGAGTCGTCGAAGAGATAGATCTCGGGACGCTGTACGAGGGTCCGGGCGATGGCGAGCCGCTGCCGCTGACCGCCGGACACGTTCGTGCCGCCCTGCGCGATCGGAGCGTCCAGACCGTTCTCGAGCCCCTCCACGAACCCCTTGGCCTGCGCCACCTCCAGCGCGTGCCACAGCTCGGCGTCCGTCGCGTCCGGATTGCCGTACCGCAGATTGGTGGCCACGGTGCCCGCGAACAGATACGGCTTCTGCGGTACGAGGCCCACGGTGCGCGCCAGCAGCCGCGGCTCGACCGTCCGTACGTCGACGCCGTCCACCAGCACCTGGCCCTCGGTGACGTCGAACAGCCGGGGGACCAGGCCGAGGAGGGTCGACTTGCCGCTGCCGGTCGAGCCGATCACCGCGGTGGTCTCGCCGGGCAGCGCCACCAGGTCGACGGCCTTCAGGACGGGTTCCTCGGCGCCCGGGTAGCGGAAGCCGGCCCCGCGCAGCTCCAGGTTCCCGTGCCTGCGCAGCTCCAGGACGGGAGCCTTCGGCGGGACGACGCTGCTGGAGGTGCCCAGGACCTCCTCGATGCGCTCGGCGCACACCTCGGCGCGCGGCACCATCATGAACATGAAGGTGGCCATCATCACGGACATCACGATCTGCATGAGATAGGCGAGGAACGCGGTCAGCGCGCCGATCTCCATCCCGCCGCTGTCGATCCGGTGGGCGCCGAACCACACCACCGCGACCGAGGAGATGTTCACGACCGTCATGACGATCGGGAACATCAGGGCCAGCAGCCGCCCGGTGCCCAGCGACACCTCGGTGAGGTCGGCGTTCGCCTTGCGGAAACGCTCCTCCTCGTAGGTGTCGCGCACGAAGGCACGGATGACGCGGTTGCCGGTGATCTGCTCGCGCAGCACCCGGTTCACCGTGTCGAGGCGTACCTGCATCGTGCGGAACAGCGGCCGCAGCCGGCGCACGATGAGGCTGACGCAGATCCCGAGCACCGGCACGACGGCCAGCAGCACCCCGGACAGCGGCACGTCCAGGCCGAGCGCCAGCACGATGCCGCCCACGCACATGATCGGCGCCGACACCAGCAGCGTGAACGTCATCAGGGTGAGCATCTGGACCTGCTGCACGTCGTTCGTCGTGCGGGTGATCAGGGACGGCGCCCCGAAGTGACCGACCTCACGCGCGGAGAACGACTGCACGCGGTCGAAGACGGCGGCCCTGATGTTCCGGCCGACCGCCGAGGACGTACGGGCGCCGTAGTAGACGGCCCCGATGTTGCAGACGACCTGTATCAGGGAGATGCCGATCATCAGGGCACCGAAGGTCAGGATGTATCCCGAGTCGCCCTGCACGACGCCGTTGTCGATGATGTCGGCGTTCAACGTGGGCAGGTAGAGCGTGGCGCACGTCTGCAGGAGCTGCAGCAGGACGAGCAGGGCGATGGGTTTCTTGTAGGGCGTCAGATGGGTACGCAGGAGTCTTATGAGCACGCTGGGTCTCTCGGAGTCGACGGCGGGGCGTTTGGTTGCCCCTGGCCCCTATCGTCGGACACTCCACCCGTGTTACCTCAACTGATTAACCCAAGAGTGGCCCAAGGACGGACCGGGCCCATCTTGACCACCGGGCCGCCCTCAGGCGCGGAAGGCGCCCGGGTGGGTCTGCTTGCGCACCGACACGTACTGCTGCCGCACGGCCTGCCCCACCGCCAGCTCCTCGCCCGGCTCCAGGACCTGCGCGGCGGCCCCCTGCCAGACGGGCGGCAGCCCCGGCTGGATGGTGCCCTGCGAGACGCCGAGCGCCCAGGCCGCCTGGCGGGCCGCGCCGATCGCCGCGTAGTCCGCGGGCCCCGGCACCACGATCTGCGTACCGAGCAGCGCGGGCGCGCACGCCTGCACCGCGCTCAGCTCCGCGGCCGGGCCGAGCAGGAAGATCCGCCGTACCTCCACGCCCCGCTTGCGCAGGACGTCCATCGCGTCGGCGAGCCCGCACAGCATGCCCTCGAAGGCGGCCCGCGCCAGATGCTCGGGCCGCATCGACTCCCGCCGCAGCCCGGCCAGCGTCCCCGCGGTGTGCGGCAGATTGGGCGTCCGCTCACCTTCCAGATAGGGCAGCATGACGAGCCCGTGCGACCCCGGAGTGGACTTCATGGCCAGGTCCGACAGGGCTTCCAGATCGGGTACGCCGAGGAGTTCGGCGGCGCCGCGCAGGGCCCGTACGGCATTGAGGGTGGTGACGACGGGCAGGTGCATGCCGGTCGCGTCCGCGAGCGAGGTGATCATCCCGGTGGAGTCGACGAGCGCCTCGTGGTGGACGGCCATCACGGAACCGGAGGCGCCGAGCGACACCACCGCGTCCCCGAGCCCGATGCCCAGGCCGAAGGCCGCCGCCATCGTCTCGCCCGTGCCCGCCGAGATCAGCAGCCCCTCGGGGGTCGTGCCCGCGGCCTCCCAGGGTCCGAGCACGTCGGGCAGCAGCGCCTGGTGGCCGAGGGCCAGCTCCACGAGGTCGGGCCGGTACGCGCCGGTGGCCGCCGACCAGTAACCGGTGCCCGAGGCGCCGCCGCGGTCGGTGGTCCGGCGCGCGGGCCTGCCGAGCAGCTGCCACACCAGCCAGTCGTGCGCCTGGAGCAGCACGGTGGTGTGCGCGGCCGCCTCGGGTTCGGTCCGGGCGAGCCAGCGGAGCTTCGTCACGGGCTGCGCGGCCTGCGGCACGGAGCCCACGGCCTGCGCCCAGGCCTCCCGCCCGCCGAGCGCGTCGACGAGATCGGCGGCGGCGACCTGGGCACGCTTGTCGCCGCCGACCATCGCGGGGCGGACGGTGTTGCCCTGGCTGTCCACCGGGACGAGCCCGTTCTGCTGTGCGGACACGCCGATGGCCTGCACGCCCTCCAGGAGCCCGCCGCCCGCGGCCTCGCCCAGGGAGAGCAGCCAGGCCTGCGGGTCGACGTCCGAGGGCCGGGGGCCCTCCGCCGGGCCGTCGATCGGATGCGGGGCGAACCCCTGCCGGAGTACGGCTCCGCTGTCCGCGTCACAGACGACGATGCGTGTGAAATCGGGCGAACTGTCCAACCCGGCGACTATCCCCATGGCGGAAATTCTGCCGTACGACCGGAGCGGGCCGTACCGGACCGTCCCGGGCGCCCGTGCCGGCCGGGGCCTGGTGCGAAAGTGGCCTCTGCCGCGCTTCGGGCGACGAGGCCGCTTTCGTCACCGGCCCTAGGTGTTGCTGGTGCCCCAGTCGTCCTGGGTCCGGGTGCCGTTCGTGTTGCGCTCACGCAGGGAACGCACCCTCTCCGAGACGGAGTCGGGAACCCGGTCGCCCACTTTCTCGCTGACCACGTGGTACGCCTTCCCGGCGTAGTGGCGCCCCTGCTGGGCCGCCGACTCGGCGGTGTTGCGCACGGCGGGGTTCTGCGAGACCTGCCGGGCGGTCTTCCTGAGCTGCTCGTAGCGCTCTCGCCCGGCGCGTGTGCCGAGCACGTATCCCACAGCCAGTCCGACGACGAACGTGAGCCGGTAGCGCATGGCGGCCACCCTTCCTCTTGTGAGTTCGGTCCTGCCTCACGGTCCTGCCGTGCGGCGGCGTCGGTCGCAGGCAGGTTACCGATTGGCGGAGCACCCCCCTGCTTGCGCTAATGTATGTGTCGCAGCGGGCGCACGCTCCTTGGCGAATACCCAGGGAGGTACGTTCGATGCAGACGAGGCAATCCCCTGTAGCTCAATTGGCAGAGCAGCCGGCTGTTAACCGGCAGGTTACTGGTTCGAGTCCAGTCGGGGGAGCTTCGGTCTTCCGTAGCTCAATTGGCAGAGCAGCCGGCTGTTAACCGGCAGGTTACTGGTTCGAGTCCAGTCGGGAGAGCAACCTGAACGAGGACCCCATGGACCACATCGGGGTCCTTTTTCATGCCCGCGGGAACCACTGCGTCCCAGGTGGGGTCCTTGTAGGCAGGCGAAGTCGACCATCCGAAGCAGGAGATCGTATGAGCGGCTATGCTGCGGCAGACGGCGCGCACACATGTGCGCGGCGCGCCGTAATGGGGCGGTAGCTCAGCCGGTTAGAGCAGCGGACTCATAATCCGCCGGCCGTGGGTTCGAGTCCCACCCGCCCCACCACGCGCTACGCGGGAAGAATCGATCTGACCAGCAAGTTCGCTGGAGGGTCGGGGGGTTGCAGGGACGCGAACGGCGCTTCGTACCCATGATCCCGCGCTCAACGGAACAGCCCGCCCCGGAACCCGATCCGCACGCATCCCTGCGGGTGCAGGGAGCAACGCCCCGACGGCAAGGCCTCGCTGATGCTGGTGGGGCCATCCCTGGGGGTGCGGGTGCGGGTGCGGGGAGCAGGCCCGCTCGGACCACGACCTGGGGCCGGCACTGGGGCCATCCCCGCGGGTGCGGGGAGCAGATGACGACCATCGACCTCACCTCCACCTACACGGGGCCATCCCCGCGGGTGCGGGGATGGTCCCAAGCCGGCCCAGAGGGACAGGGAGCTGGCGACGTGCTCCCCGCAGTTGCAGGGGTGGTCCTGGCGCGGCACCGTCATGCCCGAGGCCGGCGAGGAGGACGCTGTCTCGGGCGGCAGGGTCACGATTGACCCGTCGTCGACACCACCTGTTTCAGTTGCTGATCCGAGATCAGGTCAGAGTGGCTGGGATGCCGTCAAGGAGTTGCTCGCCGACCTCGACTTCGGCAGGCGAGGTCAATCACGGGGCATCCCGTAAGCTGACGAGACAACGTCTGGCCTGCGGAAATGGCTGCAGAGGCTCCGCCCCGAAGTAGAGGGGCGGAGCCTCTGCAGGTTGGAAAGGGAATCCGCTGCGCGAATTTTCCGTCCCTTTGGCTGAGCTGGGGGGATGAGGTCTACTGCGGTTGTAAGCGCCCCCGAAGCCCTCCCAGGGGCCATTGAGGGGCCGCAAGGACAGGAACGCATCGGCAAACACCACACAGGCCTGACCTCGATCGGCGCGTCTGACCTGGGAAAACGTCAAAGACGGATGTTGACCGGCAAGGGGGTTCGAGTCCCGCCCGCGCCACCACGCGCTGCGCGGCAAGAGATGGTTGTGGTGGCGGGACGGGGCTCAGTGGGGTGTTGCCCTCCCGGTCAGGGGTTGCTCCGCTGTCTGTGTTCGCCAGGTTCCGGGGGAGATGCCTTCTCTTTTGGCGAAGGCGCGGCTCAGTGAGGTTCCGGTGTCGTAGCCGACCTGGACGGCGATCTCCTGAATGCTCAGGGGTGTGTCGCGAAGCAGGACCTTCACTCGGTACATGCGCCATGCCGTGAGGTGGCCGAGAGGAGTGTCTCCCGTCTTCTCCTTGAACCGGGCGGCGAACGCCGAACGCGACATCCCTGCCCTGTGAGCCAGCTCCTCGACCGTCCAGGGGTGAGACAGGTCCGCGTGCAACTCCCGGATGGCTGACGCCAGGTGCGGATCGCGCAGCGCGGCGATCCAGCCGACGGTGCCACTTCTCACATCCGCGCAACAGGTGCGCAGGGCCTGGACGAAGAGCACGTCGGACAGACGGCTCATGATGAAGCCACTGCCGAGGCCACCCGCCGAGTTCTCCCTGGCGATGAGGTCGAAGGTGGTACGCAGGAGCCGGCCGGCGTCGTCGTCCAGGTTCAGCCGGAACAGCGGCGGCAGGAGCGCGAAGAGCGGCTCGGCGGCCACCGCGTCGAAGGCGAAGCGCGTGGACACGATGCTTGTCGGTTCGCCCTCGCCGCCCGCTCTCGCCGAGCGGCCCGATGGCTGGAAGGTGAGGCCGTCGCAGTCGACCACCTCGCGGCCCGGAGCGTCCTGAAGCGTGAAGCCCACACCGGCGCGCACCAGAATGCAGTCGTTCCTCTTCAGCCACTGCGGTCGGTCCAGTGGGTCCGCCGTCAGCTGGCACGAGCCGCTGGAGACCAGCACCAGCCGGGCGATATGTCGTGGAGGGAACGCGATGCCCCACGGAGCGTGGGCGTCCACGCGTACGTAGCGGGCGTCCTCGACCTTCATCGTGGCGAGGAGGTCGTCGATCGGGTCCATCCGCTCTCCTGGACGATCTGCACTAAAACAGGGACTTCAAGATACAACCCGTCCAGCCCTCCCTTCCTATCGTGATGAGGGCCAGATCGGCGACCAACGAACGAAAAGGTGGCGAAGGTAGGAGATGCGTGCCTTTCAGCTAAGAGCCGGCGGGGGCCTGATGGCCTCGACCGGGCGTCCGACGCCGCAGCCGTCGGCAGGCCAGGTGCTCGTGAGGGTGAGGGCCACTTCCGTGAACGCGCGCGATCGCCTCATCGTCGCGGGCAAGTACGTCGTCGACGTGCCGACAGGGCGCATCCCGCTCTCCGACGGCGCGGGCGTCGTGGAGGCAGTCGGGGACGGGGCCACGCGATTCCGGGTCGGGGACGGTGTCGTGGGCACGTTCCACCCCGACTGGCTGGACGGCCCGTTCCCGGGGTGGGGCGAGCTGCGTGGGACGCACCGCGACGGGTGGCTGACGCAGTACCTCGCTGTCGACGAACAGAGCCTGGTGGCGATGCCGGACCAGTTGTCCTTCGAGGAGGCGGCCACGTTGCCGTGCGCCGCTCTCACGGCGTGGTCGGCCGTGCGCGGTGTGGGCCCGGGGGACACATTGCTGGTCCAGGGCTCGGGGAGCGTGTCGCTCTTCGGGCTGCAATTCGGCCGCCTGGCCGGCGCACGTGTGCTGGCCACGACATCCAGCCCCGAGAAAGCCCGCCGCCTCGGCGACCTCGGCGCGTCGGACGTCGTCGACTACACCAGTACACGGGAGTGGGGCGCCCGGGTGCACGAGCTGACGGACGGCGGTGTCGACCGCATCGTCGAAATCGGCGGTGGCGGCGAAAGCATCGACCAGTCCGTGGAGGCCCTTGCCCACGGAGGGCAGATCGCCCTGGTCGGCAACCTCGCGTCGGGGAGCGGCATGGAACTGACGCGCTTCTTCCGGCGCGCGGCGACTCTCCGGTCTGTCAGCGTCGGCAGTCGAAGCGACTTCGAAGAGATGAACCGGCACATCGCCCGGCACCACCTGCGACCGGTCATCGACCGCGTCTTCCCGTTCGAAGAGGCTCCGGAGGCGTTCGCCTACTTCGAAGAGGGGCGCCACCTCGGAAAGGTCGTCATCAGTCACGGTTGAAGCGGGTGGTGCCGCTGCCTCAGCGCCGAAGGCGGTCCCGTGTGACGAGGCCGAGGACCGTGACGCCGGTCTCGGTCCAGATCGGCGCGCGGCCGTCGAAGGGGCGGCGGAACTGCTCGGCCATGACCGTGTTGTGGTCGTCGCCGAGGGCGTCGTCTCCCGGTGCGACCTTGTGGTGGGAGTTGACGTGGACGACGTCCTTCCATGGTGCGCCGACCGTGGCGAGCGTGCGCTCCACATGGCGAAAGCCTGGTCGATCTCGTCTTCCAGGGCGTCGGGGACGACCGGGACGGCGACGTGTTCATCGAGGAGTGGGAGCTCATCGAGCAGAGTGGCTGCGATGTTGACGTGGCCGCGCTGCAGGCGGCGCTGTCCCGTGCGACCGCCGTCGACTGATCGCGTACCCCACAGCGCCACCGCCACCGCCACCGCCGCCACCCCCGCCGTGAGCCGTCGATGTTCGCGCGGCTCACGGCAGGGGCGGTCGCCCGGACCGGTCGGTTACCGGCGGGCGGTGTCGGCCGTGATGTGCAGCCGTGCGTCGGCCCAGTCCGCGTGGTCCGAGTCGTTGCCGTCGCCGCCGTCCGTCACGCGCAGGGTCAGCCGCTGCACGCCGGTGACGTCGATGTCGAAGGCATGGGCGGCCTCCGTCGGGCCCATGACCCCGCTCGTGCCGAGTACCTTTCCGTCTCCGATGACCTCGAAGACCACGGAACCCTTGTCCGACGTCTCCTCGTCGATCCCGACGTCGGTGCTGAAGCGGTCATAGGCACCGCCCAGGTCGACCGTCACCTCGGAGGCCGCGTGCGTGCCCAGCCCCTTGTCGTAGGTCCGGTCACCGATACGCAGCGGACCCCCGTCGCCCTTGGCCGACTCGCCGTTGGACGTGTCCCGCTCGGCAGGGCCCCAGCCGTTGCTCTCCGCCGCGAAGGGGAGGTCGCTGACGTAGTCGATGCCGGGCGGTGACACGAAGACACGGGCTTGCTTCTGCAGACTCAGTTTCGGGGCTGCCGCGCCCGCCGCCGGATCCCGGTAGGCGACGGTGACCGGAATCTCCGTCCAGCCGTAGGCGGCCTGCTCCGGCACGGTGATCCGCCAGTCCGCGGTCAGTGCCTGACCGGTGGCCAGCTCGGCCGCGGTCGCCCCCTGCCCTTCGACGCTCCAGCCCTCCGGGGTCTTCGCGTCGAGCGTGACATCGGTGACCGGACCGAACTCGTCGATCGTGAAGGTGGCGCCGAGCTTCACCTCCGCGCCCGGATCCGTCGAGGTCTGCCGCGGGTCCACCGTCAGCGTGCCCGAGGGGACATGGCGTACGGGCTCGTCGCAACTGGCCCGGCCGGGCACCGCACGGCAGGCGATCGCGGCGAACCCACCGTTCTCGGTCCCGGGCACCTCCAGGGTGTTGTGACGCGTGAGCAGCCGGCTCTCCCGGACCAGGCCGTCCGAGCCGTCGCGGACCACGTCGACACGCCACTTCCCGCCACTCAGGAAGTCCAGCGGCACCCGGTGGGTACGCGCCGCGCCCGCGGCCATCTCACCGAGGAACCATCGGGCGCCGTCACGCCGTGCGAAGCCGGCGCTCAGACCGGGCGCGCTGCCCTTCAGCAGCTTCGTCTCGTCCCAGACGGTCGGTACCTGCTCCAGGAAGCGGGCCAGTTCGGGGCGGGCCCGGTACTCCTCGATGCTGCCCGCGAAGTTCTGCAGTCCCGACTCGAAGACGACGGACAGAGCCAGTTCAGCCGCGTCGGACGTGTTGCGCTGACCGAACTGGAAACCCATCGGGGTGAAGTCCATCGAGCCGACGATGTTACGGGTGAACGGCAGCGTCGCGATGTTGTCGGCCCGGACGTCGCCCTGCTCGGCGCCGTGCACCGCCTCCATCGACATCACCTGCGGCCAGGTGCGCTGGATGCCGTTCGGGACCGTGGAGCCGTGGAAGTCGACGATGAGCTCGCGCTCTGCCGTGGCTTCGAGTATCTCGTCGTACCACTGATAACGCTCACGGGTGTCGGAGTCCATGAAGTCGATCTTGAGGCCGGCGACGCCCCACTTCTTGACCTTGTCCAGCTGCGCGTCACGCTCGGCGGCGGTGTCGAGGTCCGTCCAGGGCATCCACAGCAGGATCTTCACTCCGCGCCGCTTCGCGTAGTCCATGAGCTGCGGCATCCAGTCCGTGGTCTTCCAGCCGTCGTCGACGAGGGCGTACCGCCACCCGTGCGCCGCCGCGTAGTCCACGAACTTCTGCTGCGTCTCCAGGCTGCGCTGAGCCTCGCTGAACCCGGCCAGCCATGACCAGGCGACCTTCCCGGGCTTGATCCAGGAGGTGTCGCGGATCCGGGACGGCGGCGCCAGGTCGTCGATGAGGGTGGACTCGGTGACGGTCGCGAGATCGCCGATGATTGCGGTGCGCCACGGGGTGGTGAGCGGTCCGTCCGAGTGGACCTCCTTGTCGGCCAGCGCCAACTCGTAGCGTCCGCTGCCCTGTTCGTGTACCAGTCGGCTGCCGGAGTACCGGCCGTCGAGGTCCGACTCGGCGAGTACGACGTTCTGGTCGCCCACCTGGAAGAGCGCCGGGTAGCCGTACTGGCCGTCGGCCGCGGAGGCCGCGGTGGTCCGGTCGTAAGGCTGCTCGTGCGGGGCGGCGTAGGCGCTGAGCCAGGCCGGCGAGGAGGCCGGCGGCTGGAAGGCGGAGGCCTCGTGCCGGATGGTCACGCCGTCCTTGCCGGGCAGCACATAGCGGTAGGCCACGCCGTCGTCGGTGGCTCGGACCACCAGATCGAGGCGCGCGCCGTCCTGCCCCTCGAAGGCGAACCGCGACTCGTTCATGTGGACGGACCGCCGGAGCTGCTTGCCGACGGTGGTCGTGTACTTCTCGTTGACCACCCGGTCGGCACGGTGCAGCAGATGAAGTCGCGAGGTCAGGTCCGCCTGGTCGGTGACCACACCGACGGGCGCGGGTTCGAGGACCGTCCGTCCGTTCCGCCGGACGGAGAAGTCGAGCGAGCCGTCGGTCCGGTCGAGGGTGACGACCGCGGTGGGCCCGCCGCGCTGCACGGTCCATGACGTGGCCGCGGGGCCCGCAACTGGACTGGCAACGTTGTCAGGCAATGAGTTCGCCGGACCGGCCGAACCCAGGGCCAGTGCGGCGCCGACCACCGCGGCCGTCAGCGCCATGCGGCCACCACGTGGGTTTCCCCGTCTCATCCAGTCCTCCGTATCGGAATCGACCAACTATCAACAACAGCACCGGACGGCTTCGCACAGTGCTGGTGCTTGCCTACAGGTCGGAACGGAGCCTGTATACAGACTGCGCCGGAATCGTTTCACTGCACACGGTTCGCGAACCGGGAAGATCCGCCGCGGCTGCCGACTCGACGGCGGTGGGGTCCACCACGCCGCGTCCGTCGCCCGACCGACCTGCCGGGCCGTCCTCCCGTCGGAGCGAGCGAGCCATTGAAACGTTCAATGCCGTCAGTTGAGACCGAGTGAGGTCGCACGCCGAGGGGCGGCTCAGATGACTTGCTTCCTGCGCATTGCCTGAATCGAGACAACTGGCCTAGCCTTTCGCACGGTTGAATCGAATCAACAGCCAGCACCGGTCGGCTGACTGGTCGCCCTGTCTCCTGCCCGAACACGTGATGTGGCGGACCGGGACGCTCCGCCCTTCCACCGATGTCGCGTCAGGTCCCGTGGCGACTGCGGAGACGACCGCCGACATCTCGCCCACATGGCCGACGCGGATGGCCATTCCATCTCACCGTCAGGAAGCGCCGCATGGTCACACGTAGAACGTTCCTGTCCGGCTCGGCTGCCGCGGCGGTGGTCGGAGCCACTTCGGACCCGGCCGCCGCGGCCGCCGCGGTCTCCACGCCGGGCGATGCCCTGTCGGCGCATCCGCCGGCGCGTCCGATCGACCGGCAGTCCGTCGTGGCCCGCCACCGGGTCGTGCGCGGGAAACTCGACACGCAGAGCCCGCTGCAGGTCGGCAACGGCCGGTTCGCGTTCGGTGTCGACGTCACCGGACTGCAGACGTTCGTCCCCTTCAACACCATGTCCGACTGGGGATGGCACAAGTTCCCGCTGCCGCCCGGCCAGGAGCCGGCGGACTTCCGCGGCCAGACCTGGGACACGCACGGCCGCCCCGTCGAGTACCCCATCCCCAATCCGGACCAGCCCGACCTGTCGTCGTGGCTCTACGCCAACCCGGCCCGCATCAACCTCGGACGTATCGGTCTGGAACTGACCCTGCCCGACGGCCGCGCCGCCGTCGCCGACGACATCACGAAGATCCACCAGGAGCTCGACCTGTGGACCGGCGTCGTCGACAGCCGGTTCGAGGTCGCCGGTGAACCGGTGCACGTCCGCACCTGCTGCCACCCCGATCACGACACGGTCGCCGTGCACATCGACTCACCGCTCGTCGCCGCCGAGCGCTTGGCGGTCTTCCTCGACTTCCCTTACGCGGACGGGCAGGAGTTCGCCGAGTACGTCGGCACCTACGGTGTCCCCGACGCCCACGAGACGACGGCGACGGCACGCGGACACAACCACGCCGACATCACCCACCGCCTGGACTCCACCGAGTACCACGCCGCGCTCGCCTGGGAAGGCCACGGGGTGTTCACCGGCCTGGGCTCCACCGCCGGGGAACTCGTCATCCGCACCGCGCAGTACGGAACCGACGGTCACTGGGCCGATGTCGCGGGCAAGCTCGGGCAACTGGTCGCGGACGACTCGCTCACCCTCCTCGTCGACTACCTGAGCCTCGGCGACCCGGCGCCCGGCATGGCCAAGCGCCTGGTGCTCGGCTACACGTACGCGGGTCAGGACCACGACATCGTCGTCCCCGACGGCCAGAACCTGTCGATCGGAGCAGCGGCCAACCGGCACCGCTACCGGCTCGCCGGCGACCGCCGAGCCGATCGGCTGCGGTTCACCTGCACGTTCGCGCCCGAGCGGGCCGGGTCGGTGCCGACGTCGGGCGCGGCCTTCGCGGCGAGCACGCGAGCCTGGCGGCAGTACTGGCTCTCCGGCGGAGCGATCGACCTCTCCGCGAGCGCCGACCCGCGCTGGACGGAACTGGAGCGGCGTGTCGTTCTCTCGCAGTACCTGATGCGCGCGAACGAGGCGGGCTCGCTGCCGCCGCAGGAATCCGGGCTCGTCAACAACGGCTGGAACGGCAAGTTCCACATGGAGATGTACTGGTGGCACAGCGCGCACTGGGCGCTGTGGAACCGCTGGCCGATGCTCGACCGCAGCCTGGACGTCTACGAACGCTTCCACCGGTCGGCGCGCGAACGCGCGGAGTCCCAGGGCTTCCGCGGGGCGCGTTGGCCGAAGTGCACGACGGCCGACGGGCGCGAGTCACCGCATGTCATCCACGCCTTGCTGATGTGGCAACAGCCGCACCCGATCTTCCTCGCCGAGATGGACTACCGGGCGCATCCCGACGAGAGCACGTTGCACAAGTGGCGCGACATCGTCTTCGACACCGCCGACTTCCTCTCCTCCTGGGCCTTCTGGGACGAGGACACGCGTCGCTACATCCTCGGCCCGCCCATGCACGTCGTCTCGGAGAACACCGATCCGAAGACCACGAAGAACCCGACGTTCGAGCTCGCCTACTGGCGCTTCGGCCTGCGGGTCGCGCAGCAGTGGCGTGAACGGCTCGGCATGCGGAGCGATCCGGAGTGGCAGCGTGTCCACGACGGGCTCGCGCCGCTGCCGGTGCAGGACGGCGCGTACGTCCTGCATGAAGGCGTCGAGGACATGTGGACGCGGTGGAACTACGAGCACCCGGCCCTGATCGGCTCGTACGGCTGGCTGCCGGGCGACGGCGTCGATGTCCCCACGATGGCCCGCACCGCCGAGAAGGTCTTCACCGGCTGGCGGTTCGACCGGACCTGGGGATGGGACTTCCCGATGCTCGCCATGTGCGCCGCGCGGCTCGGGCGTCCCGATGACGCGGTGGACTTCCTGCTGCACCCGGCCGACGGTTTCCAGTTCGACGACGCGGGTCTGGCAACCGGCGGCCCGTTCCCGTACTTCCCGAGCAACGCCGCGCTGCTGTACGCCGTCGCGTTCATGGCGGCCGGCTGGGACGACGCACCCGACCGGCACGCGCCGGGCTTTCCGACGGACCGGCGCTGGACGCTGCGCTTCGAAGGGCTGCATCCGGCCCTGTGAGGTGCCCCGGGAGGTGCGCTGTCGTGCCACTGCGCTGCCGCTGTCAGGGCGCCACCTGGCTGCGGGCGCGGTCGAACGCTGCTACGTGTGTGCACCTTGCCGCCCTGCGTGAGCCCGTATGGTCCTGTTTGTGCGTTTTCGTGTTGGGTACCCCGGCAAGGATGCGGATCCCCTCCGTTCCTGAGGCCTTCTGTTCCTGAGGCCTTCCGTTCCCGAAAACCGCGACCACAGGAGCCCCCGTGACCGCAGTACCCGTCATCACCCTCAACAACGCAGTGCGGATCCCGCAGCTAGGCTTCGGCACCTTCCAGATCCCGCCCGAGGACACCAGGGAGACGACGCTGGCGGCGCTGGAGGCCGGCTACCGGCACATCGACACGGCGCAGATGTACGGCAACGAGAAGGAGGTCGGCCAGGCGGTCCGGGACTCCGGCCTCGATCGCGCCGACGTCTTCGTCACCAGCAAGCTCGACAACGACGCCCACGGGTACGACAACGCTCTTCAGGCGTTCGACCGCAGTGTGGAAAAGCTGGGCCTCGACCACCTGGACCTCTTCCTCATCCACTGGCCGCTGCCCGCCAAGGACGACTTCGTGGAGACCTGGAAGGCCCTGGAGGAGATCTACCGCTCCGGCCGGGCCAAGGCGATCGGAGTGTCCAACTTCCAGCCCCGTCACCTGAGGCGGCTGCTGGAGGAGGGCCAGGTGGTACCCGCGGTCAACCAGATCGAGGTGCACCCCTACCTCACCCAGGACGAGGTGAGGGGCTTCGGCGCCCGGCACGAGATCGCCACCGAGGCCTGGTCGCCCATCGCGCAGGGCAAGGTGCTCGACGATCCGACCATCGGCCGCATCGCGGAGCGAGTGGGCAGGTCGCCGGCCCAGGTGACGCTGCGCTGGCACCTTCAGCGCGGGGACATCGTCTTTCCCAAGTCGGTGACCCGGAAGCGTATCGAGGAGAACTTCGACCTCTTCGACTTCGAGCTCGACGAGGGCGACATCGGTGAGATCTCAGCCCTGAACCGTGACGAGCGGACCGGCTTCGACCCGGACCGTTTCAACGGCTGAGGGCCTGCCGTGTCCCCCGTGACGGCCGCGCCGGGGGCGGCTGTCAGAAGTAGTGTTTGCGGCCACCGACCGAGCGTCCGGTCGCGCCGAGGATCCACAGGACCGCGCCGACCACCACGAGTATCCCGCCCACCGTGGTCAGGAGCGAGACACCGACCAGCAGGCCGATGACGAGCAGGATGGCACCAAGGACAATCATTGCAATTCCCTCATTCCGTCTCTTCGGCACGTGCGGGGCGACGTCGAGTCAAGCCTGCGGTACCCCGTTCCACCCGCTGAGTGAGCCGGGTGGTCCGGCATCCCGGTCGGCCGCCTCCGTCGGCGGCTTCCGCATGCCTCGTGCTCGCTCCGTGTGCCCCGCCTCGCGGTGCTCATGCCTCATGCAGGTATTCGTGGACGGTCGGCGGGGCTCAGGCGGCGGGCGGGACGAACTCGGGCTGGTCGAGCAGGCGCAGCCAGCTTCCGTCGGGCTGGCGCCGGACGACCTGGGCGCGGGCGCCGGTCCCGTCCTTCGGCGGGGTCGAGGTGAGGGCGATGCCGTCGCTGATCAGCGTCGGCAGGGGCTGTTCCGGCTCGAACCGGGGCCCGGCGGCCAGCACCTTCTCCCACAGCGCCCGGATCGCCTCCCGGCCCACCGTCCGAGCGCCGGGCGGGTACGCCATCACCGCGTTCTCCTCGTAGAGCGCGGCGACCCCGGCCGCGTCGCCGGCGTTGGACCGTTCGACGAACAGGCGGGTGATGTCCTCGGGGCGCAGGGCCTTCTCGTACGTCTCGTACTTCTCGTGTTCCTCGTGCGTGGATTCCGGCATGGGTTCCTCCAAGGGCGGGCTTCGGTGCGGGCCGGCGTGGTGCTTCTGGGGCTTCCGGCGGCAGGACCCAGCGTCGGCGCACGGCCACCAGAAGTCCAACAGCTGGTTCTGCTGGGAGCTAGAATCTCCAGTCATGGAACTGCGTCAGCTGGAGTACTTCGTCGCGGTCGCCGAGGAGCAGAACTTCACGCGGGCCGCCGAGCGGGTGCACATCAGCCAGTCCGGCGTCAGCGCCCAGATCCGTCAGTTGGAACGTGAACTCGGCGCCGAGCTCTTCGACCGGTCGGCGCGCACCGCCACCCTCACCGTCGCGGGAAAGGCCGCGCTGGAACACGCCCGCGTGGCACTCGCCGCGGCCGGAGCGGTCGGCCAGGCGGTGAGCGAGGTGACCGACCTGATCCGGGGCCGGCTCACCGTCGGGATGGTCACCGGCTGCACCGTCACGCCGCTGTTCGACGCGCTCTCCGCGTTCCACCGGGCGCATCCCGGGGTGGAGATCGCCCTGTTGGAGGACAGCTCCGACCGGCTCGTCGAGGGGGTGCGCGCGGGCACCGTCGACCTGGCCCTCATCGGGACCGCGGCCGCCACCCCCGACGGGCTGGAGGCGCTGACGATCGTCAGTGAGCGGCTCGTCGCGGCGGTGCCGGCCGGACACCCCCTGGCGAAGAGACGCCGGGTCGCGCTGCGCGACCTGGCCGCCCACCCGATCGTCTGCATGCCACCCGGCACGGGCCTGCGCACCCTGTTCGACCGTGCCTGCGCCGCTCAGGGCCTCTGCCCCACGATCGCCTTCCAGGCCAGCGCCGCGGACGCCATCGCCGACCTCGCCGCCCGTGGCCTCGGCGTCGCCGTCCTGAGCGACTCGATGGCGGCTGACCACCGCGACCGGCTCGTCGCCCACACCATCGACGACATCGCGGCCCCCGCTCTGCTCGCCCTGGTCTGGCGGAACACGCACGGCCCCGCGGTCCGCGAACTCCTCGTACACAGCCGACGGGCCTTCACCGGGCCCGGCCCGGCGGTGCGGGAGAAGCAGGGCCAGAAGCGGGACCAGACGGACGGCTGAACCAGAAGCACGGCTAAAGGGGAGACTGCCACGTCGTTGTCGTGTCCTCCTCCTGGCCGGGGGCTTCCGCCTCTCCGTCGCCGGAGACCGTCAGGCGTACTCCGTTCCTGCCGTCCGGGAGCCGCACCGTCGCGTCGACCGTGATCCCGATACGGGACGTGCCGGTACGGCGGGACGCGGCGGCGAGGGCGCCTCGGAGGGCGGTGAGGAGCTGTCCGGCCACCGTGTCCGGGATGCGGGTGTCGACGAGCCCGGTGAACTGGACCGACGGCTGGAAGCCGAGGACCGCCGCGGCGCCCGCCGTCTCGCGCAGCACCTTGCCCCGGAAGCTGGTCGGGGCGTCGGCGGGCGGCTGTTGCAGGGCGAAGATCGCCGTACGGACCTCCTGGACGGTCGACCTGAGCTCGTCGACGGCCCGCCCGATCGTCGCGTGGACCTCGGCGTCCCGCTCCTCCGCGGCCGTGCGGCGCTGCGTGGACTCCAGCATCATGCCGGTGGCGAACAGCCGCTGCACGACCAGATCGTGCAGGTCACGGGCGATCCGGTCACGGTCCTCGAACACGGCCAGCCGCTCCCGGCGCTGCTGGGCGTCGGCCAGTACCAGCGCCAGGGCGGCCTGCGAGGCGAACTGCGTGGCCAGCAGCTTCTCCGCCGGGCTGTACGGGGGATCGCCGCGCCGGCGCGGCAGGGCGAGGGTGCCGATGAGCCGGCCCCCGGCCTGCAGCGGCAGCATCATGCTGGGCCCGAACCGGTGCCGTACCGCGGTCGTCATCCGCGGGTCGGTCGCCGAGTCGTCGAGGAACACCGGCTCCCCGCCGAGGAGTTGCTCCAGGACCGCGCTGCCCGGCTCGATGACCGTGCCGATCAGACCGCGCGGGCTGTCCAGCGCCGACGCCGTGACGATCTCCATACCGCCCTCGTCCGTGGGCTGGAGGATCACCCCGGCCGACGCGTCGGCGAGGACGCGGGCACGCTCGGCGACCGTCATCAGCGCGTCGGCCGCCGCCTCGCCGGTCAGCAGCGCCGTCGTCACCGCCGCCGCGCCCTCGATCCAGCGTTCCCGGCGGCGGGCCGTCTCGGCCAGGTGGGCGTTGCCGATCGCGATCCCCGCCTGGGCGGCCAGCAGGCGCGCCACCTGCTCGTCCTCGGCGGTGAACGGTCCGTCGCGCTTCTCGGCGAGGGAGAGGGTGCCGTACACCTCGTCCTGCACGAACAGCGGTACGCCGAGGAAGCCGCGCATCTGCGGATGTCCGGGCGGGACTCCGCACGAGCGCGGGTCGGCGGTCAGGTCGGTGAGCCTGAGCGGCGCGCACTCCTCGACGAGAACGCCGAGCAACCCCCGGTGGCCGCTGGGCGGGTGTCCGATGAACGCCCGCTCCACCTTCGAGAGCCCCGTCGTGCAGAACTCCGACAGGCCGTTCTCGCCGGGGCCGAGCACGCCGAGGGCCGCGTACCGGGCGCCGGTCAGCGCGGCCGCGTTCTCCACGATGCGCTGGAGCGTGGCCCGCAGTTCGAGATCGCTGCCGGCACCGAGGACGGCTTCGAGGAGCCGGGGCAGCGGGAGGGAGGGGGAAGATGAAGAAGGGGAGCGGGAAGGGGGCTCTTCGCCTGCGGCCATGTAGGGGAGCTCAGCCGGCTGTCGGGTCGAGGACCAGCGGCTCGATCTTGCCCTCCAGCATCGCGCCCAGGCCGAGGACCGCGCACACGTCGGGCCGTTCGGCGATGTGCACCGGCATCCCCGTCGCCTGCCGCAGCATCTGGTCGAGGCCCGGCAGCAGCGCACTGCCGCCGACCATCATGATCCCGCGGTCGGCGAGGTCGGCCACCAGGTCCGGCGGGCAGACGCGCAGCACCTTGCCGATGCCGTCGAGCACCGCGGTCAGCGGGGTCTGGATGGCGTTGCGCACGGCCGCGGTGTCGACCTGGACGGAACGGGCGAGCCCGGTGGCGACGTCCCTGCCGTGGATCTCCGTGGAGGCGGGCCCGTGCGGGGTGAGCCCGTTCCCGGAGAGGGCGAGCTGCAGCGGGCGTACGGACTGCGAGGGCAGCATCAGCTCGTGGTGGTGGCGCAGGTGCTGGACGATCGCGTTGTCGATGGCCTCGCCGCCCACGGGGATGCGTTCGGCGGTCACGATCGAGCCGAGCGACAGTACGGCGACCTGGGTGGTGGCGGCCCCGCACACCATGATCATGGTGGCCTCGGGGCGCTCCACGGGCAGTCCGCAGCCCACCCCGGCGGCGATGAGCGTGTCGACCAGTTCGACGCGGCGCGCACCGAGGCCGACGAGGGTCTCGACCGTGGCGCGCTGGGCCAGCGGGTCGGAGTCGTGCGGGGTGCAGGCGGCGGCCCGGAGCAGCGGCTTGCGGCGCAGGGTGCGGCGGACCTTGTCCCCGAGGAGCTGGCGGAGCATGCGCTGGGCCATCTCGATGTCGACGACCGTGCCGCCGGAGACGGGGCGTACGACACGGATGTAGTGCGGGGTGCGGCCCGTCATCTTCTCGGCGAACTCTCCGACCGCGATCAGCGCGCCGGTCCGCGTGTTCACCGCGGCGACGCTCGGCTGGTCGACGATCAGCCCGGCCCCCTTCACGAAGACACGGGTACGCGCCGCCCCCAGGTCGACGGCGAAGTGGCAGCGGCGCAACTGCTCCAGGCTGGCGGTCATGGCGGGTCCTCCCGAGAGCGCAGACCGTGGGACTCCACCGGGCGGCGGTCCTCACTACGCATCGTGCGGGAGCTGACGGGGTGTCGCCTTTTCTGGTGGGCCGGGCGGGGTGCGGCTGGACGGGTGGTTCTCGGCGGCGGCGGGGCAATCGGGTGACGGGGGCCGAGTGACGGGGGCCGGGACCGAGGGGCGGGGCCGGGGACGGTCCCAGGTCACCATCCGTCAGGTCACCTCCCGGCCTGGCGGATAGCCGCCAGGGCAGCTTCCCGCCAGCCTCCGTCAGCGCTGCCGAAACACTGGCCCCCGACACTCTTCGCAGCCCCGGGCATCACCCGGGTTCGAGGAGAGGGACACGGATGATCAGAGGATCTGCGAGACGCGGGGCGGCGCTCGCGGCGGCCGGGCTCGTGCTCGCGCTGCTCCCCGCGGGCGGCGCCCACGCACAGGACATCGGTCCGGGCCTCGGTTCGAAGACCGGTCTGGGTGCGCATGGCGATGCGGGTACGCCGTCCCGCGCCCACCCCGGCTCCTCCGCCCACACCGTCACCCTCGTCACAGGCGACCGGGTGACCGTCACCGAACTCGGCGGCGGCAGGCGGACGGTGGCCGTCGAACGGCCGAAGGGGGCGACCGGAGCGGTCCGTACGCGGACGGCGAACGGCGCCCTGTCCGTCGTACCGGACGAGGCCCTGCCGTATCTGCGGGCGGGCACCCTCGACCGGCGGCTGTTCGACGTGGGTGAGCTGATACGCCAAGGGCTCACCGCCGGGACGACGGACGAGCTGCCGCTGATCGTCACCTACGGGAAGAGCGCGCGGGTGGCGGCCCCGCGCGGCACCGAGAGGACGCGCGGGCTGCCGAGCGTCCGCGGCATCGCCGTCGACGCAGGCAGGGGGCGGACGTTCTGGCAGGCCTTCACCCACCAGGACGCCACCGGCGAAGAGGGGATCGACAAGGTCTGGCTCGACGGGCGGGTCCGTGCCGACATGGCCGAGAGCAACGCCCAGATCGGCACGCCCGAGGCCTGGGAGGCGGGGCTCACCGGCAAGGGCGTCACCGTCGCGGTGCTGGACACGGGGGTGGACGCCGGTCATCCCGATCTCGCCGGGCGGGTCGCCGCCACGAGGAGTTTCATCGAGGGGGAAGAGGTTGCCGACCGCAACGGCCATGGCACCCACGTCACTTCGACCGTGGGCGGCAGCGGCGCCGCGTCCGGCGGCGCGGAGCGGGGCGTCGCGCCCGGCGCCACGCTCGCCGTCGGGAAGGTGCTCGGCGACCAGGGCACGGGCAGCGAGTCGCAGATCATCGCCGGCATGGAGTGGGCCGCGCGGGACGTCGGCGCCACGGTCGTCTCCATGAGCCTCGGCACGACGGAGCCCAGCGACGGCACCGACCCCATGGCCCAGGCCGTCGAGACCCTCACCGAGGAGACCGGCGCCCTCTTCGTCGTCGCCGCGGGCAACACCGGCGCCCCCTCCTCCATCGGCTCGCCCGGCGCCGCCGACTCCGCACTCACCGTCGGCGCGGTCGACGCGCGGGACACCGCCGCGTACTTCACCAGCGAGGGCCCGCGCCACGGTGACAACGCGCTGAAGCCCGACCTGTCCGCGCCGGGCGTCGACATCCTCGCCGCCCGCTCCCGGCTCTCCGCGGGCAGCGGCGACTACACCACCATGAGCGGTACGTCGATGGCGGCGCCCCATGTCGCGGGCGTGGCCGCGCTCCTCGCCGAGCGGCACCCCGACTGGACCGGCGCGCGGCTCAAGGACGCGCTGATGTCGACGTCGAGGCAACTCGACGCCTCCCCTTACGTGTTGGGCGCCGGACGGGTGAACGTCCCCGGCGCGGTGGCGGCCGAGGTCACGGCCACGGGCAGCGTGGATCTGGGCTTCCACCGCTGGCCGTACGCGTCGGACGAGCCGGTCACGCGGACCCTCACCTACACCAACTCCTCCGCCGCGCCGGTCGAGTTGAACCTCGCGGTGCAGGGCGCGCCCGAGGGCGTCGCGACGCTCGCCGACACCACGCTGGCCGTGCCCGCACATGGGACCGCGTCGACGGACGTGACCGGGGACGGGGTCAAGGCCCCGGTCGGCAACAGCGTTGGGCGGATCGTCGCCTCGACGGCGGACGGCACGCCTGTCGCGCACACCGCCTTCGGGCTGGTCAAGGAGGAGGAGCGGTACACGCTCACCGTCCACGTCAAGGACCGGGACGGCGACGCCACCGCCGCCGACGTCGCGGTGCAGCGACTCGCCGAGGACACGGCCCCGTTCTCGGAGCGGGTCGGTGACACGGGCACGGCGGAGCTGAGGCTGAGGCCGGGCACGTACAGCCTGAGCTCCTTCCTCGACGTACGCGGCAGCCGCGGCGCCGACTCGCTCGGGCTCGGCTTCCTGGCGGCGCCCGAGATCCGGCTCGACCGGGACCGCGAAGTCACTCTGGACGGGCGCGGGTTGAGGGAGCTCTCGGCGCGGGTCGACCGGCGTACCGAGACCCGGCAGCTGCTCATGGAGTACCACCGGGCGGCGAACGGCTCGGACGTGTCGGGGGCCGTCCAGGTGCCGATCAGGTACGACAGCGTCTTCGCGGCGCCCACGGCGAAGGTGACGGAGGGCAGCTTCGAGTACCGGACCGTGTGGCGGCTCGGGAAGCCGAAGCTGGAGGTCAAGGGCGTCGAGGAGGCCGTGGTCCAGCCCGGGGGCACGCTCGTCGAGGGGCGCCGCACGCTGTCGCTCGTCGACGTCGGCAGCGGGACGCGTGGGCGGTACGACGGAAAGTCCGTACGGGGCAAGGCCGTTCTCGTCCGGATGGCTGACGGCGCCGTGCCTTCCGAGGTGGCCCGGGCCGCCCAGGACGCGGGCGCCGAGGCGCTGTTCGTGACGGACGACGTACCGGGCCGGCTCAACGCCTGGTTCGGCACCGACGACAACGCCGACCGGCCCCTCCAGATCGCCACCGTCGACGCGGCGGACGCCAAGCGGCTCCGGTCGGCCAGGAAGGTCGAGACGAAGGGAACAGTCGACACGCCCTACATGTACGACCTTTCGGAAGGCCACAAGGGGCGCATCCCGTCGGGCGACCTCACCTACGAGCCGTCGCGCCGTGAACTGGCCGTGCTGGACACCTCGTTCCACGCGGTGAAGCCCGTCGCGGGCAGCGAGTTCCGGTACTCGCTCACCGAGGACTCGTTCCCCGTCGGGCTGGGCTTCCAGGAGCGGGCCGCCTTCCCGGCCGAGCGGACCGACTACGTGTCCACGGGCCCCGGCCAGCTGTGGCACGAGTCCGTCAACCTGGGCGCCGGTGACCTGGAGGAGCGCAGCGGGCTCGTCCGGTACCGCGGGGGTACGCGTGCGGACCTCGACTGGTTCAAGCCGGTCTGGCACCCCTGGCTCGGCTCGGGGCTCGGCTGGGGACAGCAACGCTCGGGCACGACACTGCAGTTCAACACACCGGGCTGGGGCGACTCCGGGCCCGACCACACCGGCTTCGGCAACGTATGGGACGAGAGCACCGGCATGACCCAGTTCACCGAGGCGTACCTCGACGGGGAGCTGGTGGACCGGCGGACCAGCTCCGGCGCGTACGTCTGGGACGCGCCCGCCGACGAGCACGCGTACAAGGTCGTCACCGACACGACCCTGGACGCGGACCGCTGGAGGCTCGGCACCAGGGGCCACTCCGAGTGGACCTTCAGGTCGGCGGCCACCCCGGAGGACCGCTGGACGACCCTGCCGCTGATCAACCTCGGCTTCGACGTCGACACCGATCTCGCCGGGAACGTGCGGGGCGGGGGCCGGCTGCCCGTCGGCATCCACTCCGCGTACGTGGCGGGCGCACCGGCCACCGGAGCCACCGGGACCCTCGACGGAGGGAAGCTCGAAGTGTCGTACGACGACGGCACGTCGTGGCGGACGGTCCGCCTCTCCCGCACAGGTGTGGGTGACGCCGGTGAGGCCGCCTGGCAGGGCGTGCTCAGCGTGCCGCATGACGCCGAGTACGTGTCGCTGCGGGCCTCGGCCGGCGACGACCGGGGCGGCTCGGTGACGCAGGAGATCATCCGGGCGGTGGGCGTGCGGTAGGCCCACGCCCGCTACGAGGGCGGTGCCAAGGGCTCGACGACGCCGCGCACCACGCCCAGCTCCACCAAGTCCTGCGGCCGGATACGGAGTTGGTCGGCCGTGGCCCGTACCTCCGCCGCCGGGCGCTTGAGGATGGCGGCCGCCCACTCGGGGGCGATGACGGAGAAGTAACTGTCCGGCGTGGCCCACGTGTTGTCCGGTGCCGCGAGGGCCAGCGCACCGCCCGAGCCGCCCTCCCCGATCAGCAGGGTGGTGACCGGGGTCCGGGCGGCCGCCACGGCTGCGAACAGGTCCGCGATCGCCGCGCCCGCGCCCTGCCGTTCCGCCTCCGCGTCATTGGCGGCCCCCGGGGTGTCCACCAGCGTCAGCACCGGGATACGGAGCCGGTCCGCGAGCCGGATCAGCCGGGCGGCGGTGCGGTAGCCGGCGGGGCGCGTGGCGGTGCCGGTCTGGGCGGCGTAGGCGACCGTACGGCCGTCCTCGGGCCCGTTGCCGACGCCGATGCCGAAACCGCAGAGCATGCCGTCGTCGGTGCCGCCGCAGCGGTCGCCGCTGATCGCCGCGCGGTGCGCGAAGAGGGCATCCAAGTAGGCGTGCGCGTGCGGGCGTTCGGGGGCACGGGCGTGGTGCACGGCCTCCCAGCCGGTGGCCGGGAGGCCGGTGCGGGAGAGGGCCCGGGGAGGTGGCACGGGGTCGGCCGTCGGGTGGCTCAGCAGGCGCAGCCAGAGCGCGAGTGCGTCCGGCAGCTCCCGCTCCGGCACCACCGCGTCGACCGCGCCCGCCGCCAGCTGCGCCTCGGCCGTGTACGCGGCCGGGTCCGCGTCGGGCGGGCGGACCCGGGACCCTGCGAAGCCCACCTGCGCGCCCGGCAGCGCGAGGACCACGTCGGCGCCCGCGCCCAGGGTGGCCCAGCCGCCGCCCGTGGTGGGGTCGCGCAGGACGGCGATCTGCGGGAGGCGGGCCGCCCGGTTGAGCGTCGACTGCAGCGCCACACGCTGGAGTTGGACCAGCGCGCGCATGCCCTCCTGCATACGGCTGCCGCCCGTCGCGACGAGGGAGACGACAGGGAGGCGGTGTTCGCGCGCGTAGGTGTACGCGGCCTCCAGCCGGTCGCCCGTGCGCTCGCCCAGCGAACCGCCGAGGAAGCCGAACTCGAAGGAGATCAGCACGGCGGCGGTCGAACCGAGGGTGGCGGTGCCGCAGACGACGGACTCCTCCTCACCGGTGCGGTCCTTGGCGCGGGCCCGCGAGGCGTCGTAACCCTGCCAGGACAGGGGGCCGTCCGGCCCGTACGCACCTTCCGTGAACGGGCCTGTGGGGGCGGGTAGTTCGGTGAAGTCGGTGGAGACGAGGGTGATCGCCTCCCGGGCCGAGAACCGTCGGGAACCCTCAGTCATGAGTCAGCGCGCGCTTCATGATCTTGCCCATGTCGTTGCGGGGCAGGGCGTCGAGGTAGTGGACGACCCGGGGCCGCTTGTGGGGTGCGAGGCGGTCGGCCACATGGTCGGCCAACTCCTCGGCGGGCGGCCTGGACCGGGGGTCGGCGGGGACGATCCACGCCACGATCCGCTCGCCGAGGTCGGCGTCCGGTTCGCCCGTGATCGCGGCCTCCCGGACTCCCGGGTGCTCCAGGAGGGCGTTCTCGATCTCGCCCGCCCCGATCTTGTAGCCGCCGCTCTTGATGAGGTCGGTGGCCTTGCGGCCGACGATGCGCACGTACCCGTCGGGGTCGCGCACCGCCACGTCCCCGGTGCGGAACCAGCCGTCCTCGGTGAAGGCCGCCGCCGTCGCGTCGGGCCTGTTGAGGTACTCGGTGAAGAGGTTGGGCCCCCGGACCTGGATCTCGCCCACGCTCTCCCCGTCGTACGCCGTCACGGGGGTCGTCCCGTCCTCCTCCGTCAGCCGCAGCTCGACGCCGGGGAGGGGGAGGCCGACCGTACCGGCGCGGGGCTCGCCGTCGGCGCGGACGCTCGTGTTCATCAGGGTCTCCGTCATCCCGTACCGCTCGATGACCCGTCGGCCGGTCGCCTCCGCGATCCGCTCGTGGTCGTGCACCGGCAGGGCCGCGGAGCCCGACACGAGCAGCCGCGCCCGTGCCAGCGCCTTCGCGAGCGCCGGGTCGTCGGGCAGGGCCTCCGCGATCCGGTGGTACATCGTC
Organism: Streptomyces sp. CWNU-52B; assembly: GCF_047444975.1. Taxonomy (NCBI): domain Bacteria; kingdom Bacillati; phylum Actinomycetota; class Actinomycetes; order Kitasatosporales; family Streptomycetaceae; genus Streptomyces; species Streptomyces sp. CWNU-52B. The sequence continues at coordinate 54,568 of NZ_JBLFJV010000010.1, read as the reverse complement.
GGGACCCCGAACAGCATGGTGGCGCCCGTGCTCAACTCCCTTGTCACGCCCGCTGTTTCGAAGCGGCCGAGATGCCGTACGGACCCACCGCGGCGCAACGGGCCGAGGATGCCCAGGATCAGGCCGTGCACATGGAAGAGGGGCAGGCCGTGCACGAGGACGTCGTCGCCGGTCCACTGCCAGGCGTCCTCAAGGGCGTCCAGGGTGGTGGCGACGGCCCGGCGGGGGATGACGGCGCCCTTCGGGGGGCCGGTGGTGCCGGAGGTGTAGACGATCAGGGCGGGGGAGTCCGGGGCGCCTGGAGCGTCCGGCGTGTCTGGGGCGTCCGAGGCGTCCGAGGCGTCCGGGGGTGCCGTCGGCCGCGGGGCGCGTACCGCACTGGTGGTGTCGATCTCGACGTCGACGCGGTCCAAGGCGTCGAGCGCGGGCGGCAGTCGGTCGTCCCGCCGGGCGAGCACCAGGGTCGGCGCGCTGTCCGCCACGATGTGGCCCAGCTCGCTCCCGCCCGACTTGGGGTTGAGCGGCACGGCCGGGACACCGGCCTGGAGCGCGGCGACCACGGCGACCGCGGTCTCCAGGGTGGGCGTGGCCCAGACGGCGATCCGCCCGGCCTCCGCGACCCGGGCGGCCAGTGGGGCGGCGGTCGCCGCGAGTTCGCCGTAGGTCAGGGAGCGGTCGCCGAAGCGCAGGGCGGGCCGGTGCGCGGCGGTGCCGTCCGGGTCCGCCAGTGCCTCGGTCAGGGCCGGGAAGAGAGGGGACACGCGTGCGTACTCCTTGCTGGTCGAGCGTCGGTCATGGGCGATCTGCGGCGGTCGTCGGCGGTCGTCGGCGGCCGGGGTCGTCATCCCCAGTCGGGCACGACCAGCGCGAGCCACACCACGGCGGGGACCACGGCCACCACGATCCCTCCATACACCATCAGCTGTCGGAAGAAGCGTTCCCGGTCGACACCGGGTGCCGCGGCGAGGACCAGGGCTCCGTTCGTCGAGAACGGGCTCACGTCCACCACGGTCGCCGACACCGCGAGCGCCGCCACCATGCCGACCGCCCCGATCTCGCCCTGCGCCAGGAACGGCACCGCGAGCGGGATCAGCGCCCCCATGATGCCGACCGAGGAGGCGAACGCGGAGATCAGCGCGCCGATGTAGCAGAGCAGCACGGCGGCGAGCAGCGGGACGCCGATGTCGCTGACACCCTCGCCCGCCCAGTCGATCGTGCCCATCTCGTCCAGGACACCGACGTACGTCAGCACACCGCAGATCAGCAGGACCGTCGGCCAGGCGATCTGGGTGACGGCGTTGCGGCTGTCCTCGGCCCAGAAGGTGCTGAGCAGCACGGCGAGGGTGATGGAGGTGAGGCCGGCGTCCAGGTCGAAGGCGAGCACGGCGACGACGAGGGCGACGAGGGCGGCGAGGGTGGCGATGCGGGCGGGGTTGAGCCGGGAGGCGTCGCCGTCGGTCACATCGGTTTCGCCGGTTCCTTCCGTTCCTTCGGCTTCGCCGCCTGCGCCGGGGCCCGTTCCGGAGCTCTTTCCGGAGCCGGTGGGCGTGCCGCCCGACTTCCCGGCTGCCGTTCTCGCCGTGGCGGCCGCTCCCGAGAGCACGCTGTCGTCGTTCCGCAGCTTCAGCCCGCCGAACACCACGAACACCACGCCCGCGATGACGAGGTTGACGATGAGCGAGGCGAGGAAGAGGGCGACCTCGTTGCCGGGGAGGCCCTCGCGTTCGACGATGCCGTTGACGATCGACCCGTAGATGCTGATGGGGGAGAAGCCGCCGCCCTGGGCGCCGTGCACGACCATCGCGCCCATCAGCAGCGGGCTGATGGAGTACCGGGCGGCGAAGCTCAGGGCGATCGGCGCCACGATGGCGACGGCGGCCGGACTGACCGCGCCGATCGCGGTGAGCGCGCCGGTCAGGACGAACATCACCCACGGGATCAGTACGACCCGCCCGCGCACGAGCCGGATGGAGGCGTGCACCAGCCAGTCGGTCGTGCCGTTGGCGCGGGCGATCGCGAACAGGTACGTCACGCCGACGAGCACCACGAAGAGGTCGCCGGGGAAACCGGCGAAGATCTTGTCGGCGTCGAGGTCCGCGACGAGTTCGCCGACTCCGAAGGCGGCGGCGAAGGCGAGGGCGCCCATGTTGATGGAGCGGGTGGTGGCGATCACGAACACCACGACGAGCACGAGGATCGATATCAGTTCGGCGGACATACGGGCTCCCGTCTTTGGGTCCCTTGTCGAGCGGAGGATGAGGGAGGGGAGAGGGGTGGGGGGAAAGAGTAGGGCTGGGGGGATGGCCGGGGGAGAGCGGTTCGGTCGGCCAAGTGGGTGAGTGGCTGAGCCACTTGACCAACGGGGTGCTGATTGGCCAAGTGGCTGAACCACATTGGGTGGCCGCCGTGGAGAGCGTCAAGAGAGATGACGTAAATTGGCTCAGCCACTCATCCACCAGACCGAGAGGTAAGGGGGAAGACCGGACATGACCGACGCACTGCGGCCCATGGGGTCCAAGCCGCGCCTGTACGAGCAGGTCCTCGACCGGTTGCGCAGCTACGCGGCCGAGGGCGGCCTGGGTGCCGGTGACCGCCTCCCGCCCGAGCGCGACCTGGCCGCGAGGCTCGGGGTCAGCCGCGCCTCCGTGAAGCAGGCCATAGTGGTTCTGGAGGTCCAGGGGCTGGTCGAGGTCCGCCACGGCGGTGGGACCTACCTCGTCGGCGACACCCTCGACGCGGAACCGGTGGAGCAACTCGTCGACCGCCGACGCCGGTTGCCCGACGTGCTCGACGCCCGGGAGGCCCTGGAGACCAAGCTCGCGGAACTGGCCGCCGAGCGCCGTACCGACGAGGACGTGGCCGCGATGGACTCCGCCCTCGCGCACATGCGCAACGAGATCACGGCGGGCGAACACGGCATCGAGGGCGACCGCTTGTTCCACGCGGCGGTCACGGCCGCCGGGCACAGCGGCATCCTCGCCGAGTTCATGCGGTCCATCGCCGAACAGATCACCGAGAGCCGCCACGAGTCGCTGCGGCAGCCGGGCCGGCCCACTCGCTCCCTCACCCAGCACCGCGCGATCTTCGACGCGATCGTGGCCCAGCAGCCGGGCCGGGCCGCCGCGGCGATGCGCAGACACGTACAGACGGTGGCGCGGGTGCGGCTGCTGGACTGGGACCCGGAGGGGGACGGGGAACAGGGGGCCTGACGGCGGTCGTGGGCGCCGTGAGTGTGACGACCGGCGGTTGCGGGCGGCGTCGTTAGGATCGGGAGCCATGACCGCGCCCATCACACCTGAGCCCGAATCCGCGCCGGAATCCGCGCCCGCCCTCTCATCCGCAGGGAACGGGCGGGAGCCCACGATCCTCGCCACCTCCGGCGGCCACCGTGCGGGTGCCCGGACGATGGTGGAGTTCGACGCGCTCGTGCACCACGCGGTCGACCTGTCGGGCGCGCACGGCCGCCGCCCCCGGGTGCTGTACATCGGCACGGCCCTCGGTGACGCCGAACACGTCACGGCCCGTATGACGGAGGCGGCCCGGGTGGCCGGTTTCGACCTGGTCCCCCTCCACCTCTTTCCGAGACCCAACCTCGACGACGTCGAGGGCACCGTCCTGGACCAGGACGTCGTCTGGGTGATGGGCGGCTCGGTGGCCAACCTCCTCGCGGTCTGGCGGGTGCACGGACTCGACACCGTCCTCCACAAGGCCTGGCGCTCGGGTGTCGTCCTCAGCGGGGTCAGCGCGGGTTCGATCTGCTGGTTCCAGGGCGGCACCACGGACTCGTTCGGCCGTGAACTGCGGCCCGTGACCGACGCGTTGGGCTTCCTTCCGTACGGCAACGGCGTCCACTACGACAGCGACCCGGGCCGCCGCCCGCTGATCCACGGCCTGGTGGCGGACGGCACCCTCCCCACCACCCACTGCACCGACGACGGGGTGGGCCTGGTCTACCGCGGCACGGAACTGGTCGAGGCCGTCACGGAGACCGCGGGCAAGGGCGCGTACATCGTGACCCGGGACGGCGACAGGGCCACCGAGGACCGCGTGGAGCCGCGCCGGCTGCCGGGCGTTTCCTAGCCGCTTCCGGCGCGGAGCGGTGGGTGGTGGCGCGGGCGCCATGGTCACCGCACGCGGCGCCCGTCACCTCCGATAGCGCTGCGCCACCGCCGCGAAGGCGGCCTTGGGCTCCCACTCCATGTCGGGGTAGGTCTGTCCCCGGCGCCCTTCGAGGAGTTTGACGATGCCCAGGCCGGCCCGGTCCAGATCGTCCCTGGGGTCGCCGTCCGGGCGGTGCGGGTAGCCGGGCAGGGCGAACAGGAACACGAACGCGCTGTCCACGCCCTCGGTCTCGAAGATCTCCAGCAGTTCGCTCAGATACGCGGCCTGGCCGGCCTCGTCACGCTCGTAGATGCCGTCGAGTCGTACCGGGGCCTTGGTCTCGGGGTCGTGCTCGACCACTTCCAGCACCCGCCCACCGCGGTCTCCCGCGCCACGGTAGGCGGCGGTGCCGAACCCGGTGATGGCGAGCGGCTTCGGGTCCTGGGCCAGGGTGCGCACTGCGTCCCGGAACCGGTCGGCGACCTCGGCGGAACGGATCAGCTCGAACGTCACGATGTCGAAGGGGGTCCAGTCGACCTGCTCGAACTGGACGGACGCGTAGGTGAGCCTGCCCCGGAAGCACTCGCGGACCGAGGCCGCCGCGTCTCGGAGGAACGCGTTGAAGCACACGCCGAGTTCGCGCAGCGCTTCTGCGCGCCGCTCGGGTTGGCCCATCAGCTGCTCGACGCGCTCCTCGGGGCTCTCTCCGGGCAGGAACCCCCGGTTCATCAGGCTCAGTTCGACCCCCGCGACGAACACGACCGCGGCCCCCTGCCGCCGGAGCCGTTCCGCTCGCTCGGCGCAGTCGCGGAAGAGCGCGAGGATCTGCTCCTGGTCCAGCTCCAGCGGATAGGGCGAGAACCAGATCTCCAGGCCGAGTTCGGCGGCGGCAGCGGCGGCCAGCTCCAGTCGGTCCGGGTCGCCGCCGATGATCTGGACCGCGTTGCAGTGCAGATCGTCACGGATGATGGCGAGCTCGCGCCGGACCACCGCGGGGTCGAAACGCTCGCGGGAGATCTGCCCGTGCGCCACGAATCCGGTGTCGTAGGTCATTCCTCTGGCTCGCATCGTGACGGCCCCTCTGTCGGTCGTGGTCGTGGTCGGGTCGGTCGGTCCCGGGTGGGCCGAGCCTGACAGGAAAAGTGCGTGCACGCAATTTTGCGTGCACGCACTCTGCGTGGAATGCTGGCACCGTGACGACACCACCAGGGCTGCGGGAGCGGAAGAAGCAGGCCACACGCGAGGCGCTGCGCGAGGCGGCCCTGCGGCTGGCCGTGGAGCGCGGACCGGACCAGGTGCGGGTCGAGGACATCGCCGAGGCGGCCGGGGTCTCGCCGCGCACCTACAACAACTACTTCGCCAGCCGCGAGCAGGCGATCGTCGCCGCCGTCACCGCGGACCGCGAGACGCGGATCGCGGCGGCGGTCGCGGCCCGGCCCGCGGGGGTCCGCCTGGCCGACGCCGTCACCGAAGCGGTGGTCGAGCAGTACACGAACACCGGCGAGCGTGAGCACGAGGCGCTGCTGCTGATCACCACCCGGACCGCGCTGCGCGCCGCGTTCCTCGAAACCACCGCCGACCTCGAACCTCCTCTCGCGGCGGCGATAGCTGAACACCTGGACGGCGCCGGAGCGCACACGGCCACCGCCCGCGTTCTCGCGGCAAGTGTGGCCGCGGCGGTTCGCGTCGTGCTGGAAGGCTGGCTCCGGCCGGCCGGGAGCGGGGAGGCCGCCGGGAGCCTCGGCGCCGGAGGGCTGGTCGTGCCCTCGGGCTCGCTGCCCGACCAGCTCCGCGCGGCGCTGACCCTGCTCGCGCCCGCGTTCGACGCCGTCGAGCGACGCACCCAGCCGTGAAGCCGGCCCGGCTGGGGTATGCGCGAGCGAACCGTACGTAGATTATGACGCACATTCTTATTCGGTACGGACACCGATGTGCCTTTTGTAGGCGATTCACCGGTGATGCATGCTGGGCCTGCGTGCACGTCATGAGCGCGTCGGAAGCCATAGACGTCTGGGAAGTCGAAAGCGTGTTGGCGGCCGTGGGTTTATCGGCACTGAGTGAATCGAGAGTCATGTCGTATCTGCTGCACATCGATGCCACGTCGTTCGACGCCGAGTCGATTTCGCGTCGGGTCGCGCGTTCGTTCCTGGACGGTTGGACGGGAGAGGTGGTCCACCGTGATCTGGCCGCCGCGCCGATTCCCCATTTGACCGCGGCGGGTATCTCGTCACGTCTGACGGATCCCGCCGGTCACACGCCCGAGGAGGCCGAGGCGGCGGCGCTGCAGGACGAGTTGGTCGAGGAATTCCTGGGAGCGGCCGGTTATCTCTTCACGGTGCCGCTGTACAACTACGGAATACCTTCGTCGTTCAAGGCGTGGCTGGACCAGGTCGTCATTTTCGGGCGTACGTATTCGATGCCGGACGGGCCGCCGCCGGCCGCCGAGCGTCCGGCTCTGGTGATCTCGTCACGGGGTGGCGCGTACGGACCGGGCGCGCCGCACGAGGGCCGGGACCATTTGGTGCCGAACCTGCGGGAGATCCTGGAACGGGAACTCGGCCTCGCGCTGGAATTCATCACCGTCGAGTTCGGCCTGGCCCCGGTGGTGCCGGTGCTGGCCCAGTTCAGGGGCCTGCACGACGCGTCACTGGCGGAGGCTCACGCGCAGGCCCGTAAGCACGGTGAGAACTTCACGTCGCGGCGGAGCCCGGCAGCCTGACGCCGACCGGAGCCGACGGCCGTCAGCCCGCCTGCGCCAGAGCCCGGTGTTCGCGGATCACGGCGTGATGGGTGGACGCCCACTGGACGAGCGGCGTGGCCACACCGAGGAGGCTCTCCCCGAGCGGGGTCAGGGCGTACTCGACACGGGGCGGCACCTCGGCGTACGCGGTCCTGGTGACCAGCCCGTCCTCACCGAGCTTGCGCAGGGTGAGGGTCAGCATCCGCTGGGAGACGCCGGGCACGGACTGCTGCAGATAGCTGTAACGGCGCGGCCCGCCCTGAAGGTTGGCGATCACGAGCAGGGACCACTTGTCACCGACCCGGTCCAGCACCTGCCGAATGAAATCCCCATGCTCGATCGGAAGCCGCCCGCACGCCTGTGTTCCAGCAGCGGCGGAGGTCGTGACATCACTGGCCATGGCGTTCGGGCTCCTTCGGGTGCGTCAGCGGGTGAGTAATCGATCGTGTGGCTACGAACAAAACGTAACTATAGTTGTTCCATGCGTGGTCCTACGGTGCCCGATTCCGTCACCGGGCGGGTTGTTAGCCTGCGATCTCAAGACCGACCAGACGTTCCAGTTCTGAGGAGCCCGCCGTGGCACGCAGTACGTTCCGTATCGCGCTGGTCACCTGCCAGGAGGTGCGGGAGTCGGGGTACGACCGTGACCTGCCCGTTCTCGCTGACGCGGTGCGGAAGGCCGGGGGCGACATCGACGTCGAGGCCGAGGTCGAGGTCGTGTGCTGGGACGATTCCGATGTCGAGTGGGGTGGTTTCGACCTTGTGCTGATCCGGTCCACCTGGGACTACAGCTGGCGGGCCGCCGAGTACCTGGCGTGGGCCGAGCGGTGCGGGGCTGTCACGACGCTGGCCAACCCGGCCGAGGTGGTGCGGTGGAACGCCGACAAGCGGTACCTGGGTGACCTCGCCGCCGCCGGGGTGCCCGTCGTCGACACCCGTTATCTCGCTCCGGGCGACCCGGTCGATCTGCCCGCCGACAGCGAGTACGTCGTCAAGCCGACCTCGGGGGCCGGCGCCCGGTATGCGGCGCGCTACACGCCGAAGGACCAGGAGGCCGCCGTACGGCACCTTGAGCGGATGCACGCCGAAGGGCTGACCGCGATGGTGCAGCCGTACGTCCGCAGCATCGACACGGCCGGCGAACGGGCCCTGCAGTTCTTCGGCGGGCGCTTCCTGCACGCCATCCGCAAGGGTGCCGTCCTCGAACCCGGCACCGCGTTCGACGATCAGAAGGTCCCGCACCCGAACCTGCGGACCTGGCAGCCGACCCCCGCCGAACTCGCCGTGGCCGAGCGCGCGTTGGCCGCCGTCCCCGGTGCGCCCGAGCTGCTCTACGCCCGCGTGGACCTGGTGGACGGCGACGACGGGACACCCCGCGTCATGGAGTTGGAACTCGTCGAGCCCAACCTCTTCCTCTTCCTGCACGAAGCCTCCGTGCCGGTTGTCGCCGAAGCCGTGATCAAGGCCGTTCGCCTGTCACCGCCACGCGCTGCAGCAGACCCCAGGTGAACTCCGCCGCGCAGTCCCGTCGTACGCCCGACGCGTCCGGCGCCGCGAACGCCAGCCCCCACCGCGTCGGCGCCGACCCCTCCAGCGGCCGGGCCGGTGCGAAGGCGCGGGCGGCCTCGTCGACCGTGCAGGACCAGGGCGCCAGGTCCGCCAGGGTGCGCAGCTCGGGGGCGGGGGCACCTGGAGCGCGGACCAGCCACTCGTTCCAGGCCACGCCGCCCGGGGCCACCAGCACCTCGAAGCGCAGGTCCGGCCAGAGCGGGACCGGCCACCGGAACGCCTCGCAGGACAGGTCGCCGATGCTGCGCGGTGTCACCGACTCCGGGTCACCGAGGATCGAGCGGTAGCGGGCGACCGAGCCCCTGCTCCGCGGCGCGTGCCGCATCGCCTGCCAGCGGCGGTTGGACTCGCGCATCTGGGCGACCGAGGCGCCCAGCGTGTGGCGGGCTTCCTCCACGAGGTCCGGGTTGTGGTCGGCCATCCGGCGCAGCAGGACCAGCTGGAAGTCGAGCGGCGTGAACGGGGCGGGCGGGGTGCCTGGGGTGCGCGGGCTAGCCGGTCGCTTGGCGGGGGGCATGCGTTCCATCCTGTCGTACACGCGGTACGTGCCGTGCGTGCCGTGCGTATCGCTCGCCCGGGAGTCGGCCGTCGGGGAGGAACAGCACCGAGTTCACGTACCGGACGTACCCCGGGCCCCGGAACGGCAGCACCCGGCGCAGCAGGCCCTGGGAGACCACGTGCGCGGCGCGCGCCTGGTGGGCCTCCAGGTCGAAGGAGGACAGCGGCAGCCAGGTGTCGCCGGGCAGCACCCAGCCCTCGTAACCCCGCTCGGAGAGGTACGAGACCACCGCGTCGACGGGCTGGATACGGGCCTCCAGCTCGATGAACAGGGCCGGGCGGTCCCGGGTGAGGAGGGTTCCCGCGCCGCGCAGCACCGCCAGCTCGTTGCCGTCCACGTCGATCTTGATGAAGTCGACGTCACGGAGGTTCAGGCTGTCCAGGGTGACGCAGGGAACGTCCAGGGCGCGGGCGTGGATGTCCCGCCGTACGAGGGACGAGACGCCCCGGTCGCCCCGGTCGCCCGGCGGCAGCCAGAGCCGGGCCGTGCCCGCCCTGTCGCTCGCGGCGGCGCGGACCACCTGTACGTTCCCGGGGGTCACGGCGGCGAGCAGCCGGGCCAGGTGCGGGACCGGCTCGACCGTCACCACGCGGCGCGCCCGGTCCGAGAGACGGCGGGTCCAGGGGCCGTACCAGCCGCCCACGTCCACCGCCGTGCCGCAGCCGCGCGGGCAGAGGTCGCCGAGCCGGGCCAGTTCGGGCTCGAAGCGCGGATAGACGAACCTGGCGGCCGCGGCGACCAGCCGCACCGGTACGAAGGGGACCAGACGGGCTGCCAGGGTCATGGCGTCATCGTCCCGGAGGCGGGGGACCGGGGCCCGCCGGCCTCGCCGTCCTCGCCGTCCTCGCTGACCTCGCCGTCCTCGGTGATACGCCGCAACAGTTCCTCGTGTTCGCGGTCCGTCACCTGCTCGCCGGAGGACGGCAGGAGCTGCGGGATCCCGTCCACGATGGGGTAGCGGCGGCGCAGCCGCGGGTTGTAGAGGGCGTCCCCCCTGCTCCCGGCGCCACCGGTGGCAACGTCAGTGATCTCCCGGCCCTCCGGCTCCTTTCCGAGGAGAAGCAGCGGCCCCTTGTCGAGCGGGCACGCCAGTATCTTCAGCAGCGGGTCGTCGGGGTTCATGACCTGGTAACTCCTTTGCAAGGGGCGGGGGTTGTGGAGGCTGCGGTGGCGGCGGGTCGTGCTTCGGCATCGCGAGGAGTACGGAGACCGCCAGCGCCGTACCGCCGATCCGCAACGCCAGCCGCAGCGGATCGGCGGGCAGCGTCTCGCCGAACGCGAGCGTGCCGAGCACCGCAGTGAACAGACACGTCACCGTCGTGCAGACCGGCACGATCAGCGAGGCCCGGCAGCGCTGCAGCGCCGCCTGCGACATCACCAGGCCGAACGCCCCGGTGAAGAGCAGGAGATACGGGTACGGGGAGCGCAGCACGCCGAGCACCGCGGCGCCGAGCCCGCCGCCGTCGAGGTGGCTCGACACGCCCTTGATGGCCAGCGAACTGACCCCGTACAGCAGGCCCACCGCCACCCCGTACTCGACGCCCGTCGTCGGCATGCGGTGCCGGTGGCGGGCGCGGCGCTCGGCGGACCCGTACAGCCAGACGCCCAGCGCGAGCGACGGCACGCAGAGCAGCAGGATCAGCGGTGCCGGGGCGCTGCGGCTGACCGTGTCGGAGCCCTCCTTGAGGGACAGCACCACCATGAGGAGCGCGAGGAGGATCGCACCGAGCGCGTACCGTTCGCGGCCCGAGGTCTCCTCGCCGAGCAGCACGGAGGAGAGCAGTACGAGGATGACGAGGCCGGAGACGAAGATGCCCTGCGCGGCGGCGATCGGCAGGGTGCGGTAGACGACGAGCTGCGCGCCGAAGCCCGACGCCAGGGCGAGGGACCCGCTGATCCACAGCGGACTGCCGAGCACCAGCCGCAGCAGCCGGGCGGGCCGGCGCACGCTCACCTCGGGCAGTGCTGCCAACGCCCGTTTCTCCAGGACGAATCCGGCGCTGTAGAGCGTGTTCGCCAACAGGGCCGCGGCCACTCCCCACCACATGGTCTACGTCCTTCGCGCGTGCAGCAGCAGGATCGAGGCCATCGACGGGACACGGCACGCCAGTCGGTCCAGCGGGCGCAGCGGCCGCGGTACGCCGTGGAAGGGCGCGCCCCGCAGCCCCACGACCTCGAAGCCGGACGCCGCCACGAACTCCCGTAGCGCGCGGGCCGTGTAGAGCCGCAGATGACCCACCACCTCCTTGCCCGGCCGGCCGTGGATCGCGCGCAGGCTCACCTCGGAGAAGACGGGCTGGACACCGGCCAGGAGCAGGGCACGGTTGTACCAGGTGGCCAAGTTCGGTGTGGAGAGCATGAGATGACCTCCGGGGCGGAGGATCCGATGGATCTCGTCGAGCGCCGCGTCCGGGTCGACGAGGTGCTCGACGACCTCGCTGAACAGGACGGCGTCGACGGAGGCGGACCTGAACGGCAGCCCGCCGTCGGTGAGTTCACCGCGCACCGCGTACGGGAGGTGGGCGTGGGCGCGTCTGAGGGCGTCCTGGGACCAGTCGACGCCGACGATGCGGTGCCCGGCGAGGAGCGGTGCGGCGGTCGCCGCGGCGGTGCCGTCGCCGCAGCCGATGTCCAGGACCGTGCGCCGGCCGGAGGTGGCCGGGCCCAGCGCGGCGGCGAGCATCCGGGCCTGGCGCAGGCTGCGGGGCGTGCCGGAGGCGACCGGGACGGCCGGGTTCTCGTAGAAGTCCCGCAGCCCGTGGGGAGTGTGCGGGGGGCGGCGGGACGGGGCCGTGGTCATGGGGCACTTCCCGTGGGGTGTTCCGTCGCGTGCAGGTAGTGCTCGAAGAGGTCACGCAGGTGCTGGCCGTCGCCGTGGCTCAGCAGCGCGCGGGACCAGCGGAGCGCGACATGCAGGCGGCCCGCCGTGGACGCCGTCGTCACCGTCAGCCCGCGCGGCATCCGGGCCGGCGCCGAGAACCACACGGCGTGGGCCCGGCCCGCCTCCGCGCCGAAGTCGAGGGCGTACGGGACGCGGCCGATGTTGCTCAGCAAGGTCGTCGACGTCCAGGGCCCGGCCGCTCTCCGCAGCCCCCTGGTGAAGGCGGCCCGCCAGGCGACGGGCACCACGGGGGCCGTCAACAGTGAGGCGCCGTGGCCCAGTTGGGGGCGTGGTCGGACCTTGAGGGCACGGGTGCGGTCCGCCGTGCGGCGCAGCAGCGCGGCCATGTCCGAGGCGTCCAGCTCCTCGGGGGCGAAGGGGACCTCGACCAGCCGGGTGCCGTTGCCGATCGGCATGTCCGTGCCGCGCGGGCGGTCGTCCACCGGCATGGTGATGTGCAGCGGGCGCGGGCGGGCGCCGTGCTCCCGGTTCCAGTGCGTGATCATCAGGGCGGTGGCGGCCATGAGTTGGTCGTTCACGGTGTACGGGGCGCCCTTGGGCCGGTGCGGCACGCTCAGTTCGGCGACGAGCATGCCGTTGCCGTGGTGCTGGGGAGGCTCGGGCGTCCCGTGTGCCACCCGGGCCGGCGGCGCCCAGGTGGCGGGGGTGTCGGAGGCGTGCGGTGCCTCGGGGGCCGTGCGGGTCGGGGGAGCGGTCGGGGAGTTGTCCCGGCCGCCGTACAGCTCCGCTGCGGTCGCCAGGACTCGTAGGCAGGCCGGTCCGTCGAGGGCGGTGTGGTTGATGGTCAGGAACAGGACCGTGTCCCCACCGTCACCCTCCGCCGCCTCCGCTCCCGAGCCTGCCCCCGTCCCCTGGCTTCGGACGACCTCCAGGCGGATCGGTGGCGAGGCCGTCAGCGGCGGGGCGTCGCGCAGCGCCCTGTCCCGGGCGTGCTTGAGGGCGTCCCGGTCGGGCGCCGGGAACAGGACGGCCTCCACGTCGGCCTCGGGGGTGAGCTCCCACTCGTACCGCCGCCCGTACCAGGGGCGCGCCGCCTCGCGCATCAGGATCCGGGGGTGGCGGTGCAGGGCCCCGGTGAACGCCCTCCGCAGGCGGTCCGGGTCGAGGGGGCCCGGCAGATGGACCTCGATGTGGACGGTCTCCGGCTCCTCCTCCTGGAGGCAGTGCCGGGCGACCTCGTCCACCACGGGGAAGGGGACGCGCGCGGGCGGCCCGCCGGGCCCGTCCGTGCCGTCGCGTGTCGGGCGGTCCAGCGCGGTCATGAGCCTCCGCCCTCCCTCGGCTTCCCGGTCCTCCCTCTCCGCCCCGTCCCTCTGCCGTCCTCGGGCTCCGCCCCCTCAGCCCCGGTCCCAGGCCCCGGTCGGGGGGATCCCGGTCCGCGGGCGGAGAGCGTCGGACCGGACTCGGCACGGGGTGGCTCCGCCGGCATGAAGGACGACGGCACCCCCGGCGTCCTCGACGCGCCCGGCGTCCCGGGTGTCCCCGGTGGGGCAGGCGAGGCTGTCGCCTCCGTCGTCCTCGGCGTCCCGGGTGCCCTCGGCGGGGCAGGCGAGACCGTCGCCTGTGGCGTCCCCGGCGTCCCCGGAGCTCCCGGCGTCCCCAGCGCGCCCGGCGTCCTCGGAGTCCCTGGAGCTCCCGGCACCCTCGGCACCCCGGGTGCCCCAGGCGCGGCAGGCGCGACCATCGCCTGCGGCGTCCCCGGCGTCCCCGGCGTCCCCGGCGCCCCGGGCGTCCTCAGCGCGCCAGGTGAAGCTGTCGCCTCCGGTACCCCCGGCGGGGCAGGCGAGGTCGTCGCCCCCGGGCCCGCGTTCTCCCCCCGTCGCCGCTGCGGCAGTGGGTGCGTCGGGGCCTCGAACTCCGGTGGTGGAGGCGGTAGGGCGGCTGCGGCCGGCTGACCTGCGTGGTCCGGGTGGCCCGGCCCACCACTCGGCTCACTCGGCCCCTCACCCGGTCCGCCGCCCCGCGCAGCGCCCCGCCTGCCGTGCGACGGCTCGCCGACCGACACCAGTCCCGCGAACAGCGCGATCAACGCCAGCAGTTGGGCCGTACGACCGAACGATCCGGCGCCCTCGGAGACCGGTTCCCCGGCGCCCGTCGCGGCGACGATCCCGGCCCCGGCGAGCGCGAGGAACGCGACCGGCACCAGCAGCGCGTGCCGTCGCCGGGCGAGCAGCGCCAGCACCGGCACCAGCAGTGCGAAGAACCCGGCGATCACGATCCCCACCAGGGTGAGCGCGACCGTGCCCAGGAGCGGACCGGGCAGCGGCGGCACCGGCGTGGGCGCGTCCGGGTTGGGCGAGCGCCGCCGGAACAGCACCAGGCCCGCGAGTACGACGACCGCGACCCCACCGCCGATCAGCCCGGCCTCGTACAGCGTGGACGGCTCGTACGAGAGCTTCACCGTGCCGCCCTCGCCCGCCGGGATCCGCCAGCCCTGCTGCCAGCCGTCGAGGCGTACCGGGTTGAGTTCCCGGCCGTTCAGCGTGGCCTTCCAGCCGTCGTTGAAGTTCTCGTACGTCGTCAGGTAGGAGGCGGCGCCCGAGCCGACGGTCACCTCGCGGCGGTCGCCGAGCCAGTCGTGTATGCCCAGTTCGCGGTCGAGGGCCGTGGGCGTGGTGACCGTGCCGCGGGTCAGGGTCACATCGGTGGCGGCCAGCGGCCCGGCGTCGCCCGCCTCGACCCGGTGGGCACCCGAGCCGAGCGACAACTCGGTGTCCGCGCGGCCCTCCTGGCAGAGCGTCAGCTCGACCGGTCGCCGCTCCACGAGGTCACCCACCGTGCCCTTGGCGCTCGTCTCGTACAGCTCGTCGTCGACGGCGAGCGTCGGGCCCTTGCCGCAGGGCAGCTCGAAGGCGCGCGAGGAGAGGGCCTTCGGGGTGCGGTAGCGGTCGTCCAGGGCGGGGATGTACGCCTCGGTCAGCCCGACCGGCAGTTGCAGGTCCTCGTCCGCGAGCGGATTGTGGACGGTCATCGGGGCCGTCTCGGTGACGGTGATGTCGAACCGGTCCGTGGTGATCGGGTCGAAGCGGACCACGCCGTTCTCGTCCACACCGGCGGTCGTCGAACCGTCCGGGGAACTGATGTCGACCTCGGTCGGCCGGGTGGACAGGCCGCCGGCCGGGGCGAGGACGATCTCGCCCACCGCCTGCTTGCCGGGCCAGTTCAGGTGGACGGTCGGGTCGTCCCCGGCGATCCACGCGGTGGTCAGATCGCCGTCGGTGAGGTTGCGCGGCGACAGGCCCGTGCCGAGCAGGGCCGTCGAACCGGCCGTCGCCGTGATCCGCTCCCGCTGCTCGGGCGCCACGTCGTACAGCAGCGCGTCGAGCGCGTCGCCCGGCACCGGGACCGCGCTCGCCTTCACCGCGTACGTGCCCGCCGATTCCGAGGTCCAGCGGCGGTGCAGCCCGACCTCCGTGCCCGTAGGGGAGAAGCCGCCCGGGTCGGTGGCCCGGTGCAGGGAGATCGTCTCGGCGGACGCCTCGGTGTTCTCGGCGTCCGTCGGGAGCTTCAGCAGCCGGGTCACCTGGACGTCCGGAACGCTGATCTCGGAGAAGCCCGCCCCGGACAGACCGGAGTGCCGGGCCGCCGACTCGACGACGGTGACCTTCAGCCAACTCGTCGCCCCCTCAGGGGATTTGATGCGCTGCCGTGATCCGTCGGCCCGCAGTGTGCTCGTCTCCGAACCGCGCTCCGTCTCCACCCGCACCCGGGTCGGCGCCGCGCGCACACTGTCCTGCGGCAGCGGAGTGACCCGGATCGACGACGGGATCTCCGTCTCCTCCGTGAAGCCGATCCGCAGCCACTGCCCGTCCGCCGAGCCCGCCGCGCCCTCCGCCCACGCGGTGTCCGGGTTGCCGTCGAAGGCGTTCACCGGGTCGTACTGCGGGAGGTAGAACAGCCAGTTGCCGCTGGACGAGGCGGTCACTGAACGCGCCCCGCGCAGCTCGGACACCGTCTGGTGCCGTATCCCCTCCGTCGGCAGGATCTGGTGCGGCTCCTCCCCGGCGTCCTGGAAGCTGCCCGAGTGATTGCGTTCGTCGCGGGTGTACGTGTACGAGGTGTTGGCGTTGACCAGGCCGAACCGGGTGTCGGCGCGCCGCAGCCCGTCACCCACCACCTGGAGTTCGGGGGAGCCGAGCCCGGGGTGGTTGTCGCCGGTCAGCACGCTCGCCCGGTCCCGCATCGTCGGGTCGGCGGACAGCGGCAGCAGCGCCTCGGGCCCGCCCGACACGACGGCGGTGTGGGCGACGGCCTTCAGCCCGGCCTGGCCAGGCCGGGGCACGTCGGCGGGCGGCTCGTAGATCTCGACGGCGCGCTGGCGCGGGTACAGCCCCTCGATCTGGATCGGGGTGTTCTCCGCGATGCGCCCGCCCGTCATCAGCGGGCCGAGGCCGGTGGTGCGCCGGTAGCCCGACTCCTCCAGGGTCCGCTTCACGGTCGTGGTCGGTACGTAGCCGAGCTGGTCCGGGTCGAGATCGTTGCGTACGACCACGTAGTGGACGCCGGCCCGGCTCAAGTAGTCGGCCAGACCCGGGACTTCGCCGCCCGTCAGCAGGGACTGCTCGACCGCGTCCATCGCGCGCCGGTTGCCCGCGGTGCCGAACGGCACGTAGTCGCGCTGGGCCCAGCGGGAGTCGGCGAGCACGTCGAGGGGCTGGTCGATGGGGGAGCCCCAGGTGTAGATGCCGTGCGCGGTGGCGGGCACGACGAGGGCGCGGGAGTCCGGCGAGTACTTCTCCAGCCAGTCCGCCGTGGACTGCCAGTACTTGGGCAGCTCCTGGAACGAACCCGGCTGCAGGATCGACCCGTTGAGGTACGGCCAGGCGAGCCCCGGCAGGACGAGGACCGCCGCGACCAGTGCCGCGTACCGGCGGCCGCGGATCGGCCGGGCGCCCTGGGGCCGGGCGGCGACCCCGACCAGATGGGTCAGCCCGAGCCCCAGCGCGAGGGCGAGGCCCGGCTGGAACTTGTAGATGTTGCGGAAGGGTACGAGTCCGCCGTCCAGCCAGTCCTGGACCACCCCGTGGAAGGGCGCCCCGAACGAACCGCCGTAGCCGGCCAGGGTGATGAGCGCGACCGACAGCACGGTCAGCACCAGCCACCGCCGCTCGGGCAGGTCCCGCCGGGCCAGCCCGGCGAGGCCGAGCCCGGCCGCGAGCGCCGAGGAGACGATGACGACGGCCGAGGCCGCCACGGTCCAGCCCGCGGGCAGCCAGGCCTCGCCGAAGTGCAGATAGGCGACCCAGTTGCCGGCGCCGCGCAGTGTCTCCGTCGCCGACATGGTGTCCGTCGTGGTCTGCGAACTCTCCACGTACGGCAGGAAGTTCTCGCCGTAGATGCCGAGGACCAGCAGCGGCACCACCCACCAGGCCGTCGCCAGGAGCACGCCCGGCACCCACCAGGTGATCAGCTTGCGCCGGCGCGGGCCGCGCGGCCGGGACAGCAGACAGAGGCCGACCGGCAGCAGGGAGGCCAGCGTCGAGGCGGCGTTGACACCGCCCATGAAGGGGATGAGCAGCGCCGAGCGCAGGGCGGCGACCCGGGCGCTGTAGCGGTCGTTCGTCAGCGGCAGCAGCACCCACGGCAGGAAGGCGCCGGGCAGCGCGGCGGCCGAGGTCGAGCCGACGACGATCGTGAACACCGGCCACAGCGCGTACACGACCGCGCCGAGCAGCCGGGACGCGCTGCTGCCGATGTTCAGCCGCTCCGCGAGCCGCAGCGCGCCCCAGAAGGCGACCGCGACGACGAGCGACATCCACAGCCGCTCGGCCAGCCACACCGGGAGGCTGACCAGGTCGGTCAGCCAGTAGTAGGGCAGCATCGGGAAGGCGTAGCCGACGTACTGGTCCGCGATGCCGCCGAAGCCGCCCTGGTCGTGCCACAACTGGCCCAGGTCGGACAGGAACCGGCGGGGCGCGAGTGCGACACCGAGCTTCGTGTCGAAGGTCTGCCGGCCCGGGTGCACGGCCAGGAACAGCACGAGGACCACGGCCCAGAAGCCCAGCAGCCACCGCCTCGACCGGGGCCCCTGGGCGGGGCCCGGGTCCGGGACGAGGGGGCGGGTCGTCGCCGGGGGAGGGGCCTGGACCGTGCTGGTCATGGACACCGCCGGAGGATGAGGAGGAGGTTCCAGGTGGCGAACTCACGCAGTCCCGGCACCCTGGCGACCGCCTGGGCGAGGAACGGCCAGTAGCGGGAGCGCGCCGAGACGACCAGGACGTCGTCGCGGGCGCGTACCTGCCGCAGGGTGGGTCCGATGTGCACGGCGAAGAGGTTCTCGCCGAGGGTGTGTTTGGCGGGCCTGCCCGTACGGCGCCGGTAGCGGGCGCGGGCCCGTTCGGCGCCCAGGTAGTGCCAGGGCGCCCACTCGTGACCGCCCCAGGGGGACAGCCAGTTGGTGAACGACACGTAGATCAGCCCGCCGGGTCTGGTGACGCGGACCATCTCGCTGAGGAAGGTCCCCGGGTCGGCGACGTGCTCAAGGACGTTGGAGGAGAAGCAGACGTCGGCGACGCCGTCCGCGAGCGGCAGCAGGTACCCGTCGGCGACGACGGACCCCTCCGGGGGCGCGGGCCCGAGTTCGCTCGGGTCCGGCTCGAAGAGGAAGCCGTGTGCGCCGCGCCGCCGGAACTCCCGGGTGAAGTAGCCGCCCCCGCCGCCCACGTCCACCACGGTCCGCCCGTCCACCGGCCCGTCGTACGCCTCCACCTGGTCGACGGCGTCCCGGGCGAGCAGCGAGTAGCAGGCAGCGGGGTCGTCCTGCTCATGACGGAAGGCCCGAAAGAGGGCGAGGGAGCGCCGCAGGGAGGGGTCTTTGAGACCGGAGCGGGTACGGGTGCCGGATCCGGTGCCCGGTCCC
Organism: Streptomyces sp. CWNU-52B; assembly: GCF_047444975.1. NCBI lineage: Bacteria > Bacillati > Actinomycetota > Actinomycetes > Kitasatosporales > Streptomycetaceae > Streptomyces > Streptomyces sp. CWNU-52B. Next base: position 35,838 of record NZ_JBLFJV010000010.1, on the reverse strand, counting down.
CGGCCTGTTTCCGATCCGGTGTCGGTGCCGGTGTCCGGTGGGCCGTTCCGCCCAGGGGCCGGCTGCCCAGAGGCCTCTCGCCGCGGGGTCTCCCGGTGCGCGGGCTCCTGCGGAAGGGGCTCCTGCTCGGGGCGGGGGGTGTCACGCCGTGGGGTCATGGTGTCCAGTCCCTCACCGCCTCCGTCGCCACCGCTCTGAACTGGCGTACCGTCCGGCTCCAGCGGTACTGGGCCGCTCGGTCGCCGGCCGCCTTGCCCATCAGGGTGCGGCGGTGGGCGGACAGGGCGAGGGCGCACCAGGCCGCCGCGAACGACGACTCGCCGCGCGCCAGCAGCCCCGTCTCGCCGTCCACGATCGAGTCGCGCAGGCCGGGCACGTCGAAGGCGATCGCGGGGGTCCGGCGGGCCGCCGCCTCCGTCACCACCAGGCCCCAGCCCTCCACCGCGGAGGGGTGCAGCAGCAGCCACGCGGCACTGAGCAGCCGGTGCTTCTCGGCCTCGGAGACATGGCCGGTGAACTCGACGCCGGGGCCCGCGAGGTGCCGAAGCCGCTCGCGCTCGGGACCGTCGCCGACGATCACCAGGCGGCCGCCGGTGACCGGGCGGACCCGCTCCCACAGGCGCAGCAGCAGATCGATCCGCTTGTACTCGACGAGCCGGCCCATGGCCAGGAACATCGGCTCCGGTGAGCGTTCGGCGGGCGGGCCAGGCTCCTCCACCCCGTTGTGCACGACCCGGATGCGTTCGCGCTCGACCCCGATCGCGCGCAGCGCGTGTGCCGTCGACGGGGAGACGGCCACGAGCAGGCCGCCCCGCTGCGCGCCGGCCAGCGCCCAGTGTTCGAGTCTTCGGCCCAGCCGGGCGGCGGGCGCCAGCGGCCCGCCGAACCGCATCCGCCACAGGTCGGTGTGCACGTGGTTGACCAGACACAGGGTCGGCCCGCGGTGCCACAACGGAGCCAGGTACGGCATGCCGTTGCAGACCTCGACGAGCAGATCGCAGTCGCCCACCTGACGCTGGAACGCCGATCTCGCGCGCAGGTAGTGGCCGAGGTCGCCGCCCGCCGACACGACACGGTAGTCGCGGTACGAGGCGGGCCCGCCGCACAGCAGCGTGACCTGGTGGCCGAGGTGGGTCAGCCCCTCGGCGAGTCTGTCGACGAGGAGTTCGGAACCGCCCGCGGCCTCGTTGGCGACGTCACGACGGGCGAGGAAGACGATGCGGCGCGGCTGTGGGGGGAGCGCCTGGTGTCGCTGCGCGGAGCGGGGGAAAGCGGCGCGCAACGACGGAGGTACGTGCTGGGGCATGGGTGCTCCAACTCGTCTCGGGGTGCGGAACCAGCGTGGGGGTGGGGGGTGTTCCGTGGGGGGTTCGGGTCTGGCGGTGGTGGTGACGGCGGCGGTGACAGTGGCGGGTGGGGCGGGAGCGTCGGGGTCCGGCTGTGACGGGAGTGTGGGCGGGCTGTGTTCGGGTGGGGTGGACAGTTTTCGCCCGCTGGTTCGCTGCGGCTACTCACCGAAGTGACAATTTCGGGGCTTTGTCGAGCTGACGTCTCATCACATTGTGAGCGGTTGCTGGGAGCTCTCGGGCGTATCGGGATACGGACGCCCTCGGGTGACCAAAACGGCACCCACGGCAGCCAGTACGAAGCCGGCGATTCCTGTTCCCAGGGGCAACGTCCGCCCCACCAGGCGCAGCAGACCACTGTCCTGGTCGGCGAGATCCACCTGCTCCTGCTGGGTCTTCGGGGTGAAGGCGATCCGCTCGCTGTCGAGCAGCACGACGGCGTCCTTCTCGCCCCCGGGCGCCCTCAGGGTCTTACGGGGACCGATCGCCGCGTAGATGATCCGGCCCGTGCGCTGGTCGGCGACGAGCTCGATGCCGTGGTTGGCGTACCACTCCTCGGCGAGCACCTGCCCGGCGTCCTTCACACCCACGAGGGTGCCCGGGACGAGCCGGGTACCGGTCCTGGTCGCGGGCACGGTGCCGGTGAACCGCAGGCCCTCGTACCCCTGGATCCGCTTCTTGCCCTGGTACGCCAGTGTGACCGTCGAGCCGAGCGTGTTGTCCCACCAGATGTACGAGCGTTTCTGCACGTCGAAGGGGAACTTCAGATACGCCTCGCCCTCGAAGTACGGCTCCTCCTGGCAGCAGTGGACCGGCTTGTTCGTCCTCCGGTCGGTCACCCAGCGCTCCACGGTCCACTGGAGCGAGTCGTGCGGGTCGGCCGCGGGCAGCGACTTGGCGGTGTCGACGGACGTGGACACGTCCCAGACCGCCCGGCCGCTCCTCTCGCTGTCGGCGACGTCGCCGCGGACCTGCCGGGTGATGGTGATCTTCTTGTCGCGGACGGTCTCGATCTCGTCGGTGTCGAAATAACTGCCCGTTCCGGTGAAGACGGTCGTCGTGTCGATGTCGACCGGGGTGCGCTGGGCGCGCGGTTCGACGTACCAGGCGAGCAGCGGGGCCAGGACGAGCAGGAACACGCCCAGACCCAGGACGACCAGTGAGAAGGGTGTGGCTTTACGGCGCATCCGGGCACTCCAAAGGCTCTTGGTGGCACGGCACGTGGGGGTGCCGGCACGGTGGGGGAGGGTGCACGTGCGGTATGGGCCGGGAACCGTAGGCGCACCCTTGACGAAGTGTCAATGCGTTCTCGACACTGGGGACTTGCCGGGCGGGACCGGTGAACGGTGAACAGGGCCGGGGCTCGCGAGCCGTGATCGCGGACGCCCGGGGTGGGGCGGACCTCCGACAGAGAGGCTGACCCGCGATGCCCAGACTGCTCGCCGCCCTGCTGACCGTGGCTGCCGCGGCCCTCCTCGCCGTGGGCGCCGCCCTCGGCGTCGTCGCACTGCTCGACGCGACCCCCGACCAGCCGAACACACCACTCATCACCTACGAGACGGCCGGCCGGGAGCGTTGACCATGGCCGCCCTCCCGCCGGGACCCGTCACCGCCCGCTCGGCCTGGCACGACGTACCGCGTCTGCAGGTGCGGCAGTTCGCCGCGCTCGCGATGGCCGAGGCGCCCGTGCTCGCCGAGGAGATCCTGCGGCAGATCCGGCACGAGTACCCCCATCTGCCCGTCGTGCTGGACGACTCCGGCGAGCCGATGGCGCTGATCGGCATCCGCCGGGCCATCGAGGTGTTCGTCCAGCACCTGGAGACCGCCGAGGGCCGGCCGCGCGCCCACCCCGAGGTCTTCCAGGAGTTCGGCCGCGGCGAGGGCCTCGACGGCCGCAGCCTCGACTCGCTCCAGGCGATCTACCGGCTCGGCGTACGGCTCGCGTGGCGGCGGTTCGCGGAGATCGGGCAGCGCGTGGAGATCCCGCCGCCCGCGATGTACGAGCTGGTCGACGCCGGATACGAGTACCTGGACGGGCTGGTCGACCAGTCCGTACGCGGTTACGCCGAGGCGGCCGCCCGGCAGGCCGGGGAGCGGCTGCGGCTGCAGCGCCGGCTGATGGAGCTGCTGCTCGCCGAGCACCACCGGGGCGATCCGGCCGAGGCCCTGTCGGAGCGGGCCGCGCGGATCGGCTGGCCGCTGCCCGCCAAGGTCGCGGTCGGTGTCCTGCTGCGGCCCGCCCGGGAGGCCGTCGCCCCCGCCGTGAGCCAGGGCGTGCTGCTGGACATGGAGTACGAGCAGCCCCGCATGGTCGTGCCCGAACCGGATGCCGCCGGGCGCCCCGAACTGCTGCACCGGGCGCTGACCGGCTGGGCCGGCGCGATCGGCCCGCCCGTGCCGCTGGCCGACGCGGCGAAGTCGCTGCGCTGGGCCGAGGCGGCGGTACGGCTGATGGAGCGCGGGCTGCTGCCGGCCGGCGAGGTGCTGTACTGCACCGAGCACACCGAGGCGCTGGTCCTGCTGCAGCCCGAGGAGCTGATCGACGACCTGGCCCTGCGCTGTCTGGAGCCGCTCGCCCACTGCGGCCCCACGCACGGGCGGCGGCTCGCGGAGACGATGCTGGCCTGGCTGGAGACGCGGGGCGGCGCTCCCGAGGTGGCCGCGCGACTCGGCGTCCACCCGCAGACCGTGCGGTATCGCCTTCGGCAGATCAGGGAGCTGTGGGGGGACGAGGTCGACGACCCGGACCGCCGCTTCGAGCTGGAGCTGGTGCTGCGGGCGCAGCGGTTACGGGGGGAGCTGGGTGATCCCCGTGCCAGGCGCTGACGCGTCTTTCCTCTCCCTTTCCCTCTTTCCCACCCGCCCCCTGTCCACCGCGTGCCTCCCCGTGCACGTCAGGTGCGCCCCACCCGTTGCGGCACGTTGTGGCACGCCCATTGCTCGGCCCTGACCCGTATGAGTAGCCTGTGTTCGCTATGCCGATCGGCTGTTGAAATTTCGAACACAAGGGAGGGGGCCAGTTGTGGGACGCCTCGTGCCTGCCGTAACCAGGGCTCTCGACATACTCGAGCTCTTCCTCGACGGGGACGGCACACTCTCCGCCCCCGACATCGTGCGCCGGCTCCAGCTGCCGCGCACCACCGTGCACGAACTGGTGACGACGCTCGCCGCCCGCTCGTACATCACGCCGGTGCCGGGCCAGCCGGGACGCTACCGGCTGGGCGTGCGGCCCTACCAGCTGGGCAGCCGTTACTCCGAGCAGCTGGACCTCGCGGCGGAGGGGCACCAGGTCGCCCGGTCCGTCGCGGAGACCTGCGACGAGACCGTGCACGTGGCGATCCTGGAGGGCACGGACGTCATCTACATCGCCAAGGTCGACTCCACGCACGCGGTGCGCATGGTGTCCGCCGCCGGCCGCCGGCTCCCCGCCCACTGCACCTCCGTGGGCAAGATGCTGCTCGCCTCGCTGTCCGAGCCCGAGCTGACCTCGCGGATCCCCGACGACGCCGACCTGATCCGGATGACGCCGAACAGCATCACCGACCCGGCCGCCCTGCGCGAGGCCCTCGTCGGGATCCGGGCGCGCGGCATCGCGGTGGAGAGCCGTGAGTCGAACCCCGACGTCAGCTGTGTCGCCGCGCCGGTGCGCGACCGCACGGGCCAGGTCGTGTCGGCGCTCTCCATCTCCGTACCGATGATCCGCTGGAGCGAGGACCGCCGGGTGGAGCTGGAGCAGCTCGCCGCCAAGGGCGCGGCCGAGCTGTCGGAGCGGCTCGGCTACCGGAGCGTCGGATGACGCCCGGGACGGGAGCGGCGCGGGCGCGTACGCGCACGCACGGGTACGAGGTGGCCGTCCGGGCGGAGGCCGCCCTCGGCGAGGGCCCCACCTGGGACGCCGACGCCCAGCGGCTGATCTGGATCGACATCCTCGGCTCCCGGGTGTGCACGTACGACCCGGTCTCCGGCCGGCGCACGGTCATGGTCACCGAGCAGCACGTCGGCGCGGCCAAGCCGCGGGCGGGCGGCGGCCTGGTGGTCAACCTCCGTGACGGGGTGGGCCTTTACGGTCCGGACCCGGAGGGGTCCGCGGGCTCCGGGAACTTTCGCTGGCTGCACCGGGAGGTGGTGCCCGGCCGCCGTGCCAACGACGCGGCGGTCGCGCCCGACGGCGCCCTGTGGACGGGCACCATGCGGTACGACGAGGCACCCGGCGGCGGCACGCTGTCCCGGATCGCCCCCGACGGCACGGTCACCTCCGTCCTCGACGACGTGACGGTGAGCAACGGCACGGGCTGGAGCCCCGACGGCCGCCTCATGTACTACATCGACACACCGACGGGCCGGATCGACGTCTTCGACTTCGACGTCGCCTCCGAGGGTCAACAGGCCACCAACAGACGCCCGTTGGCGGCCATCGAGGAGGGCGTCGGCTACCCCGACGGACTCACCGTCGACGCGGACGGCTGCGTCTGGGTCGCCCTGTGGGACGGCGCGGCGGTCCGCCGCTACACGCCCTCCGGCAAGCTGGACCGCGTGGTCGAACTGCCCGTACCGCGCCCCACGGCCTGCACGTTCGGCGGCGCGGACCTGACCGACCTGTACATCACGACAGCCCGTACGGGTCTGGAGGCGCCGCACCCGCTGGCGGGTTCGGTGCTCGTGGTCCCCGGAGCCGGAAAGGGCCTCGCCCAGCCCTCGTTCGCGGGCTGACACCGGCGGGACCCGCGGGCCGGCACCGGCGGGACCTGCGGCAGAGCACGTACAGCACTTTCGGCCCCCGGCCGGACTCGGTCTCCGAGTCCGGCCGGGGGCCGCTGTTTTTGCGCAAACCATTGACGAGTAAGCGCTTCCTATCTACGGTCCGTTCGAAGTTACGAGCACTCATCGAAATCTCGAACAGTGGCAACTCGAACAGATAGGGCAGGGAATGGGACTACCTGGCCTGAATCGCAGGCACTTCCTGGCGGGACTGGGCGGGCTGACGGTCGCGGGAAGCCTCGGATTCGCCGCGCTCGGCACCGGGGCGGACGCGCTCGCCTCCGGCGCCGACACCCGCGTCCGCTACTGGAACCTCTTCAGCGGCGGCGACGGGTACAACATGATCGCGATGCTGGACGCCTTCCGCGCGGCGAACCCCGACATCGACGTCAAGGACTCCACCCTCCAGTGGGGGAGCCCCTTCTACACCAAGCTGGCCATGGCCGCCGCGGGCAACCGCGCGCCGGACCTCGGCGTCATGCACATGGGCCGGGTCACCGGCTTCTCACCCGGCCGCCTCCTGGACCCCTGGGACGTCGACCTGCTCGCCAAGTACGGCGTGCGGGAAGGGGACTTCAACCCCGAGCTGTGGAAGCGCGCGGTCATCGACGGCACGCTCTACGCCCTGCCGCTCGACATCCACGTACAGCTCTGCTTCTACCGCAAGGACGTGCTGAAGAAGGCGGGCCTGCTCGGCGACGACGGCCACATCGTGCCGGTCACGTCCGTCGACGAGTGGTTCGACGTGCTCAAGGAGGCCAAGAAGGCCACCAAGAAGGGCCTGCAGACCATCGGCATGTGGTCCAGCGACCAGAACTTCCAGTGGTGGTTCTTCGTCGCGTTCTACACCCAGCTCGGCGGCACCTGGTTCGACGACGCCGACACCGAGGTCACCTTCGACACCGAAAAAGCCGTCCAGGTACTGGAGTTCCTGCGCCGCCACATCACCGACGGGTATTCCGATCCGGGCTTCGCGGGCGGCGCGGGCGCCGAACAGTTCGTCAACGGCGGCCCGTTCGTCTGGGAGGGCAACTGGTCGGTGCCGGTCTTCGACGGCGCGAAGATCGAGTACGGCGCGACCCCGCTGCCGCCCGTCTTCGGCAAGCGGGCCACCCACGCCGAGTCGCACGCCTTCGTGCTGCCGCACCAGTCCGGCCGGGGCGGCGCAGCCGACGAGGGCGCGCACCAACTCGCCGCGTACATCGTCCAGCACGCCCAGCAGTGGGCGGCCGGCGGCCACATACCGGCGTACACACCGACCCTCACCACGGCCGCGTACAAGAAGCTGAACCCGCAGAGCGAGTACGTCTCGGCGATGGACCACCAGGCCACCGAGCCCAAGGTGTGGTTCGCCGGGTCCACCGGCATCCTCGCCCAGCGCGTCGGCCCGATCGTCGTCTCCTCGACGCTGGGCTCCGCGAAGCCGGACGCGGCCGCCCGCAGCATGAAGAGCACGCTCACCGAACTGCTCGCCTCGAAGAACCCCATGGACGGCCGGACCGCCGCGCAGGGAGGTGCGGTCGCATGACGACGACCAGCGCGGAGACCGTCATCGCCCCGGCGCGCGCGAGGACCGCCACCGCCGGCACCACCGTCCGCCGCAAGCAGGGCTTCCAGCACGGCGCCTGGTTCGTCGCGCCGTTCCTCGTGCTGTTCGCGCTGTTCGTGATCTGGCCGCTGCTGCGCGGCGTCTACCTCAGCTTCACGGACGCCAACATCTCCGGCGACGCCACGAACTTCATCGGCCTCGACAACTACCGCGAGGCCCTGGACGACCCGTTGGTGTGGGAATCGCTGGGCCACAGCGCGTACTTCACGCTCCTGGTCGTCCCCTGCATCACGGTCCTGGCCTTCCTCCTCGCGATGCTCGCCCACCACATCGAGCGCGGCAAGTGGCTGTGGCGGCTGTGCTTCTTCGCCCCGTTCCTGCTGCCGTCCACGGTCGCCGCCAACCTGTGGCAGTGGCTGTTCAACCCCGGCACGGGAATGGTCAATTACGTCTTCGGCGTCGATACGGCGTGGCTGACCGACAAGTCGTACGCCATGCTCGCCGTCGTCATCTGCACCCTGTGGTGGACGGTCGGCTTCAGCTTCCTGCTCTACCTCGCCGCCCTCCAGGGCATCCCCGCGCACCTCTACGAGGCCGCCAAGCTGGACGGCGCGAACGCCTGGCACCGCATGGTCCACATCACCCTGCCGATGCTGCGGAACATCACCGGTCTGGTCCTCGCCCTGCAGATCCTCGCCTCGCTCCAGGTCTTCGACCAGGCCGTGGTGATGATGGACTTCCTGCCGGGCCCGGAGGGCTCCACCCGCACCTTCGTGCAGTACACGCTGGAAGAGGGCTTCACCAGCTACCGCGTGGGCTACGCCTCCGCGATCTCCATCATCTTCTTCGTGATCATCGCGGTCGTCGCCCTCGCGCGGATGTGGCTGCTGCGCAACCGTGAGGAGGGCGGCCGATGAGCACCGCCGCACAGACAGGTGTCACGTCGCGCAAGGGGGCCCGCGGGGCGGCCCGAGAGGCGGCCCGTGACGGGGTCGAGGTGGGCAAGGCACCCCGCAGGCCCTGGACGCCCAGCCAGATCGTGCTCACCCTCCTCGGCGCCGCCGTCTCCGTGGTGTTCCTGGCGCCGCTCGTCTGGGCGCTGTTCACCTCGCTCAAGTCGGAGACCGAGGCGGTCGAGGTGCCGACGCACTGGCTGCCGAAGGACTGGACGGCCCAGGCGTGGAGGGCCATCTTCGAGACCGGCAACATCACCAACTGGTTCGTGAACTCGCTGGTGGTCTCGGTGTGCGTGACGGCCGTGGTGCTGAGCGTCAGCGCGCTGGCCGGATACGGCTTCGCCCGCACGGAGTTCCGCGGCAAGAAGGCGCTGCTCGGTCTGGTCATGACCGGTCTGATGGTCTCGCCCGCGGTCCTGGGCGTGCCGCTGTTCACCACGGTCCAGCAGATGGGGATGGTCGACACCTACTGGGGCATGATCCTGCCGCAGTGCGCGCCCGCCGCGATGGTCTACATCCTCTACAAGTTCTTCCAGGGCATCCCGCGCGAACTGGAGGAGGCCGCGTTCATCGACGGCGCGGGCCGCTGGCGGGTCTTCTTCACGATCGTGCTCCCGCTCTCCCGCCCGTCCCTCGCGGCGGTCGGCATCTTCACCTTCATCGCGTCCTGGAACAACTTCCTGTGGCCGTACATGGTGACCAACAACCCCGACCTGATGACCATGCCCAACGGCATCGCGACCGTCATGAACTCGTACGGCATCCAGTGGGCCCAGCTGATGGCGGGCGGCCTGATGGCGGGCCTGCCGCTGATCATCGTGTTCGTCTTCTTCCAGCGCCAGATCGTGGCGGGGGTGGCGCACACGGGGCTGGCGGGCCAGTAACCCCCCTTTTCAGGGGCGCGGGGAACTGCGCGACCAGCCACGACGAACCCGCACCCGCCAATGACCCGCAGGCCACCCACCCCTCAGCCCCTCCCGAAAGGCGAACAAGGTAACCATGCACGACACAGCCCGCTTCACCCTCGACCCCGCCTTCACCGTCGGTGAGGTGAATCCCCGTCTCTTCGGCTCGTTCGTGGAACACCTCGGCCGCTGCGTCTACACCGGCATATACGAGCCGGGCCACGCGACGGCCGACGAGGCGGGCCTGCGCCAGGACGTCCTCGACCTGGTCAGGGAACTCGGCGTCACCACCATCCGCTACCCCGGCGGCAACTTCGTCTCCGGCTACAAGTGGGAGGACTCGGTCGGCCCCGCCGAGGACCGCCCCCGCCGCCTGGACCTCGCCTGGCGCTCCACGGAGACCAACCGCTTCGGCCTCTCCGAGTACATCGCGTTCCTCAAGAAGGTCGGGCCGCAGGCGGAGCCCATGATGGCGGTCAACCTCGGCACGCGCGGCGTCGCCGAGACCCTGGAACTCCAGGAGTACGCCAACCACCCGGCCGGTACGACCCTGTCCGACCTGCGCGTGGCCCACGGCGACAAGGACCCCTTCGGCATCCGGCTGTGGTGCCTCGGCAACGAGATGGACGGGCCCTGGCAGACCGGGCACAAGACGGCCGAGGAGTACGGGCGCCTCGCCGCGGAGACCGCCCGCGCGATGCGGCAGATCGAGCCGGACCTGGAACTCGTCGCGTGCGGCTCCTCGGGGCAGGGCATGGACACGTTCGCCGCGTGGGAGGCGACGGTGCTCCAGGAGACGTACGACCTGGTCGATTACGTCTCCCTGCACGCGTACTACGAGGAGCACGACGGCGACCGGGACTCCTTCCTGGCCTCCGCCGTCGACACCGAGTCCTTCATCGAGAACGTGGTGGCGACCTGCGACCACGTGGGCGCCCGCCTGAAGTCGAAGAAGAAGATCAACCTCTCCTTCGACGAGTGGAACGTCTGGTACCAGAGCCGCCCCAACCCGCACCCCGTCGAGGACTGGCAGGAGGCCCCGCGCATCCTGGAGGACGTCTACTCCGTCACCGACGCGGTGGTCTTCGGCTCGCTGCTCATCGCACTGCTGCGGCACGCGGACCGGGTGACCGTCGCGTGCCTGGCCCAACTGGTCAACGTCATCGCGCCGATCATGACGGAGCCGGGCGGCGCGGCCTGGCGCCAGACGACCTTCTTCCCCTTCTCCCAGGCCTCGCGGTACGGCCGGGGCCAGGTCCTCGACGTACGGGTCGACTCACCGACGTACGAGACGAAGAGATACGGCGAGACGGACCTGCTGCACGCCACCGCGGTACGGGCCGAGGACGGCTCGGTCACGCTCTTCGCCGTCAACCGCAGCCAGACGGAGGCGCTGCCGCTGGAGGTGACCCTGGGCGCCCTGGGCCTGACGACGGTCGTGGCACACACGGCCCTGTCCGACCCGGACCCGGACGCCCGCAACACCGGCACCGAGCCGAACAGGGTCGTCCCGCACGAGGTGACGGGAACATCGCTCCAGTCCGACGGCGGCCTCACCGCCACGCTGGAACCCTTGTCCTGGAACGTGATCAGGCTGGCGTGACGGGGACGCGATACCGGGCCTTCCCCGGAGGCCGGTTACTTCGCCCTGTCGCATGCGGCGGCAGGGCGAAGCTCGGTGAAGTAGGTCAGTTCGGGGCCTCGCCGAGCGCGGCGCGGAGCCAGTCGAGCGAACCGGTCTCCAGGACGGCATCCGCGAGGGCCTGCCCGGACTTCGTGATGATCCGGCCGCGGCTGTTGTCGATCCAGCGCTGAGCGTTCTCGTATCCCTGCGCCCGGTACTCGATGCCCTGGATCATGCACTCCAGTTTGTCGGCGTCGCGGGCGCAGACCGCCTCCGGCGACTCCTTCGCCTCGTACTCGGCGACGAGTTCGGTCACGGCCCGGGCCAGCTGTTCGGGGAACTCGGCGACCTGATCGGCGGTGATGGCACGCGGGTCCGCCCCGCCTGCCCTGTACTTCTTCCCGAGGTGGTTGACGTCGCCGGTGCGGGTCTCCTGAGAGTCGTGCCAGACCGCGAGGAACGCGGCGCGAGCCGGATCGGCACCTTCCAGCTTGGCGATGACGGACGCGATCAGGGAGGTCCGCCAGGAGTGCTCCGCGACCGACTCGGGATCACGGACACCGGCCATCCACCACCCGGTGCGCTTCGTCGCCTTCAGCGTCCCGGCCTCGTACAGGAATCGAGCGACCGGGGTCAGATCCTCGTCCGACACAGTGGACTCCTCTCACGCCTCGGTGAGGCGGATCGCGTACCGCATGCTCTCCAGCTCCCGCCGTGCACGCGACGAGAGTTCTGGGCTGTCAAACATCAACGGGAGCCGGTCGCGCAGGGCACGGAAGGCGTGGATGCGCTGCCGTGACCTGCGGCTGCCGCGCTCGGCCTCGGGCTGCCGGTCGGCCTCGACCGGACTGGTTCGGGATCGCCCGCGAGCGGGGGCGGTCGGTGAGTCCTGCAGTTGGATGCGGGTGCCGCGTTGCGCACTCCGTTGTGTCGAGGCGTGCGACGCGGAACGTGCCACTGCGCGGGCTGGTGATCATCTGAAGCGCGAGGCCTCCTCCGCAACGTCCTCCCAGCTGTGCTGCTCGGCATGGCCGGCGAACAGACAGCAACCCTCACCGTCGGCTCCCGGGGCGGCCACCGGGCAGTCCGGCAGTACGGCCAGATCCACGTCGGTCCGCCCCGACCAGCGGAGCCACAGCGCGGTCCCGTACTCGCCCAGGTCGTCGAGGAGACCGTAGTGCTCACCGTCGTCGTGCGCGGACAACTGGCACTGCACGACGCTGTCGACGCACTCCGCTGCCGACCTTCCCCGTGTTTCCCGCACCAGATCCAGGGGTGCCCAACGCCAGTGTGTGCACCGCACTACGACTCCATCCGAGCGGAAGTTTCGCAGTGTGCGGAGCGGCCCGTGCAGCGTGGGCATCTGCACGGTGGAAAGCCACAAGGGTTGCCGAGGACCACCTGATCCTCGTCCTCCCGCACATGCGTCACCTGGCCCCAAGACCGGCCGGAGTCACGGGAGACCCGGAGCGTCATGAGAACTCGCTGTTCGTCACCCAGGTACTGCGCCCGCGCGCTGCCGTCCGGCTCGCGCGCCAGAGCTTCGCTTCTTGTGGTCATGACCGAACTCCTTTGTGAATCCCGTTGCTCGTCCGGGGCAACATCCAGGAAAGCGCCATGAGCCGGCGGTCTCCACGGCATCGATGCGGCAGTCTTGACGCAGGTCCGTGCACGGGCGCCGAAGGGGCCGCAGCCCTTGGGAAGGGGGCACCATGGGACTGGCGGAACGGCGCAGGGCCCTGGGCTACAGTCAGGAGAAGCTGGCCGAGTCGCTGGGTGTGGACCGCACAACAATCGGACGCTGGGAAAGCGGGAGAGTCGCTCCTCAGCCGCCTCAGCGACGGGGTCTGGCCGCCACCCTCGAAGTGAGCCTCCAAGAGCTGGACGTCATCCTGAAGCCACCGCGAGCCGCAGGCCAGGAGAATGCCGGTCACCAGTCCAGTGTTTCCCCTAGCGAGGGAGATTCCGACGAAATGATCCGCCGTGAATTCCTCCGCATACTGACTGTCAGCGGAGCCCTTAATGCCCTGCCGGTCGAGGAGGCCGAGGCTCTGACCGAGGGCGTCCGTCGGGGAGCACCTGCCGACTTCACGCGTATGAACAGACACCTCTGGCAGGTCTACCGACTGGCCCGCTCCAAGAACTCTGTCTGTCTCGTCGTCCGGGACCAACTGACGATGCTGAACGAGGCGCTGGCAGGCAACCATGGCAGTGCGCGGCCCCTGCTGAGGGCGGCTGCCGACCTCTTTCAGCTGGCCGGCGAGGTGGCGTTCGACGGCAATCGGTACGCCGACGCGGCCGCTTCGTACTCGCTTGCCGCGTCGGCCGGCAAGGACGCCGAAGCGTACGACCTGTGGGCATGCGCGCTTGTCCGTCACGCCTACGTGGACATGTCCGAGAAGCGGTACCGGCAGACCGCACAGATGCTTGACGCGGCCGGGCGACTGGCCGACCGAGGGGACAGCAGTCTTGCGACCCGGCAGTGGGTCGCGTCCGTCCAGGCCGAGGCGTACGCCGGCCTCGGTGACCTGGACGCGTGTGAGCGCGCGCTGGACCGGGCGGAGAGTGTTCGCGACCTCGGCGCGGACAGTGTCAACGCGGGATGGCTTCGGTTCAACGGCGCGCGTCTGGCGGAGGAGCGGGGGTCGCGCTACGTACAGCTCGGCCGTCTGGACCTGGCGGAGAACGCCTTGAGGGACGCCCTGGGGCAGACAGCCCTGGCGGCCGGGCAGTCCTACCGACGCCGCGGAGCGGTGCTCGCCGGCCTGGCAGCTGTCGGTGCGAAGCGGCGGGACATCGACCAGGTGGTGGAGTACGGCAGGGAAGCCGTCGAACTGGCTCGATCCTCAGGATCGGGGTACGTCGCCCGTAGACTCCAAGCGCTGCGTGACGAGTTCGCTCCCGTGAGCCGTGACCACCGCGTGGCGGAGCTGGGGGCGGAGATCGCCGCTTTGCACACGCAGTGATGAGAGGGGTAGGCATGCCGCAGACCGAGGGTGCGCGACTGTTCCGGGAGACCTGGATCGCCGGAGTCCGCCAGCACTTTCCGGGAGAGCCGAAGGCCGGCTACGTCACGCCGTGGGACGACACCCCGCAGTGGGAGCGCGAGGCTGCGGGTTCCGTCTATGAGCAGGTCCGCCACTTCGTCGAGATCAGCGACGGCACTACGGCGCGGCTGTCCCGAGAGCAGAAGAGCCGCTTCGTCGCGACGTGCTGGACGGCGCAGATGTTCAAGCATTTCGAGGACCCGAAGCCCGGCTACGTGGCCGACTGGCCCGACCTGCCGCCCTGGCAGCAGGAGACCGACGCCGACATCTTCGAGGCCATCGAGAAGGCCCTGAGCTGATCACCAGCGGGCTCTCGGACCTGGATCGCTCGCGAGCGGCTGCGGGGCAGGCCTGAGGGCGCAGTTGTTCCCCGGGTGGCGTCCGCATCCACTGCGGCATGCGCCAGTCGTGGCTCGGCCGCGCCGGTAGCCCTTCCTGACACTCACGCCGGCGGAACCGTTTCGCCAGGCGTCGTGTCCTTCTTCGCGGAAGGTGGTTCCACGCCACGGGACCGCCCGTGAAGGGGGATGGGCCATGGGGCAGTTGCGCGAGGGGGCGCGGATAGGGGCTTGGGCCGTCGGCGGGGTCATCGGACTGGCGGTGCTGTACGTGGTCGGGGTGTTCGCCTTCGGCGGTGCGGCGTGGATCACCGCCCCCTTCCGCGGTGAGGGGGACGAGCGCGAGAACGTCGTCGCCTCGGGCGAGTTCCGGCAGACCACGTACGAGGAGTTCTTCGATCTGTGCGAGGCCGTGCAGAACGCCGAGGGGACGATCCAGGTGCTCAAGGAGGAGCGGAAGACCGCTTCGGAGACCCGCACGACGCAGATCGACCAGTCGGTCACCGCGCTGAAGGCCACGCGGATCGAGTCGGTCAACGACTACAACTCGAAGGCCGCCCAGGAGCACCGCGCGCCCTTCCGTGACAAGGATCTGCCGTACCGGCTGGATGTCGCCGCCGAGCGCACCAAGTGCACCGACTGATCCCCGTCCCGTCCTGATCTCCACCCTCATTCCAGGAAGAGGGCAGCACCGTATGAAGAAGTTCGCACGCATGGCCCTGGCCGCCGTTGTCGCGCTCGTCGTGGGCCTCGCCTTGACGTCCTGCACCGGCGACTCCAGCCAGGACAAGGAGAACAAGGCCAAGCAGAGCAACTACGACCACCTCGTGGCCCAGCAGCCGGCGGGCCGCATGGAGTACTCACCGACCCGGGAAGCGATCAACCAGTGGGTCAAGACGTGGGGGAAGCGGGGCAAACTCTCGTACGTCTACATCCAGAACGCCACGGGCGAGTACGGGTACTTCATCATGAAGGGCCTGCCGGTGCCGCGCTGCAAGATGCTCACCCCGACAGAGAGGGTGGAGTCGTCCGACCGTGGCGTCGCGGTCCTCGCACAGCCCGGCATGGACGGCACGTACACGTCGGGTTCGACCTGCAACGCCTACTACGGTTTCGATGCCACGACGGGCGCGTACATGGAGTTCACGGTCGGCACGAACCAGTCCTTCTTCCTGTTCGACAAGCCCATGACGATGCCGGAGTACGCCAGCGCCAAGCAGCTGGGCCCGACCTCGGTGAAGGACGTCGAGAAGCGCCCCTGAGCGATCGGGGGCCGGTCGGCGGAGTCCCTGCCCCGTGACCCGTCAAGCCCCTTGGCGAGTTCGACGGCGTCCTGTCGGGCGGGGGTGACGGTCGAGACCTGCACATGCTCACTCATGCCACGAGCGTAACGGCCGGGAGTCGTAGCCCTTCTGTCGAGCGCCGAGCCCCAATTCGCTGCGGCCGTCACGAAGTACGACCGGCAGAGCGCGTTCGTCATCGGTCATCCGGCGTCTGTCTGATGGGGCAGCCCACAGGCAAGACTCAGGCGTCCGGCGCGCCATCGTCGGGCTCGTCGCCGGGTGGCTGTTCGGCGACGAAGGATCCCTTGCCGCGCACGGTGATGATGAGCCCGCGCTCGCGCAGTTCCTGAGCGGTACGCCGTGCGGTGAGCCGTGCGACGCCGTACTCGTCGGCGAGGTGGTTCTCCGAGGGGATGGGCCTGTCCGGTGCCAGCTCGCCAGACTCGATTTTCCTGGCGATGACGTCGGCCAGCTGTACGTAGAGCGGTCGTGCGCTCAGCGGGTCCAGGGTTGCCTTCGGCTCTTCCGGCTCTTCCTTGTCGCTCATATGTCCAACGTAGAGCGATGGTGACTTCCACGATCGTGTGGATCCCTCTGTACTTGTATGCAGAGGGCTGCATCCCGATGTAGCGTCTGAGGTGATCTGGGACGAAAGGTCCCCGGCGAGGTGGCTAGACCTCCCGGGGCACGGCCAACGCTGAATCAGGAGCGTCGACATGCACGACCCTATCCGTCGCACCCTCGAATGGATGCGTCTCCTCTTCTGCGCGGGCACCGGTAAACGGCGCCGTACCCGCCATCGCGCCTACGTCTGCCTCCACATCTCCGCCGTACGGCACCCCTCAGCGCCCCTGCCGCCACGGCTTCCCCGCCACCGTTCCCCGTACGGGCTCGCCACCCCTCTCGACGGTTCCCACCCCGCCCTCGTACGCCCCTACCTCGCCGCCGATCTGGGGATCGACCTCGACGGGTGCCTGGTCGGCGCGCGGGAGGTGGCTGCCTGATGGAGCGCATGACGGATCGTCTGACGGAACACACCGACGAGCCCGCGACGGTGACGAGCCCCCTCGCGCCCCGCCTCCTGCCCTGGCCGTCCCTCGACGGCAGACCCAACTACCTGATCACGGACAACGATGGCGGATACCTGTCCCGCCTCGCCGACGAGCTGGAGGCGGCGCAGCTCTCCATGGGCGTCGACGTGCTCACCCTCGCGCGTCCGCTGCTGGACGACCCGATGTCGCCGTACACGGAGGTCCGCTACGCGGGCATCCGGCTGGCCGAGTGTCTGGCCGACGCCCTGCGGGTGGCCGAGTCACGGGGCATGCGTCTGCCCGCCACGCCGGACGGCGAGAACGGTGGGGAGGCCGGCCGGGAGGTATCGACCGAATGACCGCCCTCGACGCCCGTCCGACACCGGCCGTTCCCGCAGGACCGGGCGGAGCCGAACCGCCGCGCGGCGGAGCCGCGGCGAATGGCCTCCCCCGTGGGCCATCCGCCGCGCACTGTGCACGTTATGAGGCGACGTGCGTCGTCGGCCACCGTGCACGCTGGCCAGATTCGCGCGACAGGTGTGCACGCTGTCCACCCGTCACGCGCAGGGCGTGTACGAGGTCGTGGATGCCTGAACCGGTGGTCAGCAGGTCGCGGTTGAGGAGGCGTTCGGCGGCTCGCAGGTGGGTGCGGACCGTGTTGCGGCTCAGGCCCACCCGCGCCGCCGTTCGCTGCGCGTCGGTGTTGGCGTCGATCCAGGCCGCCACGGTGAGGTACAGATCGCGGTGCCGGGTGTCGCACAGCGGGTGCAGGAAGGGCTCCGCCCAGGTCGTGGCGGCGTACGTGCGCAGCAGCTCACCGAGTGGCGGCGCGACCTGCTGGGCGGCGTCGGCGGGGTCGGACGGGAGCGCGTTGAGGGACAGGGCCAGATCGAGCTCGGCCCGGGTACGGACCTCGCCGAGGTCGATGCCCAGCGCCTCCTCCGCCCGGCGGCAGTGGGCCGTCACCGTGGTGCGGCTGAGGTGCAGCAGGCGGGCCACGCCGGACCGGGAGAACGTCACGGCCAGGCGGACGACGTCCACCGTCGGCTTGGGCACGTCCTGCAGCGGCTCCAGATACGCGCTCGCCCAGGCGACGGCCGCCCGGCGGGGCAGTACGTGCACCAGCGAGGGCCGTCCCCGGTAGGCGGCCAGCCGGCCGGGGGAGTTACGGGCCACGGCGAGGGCGTGCACGGCTTCGCCGTAGGCCTCGCCGGTGGCGGCGAGCGGATGGGGCCGGCTGACCCCCAGCGCGTACCCGGGGTTCTCCCTGACGAGCCGGCGCAGCACCTCACCCTGCTGGAAACGGCCGCCGAGTTCCGGGTCCTCGGCGACAGGGCAGATCAACTGCTCCTTGAACACCGGGCAGTTCACCATCAGCCCCGGGCCGTGGTAGCCCGACGGGTCCAGATAGGTCCGGGTCAGCCGGTCGCGGTCGGCGGGCGTGCAGTGCAGGAGATGGACCCGGACGCGCTCCGCGTTCAGGATCGGCGGGACGTCGCCGGTGGTCATCCGCCGGGCCATCGTGACGTCCCCCGCCAGCAGGGCCGTCAGCACCGCGAAGCGCAGTTGCGCCGCCTTCGCCTCGTACCCCCGCGTGCCGTCGTCGGCCTCCGACGCCCGGCTCAGCAGGTCGACGATGCCGCCCGCCTGCGAGGCCAGCGCGGCGGACTCCCGCGGCAGCGCCGACGCGCTGACGGTCACCAGCACCGGACGCGGCTCGCGCCCTCCGAACGCTTCGAGGCGTACCTCCAGCTCACCGACCCGGGTGGTGGCCGCGGCCACCTGCCCACCGGCCAGGCGCGCCACGTGCGAGGTCAGCGCGGACACCGTCCGCCGGGGGAATCCGGCCGTGGCCGCCTCGACCGCGCCCCCGCGCCCGATCCACGCGACGTCCGCCCCGATGCGCCGGCGGAGCATCTCCAGCACCTCCGCCGGGCTGCCCTGCCGCCGCACGAACCGCAGCAACTCGTCGAGACCCTCCCCGTGTCCGTGCCCCAGTACCTCCACAGCCCCTCACCTTCCCGGCACCGCGTCCACCGCCTCTGTGGTCGGCACCCTAGTCCGCCGTCCCGTGGTGTTCACGACACCGCTGTGGTCGCCAGTTCCCGTAGCGCGCCCAGGGCCGCCGCGACCGCCGGGCGTCCGTGGCCCCCGGCCCGGGTGCAGGTGAGGAGTTTGCGGTGCGGGACGCCGGTGCAGCGGACGCGGGTGATCGGCAGGTGGGGGGCGAGGTGGGCGATCCGGGGGACGAGGGCGACACCGAGTCCGTGGGCGACCAGGTGGGCCATGGCGTTCCAGTCCATCGCCCGGTGGACGACCTCGGGGGTGAAGCCGGCGGCGCCGCACGCGGACAGTACGTGCGGGAGGCAGGGGCTGTCCGGGACCGGCGCGATCCAGTCCTCGCGCGCCGCCTCCGCCACGTCCACCCCTTCACGCCCCGCCAGCCGGTGCGTCTCGGGTACGACCAGGTCGAACGGGTCGTCCAGGAGCGGCTGTTGATCGAAGCGGGCGTCGCCGAGCGGTGGGTTGCGCGACGTCGCCTCGACGATCGCGAGGTCGGTCCCGCCCTCGAAGAGCAGGTCGAAGCTCTCCGGCACCTCCACCTCCTGGATCCGCACGACCAGCCGGGGGTGCCGGTCGCGCAGCCGGGCCGCCATCGGGGCGAGCAGCACCGAGACGGCCGTCGGGAAGCCGGTCACGCGCAGCAGTCCGGCCGGATCGTCGTGGTCGGCCTCGGCCCGCAGGTCGAGCTCCGCCTGGTCCCAGCGGGCCTGGATCGCGTCGGCGTGCGTGAGCAGACTCCGCGCGGCCGGGGTCAGCCGGACACCGCGCCCCTGCGGCTCCAGCAGGTCCACCTTCAGCTCACGGCCGAGCTGGCGGACCTGCTGGGAGGCCGCGGAGGTCGTCAGATGCAGGGCGCGGGCGGCGGCGGTCACCGTGCCGTAGTGCTCGACCGCCCGCAGGACGTGGAGTCTGCGCAGGTCAATCATGGAGGACATTGTAAAGGCTGGGCTTCAAGGTGTGGTCCAGAAAGACAACCTGGACGTACATGGAGGTGCCGTTGCACGCTGGCTGTGTCGCGACGTCCGGACGGCTCGTACGGCCACCCCCTAGGAGGAGTTGACGATGACCAGCACAGCCCAGGAGGCCGGTACGGCGCGGGGTGGGCGGCCCGGGGGTGACGCGTGCCCGTACTGCGGGTGGCCGGACCGTGCGGAGCCCTTCCAGGTGGTGTCGCGGCACGGCACCGCGGGCGGCCAGACGGTGTGGACGCGCTGTGGGTGCGGGTCGCTCCAGGTGCGGGTCGTGGACGCGGGCGGGATGCGGGTGCTCAGCCGCGGTGGGGTGGGGTGACGGGGGGCGATGTCCCTGCGGGCCCGGTGGGGGCTGGTCGCGCAGTTCCCCGCGCCCCTGAAAGACGGGGCGATCAGCCGGATTCGACGCCCAGCGTCAGGGCTCCCGTGTAGCCCGCCGTCGGTGAGCTGCCCAGTGGAGTGAGGGTCAGGAGTCCGGAGGCGGCGCCTCCGTCGTCGTAGATGCCGTCCTGCGCGAGCGTCGTACGCGGCACCGTGTTGGCCGCGTACACGGGTACCCGCGCGACCTGCGTGGTGAGGGACTCGTCGAAGAACAGCTGCCCGGTGTGCAGCTCCTGGCCGCCCTCGAAGGAGCCGTCGGGGGTCAGCGTGACGTCGGTGTGCACCTTGATGTGGACGTGGACGCAGCGCCCCCGGTACCAGCCGGGGTAGACCGTGGTGAGGCGCGCGACGCCGTCGGAGCCCGTCAGGACCCCGCCGCGCAGGAACGTGCCGTTGTCGGGTTCGTCGTGCCCGTTCCCGCCGACGAACCCGGAGTACTCGCCGAGCGCGTCGCAGTGCCAGATCTCCACCAGCGCGTTCGCGAGCGGGGCGCAGGTGTCGTCGTCGACGACGGTGAGCACGAGGTGCAGGGGGATGCCGGTCTTGTCCTCGCTGATGTCGGCGCGGACCAGCTGTCCGTCCAGGTAGTACGGGCCTTCGGTCATCTCCTTCGTGAGGGTGCAGACGGCCGCGGAGGCCGCCGGCGCCCGGTCGGCCGCGGTGGGGGTGTCCTGGACCGTGGCGCCCACGGTCAACGCCGCCGCGGTGGCACCCGTGGCGATGAGCAGGGTTCGACGTCCGATCGATGTGTCTGTCATGAACACGGCACCTTAGGAACGGAAGCTGTCGGGACGCTGTGTGTCGGGCAAAGTGACGATGCGTCAAGTCTCTTGTGAGACAGCCGGGGTGCCGAAAAACTTTCGACGTTTCCCGGGGCGCGAGGTGCTGTGCGAACCGTTGACGCGCGAGGGGTTCGATTCTACGGTCCCGTTCGAAGTCGTGACCAATGTCCGTGATGTCGAACAACTCGTCGCGGGCGACTCCCCCCACTCGCAGCCCCACTCACAACCCCCACTCGTAGGAGGATCCGCGTGAGCCGCACCTCCAGCACCTCCAGCAGGGCCAGCCGGACCAGCCGTACCAGGACCCGCCGGGCGGCGCTTCTCGCCCTGCCCGCCGCCGTCCTGCTCGCCCTCGTCCCCAGCACCGCCTCCGCGTACCCGAACCCGGGCACCGTCACCGGCTCGACCGTCGTCCACGACCCGACGATGATCCGCACCTCGTCGGGCCGGTACCTGCTGTACGCCACCGGCGGCGGCCTCGGCTACAGGACGTCGACCGACCGCATCGCCTTCAGCGCGGGCGCCGACGCCTTCGGCACCAAGCCGAGCTGGTGGGCGGGGTACGCGACCGAGGCCTGGGCGCCCGACATCTCGTACCAGGGCGGCAAGTACCTGATGTACTACGCCGTCTCGACCTTCGGCTCGAACAAGTCGGCCATCGGCCTCGCCGGTTCGACGACCGGACTGCCGGGCTCCTGGAGCGACTACGGCACGGTCTACACGTCCACCACCTCCAGCGACTACAACGCCATCGACCCCAACCTCTTCGTGGACGGCGACGGCAAATGGTGGCTGTCCTTCGGCAGTTGGTGGACCGGGCTGAAGATGATCCAGATCAACCCGTCGACCGGCAAGCAGCTCTCGACCAACACCACGCGCTACTCGATCGCGTCCCGTCCGACCGGCACCAAGGCCGTCGAGGCGCCGTACATCGTCAAGCGCAACGGCTACTACTACCTGTTCGCCTCGTACGACACCTGCTGCGCCGGCACCAGCTCCACGTACAAGGTCAAGGTCGGCCGGGCCACCAGTGTCACCGGGCCGTACTACGACAAGAGCGGCGTGGCGATGACGAACAACGGCGGGACGCCCGTACTGGAGTCGCACGGGCGGTACATCGGCCCCGGCGGCCAGTCGATCATGGCGGACTCGGACGGCGACCTGATCGTCTACCACTACTACGACGGCCAGGACAACGGCACTCCCAAGCTCGGCATCAACCTCCTGAACTGGAGCAGCGGATGGCCCGTCGCCTACTGACCCTGCTGGCGGCGCTGCTCCTCGCCCTGTCCGTGGGGCAGCCGTCGGCGAGCGCGGCCACCTTCAGCAACCCGGTCAAGTCGGTGAAGGGCGCCGACCCCTGGATCTCGTACCACGACGGCAACTACTACCTGGTGACGACGAGTTGGACCGACGTCATCACCATGCGCAAGGCGCCGACCCTGGCCGGGCTCTCGACCGCGCCCAGCGTGCAGGTGTGGAAGGGCGACGCGGCCTCGCGCTGCTGCAACATCTGGGCGCCCGAGCTCTTCTACTCCGGCGGCAAGTGGTACCTGTACTTCGTCGCCGGGCAGAACGTCTCCGACTACAACCCGACCCAGCGCACCCACGTCCTGGAGAGTTCGGGATCCGACCCGCTGGGCCCGTACACGTACAAGAACCAGCTCAACAGCGCCTGGATGCTGGATCCGAGCGTCATGAACGTGAACGGGCAGCTGTATCTGCTGGGCAGCGCGAGCGGCGGGACGCAGAACCTCGTCATCGCGCCGATGTCCAACCCGTACACGCTCAGCGGTTCCTTCTCGACGATCTCGACACCCACGTACGGCTGGGAGACGTCGGGCGGGACGGTGAACGAGGGGCCCGAAGTGCTCCAGCGGGGCGGGGTGACGCGGATCATCTACTCGGCGAGCGGCTGCTGGACGCCCGACTACAAGCTCGGGCAGCTGACCCTGACCGGCTCCAACCCGCTGTCCGCGTCGTCCTGGACGAAGAAGTCGACGCCGGTCTTCCAGCGCAACGACGCGGCGGGGGTGTACGGGCCCGGCCACAACGGGTTCTTCACCTCGCCCGACGGCAGCGAGAGCTGGATCGTCTACCACGCCAACGACAGCGCGAGCGACGGCTGCGACAACGGGCGGACCACGCGGGCGCAGAAGTTCACGTGGAACGCGGACGGGTCGCCGAACCTCGGTACGCCGGTCGCGCTCGGGGCGAGTCTGGCGGGGCCGGCGGGGGAGCCTTCGAGTACGTCGACGACGTACACGCTCACCAATCGCAACAGTGGCAAGTGCCTTGAGGTGGTGGGTGGTTCGACCGCCGACGGGGCCAATGTCCAGCAGTACGCCTGCAACGGCGGGAACCATCAGAAGTGGCGGGTGGAGGACCGGGGCGACGACACGAGCCGGCTGGTGAACGTGGCGTCGGGGAAGGTGCTGGACACGGCGGACTGCTCCACCGCGGACGGGGCGGACCTGCGGCAGTGGTCCTGGCTCGACAACACCTGCCAGCGGTTCCGGTTCCTGGTCACGAGCGACGGCTACACGCGGATCGTGAACCAGGCGACGGGGAAGGTCGCGGATGTCGCGGACTGCTCCACCGCCGACGGAGCGGACGTCCGTCAGTGGACCTGGCTGAACAACACGTGCCAGCAGTGGCGCTTCACCGCGACGTGACACCGAGGCCGGCCGGGTGCGGCCCCGGCGGGGGCCGATCGCGCAGTTCCCCGCGTCCCTGAAAAGGGGCGCGGGGAACTGCGCGATTCTTTTCGGCGCGCCTGGCGGCCCGGCCTCAGCCCACCCCCGTCGCCGCGCCGGCCGCAGGCCACCCCGCTCCGTTGGACGCCCCGGCCGTGTTCGGCCAGCCCGCCGGCTGCTGGGGCGGTACGGGCTGCTGCTGAGGCACCGGCTGCGGCATCGCCTGGGGCTGCTGCGGGAACCCCTGCTGCGGATACCCCTGGGGGTTCAGCGCGGTCAGCCCGCCCGGCATGCCGTTCGTGCCCCGGGTCTGGGCGGCCGTCAGCGGCTGCGGCTGCCCGACCACCCCGTTCGCCGCGGCCACCATCGGCTGGGGCGGCTGCTGCTGCGGCGCCACCGGCGCCGGCATCTGTACCGGCATCGGCACCGGCTGTGGTTGCGGCTGCTGGACCATCCCGTTGAGACCGGCGGTGAGCGGCTGGGGCTGCGGAACCATGCCGTTCGCCGCACTCGCCAGCCCCGGGAAGCCCTGTCCGTTGGTCGAACCGACGAGCCGGTCGACGGCCGCCGTGCCCGAGCTGTAGCTGGTCCCTGTGCTCAGCTCGGGCACGGCGTTTCCCCTCCTGGTCCCGTAGAGCACCGACTCCAGGCCGGACACCAGGCGTCGGACGTCTGCCTGGGGGCGCACCACGAGCCGCAGGAAGCGGCTGGACGAACCGATCTTGTTGCCGCACTCGCGGACCAGGACCCGGTGCTCGGTCAGCAGCCGGTCCCGGACCACGGTGCCTTCGGCGCCCACGGGGAGGCGCACGAAGAGGAAGTTGCCCTGTGAGGGGTAGACCGTCAGACCCGGCAGCGCGGAGAGCTGGTGTGCCATGTCGAGCCGGTCGCGGCGCACCAGTTGCAGGCTCTCCAGGTACTCGGGCCCGTGGTTCTTGAGCATGAAAACCACGGTCTCCGCGAAGGCGTTCAGGTTCCACTTGGGCAGCATCGAGCGGATCCTGCCCGCAAGGCCGGGGTTGGCCACCATGTAGCCGAACCGGATGCCGTGCAGTCCGAAGTTCTTGCCGAGGCTGCGCAGCACGATGACGTTGGGGCGCATCACCGCTTCCTCGACGATGCTCGGCTCGTTCTCCGCGTCGGCGAACTCCAGGAACGACTCGTCGATGACGATCAGGTCCAGATCGGCGAGCGCGTCGCAGAAGGCCAGAACCGTCTGCCGGGGCAGGAAGCCGCCGTCGGGGTTGTTCGGGTTGCAGATGACGGCCGCGCGGGTGCCGCGGGAGCGGATGAACTGGATGTACTGCGCCGGGTCGAGGGCGAAGCCGTTGCTCTCCTGGAGCGGGAACATGTCGACGCGCTTGCCGGTCTCCAGCGGCTGGTCGGTCCAGCGGCCGAAGGTGGGGACGGGGATGGCGAGCGACTCCCGGACCAGCAGGTGATCGATCCAGGTGATCAGTTCGGTGGATCCGTTGCCCATCGCCACGCACTGCGGCGGGAGTTGGAGCAGGTTGCACAGTTCGGCGGTGATGGTGTCCGCGCTGCTCGGGTAGTACGTGATGATGTCCCGCAGCCGGTGGGTCAGCTCGTCGAACATCGCGGGCGTGGGGAAATACGGATTGCACGGGATGCAGAAGTCCAGCGGACCCGCCTCCCCGCTCTCGCGTGCCAGCGCGGCCATCGAGGGGCTGTGCGCGCCGGTGCGGAACAGCGAGGTGACATTGTCGGCCATGGACCCTCCGTCCTTGAGGGGCGGCCCGTGCGGGGATACGCGGGCCGCTCCTAAGTACGGGCGGAGGACTGCCTGTGTTCAACTGATGGGAAAGCTGGGGAGATTGGCGTACGCCGGAGCGTTTGGGGCACGTTTCGGGTAACGCGCACGCGTCGTCTACCCGCGTCGTGTGTTCAGAAACCGAACGAGTGGACCGTCGTCGACCGGTACGTCTCGCCGGGCCTGAGCACGGTCGACGGGAACTCCGGACGGTTCGGCGAGTCGGGGAAGTGCTGGGTCTCCAGGCACAGCGCGTCGCCCTGCCGGTAGGCCCGGCCGCCGGACCCGACGAGGGTGCCGTCCAGGAAGTTGCCCGTGTAGAGCTGTACGCCGGGCTCGGTCGTCGCGATGCTCAGGGTGCGGCCGGAGACCGGCTCGCGGACGGTCGCGATGTGCTCGGGCCGTGCCGTGAGCCCCTTGTCGAGCACCAGGTTGTGGTCGATGCCCTGGGCATGCAGAAGCTGTGGATCGGCCCGCCGCAGGTCCGCCCCGACCGCCTTGGGCGTACGGAAGTCGAAGGGTGTGCCCGCCACCTCGGCGAGTTCGCCGGTCGGGACGAGGCCCGCGTCGACCGGTGTGTAGCGGGACGCGGCGACGGTCAGCTCGTGGTCCTGGACGGAGCCGGTCCCCTCGCCCGCCAGGTTCCAGTACACGTGGCTGGTGAGGTTGACGACCGTGGTGCGGTCGGTGACCGCCTCGTAGTCGACACGCCAGTCGCCCTGCCCGGTGAGGGTGTAGGTGACCTGCGCCGTCAGGGTGCCGGGGTAGCCCATCTCGCCGTCGGGGCTGGTGCGGCGCAGCACCAGCCCCGTGTCGGAGCCGGACGTGAACTCCGCCACGTCCCAGATCTGCCGGTCGAAGCCCTCGGGCCCGCCGTGCAGGTTGTGGCCGCCGTCGTTGACGGGCAGCCGGTGGTCCTCGCCGTCGAGGCTGAACCGGCCCTTGGCGATGCGGTTGCCGTACCGGCCGATGAGCGCGCCGAAGTACGGGCTGGACGTCTCGTACGCCTCGACGGTGTCGAACCCGAGCGAGACGCCGGCGTACCGGCCGCGGTGGTCGGGGAGTTCCAGGGACTGGACGATGCCGCCGTAACTGAGGACCTTGAGCCGGGTGCCGCCGTTCTCCAGCGACCAGCGGTGGACCAACGTTCCGTCGGCGAGTTCGCCAAAGAGTTCTTTCACCGGTTCCTGACTTCCCGAGACGTGGGTGGTTCATGTCGCGCACAACGCGCACAACAAAAAATGGGGCCCCGTGGACCGTACGTCCACGGGGCCCCACCTGGCACGTTACGAACCGACCTTGCGCTTGTTCCACACATCGAAGCCGACCGCCGCGAGCAGCACCAGGCCCTTGATGACCTGCTGCCAGTCACTGCCGACACCGACGAGGTTCATGCCGTTGTTCAGCACGCCCAGGACGACACCACCGATGATCGCACCCAGGACCGTACCCACACCGCCGCTCATCGACGCGCCGCCGATGAACGACGCGGCGATCGCCTCGAGTTCGAAGTTCACACCGGCCTTGGGCGAGGCCGCGTTGAAGCGGGCCGCGAAGACCAGTCCGGCGAGCGCCGCGAGCATGCCCATGTTGAGGAAGACCAGGAAGGTGACCTTCTTGTCCCGCACACCGGACAGCTTCGCGGCGGGCAGGTTGCCGCCGATCGCGTACACATGACGGCCGATGACGGCGTTGCGCATCACATAGCCGAAGCCCACCACGAGGACGCCGAGGATGATCAGCACCACCGGGGCGCCCTTGTAGCTGGCGAGCATCATCGTCACCGTGAGCACCGCGGCGGTCAGGGCGACGATCTTCAGCAGGAACAGCTTGAAGGGCGGTACGTCGAGCGCGAACTCCTGCTGGCGCCTGCGGTCACGGAACTCCTGCAGCACGATGAACGCGATCACGGCGAAACCGAGCAGCAGCGTGAGGTTGTGGTAGTTGGTGTCCGGGCCGACCTCGGGCAGGAAGCCGTTGGAGACCTTCTGCAGCCCCTCGGGGAACGGGCCGAGGGTCTGACCCTCCAGGAAGATCTCCGTCAGACCGCGGAAGGTCAGCATGCCGGCGAGGGTGACGATGAAGGACGGTATGCCGAGATACGCGATGAAGAATCCCTGCGCGGCTCCCGCGGCGGCGCCCAGGAGCAGGCACAGCACCACGGCGAGCGGCCAGGGGAAGTCGTGCTTGACCATCATCACGGCCGCCACCGCGCCCACGAAGGCGGTGAGCGAGCCGACCGACAGGTCGATGTGGCCCGCGATGATGACGAGCATCATGCCGATCGCGAGAATCAGGATGTAGCTGTTCTGCAGTACCAGGTTGGAGACGTTGCGCGGCAGCAGCAGGTCGCCGTCGGTCCACACCGCGAACAGCGCCACGATCAGGCCCAGCGCGATCAGCATGCCGTACTGCCGCATGTTGCGACGCAGGCCGGCCGTCATCAGCTGCACGAGGCTGTCGCCGCCGGTCGAGCCGCCCTTGCCGGCGGGTGCCGGGGCCGGGGACTTGGCGGTCACGTTCGTACTCATCGCTCTTTACCTCTTGTCCTTCGTCATCTGGCGCATCAGCACTTCCTGCGTGGCCTCGGCCCGCTGGACCTCACCGGTCAGCCGCCCGGCGGACATCGTGTAGATGCGGTCGCACATTCCGAGCAGCTCCGGCAGCTCGGAGGAGATGAAGACGACCGCCTTGCCCTCGGCGGCCAGCCGGTCGATGACCGTGTAGATCTCGAACTTGGCGCCCACGTCGATGCCGCGGGTCGGCTCGTCCAGGATCAGCACGTCGGGCCCCGCGAAGATCCACTTGCTGAGGACGACCTTCTGCTGGTTGCCGCCCGACAGCTTGCCCACCGGCTCGAAGACGGTCGGCGCCTTGATGTTCATCGAGGTGCGGAAGCCCTCGGCGACCTGCCGCTCCTTGTGCTCGTCGACCACACCACCCTTGGAGACCTTGCCGAGGGCGCTGAGCGAGATGTTCCGGTTGATCGTGTCGATGAGGTTGAGGCCGTAGTGCTTGCGGTCCTCGGTCACGTACGCGATCCCGTGCTTGACCGCGTCGGACACGGTCTTCGTCCGGATCTCCGTGCCGTCCTTGAGGACGGTGCCGCCCGCGTACCGGCCGTAGGTGCGCCCGAAGACGCTCATCGCCAGCTCGGTGCGCCCGGCGCCCATCAGCCCCGCGATACCGACGATCTCCCCGCGGCGCACCTGGATCGACACGTCGTCGACCACCTTGCGCTGCTGGTCGAGCGGATGGTGCACGGTCCAGTTGCGGATCTCCAGGGCCGGCGCGGCGCCCACCTCGGGCTGGTGCGGGGTGCGCTCCGGGAAGCGGTTGTCGAGGTCGCGCCCGACCATGCCGCTGATGATCCGGTCCTCGGTGGTCTCCGCGGCCTTCACGTCGAGGGTCTCGATGGACCGCCCGTCGCGCAGGATGGTCACCGAGTCGGCGACCGTCTCGATCTCGTTGAGCTTGTGCGAGATGATGATCGAGGTGATGCCCTGGTCCTTGAGACCCAGGATGAGCTGCAGGAGCTTGCCGCTGTCCTCGTCGTTCAGAGCCGCCGTCGGCTCGTCGAGGATCAGCAGCTTCACCTTCTTCGACAGTGCCTTCGCGATCTCGACGAGCTGCTGCTTGCCCACGCCGATGTCGGCGACGCGGGTGTCGGGGTGCTCGTCGAGCCCGACCCGCCGCAGCAGTTCGGTCGCGTGCTTCAGCGTCTCGGTCCAGCTGATGAAGCCGCGCGTGGCGTGCTCGTTGCCGAGGAAGATGTTCTCCGCGATGGAGAGGTACGGCACCAGGGCAAGCTCCTGGTGGATGATCACAATGCCGTGCTGCTCGCTCGCCCTGATGTCCTTGAACCGGCAGGACTCACCCTCGAAGAGGATGTCGCCCTCGTAGGTCCCGTGCGGATGGACGCCGGAGAGGACCTTCATGAGGGTCGACTTTCCGGCGCCGTTCTCCCCGCAGATGGCGTGGACCTCGCCCGGCCGGACGCTCAGAGAGACGTCCGACAGCGCCTTGACGCCGGGAAAGGTCTTGACGATCGAGCGCATTTCCAGGACGGGTCCCGCCATGGTCGTGCCTTCCAATCCCTAGGAGGTGGCGGTTACTTGACTGCGTCGGCCTTGACGTAGCCGGAGTCGATGACCACCTTCTGGTAGTTGGTCTTGTCCACGCTCACCGGGGTCAGCAGGAACGCGGGCACGACCTTCGAGCCGTTGTTGTACGACTTGGTGTCGTTGATCTCGGGCTTCTTGTCGTTGAGCACCGAGTCGACCATGTTCGCGGCGACCTTCGCGAGCTCACGGGTGTCCTTGAAGACGGTCGCCGTCTGCTGGCCCGCCTTGATCGACTTCAGCGAGGCGACCTCGGCGTCCTGCCCGGTGACGACCGGCAGCGGCTTGTTCTTGGAGCCGTAGTCGTCCGACTTGAGCGCCGACAGGATGCCGATGGAGATGCCGTCGTAGGGCGAGAGCACCGCGTCGACCTTGTCGCTCTTGTACGCCGACGTCAGCAGGTCGTCCATGCGCTTCTGGGCGGTGCCGCCGTCCCAGCGCAGCGTGGTGACCTGGTTGAGCTTCGTCTGGCCCGACTTGATGACCAGCTGCTTCTTGTCGATGTACGGCTGCAGGGCCTTCATCGCGCCCTTGAAGAAGTACTGGGTGTTGTTGTCGTCGTTCGAGCCGGCGAAGAGTTCGAGGTTGAACGGGCCCTTCTTCGAGCCGTCCTTCAGGCCGAGCTTCTCGACGATGTAGCCGCCCTGCAGCTCGCCGACCTTCTCGTTGTCGAACGACGCGTAGTAGTCGACGTTCGGCGAGTTGAGGATCAGGCGGTCGTAGGAGACGACCGGGATGTCGGCTTCCTTGGCCTGCTGGAGAACGTTGTCCAGCGACTTGTTGTCGATCGCCGCGATGATCAGCGCCGACACGCCCTGCGTGATCATGTTCTCGATCTGCGAGACCTGGGTGTCCGGGTCGTCCTCGCCGTAGGCCAGCTTGGTCTTGTAGCCGGCCGCCTTGAGGTTCCTCTCGACATTGGCGCCGTCGGCGATCCAGCGCTCGGAGGACTTGGTCGGCATCGCGATGCCGACGGTGGAACCCTTCGCGTCTCCCTTGTCGCCCTCGCTGCCGCCGTCACTGTCCTGCCCGCAGGCGGAGAGGGTAAGGGCGAGGGAGGCTGCCGCGGCTATGGCGGAGAGGGCTGCCTTGCGATTGCGCATGATCATCTTCCTTGATGCTCTGACGGGCTCGGTCTGGAGTTGTGGGGCGGTGGAGCGCGGATCGACCGAGAGGAGGTGTGTGGGATTGTGTTCGGCCACGTCGGCTTTTGTGAAGGGGGTGTACTCGGAACGTTATGAGGGAATGTCAAAACGTTGGAGCGCGCCCGGCAGTCGGGAGCCGAGCGGTGCCATGTCACCGTCCGCCCCGTGCCGCGCCAGCAGGTCCAGGGCCAGCCGGCCGCGCCGGACCCTCTCCCGTGCCGTGGACAGCGTCAGATCCCTCATGTGATGGCCGTACGGGTAGATCCCGGGGGCCTTGGACAGGCCGAACTTCAGGTACAGCGGTGCGCCGCGCCGTATCAGCTCGGCGACCTCGTACATGCGCACGTAGCCACCGAGATCGTCGGGGGCCTCGATGTACATGTCCATAGGGGCTGCGCTCACTCTGCGGATCTCCGTCAGGTGGTCCAGCGTGAGATCGCTGGGCACGTTGATGGAGTCTCCGCCGAGCTGCTCGTACACGGCGTACGCGGCCGGGTTGACCGGACCGATGAGCGCCGAGACCTTGAGCGTGGTGTCGGCCGGGATGATCCCGGAGACACGGGCCCTGTGCAGGGTCCACAGCACGCCCTCGTCAGCCACGAGGAGGCACTTTACGCCCAACTCCGTTGCGCGCACGGCGTCTTCAAGACAGCCGGCCACCGCGTCGTGACCGCGGGCCCGGGTGCCGCCACCCCGTGAGTCGGTACGGGTCGAGCCGCCGATGTCCCACGTGCCGCGCGGGCCGGTGAAGAGGCACAGCTCGATGTCGCGCTCGGCGGTGGCGTCGACCATCTCGGTGATCTCGGCGTCGGTCAGCATCCAGATACCGCTGCCCTGGCTGATCCGGTGGATCGGCACATCGAGCCGCGAGGACTCCTTGAGGACCACGGCCAGCGCCTCGGGCCCCTCGCACGAGGGGATCTCGGTGCGCCAGCGGCCGCCTCCCGGGAAGGCGTGCGGTGAGGCGTCGGCGGGGGACAGGGCGGGCGCGCCCAGGCCGAGCGCGGCGAGCGCCTGCTCACCGGGTCGACGGGCCGCCTTGGGAGAAGCGTCGGTCACAAGCTTTCCTTAGCTCTGGCAAAGTATGCGTTCGATGCGTTCGACATCCCGGAACTTCGGGATCCCGGGACGTCGGACAGGGTTCGGGTCGGGAGTCGCACGCCGGTACGGAGCGTCAGGTCTCCGCACCGGCGTACGGATCGGGGCCGGGCCGGAAGGGCGCCGCCGAAGCCTGCTAGGGCCGCAGCAGCACCTTGCCGACCTTCGGATCGCCCGACCCCACCAGCTCGATGGCGTGGGCGAACTCGTCCAGCGGCAGTTCGTGCGTGACCAGCGGGAGCGGATCGATGAGACCGGCGCCGAAGACCCGTACCGTGTGCGCCCAGGCATCGGGCGGCGCCCCGAACACGGTGTGCACCTCCAGCTGCCGTACGACGAGATCGGTGGGGTCGAGGCCCTCGGCGCCCGGGGCCGGGATGCCGGTGAGCACCAGCCGGCCGCCGCGCCTCAGCAGGGCGGCGGCGGTGGTCGCGGCGGACGCCGAACCGGCGGTCTCGATCACCACGTCGAAGTCGGCGGGCAGCTCCTGGTCCCGGGTACGGAAGTCGGTGGCGCCGAAGGTCCTCGACAGCTCCTCGCGGTCCGGGCGGGTGCCCACCACGAGCAGCTCCGAGGGCGAACCCGCCTTCAGGAACTGCACCGCGAACATCCCGAGCGTGCCCGTGCCGACGACCGCCACCCGCTCGCCGGGCCGCGCGTTCGCCTTGAGAGCCGCCGCCGCGACGCAGGCCGCGGGCTCCAGGAGCGCCGCCGCCGTCAGATCGGCGTCGTCGGCGAGCACGTGCAGCAGCCGCGCGGGCAGCGTGAGCGTGGCCGCCATCGCTCCGGGCTGGGTGAAGCCCGTCTCCTCGTAGCCGGCCGTGCACAACGTTGTCTCGCCCTCGTGGCAGCGGTCGCAGACCTGGCAGTTGCGGAAGCCCTCGCCCACCACCTTGCGGCCCACGAGCCCCTCGGGGACCCCGGGACCGACCGCCTCGACCGTGCCGGACCACTCATGGCCGGGGACCAGCGGGTAACGGACGTACCCCTCGGGGCGGTTGCCCTGGTACACCTCGCGGTCGCTGCCGCAAATCCCGCTCGCGTGGACCCGTACGAGGGCCTGGCCCGCGGCGGGTGCCGTGGGCTCGTGGGGGGCCAGCCGGTGCTCGCCCGGCCCCTCGATCACGACAGCCTGGGACGAGGCGACGGCGGCGGCCTGGGGTGCGGTGCTCATGACAGCTCCGTGACGGTGGGGCGGGCCGGGATCCCGAGGAGGCGGGGCCCCCTTCGGTCCACCGCGGCGCGCGACCGCGGCGGAGGCGTTCGGCGGCGCTGGACAGCCTCCCACAGGCCCCTGGGCAACTCCGATCCGGGCGCCGTCACTTGGCACCGCCCTTCGGCCTGCGCTGCTCCCAGCCGTCCGCCCACAGGTCGAAGCGCGCCTGCTGCTGCGGGAACTCCGCCGCCGCGTCCGTGTCCAGCTCGACGCCGAGACCGGGCTCGTGCGACAGCTCGAAATAGCCGTCGACGACCTGCGGAGCGCCCTTCACGACCTTCTTGATGTCCGCGTCCGCGAAGTCGTTGAAGTGCTCAAGGATCTTGAAGTTCGGTGAGGTGAAACCGACCTGGAGGCTCGCCGCGGTCAGCACGGGCCCGCCCACGTTGTGCGGCGCGACCAGCACGTAGTGCGCCTCCGCGGTCGCCGCCAGCTTCCGGGCCTCCCAGATGCCGCCGATGTGGCCGACGTCGGGCTGGATGATGTCCACGGCCTGGCTCTCGAAGAGCTCGCGGAACTCGATGCGATCGTGAATGCGCTCACCGGTCGCGACCGGGATGTCGACCTTCGCCGCGACCTTCTCCAGCGCCTTCAGGTTCTCCGGCGGGACCGGCTCCTCCAGCCAGGCCGGCTTGAAGGGCGCGAGGTCCCGGGCGAGCCGGATGGCGGTGGCCGGCGAGAAGCGGCCGTGCATCTCCAGCATCAGCTCGGTCTCCGGGCCGATCGCGTCCCGGACCGCCTCGATCAGCGAGACCGCGTACAGCGACTGCTCGTGGTCGAGTTCGAGGTGGCCCGTCCCGAAGGGGTCGATCTTCAGCGCCTTGTACCCGCGCTCGACGACCGCCTTCGCCGCCTTGTGGTACGCCTCCGGGGTGCGCTCCGTGGTGTACCAGCCGTTGGCGTACGCCTTCACGCGGTCGGTGACCTTGCCGCCGAGCAGCTGCCACACGGGTACGCCCAGGGCCTTGCCCTTGATGTCCCAGCACGCCATCTCGATCACGGCGATACCGGACATCACGATCTCGCCGGCGCGCCCGAAGTCGCCGTACTTCATACGGCGCACGAGATCCTCGACAGCGAAGGGGTCGGAGCCGAGAATGTGATTGGTCTGCGCCTCGCGCAGATAGCCGATCAGCGCGTCGGTGTGCCCCAGCATGCGGGTCTCGCCGACTCCGGTGATCCCCTCGTCGGTGTGCACCTGGACATAGGTCAGGTTGCGCCACGGCGTCCCGACCACGTGAGTGCTGATTCCGGTGATACGCACGGAAATTGCCCCTTGATGCTCTACGGCTCGTACTCTACGGCTCTGTTCGAGATTTCGTCACACGTTCGAAATGCTGGCCAGACAGTAAGGACGGGGCGGCGGCAGTGTCAATGGGTCGTACGGACAACGGTTTCGGACAGGTCGGCGGGAGAAGGCGGCGTATGTTCCGGCCTGTCCCCAACTGAGCACATGGGAACGGGTAGTTCGGCACAGAACCTTCACGGCTGTGCCTGTGAATGTGACCTGGGCGGAGTTTAGTCTTCCGGCGTCATGGACTACTGCCACCCGTGCCAACGGCACCTCAACGGCGCCCTCGCTTGCCCGGGGTGCGGTACATCGGCCGAAGCCTGCCGGGAGTACGCGGCCTCCCTGAAGGACCGCGAGAGCACCGGTGAGCGCGACGAACGCGACGACCTGGGGGACGAGGACGGCGACGGCGGGCCGGAGGGCGGAGCGGGGCGGCGGTCGCGGCGGCGGGGTAGCCGGGGGGCTCGCGGGGTCCGCGCGAACCGGCGGGACCGGAAGGCCGCGTTGCACCGGCGGCGGCGTAAGCGGGTGCTGCTGGTGGCTGCCGGGCTGCTGCTGGCCGCCGGCGGGCTGAGTCTGGCGGAGCTGGGCATAGAGGCGCCGTCGTCCGAGCCGAAGGCGTCGGCGGCGGAGGAGGCGTCGGAGAGTGCGTCGGCGTCTCCGGGGCGGTCGGGTTCCTCCGGGGGCGGTTCGACTTCGTCGGGATCGGCGGACGAGTCCCCGACCCCGACGAAGTCGAAGAAGGCCAAGGACGAGAAGACCGAGACCAAGGACGAAAAGGACAAGGACAAAGGGAAGGGCGAGGGAGAGGAATCGACGGAGGAAGGATCACCGACGGGCGATCCCACGTCGTCACCCCCCGCTTCGAACCCGTCCACCCCGGACGACCCGGAGGCCTCGCCCCCCGCCACCCCGGACCCCACCCCGGACGACCCGACCCCAACCCCGACAGAATCCTGCGACCGCTTCTTGTGGTGGTGCACTTAACCCATGTGTCCCTGGGGGCTTGGGCGGGTTTGTGGGTGCGGGTGCGTGGTGGCTGGTCGCGCAGTTCCCCGCGCCCCTGGGTAGGTGGGGTTCAGGTTCGGTGTCGGGTGCGGCCCGGTGGGGGCTGGGTGCGCAGTTCCCCGCGCCCCTAGGTAGGTGGGGGTTCAGCGGCGCTGTTGGGTGCGCCCCTGACTGGTGGGGGCTCGGGCCGGTTGTTCGGTGTAGGGGGTGTGGCGGGATGTGTGGCCGCAGCGTACGACGACTCCCACCCACCTCCAGGAACGTGGTCGGCCCGACGCGTTTCCGGCTGCGGACGCATGTCCCGACGCACCCCCCACCCGCACCCGACCACCAGCCTCCACCCCCACCCACCCAGGGGCGCGGGGAACTGCGCGCTCAGCCCCCACGCACCCGCAGACAACACACAACCCCAGACCCCACCCACCCAGGGGCGCGAGGAACTGCGCGACCAGCCCCC
>NZ_JBLFJV010000001.1:243855-295623 GCF_047444975.1 Streptomyces sp. CWNU-52B | reverse complement strand
CCCCCGAATCGCCGCGATCCCTCCAGCAGGAACCCCCTCCCGCCCCATCGCGATCCGCCCCGCCCGAGCCCCCGCCTCCGCCAACGGCAACCGCACCGTCGTCAGCGCCGGCACCGCGTCGATGCTGAACGGCAGGTCGTCGAAGCCCACGACGGACACGTCGTCAGGGATCCGCAGCCCCGAGTCGCGCAGCGCCGCACACGCCCCCAGCGCGACCGAGTCGTTCGCGGCCACCACAGCCGTCAACGCCGGCTCACGCCGCAGGAGTTCGAGCGTCCCCTCGTACCCCGCCCCCCGGTCGTACCGGCCGAGCACGGTCAGCCCGGGATCGTCGGGGACACCGTGCGCCGCGAGCGCGTCCCGGTGGCCCTCCAGCCGGTGGCGGGTCGTCGTCCGCTCCTCAGGACCCGCGATGTACCCCATGCGCCGGTGCCCGAGGCCGATCAGATGCTCGGTGAGCTGCCGCCCGCCGCCCCGGTTGTCGAAGGTGAGCGCCACCGCCTCGGTGTCCGCCGGCGCGGGCGGCCGCCCGCACAGCACCACACGCGTCCCGGCCGCACCCAGTTTGCGCAGCTTCGTCGCCACGGCCGCCGCGTGCGTGGTGTTCTCCACCGCCCCGCCCGTCAGCACGACCGCCGCGGCACGCTGGCGCTGCAGGAGCGTGAGGTAGGTGAGCTCGCGCTCGGGCGAGCCGCCGGTGTTGCACACGACGGCCAGCCGCTCCCCGCCCGCCCGGCCCCCGGGCCCCCCGATCTCGGACTGGATCGCCCCCGCCATGATCCCGAAGAACGGGTCGGCGATGTCGTTGACCAGGATTCCGACCAGGTCGGAGGTGGCGGCCGCGAGTGCGCTCGCGGGGCCGTTCAGTACGTAGTCCAGTTCGTCCACGGCCCGCAGCACCCGTTCACGGGTGGAGGCCGCCACGGGGTAGTTCCCGTTCAGCACGCGCGACACCGTCGCGGGTGAGACCTGTGCGCGGGCCGCCACGTCCGCCAGGGTCACCGTCATCTCGTCGTCCTCCGGTCGCGCATCTCGTCGTCGCCCTCCGGGCCGTACCGCTTCCGGCCTCGGCCCCGGGCCTGTGCAGACCCTATGGCCGCGGCCGCGAACCCACCCCGTTCGCCCCCTCGAACAACTCGCCATCCCCGTGGTCTTGTCCGATCTGTTGCAGAGAGGCTAACTTCTCCTTACATAGAAAGCGCTTGCTGCGAAGGGAATGACGTGACACGCAAGACGGTGCGCATCGCCATGAACGGTGTGACGGGACGCATGGGCTACCGCCAGCATCTCGTCCGCTCGATTCTCGCCCTGCGCGAGCAGGGCGGCCTCGACCTCGGCGACGGTGCCGTGCTGTGGCCCGAACCCGTC
Source organism: Streptomyces sp. CWNU-52B (assembly GCF_047444975.1). NCBI lineage: Bacteria > Bacillati > Actinomycetota > Actinomycetes > Kitasatosporales > Streptomycetaceae > Streptomyces > Streptomyces sp. CWNU-52B. Next base: position 294,255 of record NZ_JBLFJV010000001.1, on the reverse strand, counting down.
CTGGTCGGGCGGCGCGAGCCCGCGCTGAAGGCGATCGCCGACCGGCACGGCATCGAGCACTGGTCCACGGACCTCGACGCCGTGCTCGCGGATCCGACCATCGACATCTACTTCGACTCGCAGGTCACCTCGGCGCGCGAGGAGGCGCTCGGGAAGGCGATCGCGGCCGGCAAGCACATCTACACGGAGAAGCCGACCGCGACCGGCCTCGACGGCGCCCTCGGCCTGGCCCGCCTGGCGGACGACGCCGGCATCAAGCACGGCGTCGTCCAGGACAAGCTCTTCCTCCCCGGACTGCTCAAGCTCAAGCGGCTCATCGACGGGGGCTTCTTCGGCCGTGTCCTGTCCATCCGCGGGGAGTTCGGCTACTGGGTCTTCGAGGGCGACTGGCAGTCCGCGCAGCGCCCCTCGTGGAACTACCGGTCCGAGGACGGCGGCGGCATCGTCGTCGACATGTTCCCGCACTGGGAGTACGTGCTGCACGAGCTGTTCGGCCGGGTGAGGACCGTCCAGGCGCTCACCGCCACCCACCTCCCGCAGCGCTGGGACGAGAGGAACAAGCCGTACGACGCCACGGCCGACGACGCCGCGTACGGCATCTTCGAACTCGACGGCGGCGCGATCGCCCAGATCAACTCCTCCTGGGCGGTCCGCGTCAACCGCGACGAACTCGTCGAGTTCCAGGTCGACGGCACCGAGGGCTCGGCCGTCGCCGGGCTGCGCGAGTGCCGTGTCCAGCACCGCTCCGCGACCCCCAAGCCGGTCTGGAACCCGGACATCCCCGCCACCGAGGTCTTCCGCGACCAGTGGCAGGAGGTGCCCGACAACGGCGAGTTCGACAACGGCTTCAAGGCGCAGTGGGAGCTCTTCCTCAAGCACGTCTACGCCGACGCGCCCTACCACTGGGACCTGCTGGCCGGCGCCCGCGGCGTCCAGCTCGCCGAACTGGGCCTGAGGTCCTCGGCGGAGGGCCGCCGTTTCGACGTACCGGAGATCTCGCTGTGACGAACGGGAAGAGCCCGGCCGGCCCCCCGGCCATCCGACTGCCGGACGCGGGCGGCGCGTTGCGCACCTACACCCCCCGCGCCGAACCCCTCGCCGTCACCGCCGGCGCGCCCTTCTCCTCCCGTACGGTCTACTCGGCGGCGCACGTCGTGGCCGACCCGTACGCCGATGTCTCGCCGGACTCCCCGGCCGCCGTCGACTGGGACGCCACCCTCGCCTTCCGCCGTCATCTGTGGTCCCACGGGCTCGGTGTCGCCGAGGCGATGGACACGGCCCAGCGCGGGATGGGCCTCGACTGGGCGGGCGCGGCCGAGCTGATCCGCCGTTCGTCGGCCGAGGCGAAGGCGGTCGGCGGGCTGATCGCCTGCGGCGTCGGCACCGACCAGCTGCCGGTCACCGAGGCCGGTCACCCGTACAGCCTGGACGAGGTGCGGGCCGCGTACGAGGAGCAGTTGGCCCTCGTCGAGGAGTCCGGTTCGCGGGCCGTCCTCATGGCCTCACGGGTGCTGACCGCCGTCGCCAAGGGCCCCGAGGACTATCTGGAGGTCTACGGCCACCTGCTCCGGCAGGCCGCCGAGCCCGTGGTCCTGCACTGGCTGGGCCCCATGTTCGACCCGGCCCTGGAGGGCTACTGGGGCAGCACCGACCTGGACGCCGCCACCAGCACGTTCCTGGAGGTCATCGCCGCCCACCCCGACAAGGTCGACGGCATCAAGGTCTCGCTGCTGGACGCCGAGCGCGAGATCGACCTGCGCCGCAAGCTCCCCGACGGGGTGCGCTGCTACACCGGCGACGACTTCAACTACCCCGAGCTGATCGCGGGTGACGAGCAGGGCTTCAGCCATGCCCTGCTCGGCATCTTCGACCCGCTGGGGCCGCTGGCCGCCGAGGCGGTCCGCGTGCTGGACACCGGTGACGTGGGTGGCTTCCGCCGGCTCCTGGACCCCACCGTCGAGTTGTCGCGCCATCTCTTCCGGACGCCCACCCGTTTCTACAAGACCGGTGTGGTCCTGCTGGCCTGGCTCGCGGGCCACCAGTCCCACTTCACGATGGTCGGCGGCCTCCAGGCGGCCCGCTCGCTGCCGCACCTGGCCCGAGCGTACGAACTCGCCGACGGCCTGGGCCTGTTCCCCGACCCGGCACTCGCCCAGGCCCGTATGAAGAACCTGCTCTCCCTGTACGGAGTGAACCCATGAGTACGACTTCCCCCGGTGACCTCGCCCGCTTCTCCATCAACCAGATGACCGTCAAGCAACTGTCGATGCCCGAACTGGTCGACGCCTGCGTGCAGTCGGGCGTACCGGGCGTGGGCCTGTGGCGGGCCCCGGTGCAGGCGTACGGCCTGGAGAAGTCGGCCGAGCTGGTGAGGGAGGCCGGGCTGGCCGTCACCACCCTGTGCCGGGGCGGCTTCCTCACGGCGATCGACCCGGCCGAGCGGGCGGAGGCGCTCGACGACAACCGCCTGGCGGTCGACGAGGCGGCCACCCTCGGCACCGACACGCTCGTCCTGGTCTCCGGCGGCCTCCCCGAGGGCTCCAAGGACCTCCGCGGCGCCCGGGAGCGGATCGCGGACGCACTGGGCGAGCTGGGCCCGTACGCCGAGGAGCGGGGGGTGCGGCTGGCCATCGAGCCGCTCCACCCGATGTACGCCGCCGACCGCTGTGTGGTCTCCACCCTCACCCAGGCCCTGGACCTCGCGGAACGCTTCCCCGCACAGCAGGTCGGCGTCACGGTCGACACGTACCACCTCTGGTGGGACGACCAGGCGCCCGCGCAGATCGCCCGCGCGGGAGCGGGCGGCCGTATCCACACCTTCCAGCTGGCCGACTGGACGACCCCGCTGCCCGAGGGCGTCCTCAACGGCCGCGGCCAGCTCGGCGACGGTGCGATCGACCTGCGCGAGTGGAAGGCGTACGTCGAGGCGGCGGGCTACACGGGCCCCATCGAGGTCGAACTCTTCAACGAAGGCCTGTGGGCCCGCGACGGCCGAGAGGTCCTGACGGAGACGGCGGCGCGCTTCGTGGCACACACGCACTGACGCTCCGGCGGTGCTGTTCTCTTGCCGTCAGCGCCGTCCCGCATGGTTCCTGCCGCCGGTCCTGGCCGCCCGGCGGCAGGCGGAGGAGGGCCGGGCCGGCGTCCTCCTCGCGGCTGTGCCCGACGATCACGAAGTCGTGTGCGAGGTGCCACAGGAGACCGGGGCGGGCTTCGTCGTCGACCGACAGGGGCGTCCCCCGCCCCAGGATCTCGACGCTGACAGCCGCGACGCCGGCCGCGCTGGTGGCCCCGCCGCATTCGGCGAGGCGGCGTTCGTAGAGCAGACCGCCGATCCCGCTGCCGCGGAAGTCCGGCAGCACCTCGGAAGAGCACAGGTACACGCCGGTGGAGTGGGCGGTGGCTCCGTCCAGGTCCACGTAGTAGTGCCGCCGCCTCCCGTACCAGGAGGTGCAGCCGATCACCCGGCCCCGGTACAGGGCGCAGAGGTAGCTCTGACCGGGGGCAGGGCGACGAGTGACCCGTAAGGGAACGAGGCTGTCCAGCGTCGTCCGGTCCACGAAGGCGAGGAACGCGGGCAACGTCGCGCGGTCGAGGCGCGCCACGCGCACTTCGGTCCTGTCGATCACCGATCACCGCTCCCTCGGCCCGGTACCCCGATACCTCGATGGCCCGGTGGCCTGCTCCTGACGTCCGCGCGCTACCAGCCGGCGCGGAAACGCGTCGTCCTGAACTCCTCCAGCATCGGCCTGCCGGGCAGCAACTGAGGAACGTTCATGCCCCAGTTCGGGTTGCCCTCCAGGACGACGGGGCCGCGGTCCGAGAGCCCCACGTCCCAGCCGACCGACCCGACGCAGGGAAACAGGTCGTGGGCCCGTGTGCACATGTCCCGGACGGTCCTCGCCCAGGACTTCGGAAGTACGTAGGCGCACGGACCTCGGTTCGCGCCCCGCACGTCCAGCCCGTCCCCGCAGGAACCGTCCTCGTGGACCAGATGTGCGGTGCCGCCCTGTCGCCGGTTGGCGGCCACCGCTCCCGCTCCGCCGCGGAACAGGACCATTCCCGCTGTCTCGGTGCGTCCCCGGAGCTTGGAGGTGACGACTCTCATGGCCGGAAGGGCGGTGTCGCCCGACCGCGCGAACCAGTCGTCCGGCCGGAGCAGTTCCTCGGCCACCAGCCGGCCGGCGCGGACCAGGTCCTCCAGCGCCCGGCTGCCGGTCGGCGGCGCGTGGCCCGACCTGGCGGCCCACACGGACTCGCCCTGCAGGCCGTAGCGGTCCTTCAGCATCCAGGACGTCCCGTACGGGACGTCCCGGTGCGAGAAACGGAGGACCCCGAGGGGCCGGGGGTTCCCGGGGTCGACGTCTTCGGCCGCTGTCCACACCTGGGTTCCGGCGTCGAGCAGGATCTGCCGCGGGACCTCGATTCCCGCGGCCCTGAGACGGCGGTTGCACCGCGCCTTGTCGTCGACGAGCGCCGCCGCGACGGCACAGTTGTTCCAGTCGCGGTATTCGGTACGGCGTGCGCGCGGCACCACACCGCGCAGCGCGGCCAGGTCCAGTCCGCCGCACGTACGCAGTGCCCTGAGGTCACGGCTGTCGCAACTCGTCCGCAGAGCCAGGAACACGGCGTCGAGGAGCGGGTGGTCCCGGCCGACCGACTGTCGGTGGCGCCACACGTCCGCCGCGCCCTTCACCCCGTAGAGGAGGGAGCGCAGCGCCCGGCCCGCGGGACCCGTGCCGGTCGTCGTGACCAGGACGGTTCCCCACGTCAGACGTGGGGCGGACGCCGGCGTCAGCTGACCCCGATGCGTCCCGCAGACGAACCTGGCGGCGAGACCCGACGGCAGCGGACGCGCGAAGTCCGCGGAAGCGCTGTTCACGCGGTTGTTCACAGGGCTGTTCATGGCGCTACTCATGGGGCACCTCACGCGACCGTGCGGGCTCGACATCCGACCAGGTCCGCAGGACCCGGTTCCTGATCGTCCGTGCCGTCGCGGCCTCGAACTCCGCCACGGCACGGGAGACGGGGTTCGAGCCCGGCGGTGTCCTCCCTGTGTCCAGGAACTCACGGAGCTGCGCCAGAGCGGCGCCGTCCAGGCCGGAACGTACGAACGCCTCGAAGTTCGGACGCAGGAACCCGGCAGGATTGCCCACCACGAGATGCCCGATTCCCACGGTACGAGTCACCGCGGCGGCCATGCCGGCGAAGGACCAGTGCCCCATCACCGTGCGGGGGTGCAGTGAGCATCCGATGCCCAGCCCGCTCCAGTCGAGCATGACACCGTGGCCTCCCACGGAGCAGTTGACCGACAGCGTGACATGGGAGCCGACGTGCGAGTCGTGGGCCAGCAGGCTTCCCGCGCCCACCGAGCTGTGGTCGCCGAGGACGGTGGCCCGGCCGACCGGGGCGTGCATGACGGTGTGCTCACCGAAGTAGTTGCCGGAGCCGATGCGGACCGTGCCCGGTCTTCGCCCGGCGGCGACGCCCTGCCGATGTGCCTGGCGGCACCGCCCGCCGATCACCGTGTAGGCACCGAAGAAGTTGTCGTCCCCGATGACCGCGGGGCCGAGGATCACGACGCCGTGCTCGAAGGTGTTCCGCCGGCCCAGCGTGACCTCGCCGGAGGTCTTCGGCCACTTCGCCATGGTGACTGCCTCTCACCACTCGGGTAGGTCAAGGGCTTTGCGCACCTCACCGGTGCACGTTCTGATCAGGTCGATCGTCTCGTCCCGCAGGGCCGGCTTCAGGCGGGGCCCGGAGCGTCGCCACTGGGTGACGATCTCGCCGAAGCCGTCCCTGCGGGCGTGGTCGGGCAGGTTCTCGTAGGACCAGAGCGAGACGTCCCAGCCGGCCGCGCGCAGTGCCAGGTACTCCTCGGCGATCTTCCGCCAGCGCTCGGCATAGAAGACGGCGTACCAGGAGTCGGCGCCGCCGTACTGCTCGGCGATGTCGCCGTGCCGGACGGGGTCGCACATCGAGCGGTAGGCCGCCGCCGGTTCGCGGAGCAGGAAGACGACGCGTCGCCGAGTGGTGTGCCGCAGCAACTGCTGCTCCGCCCACGTGCTCAGGACGGCGGTCGTGGCCGGGGTGGCGGCCAGGCGGTCGAGGTAGTGCTGGATGCCCGCGAGGCCGGCGACGACGGTGGTGTCCAGGGTGAAGCCGGCGGCCCGCCGGGCGAACTCCTCGCTCTGCGCGGCCGGTCCCTGTTTCACCCAGTGGCGGTGGTGGACGATGTCCGGCTTGTTGTGAACGGTCAGACCGGTCCGCGCCAGGGCGTGCCGCAGGTAGGTCGAGCCTGAGCCGCCCATGCCGCAGAAGACGACCGGGTCAGCGGAGTTCAAGGCGATCACCGTCCGAGAGGACGCGTACCTCGGCACCGCACCCCCGGAAGGCGTCCAGGACCGCGCTCTCCTCGGCCGGCGGGAACCCGACGTGTGTCAGCAGTACCGACTCCAACGACGGGCGGTCACGCACCAGTCCGGCGATGTCCGCGGCACCCGCGTGCCCGGCGTTCCCGGTCGGACCCGCGCAGTCGACGACGAACGCCCGCACCGAGTCGTCCACGGCGCTCACCAGTCGTTCGTCACAGACGGCGTCGCCGGAGAACACGGTGTCGCGTACGCGGTAACCGAGGGCCTCGGTGCCCGCGTGGGTGACGGGATACGCGGTGACCCGCAGTCCCGCGGTGCCCTTCAGTTCGCTGGGGCGGTCCGCGTCGGCCTGGCGCCAGTCGATCCGCGGGGCGTTGCGGCGCTCCTCCAGACCGAAGACGGCGAGCAGGGCCTTCGCGACGCCGAGGGTCTCCCGCGTGCCATGGACGGTGAGCGGTTCCTCCCGGAACAGGCCGAGCATCCACGACGAGTGGATCAGGCTGGGGAGGCCGTACACGTGGTCGGGGTGGCCGTGGGTGAGGCAGAGGTGGCGAAGGGCGCCCGGGTCGAGACCGCGGCTCAGGATCTCGTGCACGGGGCTGCCGCTGCAGTCGATGGCCAGCAGCGCGTCACCGGTTTCGACGAGGTACGAGGAGTTGGCCCGCAGAGCGCTCGGTTTGGCCGAGCCGCTCCCCAGTACGTGGAGCGTGCGTCGTTCTTCGTTCACTTCTGTCCTCTCATCCGGCTTCATCCGTCTTCATCCGGCTTCGGCCGGCTTCTTCATCCGGTCATCGTTCTTCTTCCAGCGCCTGCCAGTTGCGCACGCTGGAGTTGCGCTCGGCGAACAGGCGCTCGATGTCCAGTGACCGGCGGCCCGCTTCCACCGCTTCGCGGATCGCCTTGACCCGTTTCCGGACAGCTCTCTCTTCGAGGCCGCCGCGGAAGATCGGGGTCATGGTGTGGAGGAGCACCGGATCGCTGACCGCGGCGGCATAGGCGTAGGCCACGCGCGGTTCCACTCCGCCGGTCAGCGCCGGCAGGCTGGCCTTTCGTGCGTTTCTCCTGCTCAGCAGCGGCATGATGGCTTCGTAGAGGGTTCCGCCGCGCAGCGCGGGGACACTCAGCAGCCCTATGTTGACCACGTCACCGCCCATCGCGTGGATCATCGAGGCATAGGCGGCCTGGCTCCAGAACGTGCGCCCCGACGGGTATGAGGTGAGGGTGTAGGCGAAGATCGGCACATTCCAGGTCCGGAGGTATTCGAGGACCGAGAACCCCATGGCCGACGGGCACATACGGATGCCGACGGTGATGTTGGGGACCTGTGGTTGCAGTGTGGTGGCGATCCGCTCGGTCAGCCGGACCGCGTAGTCGAGTCTGCTGGTGGCGTTGAAGAAGAGCGCGACCGGCCGGCCGGCTGTCGCCTCGTCGGCCACGGCGGCGGCGCGCAGCGTCAGTTCATGGGGGGTCACGTTCAGACTGAGGTCGGTGACGACCTGTACGCCGGCTCGTACGAGGGCGCGGCTCACCTCGTTCCAGGACTGACGGGCTGCCGTCTTCGGCACGGGCACCGAGAGCCATGGAGCGGGACCGGCGGACCCGTCCAGGATGCCGGTCCCGCGGATCGGGCCGGGGAAGAGCGGATCGGTGCCCAGGAGGCTGAACGCGCTGAGCGTCACGCTTCTGATGGCGGGATCGCGGAAGCTCGTACCGCCGAGCAGGGCGACCAGCCCCGCCGAGCCGCGCTCGGCCATGCCGAAGGAACCGAGTTCCAGGTCGACGCTGAGGGACAGGAAGAGATCGTCCTGGGTGGAGTTCGTGCGGTAGGTCATGTCGATCTCCGCCCGGCTGTCGGTCCGGTGGGCCAGCAGTCCCTTCCGGACGGTGGCCACGATCCGGTCCACATGTGACGACGGCGCCAGGACGAGGTCGTACTCAAGTCGCAGAGTCATGCCGGCTCCGCAGAGTCATGCCGGCTCCGCGGAGTCATGACGGCTCGATGGGGCCGACGAGAGCCCACAGCACGGCGGCGATCGTGGTGGCGTTGAGCGCCAGAGCCCATGAGCCAAGACCCGTGTAGTGGGCCGCGGCAGTGGCCAGGACGAACGCGGCGAGCGCGAAGGCGGCCGCGAACTGGAAGCGGACCGAGCGACGCCACATGCGCGCGTTTCCCCCTGGGTTCTCGGACTTCACCGAGGTGCGTAACGTGGCCAGCGCCACGAAGACCGTGGTGGCCGTGCCGTCGAACTGCGAGAGCAGGCCCATGACGGTGGTGTCGCGGCTGATCGACATGTGCTCGGTCGCCTCATGAACGGCGAGAGTGGCCAGGACCATCAGCAGTACGGGCACCCACAGCACGCGCGCATAGAACGTGATACGTACCTCCGGTCGTGCCAGGCCTGTCCTAGTAGGACCGGACGAACGGGCCGTTCAGGTCCAACGCGTCACTGACCCTGAGGGCCCGCAGCGGTGGCATCACCGCGCAGGCTTCCTGCGGGGTCATCCACGTGACGTCGGAAGCCTCGTCCGAGACGCTCGGCTCGCCTGCCACGACGTCGCAGAGGAAGGCGATGGACACGGTCCGACGAGGGATGTTCTTGTAGACGCCGGTCAGTCTCAGCGGATGCACCGTCACGCCGGTTTCCTCGAGGACCTCGCGGACGACACCCCGCTCCAGTCCTTCGCCGGTCTCCAGTATTCCTCCGGGTGGCACCCAGGTGCCGTCGTCCACCCGCTTGATCGCCAGAAGGCGGCCGTCGTCTCTCAGGACGATGCCGGTGACACTGACGGCATGCAGCGGTACCGCGAGATCGGAATCCACCTGCGCTCCCCCAACAGTCCCGCGCATTCTAGCGAGCTATGACTTACGTCACGCAATACGCGCGTCGCTCATCGGGGCCCACCGGCCCGCCCGGCGCTGCTCGGAAGAAGCTCAAAAAAATCTCAAGGCACCGTGCAACCCTCCCCCCGCCTCGTGGGTCGTAGTGGGCATCAGGACCTTTGGAGGGGGATCCGGGGGGATCGCGGGGGTTCTGATCTGGGGGAGGGGACAGAGGGGGCCCGGTCGACGGACCGGGCCCCCTCGAGAATTCCCCGTTGCTTCCCGTACTCGCCCGTCCTGGCCCGGACCACCCCTGCTACCGGTACTTCTCCGGTCAGCGGCGGGTTTCGAGCTTCAGGTCGCCCGCGCTCACCTCGCGGATGTGGTCACTGGCGAGCAGGTCGTGCGGGTAGCCGAGTTCGATCCCACTGGCCTCGTCGAGGCGGGTCAGCTGGGCGGCCGTGAAGTCGACCTCCAGGGCGCCCAGGTTGTCCGCCAGCTGCGCGGGGGTACGGGCGCCGATGATCGGAGCCGTCACGCCCGGGTTCTGCAGGGTCCAGGCCAGCCCGACCTGGGCGGGTGTGACGCCCAGGTCCGCGGCGACCTCCTTCACGGCGTCGGCGACGTCGAGATTGCGCTCGGTGACCCAGCCCAGGGCGGTGTTCAGGCTCTTGCGGGTGCTCTCGTCGGACGCGTGGTCCGTCGCGGTCAGGTCGGCGCGGCTGTACTTGCCGGTGAGTATCCCGCCCGCCAGCGGCGAGTACGGGATGACGCCCAGCCCCATCTCCCGTGCCATGGGGATCAGGTCGCGCTCCCCGGCGCGCTGGATCAGGCTGTACTCGATCTCCAGCGCGACCAGGGGCGACCAGCCGCGCAGATCGGCGATCGCCTGCATGCGCGACACCTGCCAGGCCGGGGCGTTCGAGATCGCCACGTAGAGGATCTTGCCCTGCCTGACCAGGTCGTCCAGGCCGCGCAGGATCTCCTCGACCGGCGTCGTGAAGTCCCACACGTGCAGATAGAGCAGGTCGAGGTAGTCCGTGTTCAGCCGGCGCAGACTGGATTCCACCGACGCGAACAGGCTCTTGCGGTGAGATCCCCCGGAATTCGGGTCGCCGGGGCGGCGCAGCGTCGTGTACTTCGTCGCCAGCACCAGGCTTTCCCGGTTGTCGCGGGTGAATTCGCCCAGCAGGCGCTCGGAACTGCCGTCGGTGTAGGTGTTGGCCGTGTCGATGAAATTGCCGCCGCGTTCGACGTACAGGTCGAACAGTTTGCGTGCCTCGTCCTGCTCGGCGCCCCAGCCCCATTCGGTGCCGAAGGTCGCCGCGCCCAGTGCCAGCGGTGAGACCCGCAGCCCGGAGCGGCCCAGCAGCCGGTAGGTGTCGAGAGTGAGCGACATGGTGATCAGGTCCTTCGGTGTCTGTCGGTGTCAGTCGGTGTCTGTGATCCGTTGTCGGGAACAAGACTGCGACCGCCGCCGGCCGGGGGTAAGGGAAGGAAGTTCCTGGGAACAGCGGTCCTACCCTGGCTGTTGGACCGGGCATGACGACGACTCGCACCGTGGACGCGACGCAGGAGCTGGCCGCGTTCCTGCGGACCCGGCGCGAGCGCCTGGACCCGCACGATTTCGGCCTGCCGTCGCGTCGTGGGTCCCGGCGGACCCCGGGGCTGCGCCGCGAGGAGGTCGCCGAGCTGGCCGGGGTCAGCATCGACTACATCGTGCGGCTGGAGCAGGCCCGCGGGCTGCGGCCCTCGGCGGACGTGGTGGAGGCGCTGGCCCGCGCGCTGCGGCTGGCCCCCGACGAACGCGCGTACCTCTTCGACCTGACCCGGCAGCGCCGGCGCGTCAGCGACGAGCCGGCCGCCACCGCGGCGCCGCAGCTGGCCCGGCTGGTCGCCGAGCTGTCACCGCTGCCGGCCATGCTGATGAACCACCGCTTCGACATCCTGGCCTGGAACGACGAGATGGCGAGGCTGCTCCTGGATTTCGACACCCTGCCGCCGGAGCGGCGCAACGCGATGTGGCTGTGCCTGATCCATCCGGAGATACGCGAGTTCTACGTCGACCGCGCGCGGGTCCTGCGCGAGGGAATCGCCCATCTGCGGGCCGCGTGGGCCGCGCACCCGGAGGACCGGGCGCTGACCGGACTCATCGCCGAATTCACCGCCCATGACGAGGAGTTCGCCCGGCTGTGGGCCGAGGGCGACGTCAAGGTGAACGGCCGCGGGAGCAAGGCGATGCGGCATCCCGACGCCGGTGAGATCGCCGTGCACTTCGAGGTCCTCATGCCGCTTCAGGACACGGACCAGCGGTTGATGATCTGCCGGGCCGCGGACGACCGGAGCCGGTCGGCACTGGACCGCCTGTACGCACGCTGACTCCCCCGAACACGGGGAGTGTGGTCGGCGCCGCGGGGAGTGCGGTCGGCCTGGCTCAGAAGAAGACCCCGCAGCGCAGCAGGACGTTCGCGTACGGGCGGACCTCGCCGGTGCGCACGATCAGGCGGGCGCCGGCCGAGAGGGCCTTCAGCTCCTCGTGGGACACATGGGTCAGCGTGGCCGGGAAGTGGGCGCTCAGCAGGGCGGACGCCTGCGGGTTCGCCTTCCGTACCTCCTCCGCCGCCGTCGCGCCCTCCACGACCAGCTCATCGAGGAGCCCTTCCAGGACCTCCGCGAAGGACGGCACCCCGGCTCGGAACGCCAGGTCCACGACCCGCGGCCCGGCCGGGCCCGCCGGGATCGGCATGCCCGCGTCGCAGATCAGCACGCCGTCGCCGTGACCCAGCTCGGCTGTCGCGCCCGCGAGGTGACGGTTCAGGATTCCGGTCTTCTTCATACGGCGGCGACCTCTTCGGCAGTGGGGAAGGACGCCTGCGCGCCCTCCCGGGTGACGGCGACCGCGCCCACGCGGGCCGCGTACGCGGCGGAGTCGGCGAGGGACTCCCCGGCGCCCAGCCGCCAGGCCAGCGCGGCGGTGAACGCGTCACCGGCGCCGGTCGTGTCCACGGCGCGCACCTTCACGGCCGGGACCCGGACCGTGCCCGAGGCGTCCGCGACCAGCGCGCCCTCGTCCCCCAGGGTGACGACCACCGAGCGCGGGCCGAGCGCGAGAAGCGCCGCCGCCCACTGATCGGGCGTTTTGGCCGGGTCCGTGCCGAGCAGCACCCGTGCCTCGTGCTCGTTCACGATCAGCGGGTCGCAGGCCGCGAGCACCTCGGCGGGCAGCGGCTGCGGCGGCGACGGGTTCAGCACGAAGCGGGTGCCGGGCCCCGGCGACCGAGGCCCTGGCGACCGAGGTTCCGGCGACCCGGGTTCCGGCGACCCGGGTTCCGGAGCCCGCAGGGTCCGTACGACCTCCACGACCGTCTCCAGCGGGATCTCCAGCTGCGCCGAGACGACCCGGGAGGCCGCGAGCAGGGCGGCCGCGGGTGCCGCGCGGATGTCGTCCGGGGTCAGCCGGCCGTTCGCGCCGGGCGACACCACGATGCTGTTGTCCCCGGACGGGTCCACCGTGATGAGCGCGACCCCGGTGGGCGCCCCGCCGACGAGTACCCCCGCCGTGTCGACCCCGGCCGCCCGCTGCGAGTCGAGCAGCAGCCTGCCGTGCGCGTCGTCGCCGACCCGGGCGAGGAGCGCCGTACGCGCCCCCAGCCGGGCGGCGGCGACCGCCTGGTTGGCGCCCTTGCCGCCGGGGTGCAGGGCCAGGTCGGAGCCGAGCACGGTCTCCCCGGCGCCCGGCCGCCGCTCGACGCCGATGACCAGGTCGGCGTTGGCCGACCCCACGACCAGCAGGTCGTAGTCGAACATGAACTGACTCCCTCTCCCTGGACCCAGGGGTTGAGGCGGGTGGGGTCGGGCTCAGCCGGTGAAGCCCGCCACGTTCTTCGACGTGACCACCTTCACCGGGACCTTCACCGTCTGCTCGGTCTTCTTGCCGTCGGCGGCCCGCAGCGCGTTCTCCACCGCGATCCGCCCGAGTTCCTTGGGCTGCTGCGCCACGGAGGCGTACATCGTGCCCTCCTCGACCGCCTTCAGCCCGTCGGGCGTGCCGTCGAAGCCGATGACCTGCACGGACTTTCCGGCCTTGGCGCCCAGTGCCTTGAGCGCGCCGAGCGCCATCTCGTCGTTCTCGGCGAAGACGCCCTGGACGTCCGGGTGGGCCTGGAGCAGGTTCGTCATCACGTCCAGACCCTTCGTACGGTCGAAGTCCGCGGGCTGCCTGGCGACCACCTCGATGTCCGGGTAGGCCTTCAGGCCTTCCTCGAAGCCCGCGCCGCGCTCACGGCTCGCGGACGTGCCGGCCAGCCCCTGGAGGATGACGATGCGGCCCTTGCCGCCCAGCTTCTCGGCGAGCGCCTTGGCGCCCAGCCTGCCGCCCTCGACGTTGTCGGAGGCCACGAGCGCGGCCGTCTTCGCCTTGTTGACGCCCCGGTCGACACCGACGACGGGGATGTCGGACTTGTTGGCGGAGCGCACCGAGGGGCCCGCCGCGTCCGAGTCCACCGGGTTGACGACGATCGAGTCGACGCCCTCGCTGGTGAAGTTCTGCAGCTGGTTGGCCTGCTGCGAGGCGTCGTTCTGGGCGTCGGTGACGGTCAGGTCGGCCCCTTGCCGCTTCGCCTCCGCCTGCGCGCCCTCCTTGATCTGTACGAAGAAGGGGTTGTTCAGAGTGGACAAGGACAGGCCCACCTTCGGGTTCGCCGAGGAGGAGCCGTTGTTGAAGAGGGACAGGCCGCCCACGACCGCCGCCACGAGGACCACGGCGAGCGCGTACTTGACGGCCTGGGGCCCCTTGAGCCCCTTGAGGCCCCCCGCGCCACCGGCACCGGCCGTGACCGGGGTCGCCCCCGCCTTGCGCCGCACGGTGTCGAGCAGCACCGCGAGCGCGATGACCACACCGATGACGACCTGCTGCCAGAACGCCGACACGGACAGCAGGTTGAGCCCGTTGCGCAGCACCGCCAGGATCAGCGCGCCGATCAGCGTCCCGGACGCCTTGCCCGTACCGCCCGCGAGGGAGGCGCCGCCGATGACGACCGCGGCGATGGCGTCCAGCTCGTACCCCTGCGCGGCCTGGGGCTGCGCGGAGGACAGCCGGGAGGCGAGCACGATGCCCGCGGCGGCGGCGAAGAGCCCCGAGAGCGCGTAGATCACGAGCTTCTGCCGCTTCACCCGCAGCCCGGAGAGGCGGGCCGCCTCCTCGTTGCCGCCGATCGCGTACATGGAACGCCCGATGTACGTACGCCCCAGGATCAGCGCGGTGACGAGGCCCATCACGATCATCACGAGGACCGGGACCGGCAGCCAGCCGCCGAGTGTGTCACCCAGGTGCGAGACGGACTCGGGGAAGGCGATCGGGGAGCCCTGCGAGATCACCAGGGACAGCCCGCGGCCCACCGACAGCATGGCGAGCGTCGCGATGAACGGCGGCAGCTTCCCGTACGAGATCAGCACGCCGTTGACCAGGCCGCACGCTATGCCGGTGGCGACGGCGAGAAGCACCGCGATCCAGACCGGTACGCCCTGTGACGTGGCCGTCCAGGCGAGGACGGTGGCGGACAGGGCGGCGACGGAACCGACCGACAGGTCGATGCCCGCCGAGACGATCACGAAGGTCACACCGAAGGCGAGGATGGCGGTGACGGCCGCCTGGACGCCGATGTTGAGCAGGTTGTCCGTCGTCAGGAAGTCGCCGGACAGGGCCGACATCGCGATGACGAGGATGATGAGCGCGGTGAGCGCGCCGTTGTCGAGCAGGAGACGGCGCAGGCCGCCGGAGGCGCCACCGGCGCCCGTCGTGCTCTTGAGCGAGTCAGTGGCCACGGGAGTCCTCCACGGCGGAGTCGGATTCGGCGGTTGATGTGGTTGATGTGGGGGTGCTGACGGCGAGTGCCATCACGGAGTCCTGGGTGGCCTCGTCGGCGGAGAGTTCGCCGGCGATCCGGCCCTGGGCCATCACCAGCACCCGGTCGCTCATGCCGAGCACCTCGGGCAGATCGCTGGAGATCATCAGGACGGCGTGGCCGGCGGCCGTGAGTTCGTTGACCAGCTGGTAGATCTCGACCTTGGCGCCGACGTCGATACCGCGGGTCGGCTCGTCGAGGATCAGCACCTTTGTGTCGGCGAGCAGCCACTTGCCGATGACGACCTTCTGCTGGTTGCCGCCGGAGAGCGTACGCACGTGCTGGCCGAGCCCGGCCATCCGCACGCCGAGCTGTTCGGCGATCCGCGCGGCTGCGGTGTGCTGTCCCTTGAGGTCGACGAGCCCGCCGCGGGTGGCCGCCCGCAGGGTGACGAGCCCGAGGTTCTCCTCGACGGAGGCGTCCAGGAGCAGTCCCTGGCCCTTGCGGTCCTCGGGTACGAGCCCGATGCCGGCGGTCATGGCCGCGTTGACGTCGTGGCGGGGCAGCCGGGTGCCCGAGACGGCCACGGAGCCCTTGTCGTAGGGGTCGGCCCCGAAGACCGCCCGCACGACCTCGGTGCGGCCCGCGCCGACGAGCCCGGCGATGCCGACGACCTCACCGGCCCGCACCTCGAAGCTGACGTCGTGGAAGACACCGTCCCTGGTGAGCCCGTCCACGGTGAGCAGGGCGGTCCCGGCGTCGGTGCGCTCGCGCGGGTACTGCAACTCGATGGAGCGGCCCACCATCAGGCGTACGAGGTCGTCCTCGGGAGTGGAGGCGGGGACCTGGCCGACGCTCCTGCCGTCCCGGATGACCGTGACGCGGTCGCCCAGGGCGGCGATCTCCTCCAGGTGGTGGGTGATGAAGACGATGCCGACGCCGTCCTCGCGCAGCGTGCGCACGATCCGGAAGAGCTTGTCGACCTCCGTGGAGGTGAGCACCGCGGTCGGCTCGTCCATGATCAGGACGCGGGTGTCCAGGCTCAGCGCCTTCGCGATCTCGACCATCTGGAGGCGGGCGATGCCCAGTTCGCGTACCCGCGCGCGGGGGGACACGTCGACGCCGACGCGCTCCAGGAGTACGGAGGCGTCCTCCTCCATGCGCTTACGGTCGATCATCCCGAAGCGGCGCGGCTGGCGGCCCAGGAAGATGTTCTCGGCGACGGTGAGGTCGGGGACCAGGTTGAACTCCTGGTAGATGGTGGCGATCCCGAGGCGCGCGGCGTCCTGCGCGCCGTGGATGCGGACCGTCTCCCCGCCGACCACGATCTTCCCGGCGTCGGGCCGGTAGGCGCCGGACAGCATCTTGATGAGGGTGCTCTTGCCCGCGCCGTTCTCACCGAGCAGTACGTGCACCTCGCCGCGGCGCAGATCGAAGTCGACGCTGTCGAGGGCGACGACGCCGGGGAAGGTCTTGCGTATGCCTTCGATACGCAGCAACTCGTCCGGGCTGTTGCTCACGTGCTGCTCCTTCGCGTGGACCTTCGCGTGGACTGGACGGACTGGGGGGACTGCTGGGACTGCTGGGGGGACGGCGGCTCGCCGCACGAGCGGCGGACGACGAGCCGGGCGGGGAGGGTGACGGACCGCGGGGGCCGCCCCTCGATGCGGTCGACGAGGGCGCGTACGGCGGCGCGGCCCAGTTCCGGGGTGGGCTGGGCGATCGCCGTGATCGGCGGGTCGGTGTGCACGAACCACGGGATGTCGTCGAACGCGGCGAGCGCGATGTCGTCGGGCACGCGTAGTCCGCGCGCGCGGATGGCGTCCAGCGCGCCCAGGGCCATCAGGTTGTCGGCGGCGAAGACGACCTCGGGCGGTTCGGCCAGGTCGAGGAACTCCTCGGTGGCCCGCCGCCCGCTGGCCGCCTGGAAGTCGCCCTGGCCCGTGTAGGCGTCGGGCAGCGGGAGCCCGTACTCGCTCAGCGCGTCCCGGAAGGCGGCCACGCGCTCGCTGCCGGTGGTGGTGGCGGCCGGGCCCGCGATGATGGCGAGCCTGCGGTGGCCGAGGCGGTGGAGGTGGGCGACGAGGTCGCGCACGGCGGCGCGCCCGTCGGCCCGGACGACCGGCACGTCCACGCCCGGTGTCCACCGGTCGACGAAGACCATCGGGGTCCCCGTGCGGGCGGCGGCCAGTATCTGCGGGGAGCCGCCGTCGGTGGGGGAGACGAGAAGGCCGTCGATACGGCGGTCGAGGAGGGTACGGACGTGATGGTCCTGCAACTCGGGCCGCTCGTCGGCGTTGCCGATGATGACGCTGTACCCGAGGGCGCGGGCCTCCTCCTCGACGGAGCGGGCCAGCTCGGTGAAGTACGGGTTCAGCACGTCGCTGATGACCAGGCCGAAGGTGTGGGTCTGGTCGGTGCGCAGGGACCGGGCGACGGCGTTCGGCCGGTAGCCGAGGGTGTCGACGGCGGCCAGCACGTGGGCGCGGGCCGCCGGGCTGACGGAGGGGTGGCCGTTGAGCACCCGCGACACGGTGGCGACGGACACGCCTGCCTCGGCGGCGACGTCCTTGATGCTCGCCATCGACGCTCCACCTCCTTGTGGAATCGATTACACGCAACGCGATGAGAGCGATTGGAATCGATTACAGGGAGATGGGGCAACCCCTGAGACCGGATCGTGATGATCCGGTCCCGGGGGCGGCGGGGAGTCAGAGGAGGCGGGGGAGTCAGAGGAGGTGGTCGGCCTCCAGGACCTCGGCCGAGGACTGTTCCTCGTCGAGGCACTCGCGGACGACTGGGGCCGCTACCCGGTCACCGCCCGCTCCCGGACGGCCGGTTGGAAGGTGGCGTGGTTCGAACCGGCCGCCGTACGCGAGTGAGGTACCTCACCCAGGGGGCCGCTTCACCCGATCGCATGACCGGCCTGCCGTTTCGCCCCGGGCCGCACAGCGGATCCGCGACGCTCGCGGGGAACGTGCGACGAGCGTGCCGAGAGTGCGAACTGACGGTGGAGCGGGATGACCAGGCGGGCAGGAACAGGGCGGGGCCGGGGCCAGGGGGCAGGTGTGCGGCAGCATCCGCCCGTCGACCCTCGACAGGAACGGCTCCAGCGGTTCAGAAGAGTCGTCGCCAGCGCCTTCGCCCTCGTCCTCGCCCCCCTTCTCGTCGCGGTCGCCACCGGGTGGCTGTCACCGGGCGGCGGCGCCGACGGGAGCGCTGAGGACACCGCTGGTTCACCTGGTTCATCCGGTTCATCTGGTTCATCCAGTCCGTCCGGTTCGGACTTCGATGTCCTGCCGCAGCTCATGAACGAGGCCGGCTGCACAGCCTTCGCCCGCCCCCTCACCTCCCCCGAGGACCGCGCGGAGCTCAGTACGCAGTCCGACGCCGACGCCGTCGTCAAGCGGAACAACGGCGCCCGCGCCGCCGAACTGAACGTCGGCATCACCCTGCAGGGCGGCACCCGCGCGCTGACCGTCGAGTCGATCGACATCGAGCCCAGGACCGCCCGTCCGGCGCCGCCGCTCGACGGGGCCCTCATCTGCGAGCCCTCCGCAGGAGGCGCGTCGAAGATCGAGCTGCACGCCGACATGGACGCCGCGCAGCCGGTACTCCGCGGGAAGGGCTCAGACGGCTCGCCCCCGTACTTCCGCGACAACGCCATCACACTCGCCCCGGACGAACAGGTGCCGCTCCACGTGACCTTCACGGCCCGGCGGGGCTACCGCGCGTTCGGGCTGGTCATCCGCTACACGATCGCGGGCCGGAGCGAGAAGCGCGTCGTACCCGGGCCCGAGGGCGGCCGGTGGGCGGTGACCGCCCTCAACAAGACGTACGGAACCGTCTACGAGGGCACCGTCGGCGGCCCGTTCCAGCTCTCCACGGAGGCGGACCAGTGCGGACGTGCACCGAAGCCGGTGGGCTGCTGATGCGCCGCCCTGCCGCCCGCGCCGCCGGAGCGCTCGCCCTCTTCGCCCCGCTCCTCGTCCTCGCGGCGTGCACGGGGAGCGGCGATCGAGGCGGGGCCGGGGGTGCCGAGGACCGGAAAGCCCTGTCGGCGGCGCGCGCGGACGCGTTCGAGACCGCCTGGTCGTACTCGGTCCGCGGTGAGCCGGGGGAGCCGACCGTGACGGACGACGTGGTGCTCGCCCCGCACGGCCACATGATCGACGTCCGCGACGCGCGCACGGGCGAGAACCGCCGTACCGTGCGCGCCGCCGACCCGGCGGACCGGATCGTGAGCGCCGGCCTCACCGGTGAGGTGATCGTGGCCGGTGTCGAACGCGGCTCCTACGCGACCCTGCGGGGCTTCGGCCTGCGTACCGGCAGGCAGTTGTGGTCGGAACCGTACTGGGAGAGGACGGCCGCGATCGTCCAGCCGGGGGACGAGCGGGAGCTGCCCGTCCTCGGACCGGTCGTCGTCAACGAGCGCGGCATCGTCGTCCACGCGCACGACGGGCGCACCGTCGGCCTGGACCCCGGGACCGGGCGGCCCGTCTGGCAGAGGCAGCCGGAATGTGACAGCGCGCCCTACACGGACCCCGCCACCGCCCGCATCCATACGGTCGCCGCCACCGGCCGTTACCTGATCACGCTCTGCTCGGGTGGCCCGCGGACCGTGCTCAAGGCCGTCGACCCGCGCGACGGCGACCGCGTCTGGCAGGAGGACCTGGCGAGCCTCGGCGGTCGTACGACCTTCTCCACGGCCGAGGACGTCATCGGCGTGCAATCCCAGGACGCCGGTATCCGCAAGGCGTCCTTCACCCTCCTCGACGAGTCCGGTCACCGGCTGGGCGGCGGCACCGTGCAGGACCCGGCGGGTGACAGCCGGACCGTGGGCCGGGTCGGCGACACGGTGTACTTCCACGACGGGCGGCAGCTTCGAGCGGTCGGGGCGGCCGACGGATCCCCGCTGTGGCACCAGGACGCTCCCGGCGACCTCGTGGTGAGCGACCGGGCCGTCATCTCGAACGGCGAGGCCCTCACACCCGAGCGCGTGCAACGTACGGGCGTGAGCGTGGTCCTCGACCTGTCCGGCAAGCGACGGGTCATGCTGCCCTGGCCGCTCCGCGGCGAACTCGTCGGGCTGAGCGGCGAGTTCCCGGTCATCCGCAGCCGGGAGGAGAACGGCGCCCGCTACACGGCGCTGCGCCTGGCACACCAGGGCCTGGCGGAACCCGCCCTGGGAGGGGTGCCGGCGTCGGACTGGCCGGACGCCTGCTCGCTGCTCTCCGCCGAACAGCTCGACGGGCTGGGCGAGGGCTATCTCCGGCTACCGGTCGACACGAGCCGCACCGCCTTCGGCGTCAGGCTGCCGCACGCGACGGAGTGCCGGTTCGCCACCGGGTCGGGGTCCGCCAAGGACATCTTCCAGATCACCGTACGGTGGGTGGCCGCCGACGCCGACGCGGCCCGGAGGATCGCCGCGAGCGACCTCCCGTGGGACACCGGGGCGGAGCGGCTGGACCGCGGCGCGCATCTCGTCCCGGACGCATCCGGAGGCAGCCGACTCATGGGTGAGACCGCCATGGTGGCCTCCGGCCGCGCCGTCCTCGGGATCAGCGCGCCGAAGAACGCGGGACTGGTCCGTACGATCGCCCTGCTGCTCTCCGGCAACTCCGGGTAACTTGCGGTAACTCCGGCAACGGCGGGCGCTCGCACACTGGTTGATATGGGAAGCTGTCGTCAACCGTGCGCAGGCGGAGTGGCCGTGGCGGTGGTCGAGAGGAGCGCAGTGTGAGCCAGGACGGCGTCCGTGCCGAGATAGACACCAGCAAGCCGCACCCCGCGCGGATCTACGACTACCTGCTGGGCGGCAAGGACAACTACGAGGTGGACCAGCGGGCCGCCGACGCACTCGCCGCTGTCGCGCCCGAGGTGTGGATCGGCGTGCGGGCCAACCGCGCCTTCCTGCAGCGTGCCGTCCGGCACATCGTGGGCAGCGGCGTCCGCCAGATCCTCGACATCGGCACCGGGCTGCCCACCTCACCGAACGTGCACGAGATCGCCCAGGAGGTGGCCCCGGACGTGCGGGTCGCGTACGTCGACAACGACCCGATCGTGAAGACGCACGCCGACGCGCTGCTCAGCCGCTCCGGCGCGACCAGCATCGTGCTCGCCGACTTGCGCGACCCGCGGTCCATCCTGGACCACCCCGACGTCCGCCGGGTCATCGACTTCGACCAGCCGGTCGCGGTGCTCCTGGTGGCGATCTTCCACTTCGTCACCGACGCGGAGAACCCCGGGCAGATCGTCGCCACCCTGCGTGACGCGCTGCCGAAGGGCAGCTTCCTGGTGCTTTCGCACGCCACGGGCGACTTCGCCGACCGCACGGACGCCCAGGCCGTCTACAAGAACGCGACCGCCACCATGAACCTGCGGTCCCGCGCCGAGGTCGAGCGCCTCTTCGACGGCTTCGAACTGATCGAACCCGGCCTGGCCCAGGTCCCGTTCTGGCGCCCGGACACCACGCCGCCGCCCCGGTCCGGCGAGATCGGCTTCTACGGAGGCGTGGGCCGCAAGACCGGCTGAACCGCCGTCTGCGGCGCGCCGGGGTCGCGCATCAGCGATCACGCACCGGACAGACACAGATAGATGGATGGATAGATAGACGGGCACCTCCGGCCGGCTGATCGGCAGTCGAGCGATCAGCCGGCCGAAGGGACCTGTTCTGGAAGAGACCTGGACCTGTTCTAGTAGGCGCCGCCGCCGTAGCTGTACCCGTCGGAGACGTCCGGGTACATCGACGACGAGCGGTGGCGCGACTGGCTGGCCATGCGCCGGCGCGACTGATTGCGCCGGGACCGCGACCGGGACCGGCCCGGCCGCTCCTCTTCGTAGCCGTCGTCGTGGCCGCCGTAGCTGTACGCGTCGCTGATGTCGGGGGCGATGGAGGAGGCGCGGGTGCGTGACCGGCTGGCCATGCGGCGCCGTGACTGGCTGCGCTGCCGCGACCGGCCCGGCCGCTCGTCGTCGTAACCGCCGCCGTCGAAGCTGGTCGCGAAGTCCGCCCCGTCGAACGTCTCGCCGCGGGCCAGCAGGTTCAGCTGCTCCCGCTGGCTCACCCTGCCCCGGGAACGGCTGCGCCGACGGGACGGATCACGCTGACGGTAGGACGTGTCCAGCTCCTGAGGGCTGGCGCTGCGGTCGCTGCCGAGGTCCGGGTAACTGGTCAGCGACTCGAAGTCGTTGGTCCGCCCGGAGCGCAGCCGGTACGAGCGGGCACCGTGCCTCCGCATCGTGGCGTCCTGCTCGTGCTCGTCCGGGTAGCGACCGGTGCGGGCGACCCGGCGTCCCGCTTCGAGTTCGGCCCGCTCGTAGTTCATCAGCGGCCGTGTCCTGCGCACCTGGCCGCTGCTGTCGAAGTACGGCGCGCTGCCCCGGCCGCTGCGGAGCATGTGGTTGTAGCTGTCGTCGGACTGCTCGACGGCCGCGGTGCGCGGCGCGTTGCGGAATCCGGGCTGATGGGCGTACCCCATCATGTTCATGTGCATGGCGTTGGCCGGGTTGTTGTGCATCTCCAGCGCTTCGGTCTGCGCGTCGCGGTACTGCCGCTGCGTCATACCGGTCGTACCGATGCGGTCCCGGCGGCGTGTGCCGGTGCCGTCGTGGGCCCGGTGGTCGTCATAGCCCTCGTAGTAGGCCGGGAGGTCGTTCTCCACGGCTCGGGCGTGGGCGCCGACCGCTCCCGCCTGGCCACGGGGCACCCGGGTACGGGCACGGGGGGCGGCGGCGGAGTAGAGGATCGGGTGCTCGGCCTGGTGCGTGCTGTTGCCGTCGATCACCGAGTCCCACTCGTCCTCCAGACGGCGCCGCTCGCGGTTGCGGCCGCGGTAGGTGCCGTCGTCGTACCCTCCGGCGCGCTGGATCGTCAGCGGGGCGTTGCTGTTCGACCCGGAGAGGCTGCGGGCGACGGCCGCGTTGCCCGCGAGCCGCTGGAGGTTCAGGATCGAAGTCGCCCCGGACGAAGCAGCGTCGGCGTTTTGGCGGGGGAGGGGGCGGGAAGATGTCCCCCTACGCGTCCGGGCCGGGTCTTCGCGTGCGTACATCGCTGGCTCCCTGGGTTGTGCAGGCTCTGATCGAGCAAATTGAACACGCTACGGGAGTGCGACGAGGCGGCACCAGGGCCTCGGGGGCACAAGTGGCGTCCTCACGGGCAGAGTTGAGGCGGTCCGATCGACCACCGGGCCACCCTGGACGTCCGGCGAGATCGGCTGCTACGGAGGCGTGACCCGCAGGACGGACCGAGCGAGCCGACGAGGCCGCTTGCGGGGATGCCCGCGAGGACGTGCGCAGGGGCGTGCGCGAGGTCGCTGAACGGCGCCTGCTACTGCGTCGTGATGCGACGCACCCACCACAGACACAGAGCGACGAGCAGCGCCGCCGCGCCCAGACAGATCCCTGTCTCCATCCACTGCAGAGGCAGGAACTGGGACGGGCGCAGGTCACGGCTGTAGGAGCCCGTGATCCCCTGGCAGCGCGCGTACTCCTCCCAGGATTCGCCCTCACACGGAATGCTCTTCGGGGTGGTGAAGAGGCTGCCGTCGGAGCGTACGAAACCCTGACCGAGATGCCAGCCGTTGACCAACGGCTCCGGGGTGGCCGGGTCCGCGTGGCGTCTGATCGTCGCGGGCAGGAGGTGGGGACGTACCCGGTCCAGGGCGAGCTGCAGACCGGCCACGACGGCGGCGGAGACGGCCACCGCGGGCAGCAGACGGCGCAGCAGCAGGCCGACGGCCGCGCCGGCCGCCAGAGCGAGCAGGAGGTGCGCGATGCCTGCCGGTCCGGTGTAGGGGAGGTAGGACCAGTCGGTCTGCGGCGTGGCGGCGCGCCATGCCGCCCCGGTGTCGCCGTCGCCGGCGCGGCCGGCCCGGATGCTGTGCCACCACCAGGTGACCGGCACGGTGAGCAGCAGGGCGCCGAGGGAGACCACCAGACCGGCGGTGGCCAGCTTCGTGGCGATCCACCGCTGACGGCTCCACGACTGCGTCCAGGCCAGCCGGTGGGTACCGCTCTCCAGGTCCTGGGCGAACAAGGGGGCGCCGAGGAAGACGCCGATCACCGGCGGCAGCCAGCGCAGCGCCGTGTGCGCCTGGTCCTGGACGAACCGAGCGCCGCCCGGTACCTCCTCGCCCGGATGACACCCGTCGTTGCGGGTGCACGTCTCGCCGTAGACGCGGATGTCGGTGACGAGTACGTGATGCTGCCACACCGCCCATGCCCCGGCGGCGCAGGCCAGGGCGAGCAACAGGAGGTAGGCCGCGCGGTGTTGCCGCCAGGTCGGCCAGATGAGTCCCGTCACCGTCGCTGCCCTCGTGTCTGCGTCGGCCCCTGCCCCTGCCGCTGCCTGTGTGGGTGTGGGTGTCATGGCCGGGCCGTCTCGTCGGGGGCGAGCAGGGGTGGCGCCTCGGGGTTGCGGAGGTAGGCCAGCAGGATCTCGTCCAGGGCGGGCGGGGCGGTGGTCGCGGCGCCGTCCGCCCCGGTGGCGAACCGGAGGAGCGCGGTGAGCCGGCGACCGGTGGTGCGGCTCTCGATCACCGTGCCGTTCCGCAACGAGGGCGGCAGGGCGGTGCTGTCGCCGTCGCCGTCGCCGTCGAGGGGGTGGGTGTGGGTGTGGGTGACGAGGGTGTGGGCGGCCTGCACGAAGTCGGTGTCGTCGGCGAGCAGGATGCGCCCGTGCGCCATGAGGACCACGTAGTCGCAGATCAGGTGCAGCTCGGCGAGGATGTGCGACGACATGACGATGGTGGTGCCGTACCGGGCAGCCGACGTCATCAGTGCGGCCGTCATGGCGTGCCGGCGCAGTGGGTCGAGGTCGGCCATCGGTTCGTCCAGGAGAAGCAGGTCAGGACGCTTGCCCAGGGTGAGGGCGAGAGCGACACAACTGCGCTGTCCCCCGGAGAGCCGGCCCACTCTGGCGCGCGGCGGGACGTCCGCCTCGGCGATGACCGAAGCGGCCAGTTCCTGGTCCCAGCCGGGGTTGAGCAGGCGGCCCAGCCGCAGCGTCTCCGCGACGGTGAAGCCCTTGTGCAGTGGCCGGTCCTGGAGCAGTACGCCGACCCGGGGCAGCACCGCGTGGTCGCCCGGCGCGTGACCGAGTACGCGGATCGTGCCCTCCGTGGGCCGGCGTAGCCCGGCGGCGACGGCGAGCAACGAGCTCTTGCCGTCGCCGTTGGGGCCCACGAGCGCGGCGACGCGCCCGCGCGGTACGCGGAAGTCCGCGTTGCGCAGCGTCCACTCACGCCCGTGCCGGATGCCCAACCCCGCTGCCTCGACGGCAAGTTCGGCAGCGTCGGTGAGGTCAGTGGGATCGGTGGGGTCGGTGGGGTGTCGATCGGGTGAAGGCGGTGAGGGCATCGTTCCTCGGTGTGCGTGCCGTGCCGTGCCGTGCCGTGCTGTGTCGTGCCTTGACGTGCCGTGCCGTGGTCAGTGCTTCGCGGCGGGCCGAGGGAAGAACGTGTCGAGTTCGGCGGCCAGCAGTGCGGCCACATCCTCGCGGTCGAGATCGGCCGCCCGTGCCGATGCCATCCACACCCGCAGGCTGTCGCGGAGCGGTGAGCCGGAGGCGGTGCCGGGCTGGGCGAGCGAGGCGCGTACGTACGTTCCGCGGCCCTGGCGGGTGTCGACCAGGCCCTCGCGCTCCAGCTCGCGGTAGGCCTTCAGGACGGTGTTCGGGTTGATGGCCGTCGCCGCCACTACCTCTGAGGCCGACGGCAGCTTGTCCCCGGGCAGGAGCTGGCCCAGCCGCAGTGCCTGCTTCGCCTGCTGGACGATCTGCTGGTAGGGGGCCACTCCGGTGTTCCGTTCGATTCGAAAGTCCACCACTCCACTATGTCACCCAGTGGTCCGGTGGCCGGGGCCACCGAGCCACCGGCTGGGTCCGGACGAGGCAGGTCCACAGAACAGGCCCCACTTTCACCTCATCGAAAGGTCGTTGTTGACAGCTCTCTCGGTCGACTCTAATACTCAGTCCACTAAGTATCTAGTGGACTGAGGGTGGCGAGTGGAGACCAGCGCTGACCAGTGCTGTCCAGCGCTGCCCGTCATGAGGAGTCGTCGATGCCGACCGTCTTCACGGATCTCCATCGCCCGGCGCGGAGCGGCGCGTCCGTCACGGTGGCGGCGCGCGCTCCACGGACGACGCGGTCGCCGGCACGCCCGCGGGACAGCCCACTGCTCCTCGTCGCCTGCCTGTCCCTCCTGGCGGCCCTGGTACGCCTGCCCTCGTTCGCCCGTCCCTTCTGGAGCCCGGACGAGGGGTACCTGAGCACCCAGGCGGCGATGCTCCGCGACGGCGGACGGCTGTACGTGGACGTCGTGGACCGCAAGCCGCCGCTCCTGCCCTGGCTGTACGAGGCGTGCCTGGCGCTGGCGGGGGACCATGCCCTGTTCCTCGTACGCGTCCTCGCGGTGGGCGCGCTGAGTCTCACCGCCGTGTACACCGCACGGCTCGCCGGGCGGTTGCTCGGTCCCTGGGCCGCGCTGCCCGCGGGCGTGCTGACCGTCGCCGCCTCGGCTGCCCTGCCGGCGCCGGACGCGATGGCGGCGACCTTCGAGATCTTCATGCTGCCCGCGACCGCGGCCGCGGTGTACTACGGAGTCAAGGGCCGGTGGCTCACCGCCGGCCTGGCCGTGGCCGTCGCCGCGCTGACCAAGCAGGTCGGCCTGGCCGTGCTGCTGCCGCTGGCCTTCATGGCGCTCACCGGAGCCGGCAGACGACGCGGCGCGGTGCGGCTCGCGGTGGGCACGGCCCTGCCGCTCCTGGGCTGCGCCGCGCTGCTCGGCTGGCGCCCTTTCGCCTTCTGGGTGCTGTTCTCGTCAGGCTCCTACGCGACATCGCCCCCGGGATGGGGAGAGGTGCTGGGCCATGCGACCGGCAACCTCGGCCACCTCATGACGGCGTTCGCCGGCTGTGCCGCGCTCGTGCTGCTGCCGAGGGCGAATCGCGGCACGCCACCGCGCCCCTCGCAGGTCCGCGCCACCGCTCCCGCTCCTGCCACCTCTCCGGCCCCCGCCCCTGCCGCGGACCGCGTCCTCGTCGTGTGGCTGGTGGCCTCGGCGGCGGGGGTCTCGGTGGGCTGGCACTACTACGGGCACTACTTCCTCCAACTCGTCCCGCCACTGGCACTGCTGGCGCTGCGCGGAGTCGACCGGTTCGGCCGGACCGTCCGGACCGGCCGCCCCCGCGCGAGTGTCCTCGTCACGCTGTCCGCGCTGATGGTGGCCGCGGGCTGGACAACGGCGGCCTTCCGCGCCGAAGAGCCGGACATGGCCAAGTCGCTGGCCGTGGCCCGCGTGGTGCGTGACCTCACCGAACCGGGGCAGCCCGTCTTCGCCTGGAGCATGCATCCGGAGGTGTACTGGCAGGCGGAACGCCCGCCGGCCAGCCGCTACCTCACCGCCGGCCTGCTCACCAACTACAGCGGCGGCGGCGATCCGCACACCGTCGGCCGGACTCACGCCGTCCCCGGCACCTGGCCCGTCCTCCTCCGCGAACTGGCCGCCACCCCTCCCTGCGCCGTCGTCGACGACTCCGCCGGCACCCCCTACGACCTGACCCACTACCCCGAACTGCACCGCCTGCTGACCGACGGATACCGGCTGGAGACGACGGTCGACGGAGCACGCGTCTACCGGCGCCACAACGCGACGGACAACGGCTGCGGCCCGGCGACCTCCTGACAGCGGCGGGCCGTTGCATCCCGGGGCCGCCTTCGCCGCGATGCCCCACGATGCTCCGCGACGCCTCAGAACCCGGCCATGGACTTGTCGAGCACGCCGCCCATCGCGCCGTAGACGCTGCAGCGGACAGAGTGCCTGGCCCTGCGGCGGAGCCCGAACCCCACGATGAACGACAACACGAAGAGCCCGCCGAGGGCCACCGCCACGACCGGGGCGTAGACGAAGTACACGAAGCACGCGACGCCGGCCCAGACCAGGAGCGGCAGGAGAGAGCCACGCAACACCGCCCACAACGTGACCCGTTCGGGGGCTGTCGGCAGGGTCCGCTGGTGCCACACCTCTATGTGGTTCCTGGTCACGCAGTTCTCACGGCGCATGACGCTCGCCCGCCGCGGGCTTGGTGCCCGCGTAGGAGTCCATGCCGATGAAGAAGTGGCTGAACCGCCAGCAGCCGTCGTGCTCGCGGCGCAGGCGGGCGGTGTAGAGCACGCTGGCGCCCAGGCTCAGGCCGTTCGCGGCGACGGTGACGACGCTGAAGGCCAGCGCCGAGGCGGTGCCCGCGGCGAGGTCCAGTTCGTCGACCACGACGTTGCTGATCACGTGCCGCCGTTGGTCGCCCTGTTCGGCGACGATTCGGGTGAGCCGGTCGAAGAGCTCGGTCCGGCCGTGGAACCGGGTGAAGGGCTCGGCCTGGCCCTGGGCGACCTCGAAGACGGTGTCCTCGGTGAAGCACGACACCACGACGTCGATACGGGCCTCGTCGTGCGCGATACCGAACCGGTAGAAGGCGTCAGCGATTTGGGCACGCGAGGCAAGCGCCTCCGGACCGAAATCGGCCTGCTCCAGGGGGCGCATGTCGACCTTCCCCTGACGGTGGGCCCACGCCTGGAGGGGCAGGGTGGGGGCAGAGTGCCCGGTCTGCTCCTGCTGATGTCCCTGCTGACGCCCCTGTTGGTGCTTCTCGCTCATGCGGGCCTCGATCGTCCTCGGGTGGCGTGCCGCCGATTGCGTACGCCGCCGGTCGCCTACGCCACTGACACGATAAGTGTCGACACTTAGCGACGTCAATCAAGGGCCAGCGACCGATTCAGCAGGAAACGCGGCCATGCCGACGGTGTGGGCTCAACTCTGTGTCGACTCCACCGCGGAGGCGACGAAGTCGGCGACCAGTCGCCGCCGGTCCTCCTGCCCCCAGGCGAGGACCAGTTCACTGCGCGGCGCGTCCGCCACCGGGACGTGGACGAGCCCGGGATGCCGCGGTCGGGCCAGCGAACGCGGCAGCACCGCGATCGTCCGCCCCAGCAGGACCATGTGCGTCAGCTCGGCACCGTCGGCGATCTCGGGACCGGTCTCCGAGCCGAACTCGGCGACGGGCTCGAAGCCGGGCACCCCGTTGCCGCGTACGCCCTTCCAGTGCGGCAGCGGCTCGCCGGCCAGATCGGCGAGCGTCACCTCGCTGCGGCCGGCGAGCCGGTGGCCCACCGGGAGGACCGCCACCCGGCCCTCGACCACCAGGGTCTCGTGATCCAGCCCTGTCAGGTCGTCGAAAGGCACGTACAACAACGCCACGTCCGCCCGGCCGTCGCGCACATGATCGGCTCGGTCGGTGGATCCGCCGAACAGGATGTCCACCTGGCGGGCGCCGGGCCGGTGGGAGTAGGCGGCGAGGATGCCGGACAGCAGATCCGCGTCCCCGCCGGGCTTGATCACCAGGCGCAGCCGGGTCTCCCGCTCACCCGCCCGGCGGGCCTTCTCGGCCGCGGCCCCGACAGCGAGCAGCGCGTGCCGGCCGTGGTACTTCAGCGACTCCCCGGCGGCCGTGAGGGCGACATGTCGGCTGGAGCGCTCCACCAGCACCACCCCGAGCCGGTCCTCCAGTCGCCGCACCGCCTTGGACAGGGCGGGTTGCGCGATCCCCAGCCGCCGCGCCGCCCGGCCGAAATGCAGCTCCTCGGCGAGCGCGGCGAAGTACTCCAGCTCGCGGGTCTCCAGCTCGGCCATGCCGCCAGAATACCGTGCCGATCCATTCCCCATCGGAATGAATCAAGAACTTCCCGGCCTTGGACTTGACGGAGAACCCCCAGTTCAATCGAGGCATGATTCACCACACGATGATCGTTGCCTTCGACGAACCGATTCCCTCGGACGAGCTCGACGAGTACCTGAAGGGCCTTGAAGAACTGACCATGGACACCGGCGCCTTCCAGTTCTTCGCCGCCCGCCACCACCTCCCCGTCCCCGCCGACGACCACGCCCCGGTGGCCGTCGCGTCCGCGGTCGTCCAGTTCGGCTTGGCCGACCTCGACGCCCTCGGCGCGGCCTTCGCCCTCCCCGGCGTCGGCGAGTTCATCGCAGGCTGGCAGGCCCGCCGCCCGTACAAGGCGATCTGGGTCAACCACGAGCCCCTGGCCTGACCCGGGAGGCCGGAGGTAGGACAGGTGATGCCCCCAGGGCATCACCACGGTCGAAACAGGTCTTGGACGCCTGCTCGGCGCGATGACAGCCTGAACAAGAACCCGATGACCCGATGACCCGATGACTCGAAATGAATTCGGCGATTCGTGAATTGGTTCAGGTTTCTGTCCGGCTCCGGAAAGCAGGCACCCACATGAGCAGCGTCAGCATTGTCGGCCCGGGGAACACAGCCCGCGCTCTGGCCGACCGGACGCTCGCCGGCGCCCCGGCCGGGACGGCAGACACCGCCCCGGCCGGGGCCGTCGTCGTACCGTAGGCAGGCGCGGACGCTGGACACCGGCCTGCTGATACTGGGCCTCGTCGCCCATTCCGTGAAGCACGCCGACTTCTCTCTCGGCGTCGGAATTCTCAGCCGAGCGCACCGGCATCAGCCCCAGCATCTCCATTTCCCACGCCACGTCATTCAATTCTCATGCCACATGATTCAAAAGGACACGAGGAGCAGCAGCATGCGCGTTTTCGTCACCGGCGGGACGGGCCATTCCGGTTCGTACATAATCCCCGAGCTGATCGCGGCGGGGCACGAGGTCACCGGCCTGGCCCGGTCGGACACGGCCGCGGCGGCGGTGTCCGCGCTCGGCGCGAAGGTGCGGCGCGGAAGCCTGGAGGATCTCGACGGGCTCAAGGCGGCGGCCGCGGAGTCCGACGGCGTCGTCCATGTCGCGCACCGGCAGGACCTGCTGCCGTCCGGTGGGCTCGACGCCGTGGCCGCCGCGGAACTGCCGATCATGCTCGCGTACGGCGAGGCACTCGCGGAAACCGGCAAGCCGCTGGTCGTGGCGGGGAGTATCGGCTCGCCCGGGAACCTGGGACGGCCGGTCACCGAGGAGGACCCGGCCCTTCCCGGCGGCGACGAGCACAAGGGCACCCTGCGGGTGCGCAACGTCGTGGAGACCGCCGTGATCGGCCTCGCCGAGCGGGGAGTGCGGTCCTCGGTCGTGCGGATCGCCAACATCGCGCACAGCACGACCGATCGAGCCGGTTTCCTCGTGCAGCTGATCGCGCTCGCGAAGGAGAAGGGCTACGTCGGCTACCCCGGCGACGGCACGAACCTGTGGAACGCCGTGCACGCCCGCGACGTCGCCTCCTTGTTCCGCCTGGCGCTGGAGGAGGGCCCCGCCGGCAAAAACTGGCATGCGGTCGCGGACGGGGCCATTCCGCTCCGTGAGATCGCCGAGGCCATCGGCAGCCGTCTGGGCCTGCCCGTCGTGAGCGTTCCCGCGGACGTACTGATGGTGCCGGGATACTTCGGGTTCCTCGCGAACATCGTCACGCAGACCTACCCGGCGTCCCACGACATCACCCGCAGGACCCTCGGCTGGGAACCCGCTCAGCCCGGCCTGCTCGCCGGCTTGGACAACGGCCACTACTTCGCCGCCGGCTGAGCGCAGGGACCGCCGGAGCGGTCCGGCGTCCTCCGGTCCGTGGACCGGCTCGCGGTGTCACACCCGGGCGGTAGCGTCGGACCATGTCCGATCAGGCGGGGATGCGAGCGGGGACGCGGGTGGGCACGCAGGCTGGGAGTGGGAGCGGGGAGCGGAACCTGGCCGTTCTGGAAGGTGTGCTGGAGCGGATCACGTACGCCAACGAGGAGAACGGATACACGGTCGCCCGGGTCGACACCGGGCGCGGTGGCGGTGATCTCCTCACGGTCGTCGGCGCGCTGCTCGGTGCCCAGGTGGGCGAGTCGCTGCGGATGGAGGGCCGTTGGGGTTCCCATCAGCAGTACGGGAAGCAGTTCACCGTCGAGAACTACACGACGGTGCTGCCCGCCACGGTGCAGGGCATCCGGCGCTATCTCGGTTCCGGGCTGGTCAAGGGCATCGGGCCCGTCTTCGCCGACCGCATCACCCAGCACTTCGGTCTTGACACCCTGGACATCATCGAGGAGGAGCCGAAGCGGCTCATCGAGGTCCCCGGGCTCGGTCCCAAGCGCACCAAGAAAATCGCCGAGGCCTGGGAGGAGCAGAAGGCGATCAAGGAGGTCATGCTCTTCCTCCAGACCGTCGAGGTGTCCACGTCCATCGCGGTGCGCATCTACAAGAAGTACGGGGACGCGTCGATCTCGGTCGTCAAGAACCAGCCCTACCGCCTCGCGTCCGACGTCTGGGGCATCGGCTTCCTCACCGCCGACAAGATCGCCCAGTCCGTGGGCATCCCGCACGACAGCCCCGAGCGGGTGAAGGCCGGTCTGCAGTACGCCCTTTCGCAGTCCAGCGACCAGGGCCACTGCTTCCTCCCGGAGGAGCGGCTGATCGCCGACGCGGTGAAGCTGCTCCAGGTGGACACGGGCCTGGTCATCGAGTGCCTGGCGGAGCTGGCCGCCCCGGGCGAGGACGGTGCGGAGCCCGGGGTCGTCCGGGAGCGGGTGCCGGGGACGGACGGCGGTGAACCCGTGACCGCCATCTACCTCGTCCCCTTCCACCGGGCCGAACTCTCCCTGTCTGCACAGCTGCTGCGGCTCCTGCGCACCGACCAGGACCGGATGCCCGCCTTCCGGGACGTGACCTGGGACAAGGCGCTGGCCTGGCTGAAGGGGCGTACGGGGACCGAGCTGGCGCCCGAGCAGGAGCAGGCGGTCCGGCTCGCCCTCACCGAGAAGGTCGCCGTGCTCACGGGCGGGCCCGGCTGCGGCAAGTCCTTCACGGTCCGCTCGATCGTGGAGCTGGCCCGTGCGAAGAAGGCGAAGGTGGTGCTGGCGGCGCCGACCGGACGGGCCGCCAAGCGGCTCGCCGAGCTGACCGGCGCGGAGGCGTCGACCGTGCACCGGCTCCTGGAGCTGAGGCCGGGCGGCGACGCGGCGTACGACAAGGACCGTCCGCTCGACGCCGACCTGGTGGTCGTGGACGAGGCGTCGATGCTGGACCTGCTGCTCGCCAACAAGCTGGTCAAGGCGGTGCCCCCGGGCGCGCACCTGCTCTTCGTGGGGGACGTCGACCAGTTGCCCAGTGTGGGCGCGGGCGAGGTGCTGCGCGACCTGCTCGCCGAGCGCGGCCCCGTCCCCGCGGTGCGGCTCACCCGGGTCTTCCGGCAGGCCCAGCAGTCGGGCGTGGTGACCAACGCCCACCGGATCAACGCGGGACAGCACCCGGTCACCGACCAGCTCAAGGACTTCTTCCTCTTCGTCGAGGACGACACGGAGGAGGCGGGGCGGCTCACGGTGGATGTGGCGGCGCGACGGATTCCGGCCAAGTTCGGGCTCGACCCCCGCCGTGACGTACAGGTGCTGGCCCCGATGCACCGCGGCCCGGCGGGTGCGGCGGCGCTCAACGGTCTGCTCCAGCAGGCCGTCACCCCGGCCCGGCCCGACCTGCCCGAGAAGCGTTTCGGCGGTCGGGTCTTCCGGGTGGGCGACAAGGTCACCCAGATCCGCAACAACTACGAGAAGGGCGAGAACGGTGTCTTCAACGGCACCGTGGGAGTGGTGACCTCGCTCAACCTCGACGACCAGCGCCTCACGGTCCTGACGGACGAGGACGAGGAGGTCCCGTACGACTTCGACGAACTCGACGAGCTGGCGCACGCGTACGCGGTGACGATCCACCGCTCGCAGGGGAGCGAGTACCCCGCCGTCGTCATCCCGGTGACCACGGGGGCCTGGATGATGCTCCAGCGCAACCTCCTCTACACGGCGGTCACCCGGGCGAAGAAGCTGGTGGTGCTGGTCGGTTCGAGAAAGGCCATCGGCCAGGCGGTGCGCACGGTGTCCGCCGGCCGCCGCTGCACGGCACTGGCCTTCCGCCTGTCCGGCAGCCGCCCCACGGAGTGACCCGCCGACCGAGGCCGTATACGTATACGCCCCCGCGCGGCCCGCAGGGGGCTGCCCGCGCAGTTCCCCGCGCCCCCAAAAACCCCACGCCGCCCCCCACTCACCCCAGGGGCCCGCACCCAACATCGAGGCCGAGCCCCCACCCACCCAGGGGCGCGGGGAACTGCGCGCCAAGCCCCCACCGACCCCGCACCCAACACCGGGGCCGAGCCCCCACCCACCCAGGGGCGCGGGGAACTGCGCGCCAAGCCCCCACCGACCCGCACGACACCCCTGCCCAAGCCCCGCAGGGAACCCGCAGGGAACCCCCGGAGTAACAAATGATCGATCAAACGAGTCGGAAACGTCACACGCCACTTTCGGAAGGCGGAGGAAGCGGGCAGGATGAGCAAGCTGGCGGCACTCAGTGCCGCCGCTAGGCCCAATGGTCGACCCCGAGTGCACTCTCCTGCGCCAAATGGGGGATGGTAGAGAACAGTCAGGGCACCTCGAAGAAGAGGCACAACGTCGGTGAGGGATGACGTGAGCGACAACTCTGTAGTACTGCGGTTCGGCGACGGCGAGTACACCTACCCGGTGATCGACAGCACCGTCGGCGACAAGGGCTTCGACATCGGCAAGCTCCGCGCCCAGACCGGTCTGGTGACGCTCGACAGCGGGTACGGGAACACCGCCGCATATAAATCCGCCATCACCTATCTCGACGGTGAGCAGGGCATCCTCCGCTACCGCGGCTACCCGATCGAGCAGCTCGCGGAGAGCTCCACCTTCCTTGAGGTGGCCTCCCTGCTGATCAACGGCGAGCTGCCCACGGTCGACGAGCTCTCCACCTTCAAGACCGAGATCACGCAGCACACCCTGCTCCACGAGGACGTCAAGCGGTTCTTCCAGGGCTTCCCCCGTGACGCCCACCCGATGGCCATGCTGTCGTCGGTGGTCTCCGCGCTGTCGACGTTCTACCAGGACAGCCACAATCCGTTCGACGAGCAGCAGCGCCACCTCTCGACGATCCGGCTGCTCGCGAAGCTTCCGACGATCGCCGCGTACGCGTACAAGAAGTCGATCGGCCACCCGTTCGTCTACCCGCGCAACGACCTGGGCTACGTCGAGAACTTCCTGCGCATGACCTTCTCGGTCCCGGCGCAGGAGTACGTGCCCGACCCGGTCGTCGTCTCCGCGCTGGAGAAGCTGCTCATCCTGCACGCGGACCACGAGCAGAACTGTTCGACCTCCACCGTCCGTCTGGTGGGCTCGTCGCAGGCGAACATGTTCGCCTCGATCTCCGCCGGCATCAGCGCCCTCTGGGGCCCCCTGCACGGCGGCGCCAACCAGTCGGTCCTGGAGATGCTGGAAGGCATCCAGGCCAACGGCGGCGACGTCGACTCCTTCATCCGCAAGGTGAAGAACAAGGAGGACGGCGTCCGCCTGATGGGCTTCGGCCACCGGGTGTACAAGTCCTTCGACCCGCGCGCCAAGATCATCAAGGCCGCGGCGCACGACGTCCTCTCGGCCCTCGGCAAGTCCGACGAGCTGCTGGACATCGCGCTCAAGCTGGAGGAGCACGCGCTCTCCGACGAGTACTTCGTCTCGCGCAACCTCTACCCGAACGTCGACTTCTACACCGGTCTGATCTACCGGGCCATGGGCTTCCCGACCGAGATGTTCACGGTCCTGTTCGCCCTCGGCCGCCTGCCGGGGTGGATCGCCCAGTGGCACGAGATGATCAAGGAGCCCGGATCCCGTATCGGGCGCCCGCGGCAGATCTACACGGGTGTGGTCGAGCGCGACTTCATCCCGGTGGAGCAGCGGTAGCACTCCGCTCGGGCCGCGGGTTTCCGTCCGCGGGTCCGGTGGGGGCTGGTCGCGCAGTTCCCCGCGCCCCTCAGAGGGCGCGGTGGAACCGCAGCCCCGCACGCCCTCCGGAAGTCACGCCCTCCGGAGCCGCTGCCCCTGAAGTGCATTAAAGAAGGCGCCCCGCTGCCGGTCCCCCCACGGGCCGGAGTCGGGGCGCCTTCCCATGTCCCGGTGCGGATTCCCCCCACGGGATCCGGCCGGGCGTCTGAAGGCAGCGCCTGAATCGCTGCGAGCAAAACGAGCAAAAATCTGTCTACTGCGGTGCGGTCTGCCGGGACCCGTACGGACGGGAGGGCCGCTCAAAGCTCCCCGTTGTACGTGTCCCGGCAACGCAATTCCGAGAACGTCCCCCAAGACGTCCCCAGATGTCAGATACGCCCCCCAAGACGTCTCTGACATCGTCAATCTAGACTCACGAACCCCTTCGATGGTTACGTTCGCATCACTGTGATCTGCGTCTCTTGCATATGCCCTGAAGCTGCGCAAGAGGCCCGATATGACT
The DNA here is from genome assembly GCF_047444975.1 of Streptomyces sp. CWNU-52B. Lineage (NCBI taxonomy): Bacteria > Bacillati > Actinomycetota > Actinomycetes > Kitasatosporales > Streptomycetaceae > Streptomyces > Streptomyces sp. CWNU-52B. The sequence continues at coordinate 257,933 of NZ_JBLFJV010000001.1, read as the reverse complement.
ATCGGAGTCCCAGAGTAAGGAAGATGCGCACGCCGTGTGAAGAGCTTATGTGAAGACGTGTGCCGGACTCTAGGGGACTCCTACCTCTTCGTCATGAAAATGCCCTCAGACGAAGACTGTTCGTCACCACGAACACGGAGGAGAACGCCATGGCGGCGCCCGCGATCATCGGGTTCAGCAGTCCCGCCGCGGCGAGCGGCAGCGCCGCCACGTTGTAGCCGAAGGCCCACACGAGGTTTCCCTTGATCGTGGAGAGCGTCTTCCGGGACAGCCGGATCGCGTCCGCGGCCACCCGCAGATCCCCCCGTACGAGCGTCAGGTCGCTCGCCTCGATCGCCGCGTCCGTCCCGGTGCCCATCGCGAGCCCGAGGTCGGCGGCGGCCAGCGCGGCCGCGTCGTTCACGCCGTCGCCCACCATCGCCACGGTCCGCCCCTCGGCCCGCAGCCGGCCGATCACGTCGACCTTGCCCTCGGGCAGCACCTCGGCGATCACGTCGGCGGGGTCGATTCCGACGGAGCGGGCCACGGACTCGGCGACGGTCCGGTTGTCCCCGGTCAGCAGGATCGGGGTGAGGCCCAGGGCGCGCAGCGAGCGCACCGCCTCCGCGCTGGTCTCCTTGACCGCGTCGGCGACGGTGACGACCCCGTGCGCCGTCCCGTCCCAGGCGACGGCCACGGCGGTACGCCCCTCGGCCTCGGCCCGCGCCCTGAGGGCGAGCAGCCCGTCCGGGAGCGTGACGCCGGCCTGTTCGAGGAGGCGGACCCGCCCCACGAGCACCGCGTGGCCCTCGACCGTGCCGCGCACCCCGAGCCCGGGGACGTTCTCGAAGCCCTGCACGGGCGGCAGGGCCCCCGTGCGCTCCTCGGCGCCCGCAGCCACCGCGCGGGCGATCGGATGCTCGGAGGCGTGCTCCAGGGCCCCCGCGAGCCGCAGTACGCGCGTCTCGTCGGTGCCGTCGGCCGCGTACACCTCCTGGAGGGTCATGACGCCGGTGGTGACCGTGCCGGTCTTGTCCAGGACGATCGTGTCGACGCGGCGGGTGGACTCCAGGACCTCGGGGCCCTTGATGAGGATGCCGAGCTGGGCGCCGCGACCCGTGCCGACCATCAGCGCGGTCGGGGTGGCCAGGCCCAGGGCGCACGGGCAGGCGATGATCAGTACGGCGACGGCCGCGGTGAACGCGGCGGCCGTGTCACCGGTGACCCCGAGCCAGACCCCGAACGTGCCGAGCGCGATCAGCAGCACGACGGGTACGAAGATCCCGGAGACCCGGTCGGCGAGGCGCTGCACCTGCGCCTTGCCGTTCTGGGCGTCCTCCACGAGCCGAGCCATCCGGGCGAGCCGGGTGTCGGCGCCGACGCGGCTCGCCTCGACGAGGAGCCGTCCGCCGACGTTCACGGTCGCGCCGGTGACGGCCGAACCCGCGGTCACGTCCACCGGCACCGACTCGCCGGTCAGCATCGACACGTCGACGGCCGAGGTGCCCTCGACGACGGTGCCGTCGGTGGCGACCGTCTCGCCGGGCCGTACGACGAAGCGGTCGCCCACGGCCAGCGCGCCCACCGGGACGCGGACCTCGCGGCCGCCCCGTACGACCGAGACGTCCTTGGCGCCCAGCTCCATCAGGGAACGCAGGGCGGCGCCCGCGCGGCGCTTGGAGCGGGCCTCCAGATAGCGGCCGAGGAGGATGAGGGCGACGACCCCGGCGGCCACTTCGAGGTAGATCGCCGAGGAACCCTGTTCACGGGAGACGGTGAGCGAGAAGCCCTCGTCCCGCATGCCCGCCATCCCCGCGTCGCCCACGAACAGCGCCCACAGGGACCAGCCGAACGCGGCCAGCGTGCCGGTCGACACGAGCGTGTCCATGGTGGCGGCGCCGTGCCGGGCGTTGGTGAACGCCGCCCGGTGGAGGGGCAGCCCGCCCCAGACGACGACGGGCGCGGCGAGGGTCAGGACGAGCCACTGCCAGTTGTCGAACTGGAGCGCGGGAATCATCGACAGCAGGGCGACCGGGGTGGCCAGGAGCGCGGAGACGACGAGGCGTTCGCGCAGCGCGGTCAGCTCGGGGTCGCGTTCTTCGGCCGGACCCTCCTCGGTCGGCCCCTCCTCGGTGGGGCGCGCGTCGGCGGCCTCCGTGGGCGGGGGCGGCGGCGGGGGTTCCTCGGCGGTGTAGCCCGTCTTCACCACGGTGGCGATCAGGTCGGCGACCCGCACCCCGTCCGCGTACGAGACCTTCGCCTTCTCCGTCGCGTAGTTGACCGTGGCGGTGACGCCGTCCATGCGGTTGAGCTTCTTCTCGACCCGGGCCGCGCAGGACGCGCAGGTCATCCCGCCGATGGTCAGCTGGACCTCCGCGGCCCGGACGGGCGCGTCGGCCGGAGTGGCCACCGGTGCTGTGCCCGGTGCTGTGCTGCTGGTCATGTCCGTGCTCCAGGGAACGAACCGGACCGTACGGAACCAGTATCAGCTGGCCGGCACGGCCGGTGCGGAAGGAGGGAAGCGTGCGTCAGGCCTTGCCGGCGAGCTCGAAGCCGGCCTCGTCGACGGCGGCGCGCACGGCCTCCTCGTCGAGCGGGGCGGTGGAGACCACGGTCACCTCGCCGGTGGACGCGACGGCCTTCACCGAGGTGACCCCCGCGATCTCGGAGATCTCGCTGGAGACCGAGCCTTCGCAGTGCCCGCAGCTCATCCCGCTCACCTGGTAGACGGTGGTGACGGAGCCGGGGCTGTCGGTCTGGGCGGTCATGTCGTTGCTCCTCGTCGAGACGTTCGAGATGTATGGGGCATTCGAGATGTATGGGGCGTGCGAGGCTCAAGAGGCCCTCACGTTCCCCACACTATACCCCTAGGGGGTACACCTCCAAGGGTGTGACGGAGTGCGGCCGGGGCCGCCGGTCCACCATGATGGTGATCCACGGCGGAGGGGCGAGCGGAGGGGCGAAGGACATGCGGGCAGTGGTGTTCGAGCGGTTCGGGGAACCGGCCGAGGTGCGGGACGTACCGGACCCGGCGCCCGCGCCGCACGGCGTGGTGGTGCGGGTCGAGGCCACCGGCCTGTGCCGCAGCGACTGGCACGGCTGGCAGGGCCACGACCCGGGCGTCACGCTGCCCCACGTGCCGGGACACGAACTCGCCGGCACCGTCGAGGCGGTGGGCGCCCTGGTGACCCGCCACCGCCCAGGCGACCGGGTCACGGTGCCCTTCGTCTGCGCCTGCGGACGCTGCGCCTCCTGCGCGGCGGGCGACCAGCAGGTGTGCGAGAGGCAGACCCAGCCGGGGTTCACGCACTGGGGGTCCTTCGCCGAGTATGTCGCCCTGGACCACGCCGACGTGAACCTCGTGACCGTGGCGGACGAGCTGTCCTTCCGGACGGCGGCCTCGCTCGGCTGCCGGTTCGCCACGGCGTTCCGCGCGGTCGTCGCGCGGGGGCGGGTGGCGCCGGGGGAGTGGGTGGCGGTGCACGGCTGCGGAGGGGTCGGGCTGTCCGCGGTGATGATCGCCGCGGCCGCCGGGGCGCGGGTCGTCGCGGTCGACCTCTCGCCGCAGGCGCTGGACCTGGCGCGGCGGTTCGGCGCCGCGCACTGCGTGGACGCCCGGAAGGTCGACGATACGGCGGCGGCGGTCCGCGAGCTGACCGGCGGCGGCGCCCGTCTCTCGCTCGACACCCTCGGATCCCCGGCCACCTGCGCGGCGTCGGTCGGCGGCCTGCGCCGCCGCGGGCGGCACGTCCAGGTGGGCCTGCTGCCCGAGGACCCGAAGGTGCCGATGTCCCGCGTGATCGCGCTCGAACTGGAACTCCTCGGCAGCCACGGGATGCCCGCGCACGCCTACCCGCCGATGCTGGAGTCCGTACGGGCCGGAACGCTGCGCCCCGACCTCCTGGTGACGTCCACGATCCCCCTGGCCGCCGCCCCCGCCGCACTGGCGGCGATGGGTGCGGCGCCGGGGGCGGGCGTCACGGTCGTCGAGCCCTGGGCGTGCGGACCGTGACGCCCGCCCGGCCGTCAGTCGCCCCGTCGGCCTCTGTTGCCGGGCCTGGCGGCGACCCAGGTGCGCACGGTGTCGGCGTACCAGTAGGGCTTGCCGCCCTCCACGTGGTCGGGCGCGGGCAGCAGCCCGTGTTTGCGGTACGACCGCACCGTGTCCGGCTGCACCTTGATGTGCGCCGCGATCTCCTTGTACGACCAGAGCCTACGGTCGGTCATCGGTGGCACCTCCCTGCGCGCGCCGCGGCGGCGGCCGAGGGGCGGCCGTCGGGGGAGCCGGGCACTGCGCTGGCGATCACTAGCCTGTGCTCGGTGAACGACGCAGTGTGACAACGCGTCAGGGGCTGTCGCACGGGTGTGACGCAAGACCCGCGTACTCGGGACATGTGTGACAGAAAGAGGTCATTCGTGACACGAGTGACGCATTACCGATTGATCCGACTCGCCGATGGATCCCGACTCGGGGACGCGCCCTTCCAGGGGCGCGGGGAACTGCGCGCCCGGTCACGGCCGCCCCGCACCCCAGTGGAACGCGAAGGCTCAGGCTCCGCAGGAGCGGAGGAACTGCCGGGTCCGCCGCGCGATGGGCAGCGGCTTGTCCGGCGGGCACGGATACATGTCCTGCTCGACGATCGCGAACAGCTCCACGTCCAGCTTCTGCGCGGCGACCAGCACGGGCTCCAGCTCCGGCACCCCGCTCGGCGGCTCGCACATCACGCCCCGGGCCACCGCGGGCCCGAACGGCACCCCGTTCGCCCGCACGTCGGCGAGGATCTCCGGGTCCACCTGCTTGAGGTGGAGGTACCCGATCCGCTCCCCGTACGTCTCGATGAGCTTCACGTTGTCGCCGCCGCAGTAGGCGTAGTGGCCGGTGTCCAGGCACAGCGACACGAGGGAGGAGTCCGTGCCGTCGAGGAAGCGCGTCACGTTCTCCTCGCTGTCGATGTGCGTGTCCGCGTGCGGGTGGACGACGATTTTCAGCCCGTACCGCTCACGCACCTCGCGCCCGAGCCGCTCGGTCTGGGTGGTGAGATGGCGCCACTGCTCCGCGGTCAGGGTGTCGGGCTCCAGTACCTCGCCCGTCTTGTCGTCGCGCCAGAACGACGGGATGACCACGAGGTGTTCGGCGCCCATCGCCTGGGTGAGCGCGGCGATGTCCGAGACGTGCGCCCAGGTGGCGTCCCACACGTCGGGGCCGTGGTGCAGCCCGGTGAAGACCGTGCCGGCCGAGACCCGCAGGTTGCGGCGCGCGGTCTCGTCCGCGAGGACGGCGGGCTCGCTCGGCAGGTAGCCGTACGGGCCCAGCTCGATCCACTCGTAGCCGGACTCGGCGACCTCGTCGAGGAAGCGCCGCCAGGGGACCTGCTGGGGATCGTCGGGGAACCACACGCCCCAGGAGTCGGGCGCCGAACCGATACGGATGCGCGACAGCGAGGACGCGGGCGCTGCGGAGGATGCGGGAGATGACTCAGGTGGCAACGTCGTCATGGCCGTCAGCTTCGGCGCGGTCGGGGAGAGGTGTCAAGGCCTGGTCCGAATGTCCGGACAACCAATTGACAGGGCTCTGCTGCCGCCGCTAGACCTGGGGTCGGCCTAACCTGGCCCGCTGTGGACCAGGCGCGGTCCGCGCACGGTCCGTACATGACCTGTGCACGGACCGTTCACCGTTCGTGCCGCGCTCCGTGTCGCCGCCCGTGCTTCCCTCCGACGACGGTTGTACGGTGCGCACAGAGGGGAATAAAGAGGGCAAAGTGCTAGAACTCCTGGGCAGGGAGCGCGCGTTCGCCGAAGGCGCCGGCCTCGTGGCCGACTTCGCGTACGCCCCCGTGCTGCCCGGGTACCGATCGCCTCCGGCGCGGAAGTCCGCTTCGCCCTGGCAGGAGCGAAGTGCGAGCGACGACTCCCCGCCCGCTACGGCTCCGCGCCGGAGGTTCCCGACACCGGGTGTGCACGGCCGCACGGCGTACCGGCCCGCACGACGTCCCGGCGCGCCCGCCCTGCCCACCCCGGCCGCCCCGGTCGACGGGTCGGTGGACGGATCGGTGGGCGGGCCGTAGAGACGTAAGGCCCGTTCGGACGTATGACGTGGCGGATCGCTTTCCCACCCGTGATCCCACCCGTGACACGCAGAGAGCACAGAGGGCTGCCGATGACAGAGCCGACGTCAACGACGACGACCGGGCCGACAGCACGGCCGACGACTAGGCCGACCACGAGGCTGACGGTCGCGCAGGCACTGGTGCGGTTCCTCGCCGCCCAGTACACCGAGCGCGACGGGGTGCGCCGCCGCCTGGTCAGCGCCACCTGGGGCATCTTCGGGCACGGCAACGTCGCCGGGCTGGGCCAGGCGCTCCTCGAGTACGCCGATGACATGCCGTACCACCAGGGCCGTAACGAGCAGTCCATGGTGCACGCGGCCGTCGGCTACGCGCGCCAGTCCAACCGCCTCTCCGCGCAGGCCGTCACCACGTCGGTCGGCCCCGGCGCCACCAACCTCGTCACCGGCGCGGCCCTCGCCACGATCAACCGCCTCCCGGTGCTCCTCCTCCCCGGCGACACCTTCGCCACCCGCCCCGCGGACCCGGTCCTCCAGCAGCTAGAGGTCCCGTACGCGGGCGACGTGTCGGTCAACGACTGCCTGCGCCCCGTGTCCAGGTACTTCGACCGCGTCACCCGCCCCGAGGCCCTGATCCCGGCCGCCCTCCAGGCGATGCGCGTGCTCGCCGACCCGGTCGACACGGGCGCCGTCACCCTCGCCCTCCCGCAGGACGTGCAGGCGGAGGCCTTCGACTGGCCCGAGGAGTTCTTCGCCGAGCGCGTCTGGGCCGTCCGCCGCCCGGCCGCCGACCCCGGGGAACTGGCCGCCGCCGTGCAGGCGATACGGCAGGCCAGGCGCCCCCTGGTCGTCGCGGGCGGCGGGGTCCACCACAGCGAGGCCGAGGACGCGCTCAGGGAGTTCGCCGACCTCACCCGTATCCCGGTCGCCTCCACCCAGGCGGGCAAGGGCTCGCTCGCCTGGGACCACCCGGCGGACGTCGGCGGCGTCGGGCACACCGGCACGGCCACCGCCTGCGAACTCGCCCGCACCGCCGACCTGGTGATAGGCGTCGGCACCCGCTGGACCGACTTCACCACCGCCTCCGGCACCCTGTTCACCGCCCAGGGCGTGCGCTTCCTGAACCTCAACATCGCCTCCTTCGACGGCCACAAGATGGCCGGCCGGCCGCTGGTCGCCGACGCGCGCACGGCCCTCGTGTCCCTCACCGAGGCGCTCGCCGCGCACGGCCACCACGCCGAACCGGCGTACGTCACCGAGTACACCGACGACAAGGAACGCTGGGAGTACCGCGTCGACGCGGCCTACGAGGCGGAGGACCCCTTCGCCCGGCCCACCCAGCCGCAGGTCCTCGGCGTCCTCGACGAACTGGCCACCGACGCCGACATCCTGGTCAACGCGGCCGGCTCCCTCCCCGGCGACCTGCACAAACTCTGGCGGGCCCGGTCCCGCGACCAGTACCACGTCGAGTACGGCTACTCCTGCATGGGCTACGAGATCCCGGCCGCGATCGGCGTGCGGATGGCCGCCCCGGACCGGCCCGTGTGGGCACTGGTCGGCGACGGCACGTACCTGATGATGCCCACCGAGATCGTCACGGCCGTCCAGGAGGGCATCGCGATCAAGGTCGTGATCCTGCAGAACCACGGGTACGCGTCCATCGGCGGCCTCTCCGAGACGGTCGGCGCCGAGCGGTTCGCGACCGCCTACCGTCACCGCTCCGAGGACGGTACATACACGGGGCGCCCCCTGCCCGTCGACCTGGCCGCCAACGCGGCGAGCCTGGGCATGCGGGTCCTGCGTGCCAAGACCGTCAGCGACCTGCGCGAGGCCCTCACCGAGGCGCGGGCCGCCGCCACCCCCACCTGCGTCTACGTGGAGACCGAAACGGCGGACACGGTGTCGGGCGCACCCCCGGCGCAGGCCTGGTGGGACGTCCCGGTGGCCGAAACGGCAACCCGCCCCTCAGCACTGAAGGCCCGCAAACTCTACGAACGCCTGTCAGCCACCCGCCACCGCCCCCTATAACCCAGCCCCCACCCCACGAAGCCCCTGAAACCGCCACCGACCTCCATCCCCAGGGGCACGAGGAATCTTCCAGGGGTGCGGAGAACGGCGCAGTCTTTGGGGGTGCGGAGAACGGCGCAGTCTTTGGGGGCGCGGGGAACGGCGCAGTCTTTGGGGGCGCGGGGAACGGCGCAGTCTTTGGGGGCGCGGGGAACGGCGCAGTCTTTGGGGGCGCGGGGAACGGCGCAGTCTTTGGGGGCGCGAGGAACTGCGCAATCTTTAGGGGCGCGGGGAACTGCGCGACCAGCCACAACGAACCCGCACCCGCCCGACAACACCCGAACCACCCCCTCCCGCGTACCGCCCCCGCGGTTCGGGATACCGCAGACGCGGTATCCCGAAGCCCACCCGTACTCCTCCAGGAGGCCACCCCCTCCCCCCAGCGACCGCACCGACACCCCCCACAGCCCCGTACCGTTGAAGCATGGATCTTCGAATGCCCGCAGCCCCGCAACGGTGGTTGCGAGGCCCACGCCGGTGGATCGCCGCCGCAGCCGCCGTCGTGGTGGTCGCCGGCGCCGGCACCTGGACCGCGGTCGCCTCCGACGAGGCACCCGCGGTGCACCGCGCCGACCGGGTCCTCCCCATGGGCGGCGACGTGAGAATCGACACCTCGTACTTCACCGCCGGCCCCGCCGGCCGCCGCCCCGCCGTCCTCCTGACCCACGGCTTCGGCGGCGACAAGGAGGACGTCCGCGAGCAGGCGCAGAACCTCGCCCGCGACGGCTACGCGGTCCTGACCTGGTCCTCACGCAGCTTCGGCAGGTCCACCGGCAAGATCGGCCTCAACGACCCGAAGGGCGAGGTCGCCGACGTCTCCCGGCTGATCGACTGGCTCGCGGACCGCCCCGAGGTCCAGCTCGACAAGGCCGGCGACCCCCGGGTCGGCGTCACCGGCGCCTCGTACGGCGGCGCGGTCTCCCTCCTCGCCGCCGGCCACGACAGCCGCGTGGACGCCATCGCCCCCGCGATCACGTACTGGAACCTCGCGGACGCCCTCTTCCCGAACGGCGTCCTCAAGAAGCTCTGGGCCGGCCTGTTCATCAACTCCGGCGGCGGCTGCGACGCCTTCGAGGCCCAGCTCTGCGCGATGTACGAGCGGGTCGCGGAGTCCGGCAGGCCCGACGCCGCCGCGACGAAGCTCCTGGAGGAGCGCAGCCCCTCCGCCGTCGGCGACCGCATCAAGGTGCCCACGCTCATCATGCAGGGCCAGACCGACTCCCTCTTCCCGCTCGGCCAGGCCGACCGGATCGCCAAGGCCGTCAAGGCCAACGGCGCCCCGGTGGACGTCGACTGGCTGGCCGGCGGCCACGACGGCGGCGACATGGAGACGGACCGCCTCCAGGCACGCGTCGGCTCCTGGTTCGACCGCTACCTGAAGGACGACAAGAACGCCGACACGGGCCCCGCGTTCCGGGTCACCCGCACCGGCGGCATCGACTCGACCGACGGCGCCGCCCTGCTGCGGGGCGCCGACGGGGACACGTATCCCGGCCTGACCGGCGACGACCGGAAGATCGCGCTGAGCGGGCGCGAGGAGCAGGAGTTCGCCAACCCCGCGGGCGCCGGCCCGCCCGGCGTCTCGGCCATCCCCGGTATCGGCGGCGCCGGCGGCCTCTCCCAGCTGTCCTCGCTGGGCGTCGGCGTGGCACTCGACTTCCCCGGACAGTTCGCCCGGTTCGAGTCGAAGCCGATGACCGGGGACCTGCGGATCACCGGCTCGCCCACCGCCACGGTGAACGTGAAGTCGACGACCGGCGAGGCCGTGCTCTTCGCCAAGGTCTACGACGTCGGACCCGGCGGCAGGCAGCAGGTCCTGCCGTCCCAACTGGTCACCCCGGTGAGGGTCGCGACCGGCAAGAACGGCAAGGACGTCCGGCTCACCCTGCCCGCCGTCGACCACGAGGTGCGCGACGGCCACCGGCTGCGCCTGGTCCTCGCCTCGACCGACCTCGGGTACGCGTCCCCGACGGCCCCGGCGACGTACACGGTCTCGCTGAAGAGCGACCTCGCCGTGCCGACCGCGCCCGGTGTGACGACCGGGGCCGCGGGGCTGCCCGCCTGGGTGTGGTGGCTGCCGCTCCTCGGCGCGCTGATCGCGGGGGCCCTGCTGACGACGGCCCGCCGCCGCACCGCGGTGTCCCCGCCGGACCCCGCGCTCGCCGAGGTCCCCCTCCAGATCACCGACCTGAGCAAGCGGTACGCGAAGTCGACGGACCGGTACGCAGTACGGGACCTGTCGTTCCGGGTGGAGAAGGGCCAGGTGCTCGGCCTGCTCGGACCGAACGGCGCGGGCAAGACCACCACCCTGCGCATGCTCATGGGCCTCATCGAGCCCGACGCCGGCGAGATCCAGGTCTTCGGGCACACGATCCGGCCCGGTGCGCCGGTCCTCTCCCGGGTCGGGGCCTTCGTGGAGGGCGCGGGCTTCCTGCCGCACCTCTCCGGGCGCGAGAACCTGGACCTGTACTGGCGGGCCACCGGACGCCCGGCCGAGGACGCCCACCTGGAGGAGGCGCTGGAGATCGCGGGCCTGGGAGACGCGCTGGCCCGCGCGGTCCGTACGTACTCCCAGGGCATGCGGCAGCGCCTGGCCATCGCGCAGGCCATGCTCGGCCTCCCGGACCTGCTGATCCTCGACGAGCCGACGAACGGCCTCGACCCGCCCCAGATCCGTGAGATGCGCGAGGTCATGATCCGCTACGCGGCGGCCGGCCGTACGGTCATCGTCTCCAGCCACCTCCTCGCCGAGGTCGAGCAGTCCTGCACGCACCTGGTCGTCATGGACCGGGGCCGGCTGGTCCAGGCGGGCCCGGTCCACGAGATCATCGGCTCCGGCGACACGCTCCTGGTCGGCCTCGCGGGCGAGATCGCGGACCCGCTGGTGGAGAAGGTGGCGGCGCTGCCGGGCGTCGACTCGGCGGTCCGCGCCGACGACGGCCTGCTGATACGGCTGACAGCGCTCGCCCCCGCACTCGCGGGCACCTCCCCCACGGCCACCGAGGACTCCGCGGCGGCCGCCCGGCTCCTCGTGGAGCTGGTCCGGCTCGAAGTGCCGGTGGCGTCCATGGGGCCCCACCGCCGCCTTGAGGACGCGTTCCTGACCCTGATCGGAGGCTCCGCGTGAGCACCCTTGTCGAGCGTGCCGAGGTGGCGGACGGCTACCGCGCCGGACGGACCCTGCCCCTGCGGGTCGAGCTGGCACGCCAGTTGAAACGGCGCCGCACGCTGGTCATGGGCGCGGTCCTCGCCGCCCTGCCCTTCGTGCTGGCCGTGGCCTTCGCGATCGGCGGCCGGCCGGACGGCCGCGAGGGCCGGGTCACCCTCATGGACACGGCCACGGCGTCGGGCGCCAACTTCGCCGCGACGAACCTCTTCGTCTCCGCGGGCTTCCTGCTGGTCGTCCCCGTGGCGCTGTTCTGCGGCGACACCGTCGCCTCCGAGGCCGGCTGGTCCTCCCTGCGCTACCTCCTGGCCGCACCCGTGCCCAGGGCCCGCCTCCTGTGGTCCAAGCTCGTGGTCGCGCTCGGCCTCAGCCTCGCCGCGATGGTGCTGCTGCCGGTCGTGGCACTGGCGGTGGGGTCGGCCGCGTACGGCTGGGGGCCGCTGGAGATCCCGACCGGCGGCACCCTGTCCGCGGGGACGGCGGCGCAGCGCCTGGTGGTCGTGATCGCGTTCATCTTCGCGTCCCAACTGGTCACCGCGGGCCTTGCGTTCTGGCTGTCGACGAAGACCGACGCGCCGCTGGGCGCGGTGGGCGGCGCGGTCGGCCTGACGATCGTGGGGAACGTCCTGGACGCGGTCACCGCCCTCGGCGACTGGCGCCACTTCCTGCCCGCGCACTGGCAGTTCGCCTGGGCCGACGCGGTGCAGCCCACCCCGGAGTGGGGCGGCATGATCCAGGGCACGGCGGTCTCCGTCACCTACGCGATGGTGCTGTTCGCGCTGGCCTTCCGCGGGTTCGCCCGCAAGGACGTGGTGTCGTAGCGGTGCCGTAGGCAGCGGGACACCTCCGGGTCTCCGGAGGATCACCCACCGGTCTCGGCGGCCGCCCACCGTGGCCGCATCGAGATCCATCCGCAACATGTTGTGCCGCTCATTCCGGCCTCCTCCGCCGTCACAGTCACAGACGTCGGCTCACAGAGGTCACCGAGGGGGACACACATGAGGCGTACAGAACGGCACCAGGCACAGCGGCGGCGTACCCGTACCCGGGGGCGGCGGGGCCTACTCGTGACCGGGGCGGTCACCGTCACGGTCGGACTCCTGCTCACCGCCTGCGGCGGCGGCGACGGCGAGAGCTCGCAGGACCGGGGCGGCAGCAAGCTGCAGCAGGACGTCCCGATACCCGCCCCGGCCCGGCCGACCGGCGGCCCCGCGGACCCGGACCCGGACCCGGCCGACCACCTCTCCACCTTCGCGCTGGACGTCGACACCGCCTCGTACGGCTACGCGCGCCGCACCCTGGAGGACGGCAGGCGGCCCGAGCCGTCGACGGTGCGGCCCGAGGAGTTCGTCAACAGCTTCAGCCAGCACTACGAGCGCCCCGACGGCGACGGCTTCACGGTCACGATGGACGGCGCCCGTACGGACAGCCCGGACTGGCGGCTCGTCAGGGTGGGCCTCGCCACCCGCGAGGCGCAGGGCAGCGCCGAACGTCCGCCCGCCGCCCTCACCTTCGTCATCGACGTCTCCGGCTCGATGGCCGAACCGGGCCGCCTCGACCTGGCGAAGGACTCCCTGGGCGTGATGACGGACCGGCTGCGCGACGACGACGCGGTCGCGCTGGTCACCTTCAGCGACGAGGCGCGGACCGTGCTCCCGATGACGCGCCTCGGCGAGCACCGGGGCCGCGTCCACGAGGCGATCGACACCCTCGAAGCCATCGACTCGACGAACCTCGGCGCGGGCGTCACCACCGGCTACCGCACGGCGGTCGAGGGGCTGCGCGAGGGCGCCACCAACCGGGTCGTGCTGCTGTCGGACGCGCTCGCGAACACCGGTGAGACCGACGCCGACGCCATCCTCGAACGGGTCGGGGACGCCCGCCGTGAGCACGGCATCACGCTCTTCGGCGTCGGGGTGGGCAGCGACTACGGCGACGCGCTGATGGAACGCCTCGCGGACCGGGGCGACGGGCACACCACGTACGTGTCGGACACGAAGGACGCCCGCACGGTCTTCTGCGACGAACTGCCGCGGAACGTCGAGCTGACGGCCCGGGACGCCAAGGCGCAGGTCGCCTTCGACCCGGAGACCGTGGAGGAGTTCCGGCTCATCGGTTACGACAACCGCGGGGTGGCGGACGAGGACTTCCGCGACGACCGGGTGGACGGCGGCGAGACGGGTCCCGGCCACACGGTCACCGCGCTGTACGCGGTGCGTACGAGGCCGGGCGCGACGGGGCATGTCGCCACGGCGACGGTGCGGTGGCTGGACCCGGGCACGCGGGTGCCGCACGAGGAGAGCGGCCGGATCGAGGGCGCCTCCCTCGACGGGCCGCTGTGGGACGGGGAGACGGCGCGGAGCGGGTTGCAGGTGGCGGCCGTCGCCGCGTACTTCGCGGACGCGCTCCGCTCGGGGGACGGGACGCTGCCCGGGGCGCCGCCACTGCGCGAACTGGCGAGCCGGGCGGAGGGTTTGGCATCCGCCACGGAATCCAAGGAGACCCGAACCCTGTCAACCACGATCGCAAGGGCGGCATCCCTGGGCTTCTAGACGACCACACAGCCGCGCCCCCTCAGGGGCGCGGGGAACTGCGCACCCAGCCCCATCCCACCCGCACCCCTCAGGGGCGCGGGGAACTGCGCGCCCAGCCCCATCCCACCCGCACCCGACCACGAACCTCGACCCCCACCCCCCAGGGGCGCGGGGAACTGCGCGCCCAGCCCCATCCCACCCGCACCCGACCACGAACCTTCACCCGCCCCCCCCAGGGGCGCGGGGAACTGCGCGCCCAGCCCCATCC
>NZ_JBLFJV010000001.1:0-243724 GCF_047444975.1 Streptomyces sp. CWNU-52B | reverse complement strand
TCCGTACTGAACCGGAACGACGTCCGCTCCCACGCCCCCACCACGTTCCGAAGGAAACGCCCACGCGTCAGCGGCTCCCGTACCGCCGCGTTCAACTCGGCAAGCCCCCCACACCGCAGCGCCCGCCGCGCGGCGGCGAACTGGCCGGGGTCCACCCAGGCCGGCGCCGCCACCCCCCGGTCCGCCGCCAGCCAGGCCCCCGGCAGCCGCTTGTCGTGCCCCACCCGCCCCTCCCCGACCCGCTCGGAATGCGCGGCCAGGGGATAGGCGAGCCCGATCGGATCGAGCGCGGCCCCGTCCAGCGGCACGACCGCCCCGTTGAGCCCCAGCACCACATAGCTCGCCGTGACACCGGGCCCGCGGCCCGCCACGCTCCCCTCCTTGCCGAACAGCAGCACCGCCGCCCCCGACCGCCGAGCCGCCGCCACCTCCCGCACGTACGCCAGGTGATGCGGCGCCCCCGCGAAGGTGTGCCGGACCGGATGCGGATCGGCGTTGTGGCGCACGTACACCCCGCGTTCGTCCGCGATCCCCGCCGGCCCGATCTGCCCGCCGTACGGCATCCGCAGCCACCCCGCGCAGACCACCGCCCACAGCCCGACGCCGACCGCGGCCAGCGTGCCCACCCGGGTCACCGGGACCACGAAGACCGGCAGCAGCATCAACAGCAGCCCCGGCAGCAGCATCCGCCCATGCATGAAGTCCCCGCCGACCTTGACCACGTACAGCCAGCACAGCGCCCCGGCCACGACGGGCGCGAGCACGGGCACGACCCGCGCCACTCCGGGCCGCGGCGCCGCCCCGCCCCCGCGAAGGCCCCCGCCGGGAACCAGCACGGCCACCGCCACCAACACCGCGGGCACCCACAGCAGATACGGAGACGCGAAGTCCGCCAGATACCCGAACCCCCGCCCCCACAGGCTCCGCGAGGCCTCCTTCGTCACGGCGGGCAGCGGCACCAGATGCCCGTAGTACCCGGCCCGGAAGACCTCGTACGCGGCGGGCAGCACCCCCGCCGCCCCCGCACCCGCGAGCACACCCCGCCACGACGGCCGTACGAGCAGCCACTGGGCGCCCAGGAACACCACGGTCACCAGCCCCAGATCGGGCCGCACCAGAGGCCCGAGCCCGATGACGAACGACGTCACGAGCGAGGCGGGCCGCGCCGTGAGCGCCAGCCACGCCCCGGCGATCCAGCAGGTGGCGAGCCCCGTCTCCAGCCCCGAGGTGGCGAAGTCCCACACGGGAGGCAGCCCGAGCAGCACCAGCGACCCGAGCGGCACCACCGCGCGTCCGCCGTACGTCCGCAGCGCGCCGATCCCCGCCAGCGCGAACCCGGCGGCGGTCAGCAGCAGCCCCCCGTACACCGCGGCCGACGCCGGATCCGCCCCCGCCGCCCCGGCCCCGGCGAGCAGCCACTGCCACAGGGTGCCGGTCGACGACTCGACCCGCTCACCGGCGTTGAACACGGGCCCGTTCCCCGCCAGCACCTGCCGCACGGTCCGTACGTAGATGTAGGCGTCGTCGGACATCCACCGCCGCCGGTACCCCGCGCAGGCCACCAGCAGCGCGGGAACGAGCCACACCACCACCCGCAGCCGCCCGGCCCACAGGGCGCGGAACCCGGACGCGGCCCCGGACGGCGGCGGCACGGAGGAGGACGGGAGGCGGGAATCGGGCTTGCGGTACGAGGGATGCGCGGGCGAGTGCGTGGACGTCATGATCCGTTCATCGGCCCACGTCGCCCCGGGCTTGACGGCACCGGGCCGGCAAACCGTCTCTCGGCCCGCCGAAAATCTCCCCGGCTGTTGAAAATCCCCTACGCATGAGTAAGTTTACTCGGGAGTAAGTAAGCATCGAGCCGCGACCAGGAGCCGTCATGGGCGTACGCAGAGACCTGAGACAGGCCAAGAAGCGCACCGACCTGGCGGGCCGCGCCCGGGTCGACGTCACGAAGGACGAGCGCGGCGTCGTCCGTGAGGCGCGCATGCCCGCCCTCGCGGCGAGGAGCGCCACCGGCAGCACCGCCGACCTGCCCTTCGCCAACGCCGCCGAGGCCCCCGACGCCGTGGTCGTCCGGCGCGAGGAGAACGGCACCTGGCGGCCGGTGACCGCCGCCGCCTTCGCCCACGAGGTCGCCGCCGTCGCCAAGGGGCTGATAGCGGCGGGCCTCGAACCGGGCGGCCGGGTCGCGGTCATGTCCCGTACGCGCTACGAGTGGACGCTGTTCGACTTCGCGATCTGGGCCGCGGGCGGGCTGTCCGTCCCGGTGTATCCCACGTCCTCACCCGAGCAGATCGAGTGGATCGTCCGGGACTCCGGCACCCGCTTCGTCGTCGTGGAGACCCCGGAGAACGCCGCGGCGGTCACGGCCGGCACGGCGGACCACCCGGCGCCCCCGCACATCTGGCAGCTCGACGGCACAGCCGCGACCGGCGACGTCGGTGAAGTCGGCGGAGCCGTCGCGGAACTGACCGCCCGGGGGCGTGACGTGTCCGACGAGGAGGTCACCAAGCGGCGCACCGCGCTGGCCCCCGACACCGTCGCGACGATCTGCTACACCTCCGGCACCACCGGCAGGCCCAAGGGCTGCGTCCTCACCCACGCCAACCTGTACGCCGAGGCCGCGAACACCGTCGAGCTGCTCCACCCCATCTTCAAGGAGGTCACCGGCCAGCAGGCCTCGACCCTCCTCTTCCTGCCCCTGGCCCACATCCTGGGCCGCACCCTGCAGATCTCCTGCCTGATGGCCCGGATCGAGCTTGGTCACTTCCCGAGCATCAAGCCCGACGAACTGCGCCCGGCGCTCCGGGAGTTCCGGCCCACCTTCCTGGTCGGCGTGCCCTACCTCTTCGAGAAGATCCACGGCACGGGACGCGCCACCGCCGAACGGATCGGCCGCGGCGCCTCCTTCGACCGCGCGCACCGCGTCGGCGTCCGCTTCGGCGAGCTGCACCTCGACAAGTTCCTGGGCCGCGGCAAGGGCCCCGGCCTCGGTCTGTACGCCGCCTGGGCCCTGTACGACCTGCTGGTCTACCGCCGTATCCGCAAGGAGATCGGCGGCCGCACCCGCTACGCCATCAGCGGCGGCTCCCCGCTCGACCGCGACCTCAGCCTGTTCTTCTACACCGCCGGAATCATCATCTACGAGGGCTACGGACTGACGGAGACCACCGCCGCCGCGACGATCGTCCCGCCGCTGCGGCCCCGCCCCGGCACGGTCGGCCTCCCCGTGCCGGGCACGGCCGTGCGTATCGCCGAGGACGGCGAGGTGCTCATCAAGGGGGGCATCGTCTTCGGCGCGTACTGGAACGACCCGGTCGCCACCGACGCCGTCCTGACCGACGACTGGTTCGCGACCGGTGACCTGGGCGCGCTCGACGAGGACGGCTACCTCACCATCACCGGCCGGAAGAAGGACATCCTCGTCACCTCGGGCGGCAAGAACGTCTCCCCGGCCGTCCTGGAGGACCGGCTGCGCAGCCGCCCCCTGGTCGGCCAGTGCGTCGTCGTCGGCGACAACCGCCCCTACATCGCGGCCCTGCTCACCCTGGACCGGGAGGACCTCACCCACTGGCTGGACGTCCGCGGGATGCCGGCCGACACCCCGCTGTCCGAGCTCATCCACGACCCCCGGCTGCGCGCCGACGTCCAGAAGACCGTGGACCATGCGAACCAGGCCGTCTCCCGGGCCGAGTCGATCCGCGAGTTCGCGCTGGTGGAGGGCGAGTTCACCGAGGACAACGGCCTGCTGACCCCGTCCCTGAAGATCAAACGCCACGCGGTGACGGCGGCGTACGCGCAGGACATCCAGGCGCTGTACGAAGGCTCGGCGCCACCGGCACGCTAGACGCGGCGGATGCGGCGGATGTGACGGATCCAGTGGATGCAGTGGATGCGGTGGTCGCGGCAGAAGGCGGCGGCACGGAAACAGCGGGCCACCCCGAGGGGTGACCCGCTGTTCGCGGAGCTGCGGAGCTACGCGGAGCTGGGGAAGATCAGCTGCCGGCCGAGCCGTTGCCCGACAGGACCGGGATGTTGTCCAGGATGTGCGACAGGGGCTCGTCGCCCTTGGCCTGGGTGGAGTTCTCGGTGCACTGCTGGTTCTGCGGGGCCGACAGGATCGGCACGTCCTGCAGGACGGTGACCGGCACCAGGCCGACGAGCGAGGCCAGGTTGGCCTTGACCGGCAGGCCGACGCACGGCTTGTTCAGGGAGCCCTGCACGAGCGAGAGCTGGGGGCTCATCTTGCCGTGCGTGGCCTGGTTGCCGTACTTCTGGACGGAGCCGTTGCCGTTGGCGGTGGTGACGCCGTCGTCGTTGCCGATGGCCAGCGCCTGGGGCGCGGCGACGGCCGACAGACCGGCGACAGAGGCGGCAAGGGCCGCGGTCGCCATCAGCTTCTTCATGTTCGTTCCCTTTCGGAGAGTGGCCCCCGTAACGGAGCCGCATAGTCATCAACAGTGCGGTGGACGGTGCGGTTGCGGGGTTTGCCCCGATTGGCCCACAAGCTTTTCCTCGGGACCGGAGCCGGCGCGCCGCCGTTGACGTGACAGGGCAGTGACGTGGGACAGGGCAGCGGGCCGCCGGGGAGGCCGGCGGCCCGCAGGGTGGTACGGCAGATCAGCTGCCGGCCGAGCCGTTGCCCGAGAGCACCGGGATGTTGCTGAGGATGTGCGAGAGAGGCTCGTCGCCCTTGGCCTGGGTGGAGTTCTCGGTGCACTGCTGGTTCTGCGGGGCCGACAGGATCGGCACGTCCTGGGCGACCGTGACCGGCACCAGGCCGACGAGCGAGGCCAGGTTGGCCTTGGCCGGCAGGCCGATGCAGGGCTTGTTGAGCGAGCCCTGGATGAGCGCCATCTGCGGGCTCATGTCGCCGTGCGTGGACTGGTTGCCGTAGATCTGCGCGGCGTTGTTGCCGTTGGCGGTGGTGACACCGCTGTCGTTGCCGATCGCCATCGCCGAGGGGGCGGCGGCAGCCGAAACACCGGCGACGGAAGCGGCGACCGCCGCTGCAGCCATAACCTTCTTGATCACTTGCTGGTCCCTTCTGGAGTAAACCCCGTCCACCGGAGCGACCTGAACAACTGCCTCTGGCCCGCATAGTTGCTGCGGTTCACTCCGATGGCCCAGTTGAGAAGGCCGTTTGTATGACGCATGCGCGCGGGGGATCGCGCGAGGGATTCCGTGCCGAACGGATCGTCGAACGGGCCAACCGGGTGACACCTCGAAACCAATCGATCCGCCTCCGGTTGATGCGTGAGCAGGAACACGCGTGTCTGTCAGGAAAGGACCGGAAGAATGTTCAAGAAGGCAATGGCCACGGCCGCGGTCGCCGCTTCAGTCGTCGGTGTCTCGGCGGCGGGCGCGTCGCAGGCGCTTGCCATCGGCGACGACAGCGGCGTCACCACCGCCAACGGCAACGGCGCCGAGCAGGCGTACGGCAACGCCAAGACCCACGGCGACCTGAGCCCGCAGGGCCAGCTCGTGCAGGGCTCGCTCAACAAGCTCTGTGTCGGCCTGCCGGTCAAGGCCAACGCCGCCTCGCTGGTGGGCGTCCTGGTCCCGGTCACCGTTCTGCAGGACGTGCCGATCCTGTCGGCCCCGCAGAACCAGCAGTGCGCGGAGAACTCCACCCAGGCGAAGGGCGACGAGCCCCTGTCGCACCTCGTGGACGACATCCCGGTCCTCTCGGGCAACGGCTCCGTCGGCAGCTGACCCACCGTCCCGAAGGCACTCCTTTCCGGAGTGGCATGTGGGGGGGGGCATCGCGCGGGACGGCGTCCGGAGGGACGTCCTGTCGTCCGTCCCGCTCCGGGCGTTCGGGTGAAATACCGGAGAGTCGCACTTTCTGTCGTTTCTCAGGACCCCCACCCCTCGTTCAACAGCCCGCAGGTCATGGTGCGAGCCGTCCAGGCTGGGCTCGTCCGGTTTCGGCCGTCATTGGGCATGACCGCAGAGAAAGGGAAGTACGTGAAGCACAAGAAGAGTGCCGTCGTCATCGCCGGCGCGATCATGGCCATGGGCATGGCCGCCCCGGCCTTCGCCGACTCCGAGGCCGAGGGTGCCGCCATCGGCTCGCCCGGCGTCCTCTCCGGCAACGTGGTCCAGGTTCCCGTCCACATTCCCGTCAACGTGTGCGGCAACTCGATCAACGTGATCGGCCTGCTGAACCCGGCCTTCGGCAACACCTGCGTCAACGACTGACGTCGTAACGCACCAGCCGACCGGCTGAGTCTCGCCGGCCTTGGACCGCATTTCGGTGCCAAGGCCGGCTTTTCCCACTTCTACCAGCAGAGAAGACAACGAGAGTGCGACAGACCCTGAGCAAGGGAATGGTCGCGGCCGCCGCCGCGACGAGCATCTTGTCCCTGTACGGCACCCAGGCGTTCGCCGACTCGAACGCGAGTGGTGTCACAGCGGACTCGCCCGGTGTGCTGTCCGGCAACAACGTGCAGGCGCCGGTCAACGTGCCGGTGAACGCGTGCGGCAACTCCGTGAACGCGGTCGCCGCCCTCAACCCGGCGTTCGGCAACTCCTGCGCCACGCCCACGGGCAAGCACCGGAAGCCGGACGCGCCGCGCCACGAGGCCCAGGCTGGACACGGTTCGGACCACGGACAGGGCTCGGACCACGGGTACGGCCAGGACCACGGCTACGGCTCGGACCACGGTGACGGCTCCGGTCACCACGGTTACGGACACGACGGTTACGGGCACGACGGCTACGGTCACGACGGTGGCGGCGCGTCCGCCCACGGCGACGCGCAGGGTTCGCCCGGCGTCGGCTCGGGCAACGGGGTCAAGGCGCCGGTGGACGTGCCGGTGAACGCGTGCGGCAACTCCGTGGACCTGATCGGCCTGCTGAACCCCGTGTTCGGGAACAAGTGCGCGAACGACGACGGCCCGAAGGGCTACGGCGACGACGACACCCCGCCGACCACGCCCCCGTCGACGCCGCCGACCACGACGCCCCCCACCACGGGCCCGCCGCCGACGGTGCCGCCCACCACGGGCCCGCCGGCCACGACACCGCCGTCCACGCCCCCTTCGAGCAGGGGCCCGGAGCTGGCGCACACCGGCAGCGACGGCATGCTCGCGGCCTCGGCCGCCGGCGTGGGACTGCTGATCGGAGGAGCGGTTCTGTACCGACGTAACCGGGTCGCGTCCCATCGATGACCCGTCGGGTGCCGGGCGGGTGGCGACAGGCCGAGTGCCGGACGCCGCACGCCCGGCACCCGCACGCCCGGCACCCGCGCCGCGCGACGCCGTGCGCGTCATCCATCGGGACCAGTGCGGCGGGAACACCGGTGTCGAAGTGCGGCACGGCCGTCGTCCCTTGAGGTCTCGTCATAGGTCTCACTCGTGTGGGTGAGCGGCTTCTCCTCGGCGGACCGCCTCGGTTGGCGCAGTCCCCGTCCATGTGACTGAGTGTCAGTACCACGTCAGTGGATCAGTGGATCAGTGGACGGTGGAAAACGAAGCGCGAGGAGCGGACATGGCCCCACTGCAACGGACCCGAACAAGACGGCCGGCCTGTGCGGCCGCCTCACTCGCCACCTCACTCGCCACCGCGCTCGTCGCAGGACTGCTCGCCTCGGCCGCCCTCGCGACCGGTACGGGGTACGCCGCGGCAGCCGGCGCGGGGGAGCCGCCGCGGGCCGCGCCGACCGGCGCCGTGACGCCGGCGGCATCACCACGGCCCGAGCCGCCGAAGGAGCCGTCGCCGAAGGGGCCGACGCCGAAGAAGTCGTCGCAGGCGAAGGAGCCCGAGACCCCGGCGTTCGGCGCCTACTTGGACTACGGGCCCCGCGGGGTCGCCCGGATCGCCGAGCTCAGCCACTGGCTGGGCGGGGCCGATCTGCGCGTGGCGCACACCTATCTGCCGGGCGACCGCTGGAGCAACATCGAGGGCCTGCCCGGCTTCCTCGACGCCTGGGCCGACTGGCGGCGCGAGCGGGCCGACCGGCTCTTCGTCCTCAACGTCCCGATGCTGGAGCGCAACGAGGAGAACGTCTCCGACGAGGAGGTCCGGGAACTGCTGCGGCGTGGCGCCGAGGGGGAGTTCGACGACCACTTCCGCAAGCTGGCCGA
This sequence comes from Streptomyces sp. CWNU-52B, assembly GCF_047444975.1. Classification (NCBI taxonomy): domain Bacteria; kingdom Bacillati; phylum Actinomycetota; class Actinomycetes; order Kitasatosporales; family Streptomycetaceae; genus Streptomyces; species Streptomyces sp. CWNU-52B. The sequence continues at coordinate 235,631 of NZ_JBLFJV010000001.1, read as the reverse complement.
GCGGCTCGTCGAACTGGAGACGCCCGACACCGTCATCGTGCTCGGCTGGGAGATGAACGGCACCACGTACACCCACCGCTGCGGGCCGGACCCCGAGGCATGGAAGACGTACTGGGACAGGATCGTCACCGCCATGAGGGCGGTACCGGGGCAGAAGTTCCGGTTCGACTTCACCCCGAACCGTGGCCGGGACGCCATTCCCTGGACCCAGTGCTATCCGGGCGACGAGACGGTCGACATCATCGGCATGGATTCGTACGACCAGCCGCGCGGGCAGTCGTTCGACGAGGCGGTCGCGGAGCCCTACGGACTCCAGGAGCACGTCGACTTCGCGAAGGCGCACGGGAAGCCGATCTCCTATCCGGAGTGGGGGCTCTTCCGCAACGGGGACAACGCGACGTACATGGAGCGCATGCTCGCCTGGCTGGACGAGCACAAACCGCTCTACAACACGCTCAGCGACTACTGCCCGCACGGTGTGTGGCAGTGCGACGACAACCCCAGGGCCTCCGAGATCTACCGGTCCGCGCTCTACGGCCGCACCGGTCCGGCCGACCCGGGACCCGAGCCGGTGGACCCGGCTCCGGCGCACCCGCCGAACTGCTCGCCGGTGGCGCTGGGCGACTGGGTGGAGTTCTGGCTCGGCGGGAGGCTCTGCCTGCGCTTCGACTGGTGGTCGCGCAGCCGCTGACCGCCGGCCGCTGATCCGAAGGCGGCGGCGGGCCGGTCACGGTCTGCCGCCGCCGCGTTCTCTCCAGGCGAGGAACCGGTCGAGCAGCTTCTTGCCCCGGTCGCGCGCGGCCACGTCACAGACGGCCGCCGTCATCAGCGGCGCCGTCCGCCGCCGGGCCAGCAGGAACCGCTGGTTGACCACGGGCCGCGGGCGCCAGTGGTGTTTGTAGGGCTCGTTGCCGCGCAGCAGACTCAGCACCCGGCGCGCGCCCGTCCCACCGGCCCCGCCCGTCCCGGTGTGCTGGGCGCAGGCGTGCAGCAGCATCGTCGCCACGTCCGCCTTGCGCTCCCGCAGCCGCGGATGCGCGCCGTAGAGGTAGCCGCCCGCCAACTGCCGTGACAGGAGCGTCAGATCGACCGCCACCACAGTGCCGTCCAGCCGGAACTCGGTCACCACCGCGTCCCCGGAGCGGACCATCGGGCCCACCGAGCGGACCAGATGCTCGGCGAACCGATCCTGCAGATGCTCGGTGGTCACCTTGCGCCCCTGCCACTGGAGCCGGTGCAGCTCCAGGAGCCGGTGCAGCGCCGTGTCCACCTCGACCGCAGGCACGGCACGTCCTTCGACGCCCAGCGCGGACAGTTTGCGCAGCTTGGCACGGACCCGCTGCTGAGCCTTGGCCGTCGCGAGCCGCCCGATCAGGTCGTCCATCGGCACGGCGGGCAGCTCCAGACAGAGCGAGTCGGGCACCCGCCGCCGGGGCCCGCGCCAGCTCGCGTACAGCCGCTCCACCGCCCCGCCGGGCCGCACCTCACGGAAGTCGATCAGCGCGGTGCGCGCGGCCGTGGCGAGGGCGTCGGCCAGCGCGGCGGCCGCGCGGTCGGAGCGCGCGCCGTCCTCGATCAGCACGTCACCGAAGTCGGAGATCGACCCGCCGAGCGGCACGAGGGCCGGCCACGGCTGCCGTACGAGCATCAGCGGGGCGGCGGCCACCAGATCACCGCCGTCGCGGACGAGCACGAGACGCAGCCGGCCGGACGTGCCGTAGGAGAGCCACCACGAGTGCAGCCAGGCGTGGCTCTGGAACGGGGTCGCGGTGCCGCACCGCCGGTACAGCAGTCCCCACTCCGCGGCCAGCCGGCCGAACTCCCGCTCGTCCGTGCAGAGCTGGGTGCGCAGTTCCGTACGCGCCGTGGCCGGGGCTTCGGTACGTGCCTCCGTGCGCAGGTCCGTCCGCTGTGCGGCGGTGTTCACAGCTGGCCGTGGACGTCGGCGGCCGTGGCGGGGCCCGGCACCGAGGCCGTGGGCGAGGGCTCCGTGGCGCGGCGCGGCCGGACCAGCAGGGCGAGCCCGCCGAGCAGACCGCCCGCGCTCGCGCCGACCAGACCGGTCACCCCGGCCGACGCCGAGGAGGCCTCGGTGGGTTTGATCGCCCGGGAGAACTGCAGCAGCTCCACGTGCGTGCTGTCCTCGGTGTCGTTCGCGTGCCGGGTCAGCGAGCGCGACACGGCGTTGGCGATGTCCGCGGCGAGGTCGGGACGTGCGGAGGTGGCGGTGACGGCGACCATCGGCGCGTCCGGCGAGGTCGCGGTCCGCACGCTCTCGCGCAGGGTCGACACCGGCACGCCCGCCCACACCTGGGCGTCCCCGAGCACCGCGAGCTGGGTGGCGACCCGCCCGTAGGCCTGCGCGAAGCCGAGCGCGGACGCCGGGTCCGACGTGTCGGTGGGGACGGCGATGACGTAACTCGTGGCGGTGTACTCCGGTGTCTTCAGGACGCCGTACGCGCCGCCTAGCACGCCGCCGAGGAGGGCGCCCGCGGCGAGCAGGGACCACGGGGGCAGCGCCTTGGCGCGGGCCAGTGCCGTTCCCGGCCGCCCGGTCGAACGGTTGGGGTTCTCGGTCATGTGGAACTCACTCCCAGAGTTGCGGCCGTGTAGATGTCCATGAGCCGGTCGGCACTGCGGGTGATGCTGTAGTGCCGGGCGGCTTCCGGTGCGGAGCGCGGTCCGGGGCCCTGCGCGCGGGCCTGCCGGACGGCCCGTACGAACGAGTCGGCGCCGCCCTGCACCCGCCGGGCGAGCGGCGCCGCGGCCTGGGGCAGGTCGGCGACGGCCGGGCAGGAGACGTAGAGCACGGGCAGGCCCGCCGCCAGGGCCTCCACGACGGCGAGCCCGAAGGCTTCCTCGGCGGAGGGAGAGGCGAGGAGGTCCATGGCTCCGGTCAGGGCGGGCAGATCGAGACCGGCGGGTCCGGCGGATCCAGTCGACTTGGCCGATCCGGTCGATCGGGTGGGCTCCGCGGGGCCGTTCGGGCGTTCGCCGGTGAACAGCACCCGGTCGGCGACCCCCCGCTGCCGGGCCAGGCGGCGCAGGACGTTCTCCTCGGGACCGCCGCCGACCAGCAGCAGCCAGACGTCGTCCGGCAGTTCGGCCAGCGCCCGGACGAGCACCTCGAACCGCTTGCCGGCCGTCAGCCGGCCGACACCGCCGATGACGTACGCCCCCTGCGGCAGCCCCAGCCGTCGGCGGGTGCTCTCGCGCAGGGCCGGGTCGAAGCGGAAACGGGCCACGTCGATGCCGTTCGGGACGACCTCGATGCGCGGTCCTGGCACGCCCCAGCGGCGCAGCCGTTCGGCGACCGTGGGAGAGACGGCGACCGTCGAGCGGCCCAGCCGCTCGCTGGCCAGATAGAGGCCCCGGACGCCCGCGGTGAGCCGGCGGCCCTCCAGCTGCGAGTCGCCGAGCGAGTGTTCGGTGGCAACGACCGCCCGCACCCCGGCGAGCCGCGCGGCGAGCCTGCCGTACACACAGGCCCGGTAGAGGTGCGTGTGGACGAGGTCGTAACGGCCGCCGTGGATCAGGCGGACGAGGCGGGGGAGCGCCGCCAGGTCGCGGTTGCCCCGCATGCCGAGGTGGGTGACGCGGACCCCGTCCGAGGCGAGGCCCTCGGCGACCGCGCCCGGGTTGGTGAGGGTCACCACGTCACAGTCGACGGGCAGGTTCCGCACCAGGAGGCGCAGTTGCTGCTCGGCCCCGCCGACACCGAGCCCGGTGATGACGTGCAGGGCCTTCACCGGGCCGCCTCCTTCGCCGGGGCGGCCGACGGCACCGGGCGTCTGCGGAGCCGGTGCAGGCGGTACTTGAGCAGCAGCCGCCAGGAGGTGTCGTTCTCCCCGATGTGGACCCGGGGGAGGGCGAAGGCACCGGTGAGCGGGCCGGGGTCGATCGCGCACGCGTAGCCGTACCCGGCGGCCCGTACGAGGTCGGCGACCCGCTGGTCGACCTTCCCGTACGGGTAGCACAGGCCCGCCACCTCACGGCCCGTCAGCTCGGAGAGCAGGACCCGGCTGCCGCCGACCTCGGCGCCCAGCAGCGCGTCGTCGGCCAGGGTGAGGTCGACGTGGGTGAGGCCGTGCGAGGCGATCTCCAGGCCCTCGGTGTCCGCGAGCCGGCGGATGCCGTCGGCGGTGAGGAGCGGTTTGCGGGGGCCGAGCGGATCCCACTCGTTCGTACCGCCCAGCCGGCCCGGCAGCACGAACACGGTGGCACCGAAGCCCAGGCGCCGCAGGACGGGGAGGGCGTTGTCGGCGAAGTCGGCGTACCCGTCGTCGAAGGTGAGGCCCACCAGACCCCGCCCCTCGCCGCGGGCACGGGCCGCGAGCAGGTCCGCCACGCTCACCCCGCGCAGGCCCCGGCGGCGCAGCCAGCCCAGCTGCCGTTCGAGGCGGTCGGGGGAGACCGTGACGCGGTACGGGTCGTCCGAGCAGTCGCCCACCGAGTGGTACATCGCCACCCACAGGGGGGCGACCGGGCCGGTATCGGCTGTGGCTTTGGCTTTGGTGGTGGTGGCGGTGGTGGCGGTTCTGTCGGGGGTGTCGGTGGTCTCGTTCGTGTCAGCGGGAACGGGCATGCGGCAGCCTTCGGGTGACGGAGCGGAGGGCGGTACGGAAGGCGGGTGCTACGGCCTGGACGCCGAGCAACCTGAGCAGCAGGACATAGACGACGGTGACGGTCAGACCGCCGGTGAGCAGGGCGAGTTCGGGCGAGTCGAAGCGGCTCGCGCACAGGGCTCCCGCCACGGCCGCGCACACGGCGGCACGGAACGGCTTGGTGAGTTCGTGGACGACCCGGCGGATGTGGATCGGCACGCTGCGCCGCTCGTCCATGCCGGACAGCAGCAGGGCCGCCGTGACGGTGATCCCGATCGCGTTGGCGGCGGCGATCCCCGACACTCCCCAGGCCCCGACGGTGCCCACGCCGATCCACGAGGTGGCGACGATGCCCGCGGCCATCGCCGCCAGCGGGTACCAGGAGGGGCGGCCGGCCGAGAAGTACGTCCGTACGAGCGCGCCCACCAGCGTGTGGCCGAGCAGCCCGACCGAGTAGACGCGCATGACGGTCGCCGTCGCCGCCGTGTCCTGCGCGGTGAACGCGCCCCGCTGGAAGAGGAGTTGGATGATCTGCGGAGCGCACGCGAAGACCGCCGCCGCACCCAGCAGCACTATGCACGAGGCCACCGCGACGTCGCGCTCCACTCGGTCGCGGGCCCGCTCGGTGTCGCCCTCGGCGATGGCCTGCGCCAGCACCGGGAAGGTGACGGTGCACAGCATCAGCGACAGGGTCATCGGGATCTGGGCCACCTTCTGCGCGTAGTTCAGGTGCGAGATGGCTCCGGAGGGGAGGTTCGAGGCGAGGAAGCGCTCGATGAGGACCTGGGACTGACGGCAGAGGGCGAAGAGCAGGACCGGGGTGATCAGGGCGAGGTCCACCGAGTGCGTCATGGACTCCCGGGGCTGCGTGGAGGTGTCCTCAGGACTGTGCCCGGCAGGGTTCTCGGCCGTGCCGTCGGCGGTGTTCCCGTCGGTCGTGGCCGGGCCGCGGTGGCGGCCGAAGAGCTGCCGGGCGAGGGCGGGGGCCTGCGCCGCCACCATCAGACAGCCGCCCACCGCGACGCCGACGGCCGCCGACCGGACCCCCCAGCGCCCGCCGAGCACGAACATCGCCGTGATGATGCCGGTGTTGTAGGCGACGTAGATCGCGGCGGGCGCCAGGAAACGGCGGTGCGCGCGCAGTGCCGCGCTGCAGTAACCGGCGAGCCCGAAGCTCAGGACACAGGTCGCCGTCAGCCGCGTGCAGTCGACGGCGAGCCCGGGGTCGGGCAGCCCCGGCGCGAGACCCGCGACCAGGTAGGGCGCCCCGGCGATCAGCAGCGCGGCGACCGCCACCAGGGCCAGCGCCATGCGGGGCAGCGTCGAGGCGACCAGCGCGCGCACGGGGTCCGCGCCACCGGCTCCGCGCGCCCGCCGGGCCACGGCCAGGCTGAACGCCGGGACCAGCACGAACGCCATCCCGTCCTCGATCAGCAGCGTCGCCGCGACCTCCGGCACGGTCCACGCGACCAGGAAGGCGTCCGTCTCGGTCCCGGCCCCGAAGAGATGCGCGAGCGCCTGGTCCCGGACCAGACCGAGCAGCGCGCCCGCGATGGAGAGGACCGCGGTGACGAGCGTGGCCTTGGCGAGGAACCCACGGGTGGGCGGGGCGACGTCGGCGGACGAGGACGTGTCGGACGCGCCGCCGGCCGGGGCGGTGTCGGCCGGCGGCGCGGTGGCCGACGCGGCGCGGGCGCCGGGCAGTGGGAAGCCGTCCTCGGCCGTGTCGAGGGCCCGGTTCTCGGCTCCGCTCCGGGTTCTGCCCAGGGCTCCGCTCTCGGCTCCGGCACGAGGGGCTCCCCGGGCCGTCGTACCCTCGCCCTCCGCCCGGGAAGGAGTCACCGTCATCGTTCCCCGGCCCCCTCGTCGGCCAGCGCCCACCAGGCGGCGAGGCCGAGGACCAGCGCGGTCAGCACGGTCGAGGGGCCGCCGATGTCCGCGTACACGAAGTCGACCAGCTGCCAGACCAGCAGCCCGCAGGCGACCAGCGCGCAGTCGAGGCCGCCCGGCGCACGCCGTACGCGCACGAGCCGCCGCAGCCCGCGCGCCAGCAGCGCCAGCCAGCTCCCGGCCAGCGCGAGCAGCCCCAGCAGGCCCTGCTCGCTGAGCACCAGCAAGTACATGTTGTGCGGTGAGAGAAGCGGCTGACGGTGGAATCCGGCGCCCGCCCCGTCCGTGTCACTGCCCGAGGACAGCGCGAGCGAGGCGTGTCCGTCGCGATGGTCGGGGAAGCCCTTCAGGCCGACCCCGGTGAGCGGCTGGTCGCGCCACATGTCGACGGCCGCCGTCCACATCGTGTACCGGTCGGTCACCGACTGGTCCGGCGCGTCCGCGACCTGCGTGATGCTGCTGATCCGCTCCTGGAGCATCGCGGTGCCCACTCCGAACCCGCCGACCAGGACCACCGCGGCGGCGGCCACCACCGCGAACACCGTGACGGCCCGCCGCAGCCCGGCGAGCGCGAGCTGCGCCCCGCACGTCACGGCCGTCGCGATCCACGCGCCCCGGCTGAACGACAGCGCGAGCGGCAGCAGCAGCGCCAGCGCGCACACCGCCGCCGCGGTCCGCTGCCGCGCGGACCCGGACCCGAGCGCGAGACCGAGCGCGCACACCAGACCGAACGCGACCACGGCCGCCATCCCCATGATGTCCGTCGGCCCGAACGTGCCCACGGCCCGGATCTCCTCGCCCATGTACGAGGCCCCGGTCCCGGTCACGTACTGGTGGACGCCGATCGCCCCCTGCCACAGCGCGAGTCCGACCAGGGACCAGGCGATCAGCCGCGCGTCACGGCGGTCACGGACCAGCAGCAGCACGGCCGCCGGCACCAGCACGAAGATCTGCAGATAGCGGACGAGCCCCGCGGCCCCCGTCCCGGCCGAGGCGGCGCCCGCCGTCGCGAGCGCGATCCCCACGACGGGCAGTCCGAGCACGACGGCCGCGGTACGGGACAGGGGGCGCCGCCGGCCGCGTACGAGCCGCAGCGCGCAGCACACCACGACCAGACCGGACACGGCGTCGGCCACGGTGCCGCCCCCGTCGCCGGAGACCGGCAGCGCGAGCGTGGCGACGAGGACGATCACGGGCAGCACGGGAAGGAAGCGGCGGGGCGCGGCGGTCACGGCGGCGACGGCGGCCGCGAGGGGCGGGGCGGACAGGACCTGGGCCACCGCTGCTCAGCTCCCCGTCGGACGGACGAACACGACCGCGGTGCGGGCCAGGATGCAGACGTCCTGCCAGAGCGACCAGTCGTCGATGTACGCGTTGTCGAAGCGGCAGCGGTCCTCGATCGAGGTGTCGCCGCGCAGCCCGTTGATCTGCGCGAGTCCGGTGATCCCGGTCCGCATCCGGTGGCGGGCCGCGTAACCCGGGTAGGTCTGGCTGAACTGGCCAACGAAGTAGGGGCGTTCGGGGCGCGGTCCGACCAGGCTCATGTCGCCCCGGAAGACGTTCCACAGCTGGAGCAGCTCGTCGAGCGAGGTCCGGCGCAGGAAGCGGCAGAACCAGGCCATCTCCTGTTCGTCGGCCACGCTCCAACGGATCGCCGCCTCGCGCGCGTCGACCGGCCGGTGCGTACGGAACTTCAGCAGGGTGAACGGCCGCCCGTCCTTGCCGACGCGCTCCTGCCGGAACACCACACCGGGCCCGTCGACGGCCCGCAGCACGACCGCGCACACCAGCAGCACCGGACCGGCCGCCAAGAGCAGCGCCCCGGAGACCAGTACGTCCAGCAGCCGTTTGCAGGCGCTCCCGTACCGCCGCCCGACAGGCAGCTGCCGGCAGGCGAACCCGGCGAGCCGCCCGGTCCGGTCGGTCCGGTCGGTCCGGTCGGCCCGTTCGGACACCGATGCCGATGCCGATGCCGATGCGGGTACGGGTGCGGGTGCTACTGCCGAGGCGTCCGCGTCCGCCTCCACCTCCCACACGGCGCAGCCCGACTCGCCCAAGGCCCGCAGCAGCGGCCCCTGTTCGGCCCGTGCGGCGGGGCCCACGGCGAGTACCACCTGTACGCCGTTCTGGATGAGCGCCCGGTGGACCTCCTCGCCGGTGGTCAGCACCGGCAGCCCCTCGGCGCCGTCCGCCTCGTCGGCGACGACGCCCACCGGCCGTACCCCGCACGCCGGATGCCTCAGGAAGGCGGCCGCCAGGCGCTGTGCGTCCGGGGCGCGGCCGACCACCAGGGCCGCGCGCGGGCGGCGCAGGAGCGCCAGGCGCCGGTGCCCGTGCACGACGGCGCGGCCCGCGCAGCTCGCCGCCGACTGCACCGCGCAGCCGAGGAGGAGCGTGCGGGCGGACAGCGCGTGCTCCGGCGAGTACGCCGCCACGAGGGCCGCGAGCGCACACCAGCTGACCGCGATCCGGCCGCACACGGCGGGCAGTTCGTCCAGGACGGCTGGCACGGCGGCGGCGCGGTACAGCGAGGCGCGCGCGTTGAGCCAGAGGTTGAGCCAGAGGGCGGCGAGCACCAGCAGGGCGAGCGGAAGCGGGCGCGCGAGCAGGTGCGGGATCTGGAGCGGGAGGGGGACCGGGAGCGTCCAGGGCAGCGCCAGACAGCCGCCGGCCAGGGCGGCGCCGATGTCCACGGCGGGCAGCGGCAGCCGCGAGGCCCGCCGTACGAAGGGCCGCTGACCGCTGGGGAACCGGAAGCCACGGGCGGTCTCGCGCGGCGGGACGACCGAGGTGACCGAGGTGACCGAGCCGGGTGAGGTGACCGAGCCGGGCGAGATCGGTGAGACGGGCGAGAATCCGTGGTCCGTCGCCCGCGGCCGGCCGCCGGGGGAGGGAACGGTACTTTCCGCAGTCACGTGTGGATGGACTCCCTGTACTCGGTGTGGCCCACGCCTGTCCGGCCCGTGCGGCCTCTGTGGCCCGTGTGGCCCATGTGGTCCGTGTTGTCCGTGTGCGCTTCGGTCGGCCAGGCGCCGATCAGATCGCGGTACACGTCGGCGACGGCCGCGGCGGTGTGCCGGACGTCGTGCGTGGTCGTTACGTACCGGCGTCCCTGATGGCCGAGCGACTCGCGCAGCAGGGGGTCGAGGAGCAGCTCGGCGACCGCCCCGGCCAGCGCCTCCGGCTGCTCGGGCGGCACCAGCGCGCGCGGCCCCTGGCCCGGCGGCAGGCTCTCGCGCGCCCCGTCCACATCGCTGATCACGACGGGCCGTCCGCAGGCCATGGCCTCCAGCGGCGCCAGCGCCATGCCCTCCCAGCGGGACGGCAGGACGGCCAGATCGGCGGCCTGGTACCAGGGCGCGGTGTCGCTGACGGCCCCGGCGAACAGCACGGAAGCGGGCGCCGAGGCCCGCAGCGCCGACGCGTCCGGCCCGTCGCCGACCAGCACGAGCCGCGCGGCGGGTACCCGTCGGGTCACCTCGTGCCAGGCCTCCAGAAGGACGTCCTGTCCCTTCTGCCGGCACAGCCGCCCGACGCAGACCACGAGCGGCGCCGCCGGATCGACCCCTTCGAGCAGCGGGATCGCGGCCCGTACGGTGTCCACGGGCGCCGGGTGGAAGCCCGTCAGGTCGATGCCGTTGGGGATGACGCTCCACCGTCCCCCGATGCCCGACCGCTGCCCGGTCCGCCGCTCGGCCTCGCTGACGCACACGATCCGCGACGCCCAACGCGCGCCGAGACGCTCCCAGTTGAGCGCGAGCAGCCCGGTGACCCCGCCGACGGCCTCGAACGACCAGGCGTGCGGCTGGAACACGGTCGGGACCCGCCCGCGCAGGGCGAGCCGCGCCACCAGCCCGGCCTTGGCGCTGTGCGCGTGCACCACGTCGGGGCGCACTTCCCGTACGAGCTCACGCAGAGTCCGTACCTCGCGGGCGAGCCGCGGTCCCGGGGAGCGGGTCGCGTGCCAGGGCCGTACACCGGCGCCCAGGGTCTCGGCCGTCGTCGCGAGAGTGCCGGTCGGTGGACAGGCGACGGTGACCTCCACGCCGACGGCCGACTGGGCCCGCACCAGGTCGGTGACCACGCGGGCCACCCCGCCGTCGACCGGCTGGGAGACGTGCAGGACCCGTGGCCTGGTCCGGGAGGGGCCAGGGCCGGTCGGTGACGGTCGCATGCGCGCTTTCCTCGCTCACGGGCGGCGCTCGGAGGGAGCGCGGGTGGAACTCGGACAGTCGGAAGGTGAAGGCGAGTCAGGCCCTTTCGGCGAAAAATCGGGAGAATTTTCGACGGAAGAGGTGAGGGAGAAGCGCTGGCCTTCTGACCCTTATGGGCGGACGAGTTGTGTACATCACACGAGGGCCGCCATGGCTTTCCCGTCCGTTTCACGCCTTTTACGGTGATCTGAGGAGAGATGTAACTGTAGTCGCTATCCGTATTTATCAGGGAAACCTGTCAAGTGTGTCGGAATCGTGTGCATGTCTCGGCATAACCTCCTGACCCGCATCTGGTAACGGCTCGGAGCGTCACTCTTTTGGAGGCACAACCCGTGCCGGGGCCGCGCGTTGATTCCAGAGCCGGGCACCCCGCCCCGGCTGTTGTTTCAATCCCAAGGAGCACCTCTCCATGTCGCGTATCGCGAAGGGCCTGGTCCTTACCTCCGTTGCCGCCGCCGCCATGGCCGGCACCGCCGGCATCGCCGCCGCCGACAGCGACGCGCACGGCGCCGCCGCCCACTCCCCGGGTGTCCTGTCGGGCAACCTGGTGCAGGTCCCCGTCCACGTGCCGGTCAACGTGTGCGGCAACACCGTGGACGTCATCGCCCTGCTGAACCCCGCGTTCGGCAACCAGTGCGCGAACGACTGACGTACCGGCTCAGTCCTTGATCGGCCGCCCTCCCGTCCGGGAGGGCGGCCGATCGGCGTTGCCCCGAATGGGGGGAGGGACGGCAGGTGCCCCCGGCGGGCTCGGGCATGGCGCCTCACCAGGGACAACGGTCACAGCGGCGGACGCGGACCGTTGCGTCGCGTGACGGCTCGGTTGCAGGCGGCGGTCACCGCTTCCACGGTGAGGACAGAACTCGACGAACTCGTCGTGGCCTTGTCCCCGTCACCGTCCCTGCCGAAAGGACCCTTCATGCGCGCTCTGCCCGTACGGCGTCTCGCCACCTCCGCGCTCTGTGCCACGTTCCTGCTGGGGATCGCCGGACCCGTCGCCGTGGCCGCCGGCCACGACTCGGCGCCCGGCGCCCGTGCCGTGACCGCCCAGGCGCCGGTGCCCGACGCGGACGCGCTGCTGGCGCAGACCCAGAGCCTCGGATCCGTCGCCGGAGTGCTGCGGCCGGTCACCGACCTGCTCGCCGCCGTGCTCAAGGCCGACAACGGGCAGCTCCCCGCCGCCGACTCCGCCAAGCTCGCCGACGCGGTGAAGGAGGCCGTCGCCAAGGCGACCGCGGCGGCCCCGGCGGCCCCGGCCGTTCCGCAGGCGCCGCCGCAGACCCTGCCGTCGACGACGCCGAACAAGCCCAACGAGCCGAAGGCACCCGGCACGCCGTCGGGGCCGGTCGCTCCGCCGTCCACCCTGCCCGCGCTGCCCGGCGCCCCCGCGCTCCCGGCGCCGCAGGACGACGCCGAACCGGTGGCCGCGCCCGACCTCAGGGCCGACGCGCTCAAGGCCCTGCAGGGCTCGGTCGATGCCCTGGTGGAGGCGGCGAGCGGCGGTGACGCCGCCGCGGTGAAAACGGCCTCGACCGCGGTCGTGACCAAGGCCGTCAACTTCGTCGCCGCCGTCGCGGTGGGCGGCGGCCTGCCCGCACCGACCCTGCCCGGCCTGCCCGGCCTGCCGTCCTGAGCGGGGACGGCGGTTGAGGCGAAGCAGCCGCCGTCCCGACCGTCGGGCCGGCCCGTGTCCCGGGCCGGCCCGACGGCTGTCCGCAGGAATTTTCGGCGTACGGGGTTTCCGTCCCGACCACAGGTCGTTGGGCAGGACAGGAAGCTGTGCAGGACATGCCTGGACACCGAGAATTCCCTCCGGTGGCGTGAGTCGCCGAAGAAAGGAACACGATGAAGTCCCTGAAGGCCGCCGCTGTCGTTGCCGGGTCCATGGTCGTCGCTGGTGTCGCCGCACCCGCCTTCGCCGCCGACGTAGCGCCCCCCACGAGCCTGAACGGCGGCCTCAACTCGGCCCTCACCCAGCTCACCACCGAGCCGGTGGACGCCATGCCCCTGCAGTCGCAGTCGAGGGCGCTCGACACGGAGAACAAGGACTCCGCGCTCAGCACCGTCAACGACGTGACGAAGGCCTTGAACTCGGCGGGCGGGGCCACGGCTCTCCTGGGCGGACTCCCGCTCCAGAAGTAGCGACGCCGAACAACGTCTCGAACAACGTCTCGAACGGCGTCTCGAACGGCGCCTCGAACAGCGCATCGAGCAGCGTTCAGGAAACTGCATCGTCACGTGGGGCCGGTCGCACGACACGCGGCCGGCCCCACGCTTGGCCCGCCTGCCGTTCCCTCTGTCGTTCCCTCGGCTGTTCCCTCGTTCGTGTAGAGACCTCCATGGAAATCCCCCGGGCGAGTGAGAAAGGGCGCGGGCGCGTTCCGGTACGCCGTTACGGTTCCGCGGTGACTTCAATCTCCAGTGAAACGCGCCCCTTTCCCGCCGCGGATCTCGGCACGCTCGTCGTCATGGCGTGGAGCGGCGAACAGCCCGACGGTGACATGCCCTACCTCCTGGCCTACCCGCTCGGCGACGGCGCGAGCGGACCGGAGGGTTCCGCGGCCGCCGTCGAGCGGCTGTTGAGCGCCAACGGGCTGTCCCTCGGCGACACGGTCGTCGACGCCACCCGGCAGCCGAGCTTCCCGGTCCGGCTCCTCGTCGAGGCGGGTCAGGCCGTCGTCAGCACCGCCCAGCTCAACGCCCAGTGCCCCGTGCCGCCGGAGTGGCTCGCCGCGGTCGGCGAACGCGGCTACGCCTACCTCCTGTTCACCACCCGCCCGTGGCCGGAGGCCGAGCCGGGCAGGCCCGTCGAGCCGGAGGCGCTTGCCGTCTTCGCCGGTGCCGAGGAGACCCTGAACAACGCGGCGCACGCCTTGCTCCCGGCGCGCAGCCTGCGTGGCTGACCGGGTTCCGGACCGGACTGGGCAGGACCGGACTGGGCGGGACCGGGCCGGGCGGGACCGGGCCGGGCTGCTGGGCGGGCGGCACTCCCGTACCGGTGGGACAGGCGGATGAGCTGACGATTACGTCGAACGGGGGAATTTTGACCTGGTCCCGTGCGCCGGGTCGTTACCTGTTGCGGACACACACACCGCGGACACCCCCTCCCGAATCCCGAAATCCAGACATCCCGAAAGGCCCGTACCTGAGATGAAGTCGACCACCCGAGGGACCCTCGCAGCCGTCGTGACCTGTGTGGCGGCCGCCGTCGCGACGCCCGCTGTCGCGGCTGACGGGGTTCCGGTCGCCGTGCCCCTGGAAGGTGTGGAGCACTCCCTGAACATGGAGATGCCCAGGATCGGCGGCACCGTGCCGCTGCTCACGCCGGGCAGCCCCGACGGGCCGCGGTACGTCGAGGGCCGGCTGCTGCCGGACCGGGCTGTCCCGCAGCTGCCCGTCACCAGCGACCTGCCTTCGCTGGATCTGCGTACGCCGCTGCCGCGCGTGCTCGGGGACTCCTTCGACCACCTCACCGCGAGCACGCCCACCTCGGGGCTGCGCGCCCTGACCCCTGGCGCCTCGCTGGACGCCCCGCTGACCGCGCCGCGTCCGGAGCAGCTCGGCCTCCCGGCCCCGAAGCTGCCCGAGGTCGGCGTCCTCGCCCCGGTGCTGCAGGCGGCCCCGGGGGCGACCTTGGGCCTCGCGCCCGGACTGTAGGACGTGTCGAAGGGGGCGGGCGGGCGGAGGAGTGCGGGTGGGAGCGGAGAACGGCATGCGGGGTGACGGCGTGCGGGATGACGAGACGCGGAGTGACGGTACGCGGCGGGGTGTCCTGAGAGGGCTGCTCGCCACGGCCGTGGCGGTGGTCCTGTCCCCGCTGGTCACGGCATCGAGGCCGGCACGCGAGGAGCCGCACGCCGTGGGGGCGCCGCCCGGTGGGCCCTCCGGCGCGCCGGTCGTGGACCGGTCCCGTGAACTGGCCGAGTTCGAGGCGGAGTTCGCCGCCGGGTTCGACGAGATGTACGGCGGCTCCCGGATCCGCGGGACCAAGGACGCGACGAGTGGACCGCGCGCGAGCGGAACGCGTACGGCAGGCGCCGTGCGTGCGGCCCCCGCGGGGTCGTGGCGAGTCACCGTGGACGACCGGCCGTTGCCGCTCATGCGGCGGGCCGACGGCGGCTATCTGACGATGATCGACCACTACCAGTCGTACCCGACCCCGCTGGCCGCCGCCCGCGCGGCCGTCGACGAACTGGGCGGCACACTGCGGCTGCGCGAGGCCGTTATGGGGACGGCGGAGCAGGGGGAGGGGCACGGACATGGCGTACACGCGTAAGAACGTGAGCGCGTTGACGCGTACCGAGAAGCGCAGGCTCGTCGACGCGTTCCTGGCGGTCAAACGCACCGGCGAGTACGACGAATTCGTCCGCGTGCACATCGACCACTACGTGTCGGACGGCGACGGCGGGCTGCGCGCGGCCCATATGACGCCCTCCTTCCTGCCCTGGCACCGGCAGTTCCTGCTGGACCTGGAGCGGGCGCTGCGCCGGGTGGACTCCGGGGTGTCCGTGCCGTACTGGGACTGGACGAAGGACCGCACCCCGGCCGCCTCCCTGTGGGGGGAGGACCTCCTGGGGGGCAACGGGCGCGCGTCCGACCACCAGGTGACGACCGGCCCCTTCGCCCGCCGGAACAAGAAGTGGATCGTCAAGGAGTCGATGACCGACGGCGACTACCTCACACGGGATTTCGGCCGCCCCCGTGATCCGCTCGCCCTGCCCACCGCGGCCGAACTCGCGAAGGCCCTCGACGACTCCGTGTACGACGCGGAGCCCTGGGACTCCACCGCCCGCCGCGGTTTCCGGAACAAGCTGGAGGGTTGGGGGACCGGGCGGGGCAACGACGCCTGGCGCAACCACAACCGCGTCCACCGCTGGGTCGGCGGGCACATGCTGGGCGGGGGTTCCGTCAACGACCCCGTCTTCTGGCTGCACCACTCCTTCGTGGACCTGCTCTGGACGCGCTGGCAGAAACGGCATCAGGGGGCGCGGTACCTCCCCGCGGCACCGCCGGGGCTCGGCGACCGGCAGCGCGGGCGGATCGTGGCGCGGCACGAGGCGATGCCGCCGTGGAGCGTGACGCCGGACGAGATGGAGGACGTCAGCCGGATCTACCGGTACGTGTGAGTGCCGGCCCCTCCGGGTGACGGGTGGGGCGACAGGAAGCCCCCGGCGGTGCGTACCGTCGGGGGCCTTCGTGTCGTCGGGGCGGTGGCTCAGTAGCCGTAGCCGTGGGGCGCGCTGCTGATGTTCGCGCACTGGTTGCCGAACGCCGGGTTCAGCAGGGCGATGACGTTCACGGTGTTGCCGCAGACGTTGACCGGCACGTGGACCGGGACCTGGACGAGGTTGCCCGACGCGACGCCGGGCGAGCCGACGGCCTTGCCCGCGGCGTCCGCGTCCGCCATGGCCAGACCGGCACCACTGAGCACAACGGCACTCGTGCCGAGCGCGACACAGGCTGCCTTAGCGATGCGAGACATCACGTTTCTCCTTCGAATCGGTGAGCGCGGCAGCATGAACGCGACCGCACTGTCCCTTCAACGCGAGGACTCACGGCGGGTAACGGTGCGCGACGGCACATCATCCACGACGACTCCACGGGGACGCCGCACACGGGGCGTCGAGTCGTATGAGCTGCTCGGACCAGGGGCAGTGGGGCACCGCCTGGGGGCGGTCCGCCCCCGACATCGAAGGGCTCGGCGCCCTGGCAGCCCCGGACACGGTTCCCGACGCCGCGCTGACCTCGCGCTCAGCCGACGGCGAACTCGGGTGCCCTTCAGCGGACCTTCTGCCCCGTGTCCCAGGTGAGAAGGGTTGCGGCGCCCCCGGCAGGACTCGAACCTGCGGCCAAGCGCTTAGAAGGCGCCTGCTCTATCCACTGAGCTACGGGGGCCGGGTGTGGTGGCCGGTGGTGCTGGTGCCCGGGTGCGGGCGTGGCTGTGACCTTGCCGGGGACAAGGATAGAGGTCCTGGGTCCCTGCGCTTCGCCCTTCACCTCCGTGGCTCGATGTGGAGGTTCAGTGAAGCGGTCCTGATAATCGCAGGCAGGTACGAATCGTGCATCGCTTTTGGCGTCTCACGCCTCGGGTGTTGTGCACTCGTTATGCCTGCGCCCCGGTCGTCCCTTCTGCCCCGTGTGCCCGATCGGCGCGCAGACATGTCCATATGCTTTAGAAAGACTCCAAAATTGGGCATTCTTCGCATGTGGTGACCTTGGACGTACGGCCCCAGCTGCTCGACGCACTCTCCGCCCTGCGCGACCGTGTCGCCGCCGCACGCTTCCCGCTGCCCCTGATGGGGGCTCCACGCGCGCGTGCCAACCGCGACGAACTGCTCGCGCAACTCGACGACTATCTCGTGCCCCGGTTGAGAGAACCTGAAGCACCCCTGCTCGCCGTGATCGGAGGATCGACCGGGGCGGGCAAGTCGACGCTGGTCAACTCCCTTGTGGGGCGGCGCGTCAGCGAGGCCGGGGTGCTCCGGCCCACGACACGCACTCCGGTGCTCGTCTGCCACCCGGAGGACCATCACTGGTTCAGCGGGATGCGCGTACTGCCCGACCTCACGCGCGTGTGGACGCCACGCCAGGACATCGACGACGATCCGCTCCTGCCGGGAGAGGACGACATGCGCGTCCTGCGCGTCGAGACCGTCGACACCGTCCCCCGAGGACTCGCGCTCCTCGACGCGCCCGACATCGACTCCCTGGTGGCCGGCAACCGGGTGCTCGCCGCCGAACTGCTGTGCGCGGCCGACATCTGGGTCATGGTCACGACGGCGGCACGGTACGCCGACGCGGTGCCGTGGCACCTGCTGCGTACCGCCAAGGAGCACGACGCGACCCTCGTCACCGTGCTCGACCGGGTGCCCCACCAGGTGGTGTCCGAGGTGTCGCGGCAGTTCGGCGCGCTGCTCGCCAAGGCGGGACTCGGCGACGTGCCCCGCTTCACCGTGCCCGAGCTGCCCGAGTCCGCGTGGGGCGGGGGGCTGCTTCCGGCCACCGCCGTGGCGCCGCTGCGCGCCTGGCTGGCCCAGCAGGCGCAGGACCCGGGTGCCCGGCATCAGGTGATGGCGCGCACGGCGTACGGGGTCCTCGACTCGCTGAAGTCACGGATGCCCGAGCTGGCCAGCGCGGCCGCGGCCCAGTACGCCGCCGCGCTGCGGCTCACCGCGGCCGTCGACGGGGCGTACGACAGCGAGTACACGCGTCTGCGGGGCCGGCTGCAGGCCGGGGCCGTCCTCGCCGGGGACGCGCTCAAGCGCTGGCGCAGCTACCCGCTGGACTGCAGCGCGGGCGAACTGCTCGACGCGCTGGTCGAGAGCCTGGCCGCACTCCTGCTGTGCGCCGTCTGCGCGGCCGACGAGCGCATCGACGAGGCCTGGCGGCGTGAACCGGCCTCGGGCGCCCCCGGGCTGACGGACCGCGATCCGACGCCGGAGAGCGCCGAGCACCGCATCGGGATGGCGGTACGGCGCTGGCGGCGCGTCCTGGAGGAGCATGCCGAGGACGAAGTACGGGCCCTGGAGAAGAGCGTCGCGCCCGATCCCGAAGTGGTGGCCGCGCTGGTCGCCACGGCGCTCCTGGGCGGCCGCCGGGCGCGGTCGGCGGGCGAAGGACTCGCCGAGCGGATCGGCGCCCAGGGCGCACTGCGGCTGCGCGACAAGGGCGGCCGGCTGCTCACCGACTACCTCGACAAGGCGCTGCAAGACGAACGGGAGCGGCGGCTCGCCCCGCTCGACGCGCTCGACGTGCATCCCGAACCCCAGGCCGAACTCATCGCCGCGCTGTCGGTGCTGCAGAAGGAGAGGTGACCGCGGTGACCGCCGTCACGGACCACACGGATCACGCCGACCAGCCGGAGGACGACGAGCCCCGCTCCGGGAGCGGGCGTCCCGGCAAGGGGAGCGGCAAGGGGAGCGGTGAGGGGAGTCAGGGACGTGGGCACGCGCGCGTGGAGGGCGATTCCGTGATCGATCGGACCACCGCCCACGAGGAGGACGTCGAGGAGGGCGTCGAGGAGGGCGGTGAAGTGGCCGGTGGCGAGGCCGGTGACGAAGAGGGGGATGCCCCCGGTACCGGTACAGGTACCGGCTCCTCGGAGGGCGCCGGCGCCACGGACCCGGCGGACGCCTGGGACGACGGGCTGATCGCGCGCCGCGTGTCCGGCACGGCCGAGGGGTACGCCAAGCCCGTACAGGAGATCGTCGTGGACAACAGGCCACCCGCAGTGACCCCCCTCGCGTACGACGGACCGCTGCGGTCCCGGCTCGACGCGCTGCGCGAACTGGTGGGGCTCTCCCGCACACGCCTCGACAGCCGGACCCTCGCCGAGGCGGGACACGTCCTGGACGAGGCCGCGGCGCGGCGCAGGCTCTCCGGGCAGCACACCGTCGTCGCCATCGCCGGAGCCACCGGAAGCGGCAAGTCGCAGCTCTTCAACGCGCTCGCCGGAGTGGCCATCTCGGAGACCGGGGTACGCAGGCCGACCACCGCCGCGCCCATCGCGTGCAGCTGGAGCGACGGCGCGGCCGGACTCATCGACCGGCTCGGCATTCCCGGCCGGCTGCGCCGCAGGCCGTTGCAGAGCGCCGAGGCCGAGGCGCAGTTGCGCGGGCTCGTCCTGGTGGACCTGCCCGACCACGACTCGGCGGCCGTCCAGCACCGGGAACACGTGGACCGGATCCTGGCCCTCGTGGACGCCGTCATCTGGGTGGTCGACCCGGAGAAGTACGCCGACGCGGTGCTCCACGAGCGCTATCTGCGGCCCATGGCAGGCCACGCGGAAGTCACCTTCGTGGTCCTCAACCAGGTCGACCGGCTGCCCGGGGAGGCCGCCGACCAGGTCCTCGACGACCTGCGGCGACTGCTCGACGACGACGGGATCGCCCTCAGCGAGTACGGCGAGCCGGGTGCGACCGTCCTCGCGCTGTCCGCGCTCACCGGGGACGGCATCGGGGAACTGCGCGAGGTGCTCGGCCACTTCCTGGCCGAGCGGGGCGCGGCGGCACGCCGGATCTCCGCCGACGTGGACGCGGCCGCGGTACGCCTGTGGCCCGTCTACGCCAACCGGCGGCAGGCCGGGCTCAGCGAGGAGGCGCGCGAGGAGTTCGCCGACCGGCTCGCCGACGCGGTCGGTGCCACGGCGGCGGGTGAGGCCGCCGAGCGCGCCTGGCGCCGCAACGCCAACCGCGCGTGCGGCACGCCCTGGCTGCGGGTGTGGCGCTGGTACGAGGACCGCCGGGAGCCTCCGACCGGGCGCCACGCCGTACGGGCGTACGACGACGAGGAGACCACGGCACGGCAGCGCGTCGAGCAGGCGGTGCGCACGGTGGCCGACCAGGCGGCCGACGCACTGCCTTCGCCCTGGGCGCAGGCGGTGCGCGAGGCGGCCGTACGCGGGTCGCAGGGATTGTGCGAGGCGCTGGACGAACTGGCGGTACGGGCCGGGGCACCGGTCGGACGGCCGCCCCGGCCGGGCTGGTGGCCGGCCGCAGTGCTGGCGCAGGCGTCCATGACCGTCCTTCAGGTCCTCGGCGGGCTGTGGCTGTTGGGGCAGGTCATCGGCTTCATGTCGCCGAACCTCGGTGTGCCGGTGCTGCTGATGGTCATCGGCATCGTGGGCGGTCCGGGCGTCGAGTGGGCCTGCAGGCTCGCGGCGAGCGGGCCCGCGCGACGGTACGGGCTCGACGCGGAACGCAGATTGCGGGAGGCGGCGGCGGGATGCGGGCGGGCCCGGGTGCTCGACCCGGTCGCGGCGGAACTGCTGCGGTACCGGGAGGTGCGGGAGCAGTTCCTGCGGGTGACGGGGGTCGAGGTCCCGGCGGGGTGAGCCGACGAGGCCGACGAGCGAGGAGGTCGATGAGGGAGGAGGTCGATGAGGGAGGAGGCCGATGAGGGGAGGCGGGGCGGAGGGGCGGCGGGAGGGGTGGAACGGCTCGTTCGGGTGGCGGAGTTGTCCACAAGGCAGGGGCGGTCCACAGCGCTCAGCGGGATCGGGCCGGCGGAGGCAGTCTGAGGCCGTGGCGCTGGTCGTGGCGATGGCCGTGGTGATCGCCACGACCAGCGCGACGGACAGACGCAGCGCAGCCGTACGGGACGGACCCGTACGCGTGGGCAAGGGAGGGCTTCCGCGATGAACGAGACGATGGTGTGCGTGGTGGGGAACGTGGCTACGCAGCCCGTGTTCCGAGAGACGGCGGCAGGGTCGTCGGCGAGGTTCCGGCTGGCGGTCACGCAGCGGTACTGGGACCGGGAGAGGAACGCCTGGAAGGACGGGCACACCAACTTCTTCACGGTGTGGGCCAATCGGGCGCTCGCGGCGAACGTGCAGGCGTCCGTGTCCCTGGGCGAACCGTTGGTGGTGCGCGGCAGGCTGAAGGTCCGCTCCGAGCAGCGTGACGGGCAGTCGTGGGCGGGCGCGGACATCGAGGCCTCGGCGATCGGACACGATCTCGCGCGCGGGACCGCGGCGTTCCGCAGGGCACCCAGGGGCGATCTGGCCCCCGACCACGCCTCCGGCCATGCCGCCGATCACGCCTCCGACCAGGCATCGGGATCGGATATGCCGACCCGGCCGGAGCCGAGCTGGGAGACGGAGCCGGCGGGGCAGGCCGACGAGGCTGCGCAGCAGCGGCAGGAACCGGCCTTGGTGACATGACCGGGTGAGGTGGGGCCAGGGGCAGCTGTGAGCTGCCAGGTGCTGGTTCAAGGGTCTGACCGAAGTACGGCTTATCGGCGAATGCATCCCGAACGGTCCCGGTGGATTTATCGATAATCTGGGCCCTTAACCGGTCCTGGCGATAACGATTCCGATTCGGATCACTCATCGGATGACATGACCGGGGAGGGAGGTGCGCCCCGTCCTTAGGATGCCGGGCATAGCTCTCGGGGCTTCTGATTCCGCTGGTGGGACCGTAACCCCCCAGGTCAACGGGTCCCGCTCGAAAGGGAATTCTGTGTTTTCTTCGTTCTCTGTGCCGTCCCCGCACGGGCGAGGTGCCGCCGCCCGACTGGCCGCGGCGGTGCTCGTGTCCGGGCTCGCCGCCGTGAGCGCAGTGACCACCGCGGGTGCGGCCGTGGCCGACGAACTCCCCCTGAACCAGGGCGGCGCGACCGCCACCATAGGAGGGATGAAGGCATCTGGATCCGCCGTCATTCACGAGGACGACGGTGACGAGCAGGTCACCGCGGGACTGTTCGAGATGTCCGTCGACAACGGCGGCACCCTGCAGACCTACTGCATCGACATCTACAGCCCGACGCAGAAGGACGCCAAGTACCAGGAGACCCCCTGGAGCGGTACGTCGCTGAACGGGAACCCCGACGCGGGGAGGATCCGCTGGATCCTGCAGAACTCCTACCCGCAGGTCAACGACCTCGCCGCGCTGGCCGCCAAGGCGGGTGCGAGAGGCCTCACCGAGGAGGACGCGGCGGCCGGTACGCAGGTGGCGATCTGGCGGTACTCGGACGGCGCCGACGTCGACGCCGTGGACCCGCAGGCGGAGAAGCTCGCCGACTACCTGCAGCGCAGCGCCCGCGACGTCGCGGAGCCCGCGGCTTCCCTGAGCCTGGACCCGCCGGCGGTCTCCGGCCACCCCGGTGAACGGCTCGGCCCGGTCACCGTGCGCACCAACGCCCACGGTGTGACGGTGACGCCGCCCGCCGACGCCACGAGCGGGGTGAAGGTCGTCGGCAGGGACGGCAAGGAGATCACGTCCGCGGTCGACGGCGGCGAGCTGTACTTCGACGTGCCCGAGGACGCGGCGGACGGGTCGGTCGCGCTGACGGTGCAGGCATCGACCACCGTGCCGGTCGGGCGGGCCTTCGCCTCGGAGAGCAGGAGCCAGACCCAGATCCTGGCCGGTTCCAGCGAGTCGACGGTCTCCGCGGCGGCGACCGCGAACTGGGCCGCCACCGGGCCGATACCCGCGTTGTCGGCCGAGAAGAACTGCGCCGAGAGCGGACTGGACGTCACCGCGGCCAACGAGGGCGACGAGGCGTTCACCTTCGAGCTGATGGGCTCCGAGCACACCGTGGAGGCAGGTGCGTCACAGACCGTGACGGTCCCGCTGCAGGAGGACCAGACGTACGACTTCACGGTCGTGGGGCCGAACGGCTACGAGAAGCGGTTCCAGGGCGTGCTCGACTGCCGGACGCAGAGCGCCGTCGCCGCCGACGAGACGATCACGACACTGAACGAGCCGAGCCCGGCCTCGGTGGGCGGCACCTCCGCGACGACCGACCTTGCCGAGACCGGCACGTCGAGCGCCACCCCGCTGATAGCCGGCATCGCGATCGGCCTGGTCATGATCGGCGGCGCGGCGGTGCTGGTGGCCCGCAGGAAGAACGCACCGACACAGGACTGAGCCGGACAGGGCAGGGCAGAACTGGGCCGGGCCGGGCTGCCGTTCCCCGGGGTCCTGGGGTCGTCGTTCCCCGGGAGGCGGCGCGATTCCCCGAGGGCGACGTGCCGTGACCGGCAGTGACTGTCGGCCTACAGCCCCCAGGCGGCGAAGCGCCAGGTCAGGACGGTTCGCCCATACGGGTTTCCCCCGAGGGGTGGCGGTGCGGCAAGATGGGGTGTATCTGCTCACTGCCGATTTCAAGCGTCCGGACGGTTTCTCTTGGCTGAGTTCATTTACACCATGCGCAAGACGCGCAAGGCGCACGGCGACAAGGTGATTCTTGACGACGTCACCCTGAATTTCCTGCCGGGGGCGAAGATCGGCGTCGTCGGGCCGAACGGTGCCGGTAAGTCGACCGTTCTCAAGATCATGGCCGGCCTTGAACAACCCTCCAACGGTGACGCCTTCCTGTCGCCCGGCTACAGCGTCGGCATCCTCATGCAGGAGCCGGAGCTGGACGAGAGCAAGACGGTTCTGGAGAACGTCCAGGACGGCGCCGCCGAGCTCATGGGCAAGCTCAGCCGTTTCAACGAGGTCGCCGAGCTGATGGCGACCGACTACTCGGACGCGCTGCTCGACGAGATGGGCAAGCTCCAGGAGGACCTGGACCACTCGAACGCCTGGGACCTCGACGCGCAGCTAGAGCAGGCCATGGACGCGCTGGGCTGCCCGCCCGGCGACTGGCCGGTCACCACCCTCTCCGGTGGCGAGAAGCGCCGCGTCGCGCTCTGCAAGCTGCTGATCGAGGCGCCGGACCTGCTGCTCCTCGACGAGCCCACCAACCACCTCGACGCCGAGTCGGTGAACTGGCTGGAGCAGCACCTCTCGAAGTACGCGGGCTGCGTCATCGCGGTGACTCACGACCGGTACTTCCTGAACAACGTCGCCGAGTGGATCCTCGAACTGGACCGCGGCCGCGCGATCGCCTACGAGGGCAACTACTCCACGTACCTCGACAAGAAGTCCACCCGCCTCAAGGTCGAGGGCCGCAAGGACGAGAAGCGGCAGAAGCGCCTCAAGGAAGAGCTGGAGTGGGTCCGGTCCAACGCCAAGGGCCGTCAGACCAAGTCCAAGGCGCGCCTCGCCCGTTACGAGGAGATGGCAGCCGAGGCCGACAAGATGCGGAAGCTGGACTTCGAGGAGATCCAGATCCCGCCGGGGCCGCGACTGGGCTCCATCGTCGTCGAGGTCCAGAATCTGTCCAAGGCGTTCGGCGACAAGGTTCTCATCGACAACCTCAGCTTCACCCTGCCGCGTAACGGCATCGTGGGGGTCATCGGCCCGAACGGCGCCGGCAAGACCACGCTGTTCAAGATGATCCAGGGCCTGGAGACGCCGGACTCCGGTGCGATCAAGGTCGGCGACACCGTCAAGATCAGTTACGTCGACCAGAGCCGCGCCAACATCGACCCCAAGAAGTCGCTGTGGGCCGTCGTCTCCGACGAGCTCGACTACATCAACGTCGGTCAGGTCGAGATGCCGTCGCGGGCCTATGTGTCCGCCTTCGGCTTCAAGGGCCCGGACCAGCAGAAGCCGGCCGGTGTCCTCTCCGGTGGAGAGCGCAACCGCCTGAACCTGGCGCTGACCCTCAAGGAGGGCGGCAACCTGCTGCTCCTCGACGAGCCCACCAACGACCTCGACGTGGAGACGCTGTCGTCGCTGGAGAACGCGCTCCTTGAGTTCCCCGGCGCGGCCGTGGTCATCTCCCACGACCGGTGGTTCCTGGACCGGGTCGCGACGCACATCCTCGCCTACGAGGGCGAGTCGAAGTGGTACTGGTTCGAGGGCAACTTCGAGTCGTACGAGAAGAACAAGGTCGAGCGGCTCGGAGCGGACGCCGCGCGCCCGCACCGCGCCACCTACAAGAAGCTGACCCGGGGCTGATCTTCTTGCGGCACATCTACCGCTGCCCGCTGCGCTGGGCGGACATGGACGCGTACGGCCACATCAACAACGTGGTCTTTCTCCGCTATCTGGAGGAGGCGCGCATCGACTTCCTGTTCCGTCCGGACAAGGATTTCCAGCAGGGGTCCGTGGTGGCGCGCCATGAGATCGACTACAAGCAGCAGTTGGTGCACCGGCACACTCCGGTGGACATCGAGCTGTGGGTCACGCAGATCAGAGCGGCGTCGTTCACCATCGCCTACGAGGTCAAGGACCCGGACCAGGTGTATGTGCGGGCCCAGACGGTGATAGTGCCGTTCGACTTCGCGGCGCAGCGGCCGCGCCGGATCACCGCGGAGGAGCGCGAGTTCCTTCAGGAGTACGCGGACGGCGAGGCCGCCGAATCCGCCGGGTCCGCGGGGGCCGTCGCCGCATGACGGCCCTGCACCTCGTCGACGCGGGGGAGGCGGCGGATCTCGCCGCCTTCCTGGCCCGGCTGATCCACTACGACCGGGCCGCCGCGGTGCGGCTGCAGGCGTCGGGGACGCCCCTCGCGGTGTTCGGCCGGCCGCCGTCGTTCGAGGTGCTGGCGATCCGTACGGCACGGCTCGCCAAGCCGTACGAGGACGGTCTCGACCTCGTCCTCGACGTGACGGTCTCGGCCGGTGAACTCCTGGAGTCCCTCGACGAGCCGGCGGCCACGGCGGTCGTGCCCGCCGCCGTCACGGGACCGCCGTGGGCCGGGGTGCTGCCGCCGCGCGGTGGCTGGCGGCCGGAGCCGGGGCTGCCCGGACTCGACGCGGTGCGTACGACGGTGGCTGCGGTGGTCGCCGAGTTCCGTTCGCGTATCGACGAGTTGGCGCCCGAGGAGCGTACGAGGGCCGCACTCGACGGGATCGGGCGGGAGATCTGGTCCCGGCCCCTCGGGGACACCGCGCTCCCCGTACGGGCCGCACACGCGGCTCAGTCACTGGGGTTCCTCAGGCCCCCGCGCACCGTCGCCGAGTCCACCGTGTCCGCGGAGTCCGCCGTACCCGATCAGGCCGCCGTACTGCGGCTGTTGTCGTCGGGCGCGTGGCTCAGGCTGCGGACGCCGTACGGGTCGATCGCCGTACGCAGGGCGGGTCTCGGGGCGCTGGACGTCAGCGTTCGCTGAGCTGCTTCGCGTGGCTCTGTCCGTCTCGGCGGCCCGAGTTCGCGATTGCGGTCGCGGTCGCGGTAGCCAGGACCGCCGCGGTCCGCAGGACGGCGAGCCGGACCGTGACCGGATTCCGGCGGTGAACGACCGGAATCCGCACGTCGGATGGTCCTGTTCAGCCCTCGGTGTTCACCATCGAAGCCGCCGCGTACGTCAGGTAGTTCCACAGGGTGTGCTCGTGCTCCTCGGAGAGGCCGAGCTCGTCGACGGCGACCCGCATGTGCTTCAGCCAGGCGTCGTGGGCCGCGCGGTCGACCGCGAAGGGGGCGTGGCGCATCCGCAGCCGGGGGTGGCCGCGGTTCTCGCTGTACGTGGTCGGGCCGCCCCAGTACTGGATCAGGAACAGCGTGAAGCGCTCCTCGGCCGGGCCCAGGTCCTCCTCGGGATACATGGGCCGCAGCAGCGGATCCTCGGCGACACCCTCGTAGAACCGGTGCACCAGGCGCCGGAAGGTCTCCTCGCCGCCGACCTGCTCGTAGAAGGTCTGCTCCTGAAGCGTGCCGCGCCGAATCTCTTTCACACCGTCCATGGTCTCAGACGGGCCGACCGAGGACTCAAGACTTAGGACCACCGCTCTCGAAGGCCCGCTTCCGGATCGGTCGGCGCCGGCGCTCGCCACCCGGCCCCGACCGCAGCACAGTGGAGGTATGAGCACGCACGCCGTCGGTCACGGGCTCGACGACCTCGCCGCCATGGCGCGGGCGGCGCTGGTGCGCGAGATCGGGGCGAGCGGCGCCTGGGACGCCGACCCGGCCTGGCGGGAGGCGTTCGCGAGCGTCCCGCGCCACCTGTTCGTGCCGTACTACTACGTGGGCGTACCGGGCGGCCACGAGCGCCGGTGGTGCGAGGACCCCAGCCCGCGCCGCCGCGAGGAGTGGCTGCGCGGGGCGTACGCGGACACCCCGCTGGCCACCCGGCTGCGTGACGGCGAACTGCTGTCGTCCAGCAGCCAGCCGTCCCTGATGGCGAAGATGCTGGCCGAACTGGCGGTACGGGACGGGGACGCGGTGCTGGAGATCGGCGCGGGCACCGGCTACAACGCCGCCCTGCTCTCGTACCGGTTGGGCGACGAGCGGGTCACCACGGTCGACCTGGACCCGGAGATCACCGAGTCGGCCCGGCGACACCTGGCCGCCGCGGGCCACCATCCGGCCGTCGTCACCGGCGACGGAGCGCGCGGCTGCCCCGAGCGCGCTCCCTTCGACCGTGTCGTCGCGACCTGCGCGCTGAGTTCGGTCCCGGGGGCCTGGCTCGCCCAGTGCCGCCCCGGCGCGCGGATCCTCGCGCCGTTCGCCACCGGCCTCATCGACCTGCGGGTACGGGACGCCGGGCACGCCGAGGGCCGCTTCCTGCACACGCCCGCCTACTTCGTACCGCTGCGCGGCGGCCCCCGGCCCGAGCCCGAGGGCCGGGACGTACACCTGGACGACGGAGACGCAGAGGACGGGGGGAGTGGGGGGAGCGGGGGGAACGGTACGGAAGGGCGGGCGGGGGAGCTGCCGCGCCGGGCCAGGGGGCATGAGCTGTTCCGGTTCCTGCTGACCCTGGCGGCGGGCCGGCTCGCCCCGGACGAGGCGTACGCGCTGTGGGAGCGCGAGGGGTGGCCGCCGCGCGAGCGGTACGGGATCACGGTCGCCGACGGCCGCGCGTGGGCGTGGCTGGACGACCCGCGGGGGCCGCACACCTGGCCCCTGCCGTGACCGGGAGCCGGGGCCCGCTCCCGATCCCCTGGCCCCCAAGCCCCAAGCCCCAGGCCCTCAGCCCCCGGTGCGAGCCGTGGACCGGCCGGCTAGCCCCGGCGGATCGTGATCGTCGTCCAGGCGCCCACGTGGACCCGGTCGCCGTCCTGGAGCGGTACGGGGACGAAGGGCTGGATGGGCTCCTCGGCGCCGTTGACCGTGGTGCCGTTGGTGGAGTTCTGGTCGACGACCGCCCAGGTGCCGTCCGGCTGCTGGACCAGGACCGCGTGCTGGTGCGAGACGCCCGGGTCCTCCGGCGGCACCGCCAGATCGATGTCCGGGGTGTCGCCCGTGGAGTGGCGGCGGCGCCCGATCGTGATCTGGTTGCCGCTGAGCGGACGCTGCTGTTCCGGCGAGTACGCGGGCAGGTTCAGCCCCGCGGCCTCGGGCCCCGAGCGCTGCATCATCGCCATGAAGTACTCACGGTCGGGCCCGATGGTGATGTTCCACGACAGCGGCTGTTGCTGGTACCCGGGAGGTGCCTGCGTCGCCCCGGGCTGCGGATAGCCGTAGCCGCCGGGGCCGCCACCGGGTCCGGGCGGGCCGCCAGGACCGGCCGGACCGCCGCCGGGGCTGCCGGCCGACGGGGGTGAGAGCACCCAGTCGTCCTCGCCGCCCCCGAAGGACTGGCCCTGGCCGCCCGGTGCCTGCGGACGCCCGGTCTCCTGCGGGTACGCGGGCGGGGCCGGGGGGCCTGGCTGCTGGTACATCTGCGGCGCACCGGGACCGTTGGGGCCTCCAGGGCCTCCAGGGCCTCCAGGGCCTCCAGGACCGGTGGGGCCGCCGGGAGGTCCACCGGGGCCGCCGTATCCGCCCTGCCCACCCGGTCCGCCGAAGCCGCCGGGGGCTCCGGGGCCCGTGGCTCCGGGGCCCGGCGGCGGGGGTACCGGCCGCGACGGGTCACCGGGGAAGCCCGAGGGGTCCTGGCCGTAGGGCGGGATCGGCTCCGCGGGCCGGTTCATCTGCGAGGGCCGGGAGCCCTGGTAGTCGAACTCGCCGTGGGTGGGACCGGACTGTCCGGGCGGCGGCTGCGGGAAGTGGGGCGGCTGGTTCGGCCCGCCGAAGCCGGGACCGGGACCGGGACCCGGACCGGGGCCGGGGCCGACCCCAGGACCAGGACCAGGACCAGGACCGGGCCCCGGAGGGCGCGGCGCGGCCGGGGTGTACGAGGTCGCCGTGTTCGTCAGGAAGTTCCACCGGCACTCCTCGCAGAACGGCGCCCCGCCCTCGCGCGGGGTACGGCACTGCGGGCACAGCTCGGCCTCGGACGCCTGGTCGGGCACCGCGGAGAGATGGAGGCGCCCGCCCTGGCCCGGCGGCAGGGGCGGACCGGGCGGCGGATAGCCGTAACCGGCCGCCGGGGGCGGCGGCGGAGGTGGCGGGGGCACGGCACCGGCCATGCGGTGACCGCAGACCTCGCACCAGTCGTCGGAACCCGACTGGTGTCCGTTCGGGCAGGTCGGCATGTCGGTGCTTCCCCCTCTCCTGTTCGGCCCACGGAGGACCGGGAATCTTGCATAACGCGTACGTGCGGCTACACACTGTGCGTGAGCTGTGTGCGTGCCGGTGCTCGGTGCTCTACTTCTTTACACGAACAGTCTTTGTGGACCGTGTCTCGAGAGTCATCTCGTCGGCCTCCGCGACCTTCGCCTTCAATCGCACAGTACCCGCCACGGCGTCGACCACGTCCACCACCTTCGCAAGCAGTTTCGCCGTATCCGCGTTTCCGGAGGCGCTCGCGAGCTGAACCGCGCGGCCGAGTTTGGCCGTTGCCCCGTCGGCGTCGCCCGCCTTACGGGCGTCGAGGCCCTGCTGGATGACCTGGGCCAGCTCCGCCTGCCCTGTGTAATGCGCCACTTGTGGATTGATCGACGTGGACGCCGCCATGTCGTCGGTCCACACGGCCCGTACGAGCCCCTGCGCGCCCAGTGTCTGGGCGGTGCCGTCGCCCTGCGGGATCACCAGGGAGACCCGGGCGGCCAGCATCTCCTGTCCGAGGTCGGCCTGCGGGACCTCCACGCACACGTGGTAGTCGCGGGACTCGTCCCCCCAGGAGCCGGTGGGATAGTCCCCGGCGCGCGGGCCTGCCTCGGTACGGCGGTCGGTGAGCGGCTCGACCGTCGGCGCGACCTGCTTGACGAACTTGACGGAGGTGCCGACCGGGGTCCACAGGCGCAGCGCGACGTCCGCGACCTCCTTGCCCATGGCCGTCTCCATCATCTGCGTGAAGTCGGCGGACAGACCCGCCGGGTCGGCCACGATGTCGGCGCTGCCGAGCAGCGCGGACGCGATGCCGGTGACCTCCTTGACCTCCCAGTCGGTGCCGACGCCCCGCGCGTCCGCGGTGAAGCGGCCGGCGGAGGCGTCCAGGGCCGCCTTCAGGTCCTCGGGCGACTCGTGTTCGTTGCGGCCGTCGGTGAGCACGATGCCGTGCCGGATGGTGACGTCGGCCGAGGACAGCAGCCGGTCCGCCAGCCGCAGCCAGGTGCCGATCGCGGTGCCGCCGCCCGCGCTGAGCTTGCGCAGCGCCTGCTTCGCCTGCTCACGGGTCTGCGTGTCGGCGACGGCGAGCGCGCCGCCGCCGGGGTAGACCTCCTTGGCCACGTGCGTTCCGCCGATCACCGCGAAGTGCACGCCGTCGCGCAGCGCGTCGATCGCGGCGGCCGTCGCGTCCCTGGCGCCGCGCATCTTGGTCGGCGGGTAGTCCATGGACCCCGAACAGTCGACCATGATCGCCACGGCCGCGTCCGGGCCCTGGCCCGGTGTGTAGAGGTGGGGTGCCGCGGCGGCACTCCCGATGGTGCCGCCGCCGGTGGCGGTCACCGTCACGATCGCGTTGACCTCACGGCCGCCCTCGGGCAGGTACTCGTTCTGGTACACGTCCACCGAGAACTGCGGCACGTTGGACTTCGAGAAATTGGCCATGCCTTCTCTGCTCCCCCTCAGGACTCCCACAGGTCGTGGGTGATGTCGGTGGGCGGACCGGTCCCCTCCGGTCCTGGCCCCTCCGAGGCCGATGCCGTTTTCGTACGGCTCGCACCGCTCGTACCGCTTCGGCCTCAGGCCGATACTGCCCCCTGTTGCGGTGCCGGGAACGGAACGACGGCCACTGTTACGTTGTCGTGGCCCCCGCCGTCCAGGGCGTGGCCCACCAGAACCTGGGCGCTGTGCAGCGGCCGCTGGGCCGCGTCGGGCGGGATGACCTCGGCCAGGTCCTCGGCGCCCTCCGCGTAGTTCCACAGGCCGTCGGTGCACACCACCACCACACCGGGCCGGTCCGGTTTGAAGGAAGCGGTGTGCGGCTCCAGTTCGTACGCGTCGGCCCCGAGCCAGCCCGTGATGGCGTGGGCGCGCTCGTCCGCGTACGCCTCGGCCTCGTTCATCAGGCCGGCGGCGACCATCTGGGCCGCCCAGGAGTCGTCCTCGGTGAGCCGGGCTGGCGGGGACGACCGGTCGACGGGCACCCAGTAGACGCGGCTGTCGCCGACCCAGCCGACGATCAGCAGGCTGGGTGTGACGACGGCGCCGACCAGGGTGCACGCCGGGGCGTTCACGTGCGGCTGGTGCTCCTGGGCCGATGTGGCGCGGTCCGCCAGGGAGTTGACCGCCTCCGAGGCCGCGAGGATCGCGTCGTGCATGGCCTGCTGCGGGTGCGTACCGAGGGGCAGGGCGGCCAGGAGCGACTCGTTGGCCGCGCGGGACGCGGCCAGGGAGGCCTCGTCGGGGCGGGTCGCCGAGGAGACGCCGTCGCAGACGATCGCGACGACCGCGGGCGAACCGTCGGGCAGCGCGGTCGAGGACACGGTGAACGCGTCCTCGTTGCGGTGGTGGCGCAGCCCGCGGTCGCTGACCGCGGCGACCGCGGCCAGCTCCTGCTCCATGTGGTCGCGCTCGCGGGGCTGGGCGTGCCCGCAGTTCTCGCAGTAGCCGTCCCGGTCGACCCGGCCCGCGCGGCACGCCACGCAGAGCTTGAGGCCGGCGGGGGGCGTCGCGAGGCCGGCCGCCCGCGGGTCGGCGGGCGGCACCTCGGGCGGCAGCGGGGCGGCGAGAGGGGCGGCGAGCGGGTACTCGTCCGGTTCCGCCGCGGTGTGCGCCGGTTCGTGCGCCGCTGCGGGGGCCGGCGGCTGGGCGTGCGGCGGTACGGAGGGCCGGTCGGGCCGGTCGAACCGGACGCCGGGGCTGTCGGAACCGCCCGACTCCCGCCCCTCCAGGTCCGTCGGCAGGACCACGGCGGCCGGTGTGCCCGAGCCGGACGGCTCGGGCGCGACCGGCCAGTCCACGGGAGCCACAGGAGCCACCGGCGTCACGGGTGACGGAGGCCGTGGCGCCGCTCCGTTCATGGTGATCGTGGGGGTGTCGTCCGGCGGCGGCGGTACGGCCGACAGGTCGAATCCGCACGCACCGCAGAAACGGTCTCCCGACTCCAGCGGTTCCTCACAGCTGGGGCAGGCGGCCAGTTGGGGCATCTGCGACATGAATTACACCCACGTCCGGGGGCGGTAGCGGTTGGCGCGCTCCACCAGATCGATCCTCTCCTCGCCACCCTGGGCGAGCCGGGCCAGTGTCCGGTACGAACGCTCCAGACCGAAACGCAGACCCCGCTCGTCCAGGTCACTGCCGAGCAGTACGGTCCGCGCACCCGTGTTCGACGGGACGGAACCCTGGATACCGGAGAGTACATAGTCCAGAGCACAACCGAGGACCTCTGTGGACAACTGCTCGCGACGCACCGCGTCCAGGCCGTACCCGTCCAGGGCCTCGACCTGGGCCGCGGCCGAGGCCAGATCGTCCAGGAACGGTGCCCCCGATGGATACGGGCGGGCCACCGCGGAGCCCGGAGTTCCCGGCGTTCCCGGTCCTCCTGGCGTGCCCGGTGGCCGCTGGACGGGCAGGGCGGGCGTGGCGGTCTCGGCCAGGCGGTGCCGCAGCCGCGCCCGGACCGCGGCGACCCGCGCCGCCGTGTAGTGGATCGAGGACTCCGGCACCGACTCCAACGCCCGTACGGCGCCCGGCCGGTCACCCGCCGCGAGCTGGACGCGGGCCAGGCCGAACGCGGCGCTCACATAGCCCGGGTCGGTCGACCACACCAGCCGGTAGTACTCGGCGGCGTTGTCCAGCTGCCCGAGGACCTCCGCGCACAGGCCCAGGGCCAGCTTGGGCGCCGGCTCACCCGGGAACGCGTCGTAGACCGCGTCGAAGGACAGCGCCGCCACCTCGTGGTCGCCGGTCGCCAGCGCCGCCACGCCCCGGTACCAGACCACCCGCCAGTCGTCGGGGTGGTCGGCCTCCAGGCCTTCGAGCGCGCCGCTGGCGTGGCCGGTCTCGCCCATCTCCAGCCGGGCCCGCAGCTCGCGCAGCCGCAGCTCCAGGGAGCCGGCGGGCGCCGACTGCAGGGCGCCGATCAGCTCCGCGGGCGCGGACATCATGAGCCCCGCGAGGAACCCGGCGTTCGGGTCGCCGGGGTCGACGTGGGGGACCGGGAGCGCGAGCGAGGCGGCCGCGGTGTCCAGCGGCTTCACGAGGGAGGCGGCCGGAGCGTGCGCCGGGCCCGGTGCGGCCGCTGAGCCGTCCGGCCACGGCGGCGGAGCCGGTGGACCGCCCGGCCCGGCCGTCAGCGCCGGAGCGCCCTTTCCGCCCCGCGCCTTGCCCCGCGTCTTGTCCCGTACGGGCACGACCCGTACGCCCAGCCGGGACACGTCCCCGTCCAGCGTGCCGAACAACTGCGTGTCCGTGACCTTCAGTTCGGGTCCGAACAGGGTGGACAGCGCGGGCCGCGGACGCCCCGTCTGCACGGAGACGACCTCGCGCAGCACACCGGTGAGCTGCTCGGCCATCTCCAGGGCGGAGGCGAACCTGCGGGCCGGGTCGGGGTCGGTGGCCCGTACCAGCAGCCGGTAGAACGACTCGTAGGTGCGGAAGACCTCGATGTTGTCGGGGTCGGGCAGGGAGTCCACGAACACGTTCGTGTAGCCCTGGAAGTCGAACGTCAGGACCGCCAGGGTGCGGGCGACCGTGTAGAGGTCGGAGGCGACCGACGGGCCGACGTCGGCGACCTCCGGGGCCTGGTAGCCGACCGTCCCGTAGATGGCCGACTCGTCGTCGTCCATCCTGCGCACCGCGCCCATGTCGATCAGCTTGAGCTGGTCCTCGGTCTGTATCGCGTTGTCGACCTTGAAGTCGCAGTACAGGAGGTTGCGGCTGTGCAGATGACCGAGCGCCTCCAGCGCCTCGATGCCGAACGCGCAGGCCTGCTCGACCGGCAGTGGGTCACGCTTGCCCCCGGCGTCGCGGCGGCCGTTGGCGATCTCCTTGAGGGACTTGCCGCCGACGTACTCCATGACGATGTAGCCGTCGAGGGAGCCGGTGCGCTGGTCGAGGTGCTCCACGAAGTTGTAGATCCGCACGATGTTCGCGTGCTCGATCTCGGCGAGGAAGCGGCGCTCCGATATGGCGGCGGCCATCGCGTCCTGGTCGCCCGTGTCGAGGAGGCCCTTGAGGACCACCCAGCGGTCGGACACCGCCCGGTCGACGGCGAGATAGACCCAGCCGAGCCCGCCGTGCGCGAGGCAGCCCATGACCTCGTACTGGCCGTGCACGATGTCGCCGGTCTGCAGCTTCGGCACGAACGAGTACGGGTGGCCGCACTTGGTGCAGAACCCCTCCGTGCGCCCGGCCCGCTCACCGCGCGAACGCCCCACCGGGGCCCCGCAGTCGGAGCGCGAGCAGAACCGCTTCCGCTCCGGGACCTCGGGGTTCTCCTGGACCATCGCGTGCGGGTCGGGCCGCGGCACGTCCGGAACCTTCACGAGGCCGGCGCCGAGCCGGCCGCGGCCCGAGGACCCGGCGGGCGAACCGGAGCTGCGCACCGACACCGAGTGGCCCGTCGACCGCCCCGAGACGGACCGCGACAGCCGGCCCGACACCGAACGCCGTGACTGTGCCGACCTCGCGGACCGGGCGGAGCGCGACGACGAACGGGCGGAGGCACGCGAGCCGGAACGCGAACTGCCGCCGCCCGAGCCGTCGCCGGAGCCGCCTCCCGCGCCCCTTCCACTGCCGCGCGAGCCCCCGCCGCCCGCCGTGATCCCGGTCGCCGGGGAACTCACCATGCCGGTCGCCGAGACCACCGGCGCCAGACCACAGGTGTCGCAGTACAGCTCGCCGCCGCCCACGTCCTCGTACGACCCCGTGCACTCGGGCCGCTGACACGGCTTCTGCCCGCTCTGTCCACTCGGCCCGCTCTGCCGACCCTCGTCCGGCTGACTCATGACTCCCCCCTCCGGTCCTGTGGCCCGCCGTGTCCGGGGACCCGCGGTGCCAGTGCTTCGGCGGCCGCCTGCTGGTAGCGCAGCACCGCCTGTTCCGCCACCCGCAGGTCGCAGGGCGCGCTCCACAGCATGCGGCGCGCCGCGTCGTACCGCTCGACCAGTAACGGGTCCTCGGCGAAGCCGTGCCGTGCGACCTTCGCCTTGTACGCGTCGAGCCGGCCGCGCAGCTCCGCGCGGACCGCGAGCGGCGCGGTGACCGCGGTCAACGACTCGCGGGCGCGCAGCAGTTCGTCCTCGGCCTTCTCCTCCAGGGACTCCAGGAGGGGCGAGAGCCGGTGCCACTGCGCGTGCCTGCGGTACTCGGACGCCGCCGCCAGCTGCTCCTGGAGGGCCGTCGACGGGCCGCTCACCGCGGGCACCTCGGACGCGGCGATCTTCGCCAGTACCTCGCCGCGCGCGCTGCGCGCCTCCGCCAGGGTACGGTCCGCGCGGCTCAGCACGTCCCGCAGCCTCACCAGACGCGCCTCCGCGTCCTGCCGGACGGTGAGCACGGCGTCGATCTCGCGCCGCACCTCCTCCAGGGCGCGCGCCTCGCGGTCGTAGCGGGTGGTGTCGGGGCGGCCGCCGCCCGGCGCCGAACTCCCCTTCGCGGGCGTCCAGAAGGCCAGCGGGTCGGACACCACCTGCTCACGCAGCGACGTCAGTACGCGCGTGATGCGCTCCAGGTCGTCGCCCGAGGGGTGCTCACCGGGCCGTACGCCCACGGAGTGCGCCAGCTTGCGGGTGCGCTGCAACTCCGCGGCCAGTAAGTCGATCCGCGCGGGCAGCGCCGACCACACGGCGTCGGCCGTGACGACCATGTCCAGCGACAGCGCGTACAACTCGTTCATCCGGTCGACGAGTTCGGCGAGGGTGAAGCGCTCGCTCAGTCTGCCGGTGCCCGCCATCGTGGGGGCGGCCGCCGTGGCGGAGGCGCTGCCGGCCACCGTGACGCTCTCGCCGCGCAGCAGTTCCGTCAGCTCCACGAGGTCCTCGCGGCTCGACCAGCGTCTGCGGGACCGGATCTCCCGCGCCGAGCGCAGCGCGCCCGCGTACGCGTCGAAGTACGCCCACAGCAGGGTGATCGACGCCTCGACGGTCACCCAGCGCTCCTTGGTGGTGCCCGTGAGCTCGGCACCTTCGAGGAGTCTGCGGCCCGCGTGGTCCTGGAGGGCGAGGAGCGAGGTCTCGATGGCCTCGTGCTCCGCGCCGAGGCGCGCCAGCGCACGGTCCACCTCGTCCCGGTCCAGTACCGGCCCGGATGGTCCCGCGACGCCCATCGATCACCTCTCGCTTCTGGTCGTTCCCGCTGTGGATGTTCCCCGCCGGAGCGCCGGCTACTTCTTGTACGTGAAGTCCGTGGGCGGCCCCGACGACGTGCCGAGGTACTTCTCCAGGTTGTCGTCGTAGGATTTCTGCCAGCCGTCCTTGCGGTACTCCTCCAGGATCTTGTTGACGCGGCGCACCAGATCGCTCGCGCCGTCCTTCTTCATGATCACGCCGTAGTACTCGCCCTTGGTGAACGGTTGGCCCGCCATGCGCACCGTCGGGTCCTGTGCGATCTGGCCCGCCGCGAGCGCCCGGTCGGTCACGACCGCGTCGACCTCGCCGAGCTGGAGCCGCACCAGGCAGTCGAGCTGGTTCGGCACCTGGGTGCTGATGTCGGTGGAGCCGGGCAGCCTGCCGCTCTTCTTGTCGGCCTCCAGCTGCTCCGAGGCGATGGAACTCTTCGCCGAGCAGAGGCGCTTGTCCTTCAGCGAGTCGTCGTACCCCGTGATGTCCGAGACCTTCGGGGCGAGCACCTGCTGGCCGGTCTCGAAGTAGGGCGAGGAGAAGGCCGCCAGGTCCAGCCGGCCGCAGTTGATCGTCACGGTGCGCACCACCATGTCGACCGTGCCCTGCTCGACCGCGTCGAAGCGCTTGTTGGTCGGGACGGCCCGGGGGATGATCGCTGACGCGTCGCCGAGGATGTCCTTCGCGATGGCCCGCGCGAGGTCGATGTCGAACCCCTTCAGCTGGTCGTTCTTCGACGCGCTGTTCGGGTCGCGGTAGCCCCAGCCGAAACTGTTCTGGTCGATGCCGACGATCAGCTTGCCCCGCTCGCGGATCTCCCGGACCGCCTTGCCGTCCAGGTCGCCGGAGGACGGCGACAGGGACTGGTTCTGCGGATTCACGCAGGTGCCGGCCTTGGTCTGGTACCCCTGGGCCGTGCCCTTCGCGCCAGTGGGCCCGGCGTCCTCGCCCGACTGGGTCCGCGGCAGGAGCAGCGCGAAGACCGCCGCGAGGGCGCAGACGACCGCCATCGCGCCGACCCCGCCCCAGCCCCTGAGACTGGCCCGCATCCGTCGTGCGTTCATCGTCATGCCTCCTCTCACCGGTACTCCGATCACCGGTACTCCGACAGCCTGCGCCCGATGCCCAGCAGCGCGCCGGCCGCGGCGAGCACGGCGAGCACCGCCGCGCCCTCCCACAGCCAGTCCATCGCGTTCAGGCCGCCCTGGGCCGCATCCTCGAACTGGCCCTTCTCATGGTCGATCGCCTGCTCCAGGGCGGCGTCCACCTTGTTGAAGCACACGCGCGTCGGTTCCTGGTCCTCGGTGCCGATCACCTTGTCCAGCGCGGCCTGGTAGTTGCCGCCGTCGTCCGCCGCGCGGGCCACCTTGTGCCGCTTCTTCCATTCCTTCATGTTGCTCGTCGCGGCCTCCACCGGCCGCACGCCCGCCGAGTCGTCGGCGAGAGCCTCGGCCTCGGACAGCTTCGCGGTGAGGTTCCTCATCTGCTGCTCGTAGTCGTCGTCGAAGACGTCCACGTCCACGCTCTTGCCGTCGATCTCCTTCTTCTCGGTCTCCGCGCCGCGGGAGACCAGCGTCAGGTTCTCGTTGGCGCGGGCCTTGAGCGAGGCGATACGGGCGTCGTTCAGGGTGTTCAGCGAACTGACCGCGTGGACGTCCGAGTCGTTCAGCTTGGTGCGGGCGACGCTGTGGCCGACGACCAGCCAGAGCAGGACGGCCGTGACCGCGGCGGTGGCGGACACCAGGCCGTGGTTCAGCACCCGGTTCGTCCGCCGGTAGTTGCGCTGCTGCGCCCAGGCGAGGCCGCCGAGGGCGAGGACGCCGACACCGATCGCGATCCAGGGGTACGGCGTCGCGTCGTCGTAGTCGGCGCTCAGCCGCTGCTTCTCCACCTTGTAGAGGCGCTCGGCGGCGGTGAGCATCTCCTGCATCTTCTCGTTGGCGTACCGCAGATAGGCGCCGCCGAGCGGGAGTCCCTGCCGGTTGTTGGCGCGGGCGCGCTCGACCAGACCGGTGTACTCGGGCAGCAGCTTGTTCAGCTCGGAGATGGCCGTCTTCGAGTCGGTGTTCGGCTCGGAGCTGGCCGCGGTCACCAGGGTCTCCGAGGCCAGCTTGATCTCGTCGTCGAACGTCTTGCGGGAGCCGGCCGTCTCCTGGCCGCCCTCCAGGAAGCCGCTGGACGCCGCCGTGTTGGCGTTGGCGAGGGCACGGTAGATCTCCGCCGCCCGGGAGCTGAGCGGCTGGCTGCGCTTCAGCACGTCGTGCGCGGCGTCCTGACGCTCCGCCACCTGCCAGGCGGTGACGGAGCCGAACACGATGACGAGGAGCGCGAGCGCGGCGCCGATGATGCGCAGCCGTCCGGGCTCGGTGGCCGCCCCGGCCCGCACCCGGTCGATCCCCTCGGCCAGGGCCGTACGCCGCGAGGGCCCGGGGTCGGCGGCGCCGGGCCGGCCCTGGGGCACCGGCGGCGGAGCCTGCGGCGGCACCGTGGAAGCCGCGGACGTCGTGGCAGGCGTGGACGTCGCGGAGGCCGCGGGCGTCGCGGGCATCGTGGGGGCCGGCGGACCTGGCCGACCCGGCTGACCTGGCGGGCCCGGTGGCGCGGAACCGCCCTGCTGCTGATGTGTCACTCGACCTCCCCCATGGTCATCGGCCGCCGCCTCTGTCGGAGCCGAGAGCACGGCAAAAGGCGTACGGCCGCCAGTATCGCCGCCGGGACCGACATCCGAACAGGCCTTGACTCGATCTTGGTCGGAGAACGGCGTGGCGAAGATCCCGCACTACCTCTGCTCATGAATACGCCAACCCGAACAGTTCGGTTCCCGGCGTGCTCAGACCCCCTCGTAAAACTCCCGCACGCGGGCGTGCGCCCGAGGTGGGGCGCCCTCGTGGTCGAGTCCGAGGAGCGCGGATCCGAGGACCGGCCGGGCGGTGACGATCCGGGGTACGGCCTTGGGGGCCCGCTCCGCCAGCAGCTCCCGTACCCGGTCGTCCAGTTGGGCGTGCCGGGCGGCCAGGACTCCGCCGCCGAGCAGCACCGGAACCTCCTCGTCCAGC
This sequence comes from Streptomyces sp. CWNU-52B, assembly GCF_047444975.1. Lineage (NCBI taxonomy): Bacteria > Bacillati > Actinomycetota > Actinomycetes > Kitasatosporales > Streptomycetaceae > Streptomyces > Streptomyces sp. CWNU-52B. The sequence continues at coordinate 196,039 of NZ_JBLFJV010000001.1, read as the reverse complement.
AGGTCGAGCCGGGTCAGGGCGACGGCCGCCATGCTCACGATCTCCTCCGCCAGCCGGTCGACGAGCGCACGGGCGACCGGGTCGCCGGCGGCGGCCGTGGCGAACAGGACCGGCGTCAGCTCGTGGCGCCGCGCGTCCTCGACGTGCCCCAGGTGCAGGGCCTCGATCAGCGCGTACATCGTGGACAGGCCGAAGTGCGCGGGCAGGGCACGGGCCAGTTCGGTCGGCGCGCCCCGGCCGTCCTCGGCCCGTGCCGCGTGCCACAGCGCCTCCTCGGCGAGGCCCCAGCCGCCGCCCCAGTCCCCGGAGACCCGGCCGAGGGCGGGGAAGCGGGCGACCCGGCCGTCGGGGCGCATGCCCACGCAGTTGATGCCCGCGCCGCACACCACGGCGACGCCCCGCGGCTCCTCGACACCGGCACGCAGGATCGCGAAGGTGTCGTTGCGGACCTCCACGGTCGTGCCCCACGCGCGCGCGTGCAGCGCGGCGGCCAACTGCTCCTCCTCCACCGGCAGATCGGCGTTGGCGAGACACGCCGAGACATGGTCCACGGCGGTGACGCCGGCCGCGGCGAGGGCCCGCCCGACGGCGTCGGCGAGCGTGTCCACCGCCTGCCGGACACCGACGGCGGGCGGCCGGAACCCGCCGCCGCGCGCCGTGGCGAGCACGCTCCCGTCGCCCGCCACGACCGCGACGTCGGTCTTGCTGTTCCCCGCGTCGACGGCGAGCACCGTGGCGCGCACGCCCGCGCGCACGCCCGCGTGGGGGGTTCCTGGCTGTGGGCGCGCGCCCGAGTGAGGAGTCTTCGGCCGGGTGTTCACGTCCGTGCGGATGACTTCCGACGGTGCGCTGATGCCGACGCCCGAGGGTCCCGACGGCGGGTTCGTGCCTGTGCCGGATGGTCTCGGTGGTGGGTTCGTGTCCGCGTCGGACGGTCTTGACGGCGGATTCGGGCCTGCGCCGGACGGTCCCGGCAGCGGGCTCGTGCCCGTGCTCGACGGTCCCGGCAGCGGGCCGTGCCCGTGCGGAGTTCCCGGTTCCGTGCTCAGGCCCACGCGAGGTGCTCCCGGTTGTGCGCGATCAGGCGGTCGGTGAGGCCGTCGGCCAGTGCGTACTGGCCGACCAGGGGATGCGCGAGCAGCGCCCGGAACACCCGCTCACGGCTCCCGCGCAGCGCGGCCTCCAGCGCCAGGTCCTCGTACGCGGTGACGTTCGCCATCAGCCCCGCGAACAGCGGGTCCACCGGCGCCACCGGCAGCGGGGTGGCCCCGGCGTGCCCGACCGCCGCCTGCGTCTCGATCACGGCGTCGTCGGGCAGGAACGGCAGCGTCCCCTTGTTGTACGTGTTCACCACCTGGTACACGCTCCCGCCCCCGCCCAGCAGGGACGCGGCGAGGTCGACGGCGGCCTCCGAGTAGTACGCCCCGCCCCGCTTGCCCAGCAGCGCGGGCTTCTCGTCGAGCGCCGGGTCGCCGTACATCTCCAGCAGCTCCCGCTCCATCGCGGCCACCTCCGCGGCCCGCGAGGGCTTCGTACCCAGCTCCCGTACGACCTCGTCGTGCGCGTAGAAGTAGCGCAGGTAGTAGGACGGGACGACGCCCAGCCGGTCCAGGACGCCGCGCGGCATGCGCAGCGTGTCGGCCAGGACCTCGCCGTGCTCGGCGAGCAGCTTCGGCAGGACGTCCTCGCCCTCCGGGCCGCCGAGTCGCACATGGGTTTCCCAGGTGAGGTGGTTGAGGCCCACGTGGTCCAGGTGCACCTCGGTGGCGGCGACCCCGAGCATCCCGGCGAACTTCCGCTGGAATCCGATCGCCACGTTGCACAGTCCGACCGCTTTGTGACCGGCCTGGAGGAGGGCGCGGGTCACGATGCCGACCGGGTTGGTGAAGTCGATGATCCAGGCGTCCGGGTTGGCCCGCCGCACGCGCTCGGCGATGTCGAGCACCACCGGGACGGTACGCAGCGCCTTGGCGAGCCCGCCCGCGCCGGTGGTCTCCTGGCCGACGCAGCCGCACTCCAGCGGCCAGGTCTCGTCCTCGTTGCGGGCGGCCTGGCCCCCCACGCGGAGCTGGAGCAGCACGGCGTCGGCGCCGTCGACACCCGCGTCGAGGTCGTCGGTCGTGACGATGCGCCCGGGGTGTCCCTGCCTGGCGAAGATGCGCCGGGCCAGACCGCCGACGAGTTCCAGACGGTCCGGGGCCGGGTCGACGAGGACCAGTTCCTCGACGGGCAGCGTGTCCCGCAGCCTCGCGAACCCGTCGACGAGTTCGGGGGTGTAGGTGGAACCCCCGCCCACTACTGCGAGTTTCATATGTGTCAGCCCTTCACTCCGGTGAGCGTGACGCCCTCGACGAACGCCTTCTGAGCGAAGAAGAACACGAGGATCACGGGAGCCATGACCAGGACGGTCGCGGCCATCGTCAGATTCCAGTCGGTGTGGTGCGCGCCCTTGAAGGACTCAAGGCCGTAGCTCAGGGTCCAGGCGCCGGGGTTCTCGGACGCGTAGATCTGCGGCCCGAAGTAGTCGTTCCAGGCGTAGAAGAACTGGAAGAGCGCGACGGCCGCGATCCCCGGCCTGGCCATCGGCAGCACCACCTTGAGCAGCGTCCTCAGCTCCCCGCACCCGTCGACCTTCGCCGCGTCGAGGTACTCGTTCGGGATCGTCATCAGGAACTGCCGCAGCAGGAAGATGGAGAACGCGTCACCGAACGCCATCGGAATGATCAGCGGCCACAGCGTGCCCGACAGATCCAGCTGCTTCGCCCAGAACAGGTACATCGGGATGATGACCACCTGCGGCGGCAGCATCATCATCGAGATGACGAGCATCAGCGACAGATTCCGGCCGCGGAAGCGGAACTTGGCGAGCGCGTACGCCACCGGGACGGAGGACACGACCGTCAGGGCGGTGCCGGCGCCCGCGTACAGCAGGGTGTTCCGCCACCAGGTGAGGAAGCCGGGAGTGTCGAAGACCTTCGCGTAGTTGCCCCACTCCCAGGTGTCCGGGACCAGATCCCGGCTCAGGGTCTGGGAGTCGCTCATCAGCGAGGTCAGGACGACGAACACGAAGGGCAGGACGAAGAAGAGGGCGGCCGCGACGCCGAGCGCGTGCACGGCGATCCATTCGAGGAGGGCCTTGCGGCGGGCGGTGCGCTCGGCGGGGGTGACAGGGGGCCCCGGCTTCCCGGACTCCGGCGGCCGGTGCGGTGATCGCGCCGTGGCCGTGGCCGTGTTCGTGGTTATGCTCGTACTCGTGGTCGGCTGCGTCATGGGTCAGTCACCTGCCTGGATGAGACCGCCCCGGCGCCGCATCAGGAACGCGGTGAACACCATGGACAGGGCGAACAGCACCAGCGCGACCACGCACGCGGCGCCGTAGTCGAACCGCTGGAAGCCGAGGTTGTAGACGAGCTGCGGCAGCGTGAGCGTCGACTTGTCGGGGTAGCCCGGCTCGAACTGCTGCCCCGAGCCGCCGATGACCCCGGAGGCGACCTTCCCCGCGACGAGCGGCTGCGTGTAGTACTGCATCGCCTGGATGACCCCGGTGACCACCGCGAACATCACGATCGGCGAGATGTTCGGCAGCGTCACGAACCGGAACCGCTGCCAGGCGGACGCGCCGTCCAGCTCGGCGGCCTCGTACTGCTCCTTCGGTACGTCGAGCAGCGCGGCCATGAAGATGACCATCAGGTCGCCGACGCCCCACAGGGCGAGCATGGTGAGGGCGGGCTTGGACCAGGCGGCGTCCGTGAACCACCCCGGCGTCGGCAGCCCCAGACCCCCGAGCACCGAGTCGACCGGACCCGTACCGGGGTTGAGCAGGAACACGAAGGCGAGCGTCGCGGCGACGGGCGGCGCGAGGTAGGGCAGGTAGAACAGGGTGCGGAACACCCCCGCCCCGGTCCTGATCTTCGTGATCAACAGGCCGACGCCCAGGCCGAAGACGACCCGGAAGGCCACCATGACCAGCACCAGCCACAGGGTGTTGCGCAGGGCGGGCCAGAACAGCGGGTAGTCGGCGAAGACGTAACTCCAGTTGCCCAGTCCCCTGAACTCGGGGACACCGAAGCCGTCGTACTTCATGAAGGAGAAGTACACGGTCGAGACCAGCGGATACGCGAAGAAGACGCTGAAGCCGATGAGCCAGGGAGACATGAAGGCGGCCGTGCGCAGCGCCTGCTTCCTGCGCTTGGCGCGCAGCGTGGGCGTGGACACCAGGCGCGCAGGGGCGGGGGTCGTGGACATGGGCCGCTACTTCGCCTGCTCGATGTCACGGTCGATCTGTTCGGCGGTCTTCGCCAGACCGGCCTGCAGATCCTTCACCTTGCCGGACTCGTACTGAAAGCCGAAGTCCTGGAGCGTCGTCTGGTACGTCGAGCCGTTGACGGAGGCCGGCGGGGTGTTGGACTTCGGGTGCTGCGCGATGTCCAGGAAGGTCTTGAAGCCGTCCTCGACCACCAGGTCGGGCGACTTGAGCGCGTCGAACGTGGACGGCACGTTGTGGATGGCGTTGGCGAAGGAGACGACGGCCTCGGTGTCGGTCGTCATGTACTTCACCAGTTCCCAGGCGGCGTTCTGCTTCTCGCTCTGCGGGGCGATGCCCATGATCGTGCCGGAGAGGAAACCCTTGCCGTACTCGTCGGCCTCGTCGTCGGCGACGGGCAGGGGAGCCGTGCCGATGTCGAACGTCACGCCCGCGTCCTTCGCCATCCCGAGCCGCCACTCGCCGTCGAGCTGCATGGCGACCTGCCCGGTGTGGAAGGGGTGCTTGGCGCCCCACTCGTCGCCGAACGTGTTGCGGTACTTCTCCAGCTTCCGGAAGCCGCCGAGGTCGTCGACGAGCTTCTTCTGGTACGTGAACATCTCGGCGAAGGCCGGGTCCTGGGCGACGCTGGACTTGCCGTCCTTGTCGAAGTAGGAGTGGTCCCACTGCGACATGTAGTGGTCCACCACGGACTCGTAGCCGTGGTAGTTCGGCATGAAGCCGAGTTGCTCGTACGAGTCGCCCTTGGACTTCGTCAGCTTCTTGGCGTCCTCGGCGAACTCGGACCAGGTCTTCGGAGGCGCCTCGATACCGGCCTTCGCGAAGGCGCCCTTGTCGTAGTAGAGGCCGTAGGCGTCGCCCAGCAGCGGCATCGCGCACCGGGTGCCCTCGAACTGGGTGTACTCCAGCATCGGCTTCGGGATGATCTTTTCGAGGTCGAGCTTCGACTTCTCGATGAACGGCTTCAGGTCGGCGAAGGCGCCGGACGAGCAGAACTTGCCGACGTTGGACGTGGTGAACGACGACACGACGTCGGGGCCCTTCGAACCGCCCGCGCGCAGCGCCTGGTTGAGCTTGTCGTCGTTGATGTTGCCGACGACCTTCACCGTGATGTTGGGGTGCGCCTTCTCGAAGCGGCCGATGTTCTCCTGGATGGCCTTGACCTCGGCGGGGGCGCTCCAGCCGTGCCAGAAGGTGATCGTGGTCTTCGCGTTCGGGTCGTCCGTGGCACCGGAGCCGGACGAGCCGGTACAGCCGCTGGCGAGGAGGGCGACGGAGGCGGAGGCGGCGAGCACGGAAGCCGCTTTTCTGGATATTCCGGGCATGACGGGGTCTCCCTAGGGCGGGATGGGGCTGGGGAAGAGGAAGGAGAGGGGGCCGGGGTGACTCAGTGGGTGGAGGTGTCGAAGACCTCGTCGCGGGTGGCGGCGAGTGCGCTCTCCAACGCGCCGCGCAGGACGGGCTGTTCACGGACGTCGCCGACGACGAGACGCGGCCGGGACGCGGCCAGCTCCTCCAACTCGGCCTGCACCAGCGCGCGCAGGGGTTCGCCGCCCCTGCTGAGCGAGGCGCCGCTGAGGACGACGAGTTCGGGGTCGAGGACGGAGACGAGCGAGGCGAGGCCGGTGGCGAGGCTCGTCGCGTACGTCTGCAGGAGCTGTCGGTGGGCGCCGGTGTTGATGTCGGCGGCCTGTTCCACGAGTGCGGCGGCGACCTCGGAGTAGGGCCCCGTGGGTACGGGCCGGATGCCGAGGTCGCGGGCGAGCCTCGGGATGGCCTGGGAGCCGGCCAGTTCCTGGTAGCCACCGCTGTTGGCCTTGGTGACGTGCCGTACGAGCGGCGCGCCGGGCACGGGGAGGAAGCCGACCTCGCCGGCGCCGCCGGTCCAGCCGCGGTGCAGGCGCCCGCCGAGCACGAGGGCGGCTCCCAGGCCCCCCTCGTTCCACAGCAGGACGAAGTCGTCGTGGCCCCGGGCGGCACCGAGCCGTTGCTCGGCTATGGCGGCGAGGTTGACGTCGTTCTCGTACTCGACGGGCATCGGCAGCGCCGCGGCGAGCTCGTCGAGCAGGGCGGGGGAGTGCCAGCCGGGTAGATGGGAGGCGTAGCGCAGCCGCCCCGTGTTCGGGTCGAAGGCGCCGGGGGTGCCGATGACGAGCCGCCGGATGTCGGCCCGGACCAGCCCTGCCGCCTTCACGGCACCGTCGAGGGCGTCGGTGACCTGCCGTACGACGGTGTGGGCGGGGCGCCGGCCGGGGGTGGGCAGTTCGTACTCCCCCACCGTCCGCCCGGTCACGTCGGCGACGGCGGCGAGGATGCGCTCGGGCGTCACGTCGAGCCCGGCGGCGTGGGCGGCGGCCGGATCGACCGCGTACAACTGGGCGTTGGGCCCGGGGCGCCCCTCGCTCGTCCCGGTGACGACCACGAGCCCCGCCGCCTCCAGCCGCGCGAGCAACTGGGAGGCGGTCGGCTTCGACAGTCCGGTCAGCTTGCCGATCCGGGTCCGGGACAGGGGCCCGTGCTCCAGGAGGAGGTCGAGCGCGGCCCGGTCGTTCATGGCACGCAGCACACGCGGGGTGCCCGGTGTGCCACCCGGTATGCCGGAGGTTCCTGCCATGACGATCGACACCTGCCTTTCGGCTGCTCAGCTTCCCATTCCCGGCGGGCGCGCGGCAAAGTCCATCCGGCAACCGCCATTGTTAGGAAAGTTTCCTATCGGTGAGAGGAAACTAGGCCGGAAGGGAGGAGGGCGTCAACAGGATGTGCCGGCGGCAATGGAGTCGTTACCTGCGGGGGTGGCGGGCCGAGGGTGGGGGCGTCTCCCGGCGACCCCGGTGTGGGCTGGGGGCGAGGGTGGCCGCATCGCGACCTCGCGTCCCGACGGTCGGGGGTCCGTCCCGGCGGCCGGGCTGGTGGGTGATGACCGTTTCCGCCACCAGGGCGATGAGTTGAAACCGTTCAAGCGCGGCTGAGACCTGGACAGACCCGCGAAACTCCTGACGGACTCGATCGCCCTGACCGAAAATCCGCCTGCCGGATGCCTTGTCGTCGCGTGAAGGAGCTTGCCGACGACCCCTTGTTGCCCTCGTGGCGCCTGTGGTTGAGTGACATACGGCGTGATTGAAACGATTCAATCGTGTGTGCGGGGCTGTTCTCGCGCCGCGCGCCGGACCGAGCGCTGTCGTTGGAGGCAAGCGAACGTGAGAAAGCGCAGAAGAGCTGCCGGGCTGATGCTGGCGCTGGTGACGACCCTGTCCGGCCTGGGCGCGACGTCCGGCACGGCGGGTGCGCCCGTTCAGGATGCGCGACAGGGCTCGTCGGTGAACGGTTCGGCGCTCGTGGTGGGCGGGCTGGAGGTCGAGCATCAGGTCAGGCCCCTGGGGGTCGATGTCGCCAGGCCGAGACTGGGCTGGCAGGTGACCCCGCGCCGGACCGGGACCGGTCGCACCGCCGTCGGGCAAGCGACCCAAGGGGCCCAGGCGGCGCAAGCGACCCAGGCGGCCAAAGCGGCCAAAGCGGTCCAAGTGGCCTACGAGGTTGAGGTGTCGACATCGCCCGGTGGCCGGGGCAAGGTGTGGGACAGCGGACGCGTGCGTTCCGCCAAGTCGTTCGACGTGGCGTACGGCGGACGGGCTCTCACCTCGCGTACGCGCTACTACTGGCGCGTACGAGTCTGGGACGGGGCAGGAAAGGCATCGCCGTGGAGCGGTGAGACGCGCTTCGAGACCGCCTTCGTCGATCCCGACGACTTCCGGGGGACGTGGATCGGGGCGCACGACAAGGCGCCGGCACTGCGGCTCGACGACGCGCAGTGGATCTGGTACCCCGAGGGTGACCCGTCCGACTCGGCTCCTGTCGGGACGCGGTACCTCCGTCGGACCTTCGACCTGCCCGCCGCCGCGCGGATCACCACGGCGGAGGCGCAGTTCACCGCCGACGACCGTTTCACGCTGTACGTCAACGGCACCCAGGTGGTGAGCTCCGCGCGCGTGGCGGACTCCTGGAAGTCGGCGGCCGTCGTCGACATCGCCCCGTACCTTCGTCCGGGCGCCAACGTGCTGGCCGTCGAGGCGACGAACGTCAACCCAGGGCCGGCGGGCGCGCTCGGCAGCCTGCACTTCCAGGGCGAGGGAGCACCGGCCGACCTCGTCACCGACAACAGCTGGAAGGCCTCCGACGCCGCGGACGACGGATGGGAGCAGCCGCAGTACGACGACGGACGGTGGCCGAACGCCCTCAAGGCCGCGGCGTACGGCCAGGGTCCCTGGGGCAGTTCGGTGTCGGCCCCGACACCGCCCGAGACGCTGCTGCGCGACGAGTTCACCGCGGGCAGGCGTGTCGAGTCGGCGCGGGCCCACATCGCGGGCCTCGGCTACAACAAGCTCTATCTGAACGGCGAGCGGATCGGCGACCGGGAACTCGAACCGGGGTTCACGGTCTACGACAAGACCGTCCTGTACTCGACGTACGACGTCACCGACGCCCTGCGCACCGGCGGCAACGCCATAGGGGTCAGCCTGGGCCGCGGCTACTACGCCATGGACAATCCGGACGAGTGGAAGGCGTCGTCCTGGTGGGGCGAGCCCAAGCTCAAACTGGAACTCGACATCACCTACACCGACGGGAAGCACCAGCGGGTGGTCAGCGACGACGGGTGGAAGGTGTCCGACGGGCCGACGACCACGCAGTCGCTCTGGTTCGGAGAGAGCTACGACGCCCGCGTGGAGCAGCCGGGGTGGAACCGTACGGGCTTCGACGACAGCGCCTGGCGATCCGCGCTGAAGGTCGACGGCCCCAAGGGCACACTCCGTTCGGAGGACTTCCCGCCCATCCGGGTCACCGACCGGCTGAAGGCCGAGCACACCACCGCTCCGGCCGACGGCACCCACGTCTACGACTACGGCAGCCCCACCGCGGGCTGGGCGCGCGTGGGGGTCGAGGGGCCCGCCGGAGCGACGGTCACCGTCACCTACGGCGAGAAGCTGCGGGCCGACGGCACCGTCGACAACATCGGCGGTTTCGGGATGAGCCTGCAGACCTACTCGTACACCCTCAAGGGTGATGGGGTGGAGCACTACCAGCCGAGTTACAGCTATGCCGGATTCCGCTACGCCCAGGTCGTCGTCCCCGCCGGAGTCACCCTCCGCTCGGTCGACGGGATGAGGGTGCACACCGCGGTGACGTCCACGGGCGGGTTCAGCAGCTCGGACGACCTGCTGAACCGGTACCAGGACGCGCAGGCCGACACGATTCTCAACAACCTGCACTCGATCCCGACCGACACGCCCATGTACGAGAAGCGGCCCTACACGGCCGACGGCTTCCTGTACGCGGACTCCGCGATCGCGAACTTCGACATGCGGAACTTCCTCGCGAACTGGATGCGTTCGCACCGCGACGACCAGAACGCCGACGGATCCATCGGCCCCACCGTTCCCACCACCGAGTCCGGCAAGAAGGTCAAGGACCCCATCTGGTCGGCCAGTTTCGTCCTCGGCAACTGGGATCTCTTCTGGTACTACGGCGACACCAGGACGGTGGCCGACAACTACGACGGCATGAAGGCCTGGCTCACGTACTACGAGCACGACATCGCGGCCACCGGCGGCATCTACACCGGCTTCAGTTACGGTGACTGGCTCTCCCCGGAGGGCGCCAACGCGCCCGAGGGCACCCGGCTGTCCGGAACGTCCTACATCTACCTCACCGCGACGCGGCTCGCGACGATGGCGCGGGCGCTGGGCCACACCGCCGACGCGCGGCACTTCGACTCCTTCGCCGCGCAGGTCAAGGACACCTTCAACGCCACGTTCTACGACCCGCAGAAGCAGGCCTACTACGACAACGTGGAGGCGGGCTACCGCCAGACGTCGAACCTGCTCCCCCTGAGCTTCGGCCTGGTGCCCGAGGAGCACCGCCAGGCCGTCGTCGACAACCTCGTCGAGGACATCCACACCCGTGACGACCACCTGGACACCGGGGCGCTCGGCACCAAGGTGCTCCTGCCGGTCCTCACCGAGGCCGGGCACGCCGACCTGGCCTACACCGTGGCCACCAACCCGACCTACCCCGGCTGGGGGTACTGGTTCGAGGGCCTGGGCGCCACGACCATGTGGGAGGAGTGGAACGCGAACTCCCGCTCGCACGACCACGCTTTCATGGGCACGGTGGACGACTGGCTCTACCAGGGCGTGGCCGGGATCGAACCCGCCGCACCCGGCTACACGAAGGTGCGGATCCGGCCCAGTGCCGTCGGCGACCTCACCCATGCCTCCGCCCACGTCGAGTCACCGCTCGGCCGGATCACCTCGTCATGGACCCGGAAGAAGGGGGAATTCACCCTGCGGGCCGATGTCCCCGTGGGTTCGACCGCCGAAGTCCTCGTACCGGTGAGCGCCCGGCAGAAGGTACACGCCCCCGCGACGGCGAAGGGCGGCGCACGCAAGGACGGATACGCGAGCTTCACGGTAGGCGCGGGCAGCAACCTGTTCCGCGTGACCGGCTGATCGGCCACGCTCTCCCGAGGACGAACGAGGAGGCCGCCGCACCGGAATCTGACCGGTGGGGCGGCCTCCTCGTTGATCCTGTACCCGGTGTCGGCGGTGGAGCCTGAGCCGTCGACGACCGACGGTGGCAGCCACGGCAGATGTGCCGCGGCTCCCACCACCGGCCTCGTGAGAATCGGTCCCGTCGCATGGGGTCAGCGCACCGCACTGCCGAACTGCGTGCCGGCGGCCGGGAGCCCGCCTTGGCCCGGCTGGTACGTGGTGACCGTCTCCGTCGCCGCGGCGGTGATGTTCGCCCACGGCATCGTGTGCACGGCGCCGTACGGGCTCGGGCCGTACGGCATGCCGACGTACAGGTGCCCAGCCGCCGCGAAGATACTCGTGCCCAGCCGCGGGTTCGCGCCCGAGGCGCCTGGCAGGCCGACCATTCCGGGCTCGACCGGTACGTCGCTGTCGCCGGGGTCGCCGAGCAGGGAGAAGGCGGTGACGGAACCGGCGTTCGCGGTCGTACCGATGTCCTCGTCGGGAACTCCGACGGCGAGCCGGGAGTTCTGGGCGGTGGCGACGGCGCCCGGCACGGTGCTCACGGCGGAGACTTGTCGGCCGATCCGACTCGACGACCGCCACGGACTCGATCCTCACCATCGGCTCCCCGGGCGAGGCCATCGGCACTGCTGTGGTGCGGTACGAGGTCAGGGAGAGCGAGGCGCCGAACTGGTCGCCCGCTTCCGCCGAGCCGGTGATGGTGACCGCGGAGTCGTTCTACACGCTGGCCAGGGAGGTGGAGGCCGAAGAACTGCTCGGCCGCACCAACGCGGGCATCGAACGAGCCCAGGATCAGGAAGAGGCCGACGCGGCCCGGACCGCTGCTCTCGGGGCGGGCGCGCTCGCGCCGGGCATGACTCTGCTGAGCAGCGACGAATCCACGGTCCGTGAGCGACTGATCGCTGAACTTGGAGAATTCGGCGAACGGTGAGTTGAGGCACGTGTCGTCGTGACCTGGTTTCTGGCCGCGACGACACATGTGGCGGACGTTCGACTGAGGGCTTCCGCGGTGGTGAACGCGCCGCCCATCGGTGGGGGAGAGGTGGAGCATCGGACGGTGGGTGTGCGTGGTGGGGGTCCACGACGCCCGGACCGGACGGGCCAGGGACACCATCGCTGAGTTCAAGGCTCAGTGGACCAGGCACCACATCATCGACTTCGGGTTCCAGGGGGACGAGTGAACGACAAGCAGCTCATCGAGAAGATGCGCGAACATCCCGAGAGCTTCGGCCTGAACGGCACCTACCACTCGACGGCCATGTTCCTCACGGGAGTCGACACCGGCAGGTCGGGCGGACTGATGCGGGGCTTCACGGAGTGGCTGGTGGTCCGCAGGGGCAGACGAACAAGAGCCGCCCCACCGGCGATTCACTGGTGGGGCGGCCTTTTCACTCGAAGAACTTGAGGCTGAAGCCGGTATTGGTGGGTTCGCCGGGGACGTTGGCCCTGCGGTATGTCGTGCTGCCCCACCAGACGGCCGTGCCCGTGTAGTAGTAGCGGTTGGACCACGAGTACGGGGTGCCCTTGGCGACCGCGTGGTACATCGTCGGGAAGCGGTTGCCTGACGGCGGGCCGGCGGTGGCGTCGCCGTTCGGCAGGACGAACGTGTGGTGGCCGGGGCCGTCGACGTTCAGCGTGGGGTCCCAGCCCGACATCATCGTCTCGGCGTGCGAGCCGAAGAGGCAGCCGTTGCTCTTGTACCAGTCCCACACGTACGTGGGATCGCCGCCGGCCCGCAGCCGCAGGTCGGCGATGCAGTACTGGCTGCTCCAGCTGCCGTTCGCGGAGTACGCGATGTGCAACTGCCCGTTGGGGTCGACGATCGGCTGGGGTGCCTCGTTGATGTACGGGTTGCCGACCACCCGTTCCCACGACTCGCGGGGCTGCGAGATGACGTACCGGGCGCCGGTGGTCGTGGTGGGGCCGCTCATCCGGGCGATGTACAGGTTCTGCTCGACGTTGGTGTCACCGGACCAGCCGGACCATACGAACCAGCGCTGGCCGCCGAAGGTGAAGGGCGCCCCGTCGATGGCCCACTTGTCGTTGGGCAGGGCGACCTTGGTGGCGGCGGAGTAGCCGGAGGCCGGGCTGGTCGAGCTGATGTGGTACATGCGGTGGGCCGCGCTCGTACCGGCGGCGAAGTAGATGCGGTAGGCGCCGTCGTGGTACACGATCTCCGGCGCCCAGACCTCACCGAGGCCGCCGGTGTCCCGCCACACCTGCTGCTTGGTCGCGCCGGCGATCCCCTCCAGGGTGGACGCCGTCCGCACCGCGATACCGCCGTCCACGGACTTGGCGGAGACGTATTGGCCGCCGACCTTGATGACGCTCGGGTCGGCGCCGCCGAGGGTGGTGCGGCCGAGAACGGAGACCTCGCCGTCCGCCGCCGCGGCGACGGCTTCGGCGGGTCCGGCGGTGGTGAGGGCCTGTCCGAGGGCGAGCGCGGCGACGAGCCCGAGCGGAATCAGGCCGGCGAACCAGCGGGTGGGGGACATCGGTTCCTCCCGGTCGTGTTCACGTCAGAGAGCGCTTTCAGATCATCGCCGTGCGGTGAGCGGCCGTCAATACTCGGCCACCATCAGGCCGTCACACGACCGTCGAGCGGTGGGGGCTCAGGAGAACCTGTAACCGGTGAAGTCGGCGATGCGGACGTAACCGAGTCGCTGGTAGAGGGCGTTGCTGGTCGGGTTGGCCGGGTCCGTGAACAGGACGACGTCCGTCGCGCCCGCGGCCGGCGCGGCCCGGCTCACCTCGGCCGTCACGGCCCCCGCGTAGCCATGGCCCCGGAAGCGGGCCGGGGTGTAGACGGGGTCAACCCGGACCATGCCGCCGACCATCGCGGTCGTGGCCGCCATGGAGACGGGCGTGCCGTCCGGGGTCTCCCAGAAGGTGAAGTGTCTGTCGCCGAACCGCGAATCGCCCCAGGAACCGGCGTCGATCAGGTCGAGGGAGACCTGCTCCCCGACATCGACGCAGAACTCACGGCACCAGCGCACGACTTGGGCCTGATCCCCGGTGCCCGCGATACGTCCCCGCCCCTCGGCGCGCGGCCGCGGTGCCGTGAGCGTGCCGAGACGGTAGAGATGCGTCCGCCAGAAGGGCGCCGGCACCGCGCCCGCGTGCCGCCGCCATGCCTCGGCGAACGCGGTCGCGGTGTCGTGGTCCGCGATGACGCCGGACGGGGAATGCCCCAGGCCGGCCAGGCGGGCGGCGAGCGTGTCGGCCTGCTCGGCGGAGAGGGGAGTGAGGCCCAGGAAGCCTCGTGGTGTGCGGTAGAAGACGGCGCCGACCTCGCCGACCTCGCCTTCCGCCACGAGGTAGCCGAAGAGGGTGGGCGTGGGTACGGGTGTGGCTGTGCCGGTGCCGGTGGCTTCGGCGCCGGGTGCGCCCGGCCCGCGTGTCCGCAACTTCTCGATGTCCGTCAGCGGCGTGTTGTGCAGGGCCGGGCGCGAGCGCAGGAAGTCCCCGGCTCGGGCGAGGAAGTCGTCGACGTCGTGGGTGAGTTGCCAGTCGTCCGGGTCCGGGAGCATGTTTCATCGTCCCAGTTCGGTGCCGTCGGCCAGGCCGTGTGTCGAAGGTGGATCCTGAGCGTGGGACGACCTCGTCCTCAGGAGAGCAGCTGCTCGCTCAGCTCCCACAGCCGCCGCGCGTCGGCAGGGTCGAGCATCGCCGAGTTGGCTTCCGACGGGATGCTGTCCGCGGTCAACGGGCGCTGTTCGTCGTCGAGTACGGCAACGTCGCTGTCCTTGAGGTAGACCCCGCCGAGGCCGTCCAGCAGCGGGCCGGCAGCGCCGAAGACAAGGGTCGCGGCGCCCTGTTCGACCGTCTTCTTGCCGGCCTCGGGGTCGATGACGGTGACGCCGTCGTCGTCGACCAGGCCCTGTGCGCGGTACGACGCGACCTGCTCCGGGGTGAACGGGCCCGCTCCGATGATCACGCCGGGGTGGGCGGCGAAGGCCCGGACGCCCTGATCGGCGTACCTGCGGTCCAGCTCGACGGTGAACAGGACATTGGCCCGCTTGGACTGGCCGTACGCCGCGGCCGGGTGGTACTCGGTCGTGAAGTCCAGGTCGTCCCACCGGATCTCACCGAAGCGTGCCGCGCCCGAGGTCACCGTCACCACGCGCGCCCCTTCCGCGGCCCGCAGCGCCGGGAGGAGCGCCCTGGTGAGGTGGAAGTGGCCGAGGTGCGAGGTCGAGAACTGCAGCTCGTGCCCCCGCGCGTCGCGCACGAGCTCGGGCGAGAACAGCACGGCGGCGTTGTTGACCAGGACGTGCAGGGGCCGGCCGGAGGCGAGCCACCGCCGCGCGAAGGACTCGACCGAACCCGGGTCGGTGAGGTCGAGACGCTCGACACGTACTCCCGGGAGCCCGTCCACCACCGAGGCCGCCCGCTCCGGGTCACGTGCCGCGACGGTCACGCCGGCGCCGGCGGCGGAGAGCGCGCGGGTGACTTCGCGGCCGAGCCGGCCGTGGCCGCCGGTGACGATCACTTCCCGTCCGGTCAGGTCGAGGCCGTCGAGGACGTCGGCCGCGGTGGAGGAGGCGGTGAACGGGGTGTTCAGAGGGGTCTGCGGGGTCTGCTGTGCTGTCATGCCTTCAAGTCTCGGCCGTTCGCACCGGACGCTGAATGGTTGTGCGTCCGCATTTCATGCGCGAGAGTACGAGGATGTCTGATCTGGCCGTCACCGATGTGCTGTCCGACGTCTTCGACCTGGTGGAAGTGCAGGGGATGCTGACGGGCGGGTTCGCGGTGCGCGGCCCGTGGGTGGCCAGGGGTGAGGTCTCCCAGCCGCTCAAGCTGGTCGCACTGGTCGCGGGGTCGGCCCGGGTCGGCGTGGACGGGCCGGGTGGCCCGGACGGTCCTGTCGAGCTGGCCCCCGGCGATGTCGTGCTGCTCAACCACCGCACCCGGCTGGACGTACGCGGCGGCCGTGGCGACGGGGCGCCGGTGGAGCTCAGGCCCGAGGCCGACTTCGACGCCATGGCGCTCGCCGCGGCCGACCTGGCCACCGACGACGTGCTCGTCGGCGGGTGGATCCGGGTGAGCCCGGCGGGCCTCTCGCTGCTGAGCGCGGCACTGCCCGGCCTGGTCCACGTGCGGGCGGCGACCTCGGCCGCCTCCCGCCTCGGAGGCATCGTCGAGCGGCTCTTCGACGAGGCCACGAGCGGACGGCTGGGGTCAGGCTTCGCCATCCGGCAGAACGGGCAGCTGCTCCTGCTCGAAGTGCTGCGTGCGTACCTGGAACAGGAGGAGACGCCGGTCGGGTGGCTCCGGCTGCTCGCCGACGAACCTCTCCGCCCGGCGCTGCGGCTGATCCACGAGCAGCCCGGACAGCCCTGGCGGCTCCTCGAACTGGCCCGTGCGGCGGGCATGTCACGCACCAGCTTCGCCGAGCGGTTCCGGGCGGCCGCCGGGACGCCGCCGCTGGCCTATCTGTCGCGCTGGCGGATGCTGCTCGCCCAGCGCGCGCTGCGTGACCCCGACGTCCGGGTCGGTTCCCTCGCGGCCGAGCTCGGCTACGGGTCGGAGAGCGCGTTCAGCACCGCGTTCAAACGCGAGATCGGGGAATCGCCGCTGCACTACCGCCGGCGGCTCCGCGCAACGGCGTAGGTCACCGAGCGGGAACCCGTGGGCTCCGGGCCGCGTCCTTCCGGGTGTGACCGAATCCTCTGCCCTCTCCAGCACAGACAGCCCGGACAGCCCGGACAATCCTGACAGCCTCTCGGGCTCCGACGGTGACGAGGAGTCCGTGCGGCCCGGTCCTCTGTGGCGCCATGCCCTGTGGGTGGTGGGCGTCACCGTGGTCGGGGTGGGCTGGGCCTGGGCCGCGGCCTCGTACCGCGTCGGCCCCGACGAGTACGGGCTGCCGCTCGCCACGGCGGGAGACGTGCAGCGGTATCTGGTGGTCTGGACCCTGACCGGCCTGGTGGTGGCGGGCGCGCTGCGGGCAGTCGCCGCGAGGGTTCCCGTCATCGGCCTGGACGTGGTCGTCCTCCTCCTCACCTTCATGGGCACCCGACAGGCACTGGGCTGGCGGCCGGAGGCACTGGCGCAGGGCGCGATGGTTGCGGCGGCGCTGACGGCGGCGGTCGTGTGGGGCGGGATCGCGCTGCGCCGCGGCTCTCGTGGTCACCGTGAGGTTGGGTGAGCCGGGTGCGTCCGGACGTTCCAGGTCGGCTTCAGGTCAGGGACGCGGTGAACTCTGCCCAGGTGGTGGAGGCGAGGCGGAGTATCGGGCCGTCAGGCTTCTTGGAGTCCCGTATCGCGACGGTGTCCGGGACGTTGCGGGCGACTTCGACGCACTCACCTCCGGTGTTGCTGTAGCTGGACTTCGCGAAGTCGAACTCGTTCATGGGTCAGATCTCCTGGCGGATGGTGTCGATCAGCAGGACCGAGTCGCGCTGGGCGAGGCTCAGTCGGAGCCGCGTATCCCATGGTCGAACAACCCCCCACCGCACCCGAACCCCTCCTCCACGAGGACTCCCTCGACTACACCCTCCTCGCTCGCAGCGTCACCCTCGCCCGGCGCAGAGCCGCGCGGCTCGTCTCCGAGTGGGGGCAGCCCGACCTCGCCGGGGACGTCGCCGTCGTCGTCTCGGAGTTGATGACCAACGGCCTGCTCCACGGCAGCCTCCAGGACCGGCTCGTCCGCGTACGGATCTCGGTCACCGCCGCCGTACTCCGCGTCGAGGTCGTCGACCCTCGCGGGGAGCGGTTGCCGTGGCCCCGGCCGGCTGAGGACACGGACCAGTTCGGGCGTGGGCTGCTGCTGGTCGCGGCCCTGTCCGACCGCTGGGGTGTCGAGCCGCGGAACACCGGCAAGACCGTGTACGCGGAGTGGGAACTCGCCGCCGCCGCGGTGGACGCCGGTTCGGCTACGCCGTCGGCTCCAGGAAAGGAGCCGTCTCCAGCGTCGGGTACGGGGAGGGGAGCCGGAGCGGGTGGCCCAGGTCGGCCTTGACCTCCGTGGCGTAGTACGCCTCGGTGGGATCATCGCCCGGGGTGATCGGGTCCGAGTAGCAGTGGGCCGTCTGGAGGCGGCGGTTGATCAGGACGTAGACGGGGACGCCGGCGGCGGCGTAGGCGCGCAGCTTGGGGCCGGTGTCCGTCTCGTGGTTGGTCGAGGTCACCTCGCCGACCAGGGTGATCATGTCGATGGGGTACCACCCCTTGTGGGCCCTGCGGTACGACTCGTCGAGGTCTGTCGCGTGGCGGCGGCGCACATAGAAGTCCGGGATGAGCAGGGCCATGGTCCTGCCGTCCTTGTGGGCGGCTCGGTAGCCGTTGCCCATGCCCACCAGGCGGAATCCAGCGACGCGGAACTGGAAGAACAGTTCCCCTGCGCCGTCATTGTGGTTGTCGTTCGGTGCCGGCGGCACGATGACGGTCCCCTCGACGTACTCGGGTCGAATCGGCGTCTCGGACGCCTCCTCGAACGCGATCAGCAGATCAACGGGGTCCTGCTGCGTCATGACCGGCTCCATGATGAGTTCGGCACTCACTGATGCTTCTCCCTCGCCACGCTTTTGCCAGGCTACGCCCGTTCCGGGTGCCCCGACAGAAAACCATGAGGCACTCGGAACCCGTACGGCCCGGTAACGGCGTGGGCGTTCACCCGAATGAGCGGGCCGAACCGTTACGGCGGGCGCCGGCCCTACTTCGTCGGGACCGAAGGTGTTATCGGGGACGCCGACTGTGACTGCGGGGAGCCCGTGTTCGCGTAGGCCGACGGGGCCGCCATGCCTGCCGTCGGGTCCGGGGTCGATTCCTCCGTGGGCTGGGGCGGGACGCCGTTCACGATGCTGATGTCCGCCCGGTCGAAGGCGTGCTTGATGCGCCAGCGCAGTTCGCGTTCCACCGAGAGGGCCTTGCCCGGCATCGCCTTGGCGGAGACGCGTACGACCATCGAGTCGAGGACGACACTGTCGAGGCCCAGGACCTCTATCGGGCCCCACAGGCGTTCGTTCCACGGCTCGGCCTTGCTCATCGCCTCGCCGACCTCCGCGAGGACCGCACGCACGCGGTCGAGGTTCTCGTCGGAACGGACCGTGACGTCGACACCGGCCGTGGCCCAGCCCTGGGAGAGGTTGCCGATGCGCTTGACCTCGCCGTTGCGGACGTACCAGATCTCGCCGTTGTCGCCCCGCAGCTTGGTGACCCGCAGGCCCACCTCGATGACCTCGCCGGAGGCGACCCCCGCGTCGATCGAGTCGCCGACGCCGTACTGGTCCTCCAGGATCATGAAGACCCCGGAGAGGAAGTCCGTCACGAGGTTCCGGGCGCCGAAACCGATCGCCACGCCCGCCACACCGGCCGAGGCCAGCAGCGGGGCCAGGTTGATCTGGAACGTGCCGAGGATCATCAGCGCGGCCGTGCCCATGATCATGAAGGACGCGACCGAACGGAGGACCGAACCGATGGCCTGGGAACGCTGGCGGCGGCGCTCGACGTTGACCAGCAGACCGCCGAGCGCCGTGCCGTCGACCGACTGGGCCGTCCGGTTCATCCGGTCGATGAACCGCGTGATGGTCCGCCGGACGGCCACTCTCAGGACCACGGCGATGACCACGATGAGCAGCACCCGCAGTCCGATGCTGAGCCAGGTGGACCAGTTCTGCTCGATCCAGCTGGCGGCGTTGGTGGCGCTTTCCTGGGCGTCCTGGAGCGTCGGCGACGTCGGTTCCTCGGTGGGATCGGCGGCCGACAGGACGGACAAGAACACGGCAGGTACCTCCAGGCGTAGCGGCCCGCCCGTGGCCGGACATCGGGCGGAGCGCCGACGGGCGGAACCACCACACTAACGGGGCATCGTGTGTGGATCGTTGCAATGTTCGAGGGAGAGACTGTGCTCACGTGGGGATAAGAAGGTGTGGTCGAAAACACTCCCAGCCCGTTACCGGGACATGGTGGCGCTTCCACCAGGCATGAGGGGAGACTGACTACAGATCGTCCCGGCGCGAGCCACGCGCCGCCGGCGTACAAGGAGGCCATCCGTGCCGCATGTCCTGGTCCTCAACGCGTCGTACGAGCCCCTCGGCGTCGTACCGCTCCGCCGCGCGCTCGTCCTCGTCCTTGAGAACAAGGCTGTCTCTCTAGAGGAATCCGGCGCCTTCATGCACAGCGCGACCGTCACTGTCCCCGCTCCCAGCGTGGTCCGGTTGAAGAGGTTCGTGCGGGTCCCGTACCGAGGGCCCGTCCCGCTGACCCGCCGGGCGCTGTTCGCCCGGGACGGCGGCCGGTGCATGTACTGCGGTGGCGTCGCAACCAGCGTCGACCACGTCGTCCCGCGCAGCCGCGGCGGTCAGCACGCCTGGGACAACGTGGTGGCGTCCTGCCGCCGCTGCAACCACACGAAGGCCGACCGCCACCTGGTCGAGATCGGCTGGCGCCTGCGCCACAAACCGGCCCCGCCGTCGGGGCTCGCCTGGCGCATCATCGGGACCGGACACAGGGATCCACGGTGGCTGCCCTACCTGCAGCCGTACGGCGCGGAGGACGCGATGGCTCGGATCGACGGCATTTCAGCCTGACGATCCGAGCCTTCGTCTTGCCCGCCTCCCACCGGCGATCGGAGGACCACCGGGTGGGGGCGGTCGCGCACGGTGGTCGGGCAGGCGCTCTTGGTGAAGGCGGGTATCCGGGACAGAATGTGAGCAGGCACACGTTGTCCGAGCCGTCACGTCTGCGGGCGCGCCCTCTGGGTAGGGGCTGCCCTGACCCAGCCCGCACGACCACCAAGGAGGCCCCCGTGGCCGCATCGGCACAGCTTCTGCTCTCGGCCCTCTCCAAACGTCCGGCGGACGTGCCCGCCGAACCCGCATCCCACCGCGCATCCGAATCCGGCTCCAGCCACGGCTCCAGCTACGACTCCGGTTACGGGTCCGACCTCGACCCGCACTACTGCGTCTTCAGCGCCGAGGGCTCCTGCGCCGAGGCGCCGCTCACCAGCGAGCCGCCGCTGCCCGACGCCGCTCCCCTCACCAGCGAACCCCCTCTTGCCGACGCCGCGCCCCTGACGAGCGAGCCGACCTCCACCGGGGCCGCCGCAGGACTGGACCCCTACCCCTCGGGAGTCTGATGCCGCTCTCCCGGCTCGCCGACCTGCACGGCGTCGCCACGTCCTACAGCCCGTCACCGGGCCGCACGGTCGCCGCCTCGGACACGGCGGTCGTCGCCGTCCTCGCCGCGCTGGGCGTCGCCGCGGGGACGCCGGACGCCGTCCGCGCCTCCCTCGCCGCCCGCGAGGCGGAACTCCGGGAACGGCTGCTGCCGCCGACTGTGGTGTGTTGGACCGGTACTGGTACCGGTACCAGTACCGAGGGCGATACCGGGGGCGTTACCGGGAGCGGCCCCTCCTCGCTCGGCTCCGCCCTCGCCGCGCTGCCCGCCGGGACCCGGTTGCGGGTCCTGACCGAGCAGGGGGAGACCCTGACCTCCGTCGAGCGGCTGCCGCTCGGCGTGCACGAGCTGGTGGCCACCGCCCCGGACGGGCGTACCGCGCGGGCCCATCTCGTCGTCGCCCCGACGAGACTGCCCGCGCCCCCCGGACGGACGTACGGGCTGCTCGTGCAGGTCTACTCGCTGCTCTCCCGGCGCTCCTGGGGCATGGGCGACCTCGGGGACCTCGCCGAACTGGCCGCCTGGGCGGGGCGTGCCCTCGGCGCCGGGTTCGTCCAGGTCAACCCGATGCACGCGGCCGTGCCCGGCGCGCCCACCGATCCCTCCCCGTACCGGCCCTCCTCGCGCCGCTACCCCGACCCCGTCTACCTGCGGGTCGAGGACGTCCCCGAGTTCGCGTACGTCGACGAAGGCGACCGCGACCGGGTGCGGCCGCTGCTGGAGCGGGCCGGGCGGCTGCGCGCGGCCGTGCTCGACAAGGGCGCGCTGATCGACCGCGACGCCGTGTGGGAGCTGAAGCGCGAGGCACTGGAACTGGTCCGCGAGGTGCCGCTCGGGCCCGGACGCCGGGCCGCCTACTGCGACTTCCTCGCCGAGGAGGGCCAGGCCCTGGAGGACCACGCCACCTGGTACGCGCTCGCGGAGGTGTACGGCTCCGACTGGACGCGGTGGCCGCGCGGCCTGCGCGACCCCCGCTCGGCCGCCACCGCCCGCGCCCGCGTCGAGTTGCTGGACCGCGTCGACTTCCACAGCCGCCTCGCCTGGCTGACCGACGCCCAACTCGCCACCGCCCAGCGCGGCGCCCGTGACGCGGGCATGGCGGTCGGGCTCGTGCACGACCTCGCCGTGGGCGTCCACCCGGGCGGCGCTGACGCCTGGGCGCAGCAGGAGTACTTCGCGGCCGGCATGTCGGTCGGCGCGCCCCCGGACGCGTTCAGCGTGCAGGGCCAGGGCTGGGGGCTGCCGCCCTGGCGCCCGGACCGCCTCGCCGAGTCCGGCTACGCCCCGTTCCGCCGCCTCCTGCGCGCCCTGTTCCGGTACGCGGGCGCTCTGCGTATCGACCACGTCATGGGGCTCTTCCGGCTCTGGTGGATCCCGCAGGGCCGCCCGGCCACCGAGGGGACGTACGTCCGTTACGACGCCGAGGCCATGCTCGCCGTCCTCGCCCTGGAGGCCTCCCGCGCCGGGGCCCTGGTGATCGGCGAGGACCTCGGCACCGTCGAGCCCGGTGTGCGCGAGACCCTCCAGGAGCACGGGGTGCTCGGCACCTCCGTCCTCTGGTTCGAGCGCGACTGGGACGGCACGGGCCTGCCGCTGCAGCCCGAGCAGTGGCGCGCCGACTGCCTCGCCACCGCCACCACCCACGACCTGCCGCCCACCGCGTCCCGGCTCACCGGCGACCACGTCGAACTCCGCGACCGCCTGGGCCTGTTGACCCGCCCGGTGGGGGAGGAACGGGCCGAGGCCGCCGCGGACGTGGGGGAGTGGCTGGCGCTGCTCGCCCGGCTCGGACTCCTCCAAGGGGCGGCGGGCGGGGTCTCGGAGCAGTCGGAGGAGGCCGAGATCCAGGCCGTGCACCGGTTCCTGCTGAGCACGCCCGCCCGCCTGGTCGGCGTCTGGCTCCCGGACGCCGTCGGCGACCGCCGCCCGCAGAACCTGCCGGGTACCTGGGACCAGTACCCCAACTGGCGCCTGCCGGTCGCCGACGCCGAGGGCCGCCCCGTCACGCTGGAGGAACTCGCCGCCTCACCACGGCTGCACGCCCTCATCGAGGTGGTGCGCGAAGGCCGTACGCCCGGCGGACCCGAGCCCGCCGCCTGACGTCCGCGACGTGAGGTCCGGAACCTCGTAGGGCACCCCGGGCGCGCGGCCTCGACGGGAGTTCGCTACGTTTGCACCGTGGACAAGAAGAACGCCCTGCGCGCCGGCGCCCTGGCTTCCGGTACGACGCTGATGATGCTGCTGATGTCGTCCCCTGCCCTCGCGGTGACGCGCGACGACGGCGACGACCCGGGTCCGGGGTTGAGCGTCATCGAGACGCTGGGCCTCTATGTGGTCGCGCCGATCGCGCTGTTCCTGCTGATCGCCGGCCTGGTCTGGGTCCTCGACGGGTCGTCGGACCGCCAGCCGAGGCGCAAGCCCGGCGGCAAGGGCCAGGCCCAGGGGAAGATGCAGGGCAAGGACCAGGTGCACGCCTCGTCCTGACCTCGGTCCCCGCCGAGTTCCGGTCAGCGTCCCACGCCGAATTCTCTTTCGAGGGCACCGTCCTCGGTCCCGTACGACATCAGTCGCGTACGGGACCGAGGACGGTGCCCTCGTCGTGTTCCGGCGCGGTCACCCGGGCGGGCGGCCGATGACCACGGCACCGCGGAAGCCGTCCCCCGAGTCCGCCGCGTCCGCCGAGCCGCCGCGGGAGGTCGACGGGGGTCGACGGGGTGTCGGCGCCCGAGCCGTCCCCGCGGGTTCGGCGATTCGCCGCGCGCTCCCACGGAAACGACGACGCTCTTCGCAGGGTCACCTGCTGCTTCACCCTCCGTCCCGTACGCCGGAAGGGCGCCCGGCGAGACACCGGACGCCCTCCCCCCGCGGTTCACCGGCCGGTCGCCCGCCGCGCACCGCGCGGGCCGGCGGGGGCCGTCACCACCGCTACGTACCGCCTACTCCGCGGCCGGTGACGCCGCCGACGCCGCCGCGTCCGCCGCCTGCGCCTTCAGCGCGCGCTCGACACCGGAGCGGGACTCCGAGATCAGCCGCCGCAGCGCCGGGCTCGGCTCGGCCGAGGCCAGCCACGCGTCCGTCTTCGCCAGGGTGTCCGCGGAGACCTGGACCGACGGGTAGAGGCCGACCGCGATCTGCTGGGCCATCTCGTGCGAACGCGAGTCCCAGACGTCCTTGACCGCCGCGAAGTACTTGTCCGTGTAAGGGGCGAGCAGCTCCCGCTGGCCGGTCTGCGTGAAGCCGCCGATCACGGCCTCCTGCACGGCGTTCGGCAGCTTGTCGGACTCCACGACCGACGCCCAGGCCTCCGCCTTCGCCTCCTCGGTCGGGCGGGCGGCACGGGCACTGGCCGCGTGGCGCTCACCGGCGGCGGTCCTGTCCCGCTCGTACTCGCTGGTGATCTCGGCGTCGTCGAAACGGCCCACCGCCGCGAGCCGCTGCACGAACGCCCACCGCAGCTCGGTGTCGACGGCCAGACCCTCGATGGTCTCCCGCCCGTCGAGCAGGCCCTCCAGGAGGTCCAGCTGCTCCGGCGTACGGGCCGTCGCCGCGAAGGCGCGCGCCCAGGCCAGCTGGTGGTCGCCGCCGGCCCCGGAGGACCGCAGATGGGCCAGCGTGGCGTCCGTCCAGCGGGTCAGCAGCGCCTCGCGGGCGTTCGGGTCGGCGTACAGCTCGATCGCCGTCTTCACCTGGCGGTGCAGCGACTGCACGACGCCGATGTCCGACTCCTTGCCGATGCCGGCCAGGACGAGCGCGAGGTAGTCGCGGGTGGCCAGCTCGGCGTCCCGGGTCATGTCCCAGGCCGAGGCCCAGCACAGGGCGCGCGGCAGGGAGGCCTCGAAGTCGCCGAGGTGCTCGGTGACGAAGGCGAGGGACTGCTCGTCGAGCCGGACCTTGGCGTAGCTGAGGTCGTCGTCGTTGAGCAGGATCACGGCCGCGCGCTGCTTGCCCACCAGCTCGGGCACGGCGGTCAGTTCGCCGTCCACGTCCAGCTCGACGCGCTCGCCGCGCACCAGCTTGCCGCTGGCGTCGTCCAGGTCGTACAGGCCGACCGCGATGCGGTGCGGGCGCAGCGTCGGCTCGCCCTTCGCGCCGGCGGGCAGGGCCGGGGCCTCCTGGCGGATCGCGAACGACGTGATGACACCGGCCGCGTCCGTCTCGATCTCCGGGCGCAGGACGTTGATGCCGGCCGTCTGCAGCCATTTCCGCGACCAGGTGCCCAGGTCGCGCCCGCTGGTCTCCTCCAGCGCGCCGAGCAGGTCGGACAGCTGCGTGTTCCCGAACGCGTGCGCCTTGAAGTACGCCTGCACGCCCCGGAAGAACTCGTCCGTGCCGACGTACGCCACGAGCTGCTTGAGGACGCTGGCGCCCTTCGCGTACGTGATGCCGTCGAAGTTGACGAGCACGTCGTCGAGGTCGTTGATCTCCGCCATGATCGGGTGGGTGGACGGCAGCTGGTCCTGCCGGTACGCCCAGGTCTTCATGGAGTTGGCGAACGTGGTCCAGGACTGCGGCCAGCGGGAGTCCGGGGCGTACGCCAGGCAGGCGATGGAGGTGTAGGTCGCGAACGACTCATTGAGCCACAGGTCGTTCCACCACTCCATCGTCACGAGGTCGCCGAACCACATGTGGGCCAGCTCGTGCAGGATGGTCTCGGCGCGAGTCTCGTACGCGGCGTCCGTCACCTTCGAGCGGAAGACGTACTGGTCGCGGATGGTCACCGCGCCCGCGTTCTCCATCGCGCCCGCGTTGAACTCCGGTACGAACAGCTGGTCGTACTTCTCGAAGGGGTACGCGTAGTCGAACTTCTCCTGGAACCACTCGAAGCCCTGGCGCGTGACCTCGAAGATCGCGTCGGAGTCGAGGAACTCGGCGAGCGAGGGCCGGCAGTAGATGCCCAGCGGCACGCTCTGCCCGTCCTTCTCGTACACGCTGTGCACCGAGTGGTACGGGCCGAGGATCAGCGCCGTGATGTACGTGGAGATCCTCGGCGTCGGCTCGAACCGCCAGACGTCGTCCTTGGGCTCCGGCGTCGGCGAGTTGGAGATCACGGTCCAGCCGCTGGGCGCCTTCACGGTGAACTGGAAGGTGGCCTTCAGGTCGGGCTGCTCGAAGCTCGCGAAGACGCGGCGCGCGTCCGGGACCTCGAACTGGGTGTAGAGGTAGGCCTGCTGGTCGACCGGGTCGACGAACCGGTGCAGTCCCTCACCGGTGTTCGTGTACGCGCAGTCGGCCACGACCCGCAGGATGTTGCGGCCCTCCAGGACGCCCGGGAGCGCGATCCGCGAGTCCGCGAAGACCTCGGCGGGGTCGAGGGGGTCGCCGTTGAGGACGACCTCGTGGACGGTCGGGGCCACCAGGTCGATGAAGGTGCCGACACCGGTCTCGGCGGAGTCGAAGCGCACCGTGGTCACGGACCGGTATGTGCCTCCCTCGCCCTGCGCGCCGGAGAGGTCGAGATCGATCTCGTACGAGTCAACGGTGAGCAGCTTCGCCCGCTGCTGCGCCTCTTCGCGGGTCAGGTTTGTGCCAGGCACGCGGTCATCTCCTCGTGATGGGTCAGTTGCGCCATCTTTCCACGGCGGGTGCGGGTCCGGTGGGGGCTGGGTGCGCAGTTCCCCGCGCCCCTTGAAGGCGGGGCTTCGCCCTCGCCTCTCGGGTCCGTTCGGTGGGTGCGGGTGGGGTGTGGCTGGTCGCGCAGTTCCTCGCGCCCCTTGGAGGCGGGGCTTCGCCCTCGCCTTCCCGGGCGTTCGGCGGGTGCGGGTCCGGTGGGGGCTGGTCGCGCAGTTCCCCGCGCCCCTGAAAAGCGGGGCTGCGCCCCTGCCTTTCAGCCCGTCCGGCGTTTGAGGACGAGCGCGTTCAGCGCGATGCGGGGGTCTGGGGGCGGCAGCCCCCAGGAGACAGGGGCAGTCGGTCAGCTGAGTTCGGCTGCCACCAGCTCCGCGATCTGCACCGCGTTCAGCGCAGCGCCCTTGCGGAGGTTGTCGTTCGAGACGAACAGCGCCAGACCGTGCTCCACTGTCTCGTCCGCGCGGATCCGGCCGACGAAGGACGGGTCCTGGCCCGCGGCCTGCAGCGGCGTCGGGATCTCCGAGAGCGCGACCCCCGGGGCCCCGGCCAGCAGCTCCGTCGCCCGCTCCACGCTCAGCGGCCGCGCGAACCGGGCGTTGACCTGGAGCGAGTGGCCCGAGAAGACGGGCACGCGGACACAGGTGCCGGAGACCTTGAGGCCCGGGATCTCCAGGATCTTGCGGGACTCGTTGCGGAGCTTCTGCTCCTCGTCGGTCTCGTTCAGGCCGTCGTCCACGAGGGAGCCGGCCAGCGGGACGACGTTGAAGGCGATGGGCCGCTGGTAGACCTCGGGCGCGGGGAAGTCGACCGCGGAACCGTCGTGGGTCAGCCGGTCCGCGTCGGCGACGACCTTCTGCGCCTGGCCGTGCAGCTCGGCGACACCGGCGAGACCGGAACCGGAGACCGCCTGGTAGGTGGCGACGACGAGGGCCTCCAGGCCGGCCTCCTGGTGGAGGGGCTTCAGGACGGGCATCGCGGCCATGGTCGTGCAGTTCGGGTTGGCGATGATCCCCTTGGGCCGGTCCGCCACGGCGTGCGGGTTGACCTCCGAGACGACCAGCGGGACCTCGGGGTCCCGGCGCCACGCGGAGGAGTTGTCGATCACGACGGGGCCCTGCGCGGCGACCTTCTCGGCGAGGGCCCTGGACGTGGCGCCGCCCGCGGAGAACAGCACGATGTCGAGGCCGGAGTAGTCGGCGGTGGCCGCCTCCTCCACCGTGACCGGGGCGCCCTTGTAGTCGATCGTCGAACCGGCCGAACGGGCCGAGGCGAACAGCCGCAGCGTCTCCACCGGGAAGTCACGCTCGGCGAGGATCCTCAGCATGACCGTGCCGACCTGACCGGTGGCTCCGACGATTCCTACCTTCACAGCGACTCCCTCTTGCCTGTCCGATTGCCTGATCGCTCGCCTGGTGGTTCGCCCGCGTGATCGCCCGCGCGTCACCGGCCAGCGTTTCCATCATGCGTCTCACCCGGGCCCGCGTGTCCAATCCTTTGCCCGCGAAGTGAGACGTTCCGCACCCCGGGCGAACGTTTTCAGGGCCACCGGCGTCGTAGAGGAAACGCGGTGAGGGGAGGGTGGCTGTGCTGCGCAGAAAAGCCCGCCGCGTCCAGGGGGTCGGGGAGAAGGCCGGGAGAACGGCCGGGAAAGCACCTGACGACCCTCTGGACGCGGCACAGGAACGCCGGGTGCGGGCGGTGCTCGCGCTCGGCGGGGTGCCGCAGGCGGACCTGCCGGACGGGGTGCAGCAGGTCCGTCTGCGGCTGCTGGAGCGGGCGGCGAGCGGGGCCGAGGCGCCGCGTGACGTGTCGGCGTGGGCGGCGGTCGTCGCCTCGAACCTGGCCATGGACTGGCACCGGGCCAGGCGCCGGCAGGAACGGATCGGTGAACGCCTGGCCTCGCTGCGGCCCGCGGAGTACGCCGTGGCCGGCTCGGGCGAGGACACCAAGGTGCTGTCGCTCGCGGTGGCCCAGGGCCTGGACGAGCTGCCCGACGCCCAGCGGCAGATCCTCGTGCTGCGCTTCTACGCCGACCTGCCCGTCCGCGGGATCGCCGAGCAGCTCGGCATCCCGGAGGGCACGGTCAAGAGCAGGCTGCACTCGGCGGTCCGCGCGCTGCGCTCCCGCCTGCACGAGGACGAGGTGGTGTGACATGCCCGAGTACGGAGGAGCCGAGTACCGAGGAACCGAGTACGAGGGAGTCGACGCGCTGCTGGCCGCGCTCACGGACGAACCCCTCCCCGAAGGGGCCAGGGACGACGCGGAGTTCATGGCGGAGCACCGGTCGGCGGTCGCGGACGTGGCCCTCATCGGGGAACAGCTGCGGATCATGGGCGACACCCTGGCCACCGAGACACCGGAGCCGCTCCGGGACCCCCGACCGCTCCGGGACCCGAAACCGAGCAGGGACCCGAAGACGTCCAGGGACCCGAAGCCGTCCAGGGACCCGAAGCCGTCCAGGCCGGCGAAACCGAGCAGGCCGTTCCAGACCCCCTGGTACCGGCGCCCCGCGGGCCTGGCACTCGGCACCCTCGTCGTGGCGGCGGGTTCGGTGCTGCTCGGCGGGACGGTGTGGCTGGGTGTGCAGGGCGGCGCCGGCGGCACGGGGGCCAGTGACGATTCGGCCTCCTCGAAGCGGGAGGCCGGGGCGGCCGACTC
This sequence comes from Streptomyces sp. CWNU-52B, assembly GCF_047444975.1. NCBI lineage: Bacteria > Bacillati > Actinomycetota > Actinomycetes > Kitasatosporales > Streptomycetaceae > Streptomyces > Streptomyces sp. CWNU-52B. Next base: position 166,879 of record NZ_JBLFJV010000001.1, on the reverse strand, counting down.
GGGCGACACATCGGCGCAGTCGCCCGAGACACGCCTGGCCTGCTCGAAGGTCCTCGTGGAGGGGACGGTGCTGAGCGTCGGGCCGGTCGTCGACGGGAACGTACGCGTCGAGCTGAAGGTGAAGCGCTCCTACCGGCCCGAGCGATCAGTGCGGGACCACCCGACGGTCACCGTCACCCTGGCGGCGAGCGCGCGCGAGGACCTGAAGGCCGGCACGTACATGCTGGTACGGGTGCCGGTGTTCGCGCAGGACCGGCAGGACTGGGAGACCGGTCCGGGGGTCGCCGACGCCCGCGAGGAGATCCTCAGGGCGCTGCCGGGGGCCCGCGGCATGGAGTGCGCGGGCCCGAGCGGAGATCCGTCGGAACCGGCCGGCGGATGACGCAAAGGGCGGGCGCCCGGTTCGACCGGACGCCCGCCCTGCTCAGTCTGCCGAAGGGTCTGCCGAAGGCTACGGCGTGACCTTCTCGATCAGCACGCTGCCCGATCCGGCCACGGTGCCCCGCGCGTTCACGAGCTGCACCCGCCCGAAGAACGTACGGCCCTCCGGGGGCGTCGCGCTCGCGACGACCTCGGCGGTGACCGACGCTGAGGCCCCGGTCGCGAGCTTCACGGGAGTCGCGTCGACCTCGATCCGCCCGAGCGAGGGCGCGAAGTACACGTCGAGGTAGTCGTACGCGGTCGTGCCCGCCGGGACGGAGTAGCCGGCGACCTCCACGGTGTACGTGCCGGCCGCGGGCGACGCGACGGAGACGGCCTCCTCGGAGTCACCGTCCGCGGACTGGCCGACCAGGTTGCCCTGCGCGTCGTAGACCGCGAGGTCGAGGTCGGCGGCGGCGTCCGAGACGTTGCCGATGCTCACGTCGAGCGAACCGGCGCCCGCGGGCACCTCCACCGTGGTGGTGTCCGTGGCGCCCTCGGCGATGGTCGGCCGGGTGCTCTTGGACGAGCCGAGCGGGCCGCCCTCCAGCGAACCGTCGATCGGGCCGAGCTTGTTCGTCACCTTCCAGGAGGCCGGGGTCGGCGTACCGATCCTGGCCTCGGGGACGGTCACGACCGCCGGGTCGAAGTCGGCGCCGAGGACCGCGACGTCCAGCTTGTACGGGTTGTCGAGCAGCGGCGACGTACGGCGCGACTCGACCTCGATCTCCCAGACGCCCGGCTGCGGGTCGCTGTAGGACCGCAGGTCGGGGCGGCAGCCGTTGCCGTCGAGGTAGTTGCTGTAGCAGTACGGCGTCGAGGTGTTGTCGACCGGCACGCCGTACGGGTGGATGGCGATGAACCGGGTCTGGCTCAGGCCCTTCAGCCCGCCGAGCGCGATCTCCAGGTTCCTGGCGCCCTCGGGGACGGTCACGAAGTACGAGGTGGTGGAGTTGCGCTGCACCTTGCCGGACGCCGAGTAGGTGTACTTCAGCGGGGCGGAGACCACCACGGTGGTGAGGACCTGCTTGTCGACGCCCTCGGTGCGCGGGTCGTCGACCTCCAGGATCGCGCTGCTCAGACCGGCGTTCTTCGCCTGGGCCGCGATCTTCACCGTCACCGGCTCGTTCAGCGGCAGCGAGATCTTGTCACTGCCGACGATCCGGAACGTCTTGTCCTGGTTGTTCGCCAGGTGCAGCTCGTGCCGGATCGCGCGGTCGGCACCGGTGGTACGGGTCAGGGTGACGTCGTACGTCTTCTTCTGGCCCTTCTTGAGGCCGCCCTCGCGGTCGTACAGGCCCGTGCCGAAGCCCGGGGTCTTCAGCGCGAAGTCGATCGCGGTGTCGACCGGCGCCTTGACGGCGTACTCGTGGGCGGTGGCGCCGTCACGGATCGAGTCCCAGGCGTCGGGGATGTCGATGAGGCCCGCGCCCTCCGCGTACGCCTGCGTGCCGCTGATGTGGTCGGCGGTGGACGTCAGCGCGGTGCGGAGCGTGGCCGGCGTCAGGTCCAGGTGCTTCTGCTTCGCCGCGCTGAGCAGCAGCGCGGACGCGCCCGCGGCCTGCGGGGACGCCATCGAGGTGCCCTGGAGCATCGAGTAGCCGGGCGGCAGGGAGTAGCCCGCCTCGGCGACCGGGCCGCCGGGGAACCAGGTCTGCGTGGTGTTGATGGCGGCGCCGGGAGCGGTCAGCGTCGGGGTGAAGCCGCCGTCCTCACGCGGTCCGCGCGAGGAGAAGGGCAGCATCGCGTACTTCTTCTGCACCGCCGAGCCGTAGTTGGCGGCCCAGGTCTCCTTGGAGATGGACGCGCCGACCGAGATGACCTTGTCGGCCAGGCCGGGGTCGCCGATCGTGTTGGCGCCGGGGCCGGAGTTGCCGGCCGAGATCACCAGCTGCACGCCGTAGGTGTCGATGAGGCGCGTGTAGAGCTCGGCGCGCGCGTTGTTGCCGTCGTTGAGGGAGGGCAGGCCGCCGATCGACATGTTCACGATGTCGACGCCGCGGTTCGCGACGAGGTCGATCATGCCCTCGGTGAGCGCGACGTTCGTGCAGCCGCCGCTCCAGGTGCAGGCGCGCGAGGAGACGATCTTCGCGCCGGGCGCCGCGCCGTTCATCTTGCCGCCGAACAGCTTGTTGGCGGCGGTGATGCCGGCGACGTGCGTGCCGTGCTCGGACTCGATGATGCCGATGTTGACGTAGTCGGACTTCTTGCCGACCCAGTCGCCGCCCAGCGGGTCCATCGGGACGTCCTTGCGGATCTCCACGACGAACGGCACCCGCTCGGCGATCTCCGTCGCCGGGTCGTCGGTGCCGAAGTAGCCGATCCGGTAGCCGTCCTTGTACGGCTTCATCGGGGTGTCGTCCGTGAAGTCGTTGTTGTCGTTCAGGTCGACGCGGACGGTCCCGGCGGCGGCGTCGTAGAGGACGCCCCAGCTGTCGGTGGTGTCGCCGTCGCGGTTCAGGTCGCCGTTCGCGTCGCCGCCGGTGGACGCGGACTCGCGGAAGCGGCTGACCGCGTAGTCACCGGCCGGGGCCTGCCAGGTCTCACCGTCGAAGGTGAAGACGGGGCCCGAGCGGGCGTTGACCATGGCGCGCCAGGTCGCGTCGCCGTCGACGATCGGGTCGGTCGAGGTGACCCAGTCGACGATCTTGCGCTCGCCGGTCGTGGTCTTCTGCAGCGCGGGGTGCGCCACGTCGACACCGGAGTCGAGGATGCCGATGGTGACACCGCGGCCGTCGGCCTTCGGGTGGTCCTTCACGAAGTCGATGGCGCCCGTCTCGAAGGACGGGTTGTACGGGTTCTCGGCGGGCGTCTTCTTGCTCGGCGCCGGGTACGTGGCCGCGGTCGGGGCCTTCTTGGCGCCCTTGGCGGTGTCCGCGGCCGGGGTCGGGTCGTCCAGCTCGATCTCCTGGCGCAGGTCGATGCCGTGCACGGAGGGGAGCTTGGCGGCCGCCTCGATGGCGGCGGAGGCCCGGCCGGTCGGGAGGGTCGCGCGGACGTAGCCGAGCTTGTCGTAGGTGCGGCCCACGGAGCCGCCCTTCACCGCGTCCAGCTGCCCCGCGACCTGCTCGGTCTGCCCGGGGGCGGTGGCGATCATCATCGTGACGTTCTTGGCGCCGTCCGCCTTCGCCTGTGCGAGGAGGTCGGCGTCGGCCGAACCGAGCTTGCCGCTCGCGGACTTGACGGCCGCGTCGGCGGGTGTGCCCGGGTCGTCGGCGGAGAAGGCCATGGGTATGGGCCCCGCCGCGGAGAGGGCGGCCACGAGACCGGCGGCCACGGCTATGCGTGCCGCGCGTCTCGCGCCGCTGATCGGAGCGCGCTGAGAGGTGAGGGTCATCAGCATCCTTGGAGGTAAAGGAGAAGTCCGTGGGAAGTTCGCGGGAAGTTCGTGCACGATCAGACGGATCGATCGTGTCGGTCCGGAATGTGTACCCGGATGACCGCTCAGCTTTACGTAAGAGACGGATGTTTGGGGAGAGCTGACCGTGGCGTGAGGTGCCCATGGCGTAATTCCGCCATACGTCACCGCGTCGATCTCCGGCCAAACCGGGACGTGCTCCCACCGGGCAGGGCCGTGTTCCCGGGCGGGCGGGACGCGCGGCGCCCCTGCCGCGGTGTCCTGTCGTACCGTCTGGCCATGCACAAGGAGCTGAGGGTGGCGGCGTACGCCATCTGTGTGAGGGACGAGCGGATACTGCTCGCGCGCTGGGTGGCACGGGACGGCGGCAAGCGCTGGACACTGCCCGGCGGCGGCATGGACCACGGCGAGACCCCGTACGACACCGTGATCCGCGAGGTCGAGGAGGAGACCGGCTACGCGGTCGAACCGGTCGCCCTGCTGGGCGTCGACTCGATCCGCCGCACCCACCCCCGCCGCCTCGGCGGCACCGTCGACTTCCAGGGGCTGGGCATCGTCTACGAGGCCCGCGTCACCGGCGGTGAACTCCGCTACGAGACCGACGGCTCCACCGACATGGCGGCCTGGCACCCGCTCGACGAGGTGCCCGGCCTCGACCGGGTGGGACTCGTCGACGTCGGACTCGCGCTGTGGCGGGAGCGGCCCGCGGACGGCCGACCGACGAAGGCCCCCGAGGGCGCCGAGGGGGCCGGGAGTTAGGTCCCCTACCCAGCGAAGTGAACACGGAGTGACCGCCCCGCCTCGGTTGCGCGAGGGCTCGGTGGACGCGGAGGGTAGTCCAAGATCGACGTACGGTGATCGGCGCTGCCCGTTGCCGTCCAGTTAACGCACAGGCCATCCCCGATGCCAACCATCCAGTATGAGCGGGAAGTTCGCGTGAGCGAACCGCCCGCGACCACTGCCGACGCGTTCGCACTCGGGGAGACCGCGCCATGTCGCGCATACGCTCTGTCGCCACCTCCACTGTCCGTGACCGCCGCGCCTTCCTGGCCGCCACCGGGGCGGTGTCCCTCTCCGCGGGCATCGGCTTCGCGCTGCGGCCGGGGACCAGCGAGGCCGCCACCGACACCGCCGCCACCACTCAGGGCCGGCCCGTGGCCGTCTCCCGCAGGGCGCCGGCCGCGCCCCTGGCCCCGTACACCCGGGGCACCACCCTCTCCTCCATCGCGACCGCCCACCCCGGCTCCGGGTACCGGCGGCTCGGGGACGGGCCCGCCTGGTCGCGCGTCGTCCGCGGCGACCTCGCCGAGCCCAGGGCCGGCCGGGGCGAACGGCGCACCGCGCTCGCCGCGTTCGTGCAGTTCACCGACCTGCACCTGGTCGATGTCCAGCACCCGCTGCGGTACGAGTACCTGCGCGCCCAGACCTCCAGCGCCTGGCGCCCCCAGGAGTCCCTGTCGGTGGCCGGCGCGGTCTCGCTCGTCGAGCGGGTCAACGCGCTGCGCGGAGCCCCCGTCACCGGATCCCCGCTGCACTTCGTGATGACCACCGGCGACAACACCGACAACAACGCCAAGACGGAACTCGACTGGTTCCTCAAGGTGATGAGCGGTGGCCGCATCACCCCCAACTCCGGCGACCCGGCCCGCTACGAGGGCGTCCAGAACAGCGACCTCAAGCTGTACTGGCAGCCCGAGGCGGCCCTGCGTGACGCCGACAAGCAGCTCGGTTTCCCGCGCGTCGACGGGTTCCTCGCCGCCGCGATCCGCGAACTGCGCAGCCCCGGCCTCAACCTGCCCTGGTACTCCACGGTCGGCAACCACGACTCCCTGCCCGGCGGCTGCTACGCGCCCGGCGACTCCTTCTTCGCCGAGTTCGCGGTCGGGGGCAAGAAGCTGATGACGCTCGACGGGGCGGTGGGCACCGCCCTCTGGAAGAACGTCAAGAAGGGCGGCGACCCCAAGGGCGCGGACTTCAAGGCGATGCTCACGTCCCAGACGCGCAAGCTGCGTCCGGTCACCCCGGACGAGGCCCGCGCGCCCTTCACCCCGACCGAGTACCTCCAGGCCCACCTCGACCCGGCGCACGTCGGCGTGGGGCCCGTCGGGCACGGCTACTCGCAGGCCAACCTCGCCGCGAAGACCCAGTACTACACGTTCCGGATCGCCGAGGGCCTGCTCGGGGTCAGCATCGACACCACCGACCCGGGCGGCCACTACGAGGGCTCGATCGGCACCGCCCAACTGCGGTGGCTGGAGCGCACCTTGAAGGCGGCCGAGAAGAACAAGGAACACGTCGTCGTCTTCAGCCACCACACCAGCAAGACGATGCGCAACCTCCGCGAGGACCCGGCGCACCCGGGGGAGCAGCGGCACGGCGGCGGCGAGGTCCTCTCCGTGCTCGGCGCCCACCGCGCGGTGCTCGCCTGGGTGAACGGCCACAGCCACAAGAACGACATCACCCCGCACGCCGGACCGGACGGCCGCTCCTTCTGGGAGGTCTCCACCGCCTCGCACGTCGACTTCCCGCAGCTCGCCCGGGTGATCGAGGTCGTCGACAACCACGACGGCACGCTCTCGCTGTTCACCACGCTCATCGAGTCCGCGGCCCCGCACGACACGGACTTCGAGGACCTCTCCCAGACGGGTCTGGCCGCCCTGTACCGCGAACTCTCCTTCAACGCCCCGGGCGCCCGCACGGATCTGAGCGGCGACGCGGTGGACCGCAACACGGAACTGATCCTGAAGAAGGGCTGAGCCACCGGCCTAACGGGGCACCACGACGACGTAGGCGGCCGGATCGCGGTCGCCCGACGCCATCAGGGCCGTCCGTACGACGACGGCCTGCTGCTCCATCGCGTCCCGCAGCTTCTTCGGCGTGACCTGGACGACGGTGATGCCGAGGCGCTCCAGGTGCTCGCGCTTGTGGGCGTACTTCGACCACGTCGCGTCGTCGTCCTGACGCGGGGCCCGGGTGTCGAGTTCGAGGGCGACGGCCTGGTCGGGCCAGTACGCGTCGAGGCCGCCGAGGACCGGGCCGCCGGGCAGCCGGAGGTCGACGTTCCAGACCGGGTCGGGCAGCGCGTGTTCCGCGACCATCCGGTAGAGGCGGTCCTCGGCGACGGCACGGCCCTCCGCGAGGAGGGCGTCGACCGCGTCCACCACGTGCGGCCGGCTCAGCAGCCGGGCCCGAGCCAGCTCCCGTACGACCGCCGCAGGTTCGCAGTGTCCGCCGCGGACCGCCTCGGTGAGCAGCAGGCGTACGGCTCCGGCGTCCGAGATGCCGGCGACGGCGTCGGCCAGCGCACGCGGAACCGGCGCCACCGGGACGCCGCCGATCTGCTCGGGCTCCGGCATGTCCGGCGTACGGACGATCCGGACGCGGCCCGTCGACCGCAGCCGGCGCAGCCGCGGGACGAGGACGTCGACGCGGTCCAGGGACAGCAGCGCGGGAGCGGACGGGACGCGGTGCAGGGTGAGCGCGGCGAGACCGGTGATCAGCGCGTCGGGGTACCCGTGCGGGGCGTCGGGTTCCGCCGGTTCCGTGGCTGCGCACCGGGCCGCGTACGTGAGGGCTGCGTGCAGCAGTTCCTCACCGGTGGCGGGCCCGGGGCGGAGCAGGAAGACGCCGGGCAGGAGCTGCTGCCAGGAACCGCCGGGCCGGCACTGCGCGGTGATGTCGGCGGCGCTCACGCCCCGCGACCGCAGTTGCGCGGTGGTGAGGATGCGCTGCTGGATGTCGGACAGGTGCCGCAGAGGCCGGGGGGAGAGCGGGGTGTCGTGGTTCATGACCTCGAATGTCCCGCTCCCGATCCCCCGCCTAACCGCTGTTACACGCCCGTCGAGAGACCAGGACAACCCCGCCCTAAAGTCCCCCACCCACCCTGCCGAAACCCCCTGGTCCGAACGGGGTAACGGCACCGATCACCCGAATCCCGTAACTGTCACGAAAGCAACCCAAGTCAACCGCAAGGGCCCCATCACCCATTAGAGGAGACGACAGGAGACCCCGGGGCGCGGGGAACGGTGCAGTCCTTTTGGCTTTGAGGGGCGCGGGGAACGGCGCGATCTTTTCGCTTTTCAGGGGCGCGGGGAACTGCGCGACCAGCCCCCACCCACCCGCACCCGACAACGCACCGCACCGCACCCCGGACCGGCTCAGGCAGACGCCCCCGCGTCACACGCCTGCCCCCGAAGAGCCCGCGCCAGATCGTCCCGCGCCTCCAGCACCAGCCTCCGAAGCGCCGGCGCGGCCTCCCCCCGAGAGGAGAGCCACGCGTCCGCCGCTGCCACCGTCCCCGGAGAATCCTGCAACGAGGGGAACAACCCCCTCACCACATCCATCCCGATCTGGATCGACCGCTCCTCCCACACCCGCTCGATCGCCTCGAAGTACTTCGTGGCGTACGGCGCGGTCAACTCCCGGTGCGACGCCTGCGCGAACCCCGCGATCGTCGCCTCGGCCAGCGCGTTGGACAGCGAGTCCGACTCGACCACGGTCGCCCACGCCTGCGCCTTGACCGCCGCCGAGGGCCGCGCCGCCAGACACCGCACCTGATGCCGCTTGCCGGACGCCGTGTCGTCCCGGGCCAGCTCGGCGCGGAGCGCACCCTCGTCAGCGACCCCGTGCGCGGCGAGCGGTTCCAGGAACGCCCAGCGCAGCTCCTGGTCGACCTCAAGACCGTCGATCTTCTCCGTGTCCTGCAACAGCCCCTCCAGCAGCCGGAGATCGGCCTCGCCCGCCGCCACCGCCGCGAAGAAACGCGCCCAGGTCAGCTGGTGCTGGCTGCCGGGCTCGGCGGCCCGCAGCTCCCGCAGCGCGCCCTCGGCGAGCAGCCGCCCACCGGTGGCCCGCCACTCGGGCGCCGCGTAGAAGGTGAGCGCGGAGTTCGCCCAGGCGTGCAGCGTCTGGAGCACGCCGATGTCCGACTCGCGGCCCGCGAAGCGCAGCACCAGACCGACGAAGTCCCGCGCGGGCATGAGCCCGTCCCGGGTCAGGTTCCACAGCGCCGACCAGCACAGGGCGCGGGCGAGCGGGTCGGTGAGGTCACCGAGATGGGCGCGCAGCGTGTCCAGCGACCCCTCGTCGAAGCGGATCTTGCAGTACGTGAGGTCGTCGTCGTTGACGAGGACCAGCTCGGGGGCGTCGGCGCCGGCCAGCTCACCGACGACCGTACGCGGACCCTCGACGTCCACCTCGGCGCGCGCGTACCGCACGAGCGAACCGCCCGCGCCCGCCGTGCCGTCCGTGCCCGCCGTGCCGTCCGTGGACTCCCGCCGGTAGAGGCCGACCGCCACCCGGTGCGGCCGCAGTTCGGGATGCGACTCGGCCGCCTCCTGGAGGACCGCCAGTTCGGTGACGCGGCCCTCGGCGTCGAGGATCACCTGGGGCGTGAGGGAGTTGACGCCCGCGGTCTGCAGCCAGGACCGCGACCAGGCGGCCATGTCCCGCCCGCTCGTCTCCTCCAGGACCGACAGGAGGTCACCGAGGCGCGTGTTCCCGTACGCGTGCCGCTTGAAGTAGCGGCGGGCGCCCTCCAGGAACGCGTCCCGCCCGGCGTAGGCGACCAGCTGCTTGAGGACGGCGGCACCCTTGGCGTAGGTGATCCCGTCGAAGTTGAGCTTGGCGTCCTCCAGGTCACGGATGTCGGCCGTGATCGGGTGGGTGGAGGGCAGCTGGTCGGCGCGGTACGCCCACGCCTTGCGGTTGTTGGCGAAGGTGACCCAGCCGTCCGTGAAGCGGGTCGCCTCGACCATCGAGAACGTGCCCATGAAGTCCGCGAAGGACTCCTTGAGCCACAGGTCGTCCCACCACACCATGGTGACCAGGTCGCCGAACCACATGTGGGCCATCTCGTGCAGGATCACGTTCGCCCGGCGCTCGTACGACGCCCGGGTCACGTTGCCCCGGAAGATGTACTCCTCGCGGAAGGTCACACAGCCCGGGTTCTCCATCGCGCCGAGGTTGTACTCGGGCACGAACGCCTGGTCGTACTTCCCGAAGGGGTACGGGTAGTCGAAGTGGTCGTGGAAGAAGTCGAGCCCCTGCTTGGTCACGAGGAAGACGTCGTCGGCGTCGAAGTGCCGGGCGAGCCCCTTGCGGCACAGCGCGCCGAGCGGGATCTCCAGCCGGGTGCCGTCGTCCAGCACCCGCTCGTAGGAGTCGGTCACGTAGTGGTACGGGCCGGCGACGATGGCCGTGATGTACGTCGAGATGGGCTTCGTACCGGCGAACTTCCAGACCCCGTCGGTGAGCTCACCGACGCCGTTGCTCCACACCACCCAGCCCTCGGGGGCCCGCACCTCGAAACGGAAGGGGGCCTTGAGGTCGGGCTGCTCGAAGTTGGCGAAGACGCGGCGGGAGTCGGCCGGCTCGTACTGCGTGTAGAGATAGACCTCGCCGTCCTCCGGGTCGACGAAGCGGTGCATGCCCTCACCGGTGCGGCTGTACGCGCACTGGGCGTCGACCACCAGTTCGTTGTCCTCGGCGAGGTCCTCCAGGAGGATGCGGGAGCCGTCGAAGACCGCGCCCGGGTCGAGGTCCCTGCCGTTCAGCGAGACGGCCGTGACGCTCGGCGCGATCAGGTCCGCGAAGCTCGTGGCCCCCGGCTCGGCGCTGCGGAACCGGATGGTCGTCACCGACCGGAACGTCCGGGGCCCGGCGTCCGCCCCGCCGACCGCGGAGCGCAGGTCCAGGGACACCTCGTACTCCTCGACGGACAGCAGTGCTGCCCGCTCGCGGGCCTCGTCGCGGGACAGATTCTCACCGGGCACGGGCGGCACTCCCTCGTGGGTCATGGGTACGTGCGAAGGCACGTGTGAAAGTACGGGTGAACAGGACCGATCCTGCCATGCACCCCTGACACGGCACACCCGGGAATGGCAGGGGCGACCGATCGCGTTGGGCCTCTGAGACAGCACGCAGGGCTCCTGGCACCGACACACCCCTACCGAGGAGAACCATGTCCGAGCAGACCACCGTCACGACCTCCGCCAAGACTCCTGTCGACTTCTGGTTCGACCCGCTGTGCCCCTGGGCGTGGATGACGTCACGGTGGGTCCTGGAGGTCGAGAAGGTCCGGGACATCGAGGTGCGCTGGCACATCATGAGCCTCGCGGTACTGAACGAGCCGAAGCTGGACGAGCTCGACGACCACTACCGCGAGCTGCTGTCCACCAAGGCCTGGCAGCCGGTCCGCGTGGTGACCGCGGCCTGGCAGAAGCACGGCGCCGAGGTGCTCGGCCCGCTCTACACGGCGCTCGGCAACCGCATCCACAACGACGGCCAGGGCCCGACGAAGGAAGCGATCGCCGGCGCGCTCGACGAGGTCGGCCTCCCCGCGGACCTGATCGACTACGCGGACCAGGCCGACTTCGAGTTCGACACCGAGCTGCGCGCCTCCCACAAGGAGGGCATCGAGAAGGTCGGGCAGGACGTCGGCACGCCCGTCATCGCCGTCCCCGGTGAGGACGGCGAGCAGATCGCCTTCTTCGGCCCGGTCGTCACCCCGGCCCCCAAGGGCGAGGAGGCCGCCAAGCTGTGGGACGGCACGCTCCTGGTCGCCTCGGTCCCGGGCTTCTACGAGCTCAAGCGCACCCGCACGAAGGGCCCGGACTTCGGCAACCTCTGAGCGGACGGCGGCTCGTCAGGGCTCGGGCAGCTTCCTCGGCTTGTCGAACGGCGCCTTGTTGAGCCCCGTGCGCAGGGTGCCGCAGCCGGGAGCGACGCACGTGAAGAAGTCCCCGACGAACCGGCGGCCGGTGGCGCTCCGCACCTGCTGCTGCTCGTCCCTGGTCAGCGCGCGGTGGGGTTCTTCCCGGTTGCAGGTAATGCACCACATCATCCTGGAGTTCGGCATTCTGTAACCTTGCACCGGAATTCCGGGTACCGGCAGACCCCCGTAGGCCACCTGCCCACGGGGGTCTCTCGCTGAGTGCCGGGAGCCGGGAGAGCCCCCGCGAGTCACGTCCTCGCGGGGGCTCTCCTTCCAGCTCCCCGCCCGCGTGAAAGGTGAGAAGACGATCACGAGGCAGGGCGTTCCGGGCACAGCCTTCAGCTCTTATTGCAACTGACTTGCAAGTGCAGACTAACAGCAAGAGAGTGGTTTCCGCGTGCTCGAGCGCGCAAGAAGGGCCCTCGCGCGAACCGTCCTCCGCGCGAGGGCCCTTCCCTGACCGACGACCGCCCGCCGTCTAGGCGACCGGTGTGCGGACCGGTGGGTGGACCGGTGTGTAGTGCGACGCGTCGCCCGCGATCGAGTAGCTCTCCTTGCCCTCGATGCCGACCGGTACGTCACCGGCGACCGTCACCCGGTTCAGGCGGCGCGGCAGCCCGTCGTAGTTGTCGATGGCGTAGTGCTGGGTGATCCGGTTGTCGAACAGCACGAGCTGGTTCGGCGACCACCGGTGGCGCAGGACGTTCTCCGGCCGCACGACATAGCTCTGGAGCAGGTCGAGGACCTTGCGGGACTCGCTCACCGACAGACCGGCGATCCGCTGGGCGAAGCCGCCGATGAACAGCCCGCGCTCACCGGTCAGCGGGTGCACCCGGACCACGGGGTGGACGGTGCGGTACTTGATGGATGTGAACTGGGCCCGGTGGGCGGCCAGCCTCTCGTCGACCTCTTCCTCGGGCACCGCGTAGTCGTAGTCGTTGGTGTGCTCGGCCCACAGCGTGTCCGCGAGCAGGCGCAGGGGTTCGGGCAGACCGCGGTAGGCGGCGGCGGAACTGGCGATCAGCGTCTCGCCCCCGTACGGCGGGACGGTGATGCTGCGCAGGGTGCTGGCCTGCGGCGGGTTGAGGACGAACGTGACGTCGGTGTGCCAGTTGTTGGCGGCACGGCCGCGCTCGCTGTCCACGGGCAGCACGTTCGGGGCGCCGTCCACGGCGGGCACGGTCGGGTGGGCGGTGGTGAGGTCGCCGAAGTGCCGGGCGAAGGCCTGCTGGCCCTCGTCGTCCAGGTCGACGTCGTCGAAGACCAGCGCCTTGTGTTCGTCGAGGGCGGCGCGCAGGGCGGTGACGGTCTCGGCGTCGAGCGGCGCGGCGAGGTCGACGCCGGATATCCGCGCGCCGATCTTCGCGGTGACCTTGCGGATCTCGATGTCGGGCATGGAGGTTCCTCTCGGGTGCGGGTGCGGGTGCGGGTGCGGGTGCGGGTGCGGGTGCGGGTGCGGGATGGCAGGGGCGGGGCGGGGCGGGTCAGGTCGGGGAGCGGGTCTCGTGGGTGGCCGGTGTCCAGGAGGAGGGGGCCGAGTGCGGCCGTCGGCGCCGCCTCACCGGTGACCCTCCTGGCCCTTGCCGGCTCCTTGGTCCGGGTGGTCCTCCGTCACGCCGAGGGCGGCGAGCAGCCGCTCGCGGTACTCGCCGAGCAGCGGGTCGCGGTACGAGCGCGGGTGCGGCCGGTCGACGGCCAGGTCGAGGCCGATCCGCCCCTCGTCGAGTACGAGCACCCGGTCGGCCAGCACGATCGCCTCGTCCACGTCGTGCGTGACCAGGAGGACCGAGGGCCGGTGGCGCTCCCACAGCTCCCGCAGCAGAGCGTGCATCCGGATCCGGGTGAGCGCGTCCAGCGCGCCGAACGGCTCGTCGGCCAGCAGGAGTTCGGGCTCGCGGACCAGGGACCTGGCCAGTGCGGCCCGCTGGGCCTCGCCGCCGGACAGCTCGTTGGGCCAGGCCCGTTCGCGGCCCGCGAGGCCCACCTCGGCGAGGGCGGCGCGGCCCCTCTCGGCGGCCTGCTTTCCTTCGGTGCCGAGCAGGACGTTGTCGAGGACGCGGCGCCAGGGCAGCAGCCGGGAGTCCTGGAAGACGACGGACACCCGGTCGGGCGCGCTCAGCCGCCCGCTGCCGGTGACCTCGTGGTCGAGGCCGGCGATGGCGCGCAGCAGCGTGCTCTTGCCGGAGCCGCTGTGCCCGAGCAGGGCGGTGAGCTGTCCGGCGGGCAGGTCCAGGTCGACGTGGTCGAGGACGGTCCGGCCGTCGAAGGAGCGGGTCAGCCCCCGGAGCCGTACGGCGTGCGTCAGCTGTTCAGTGTGCGTCGCCATGACAGCACCCTCCGTTCGACGAGACGGACCGCGCTGTCGGAGGCCAGGCCGAAGACCCCGTAGATCAGCAGGCCGACGAGGATCACGTCGGTCTGCCCGTAGTTCTGGGCCTGGAACATCATGTAGCCCAGTCCGCTGGTGGCGTTGATCTGCTCCAGCACCACCAGTCCCAGCCAGGAGCCGGTGACGCCGAGCCGGAGTCCCACGAAGAACCCGGGCAGCGCGCCGGGAACGACGATCTCCCGGATGAAGCGGAACTTCGAAAGACCCTGGACCTCGGCGAGTTCGACGAAGCGGTGGTCGATGCCGGACAGTGCGGAGTACAGGTTCAGATAGATCGGGATGTAGACGACGATGGCGATGATCGCGACCTTGAAGGTCTCGCCGATGCCCAGCCAGAGGATGAACAGCGGGATCAGACCGAGGGTGGGGATCGCCCGGTTGAGCTGGACCGTCCCGTCGATCAGCGCCTCACCGACCCGGCTGAGCCCGGCCGTCAGGGCGAGGACCACCCCGGTGGTCAGCCCGAGCGCGAACCCGGAACCGGCGCGTCGCAGCGAGGTGAGGATGTCGGTGGACAGCGTGCCGTCGCTCCACAGCTGACCGGTGGTGCGCAGGACGGTCCAGGGCGCGGGGATCGCGTTCGGGTCCAGTCGCCCGGCCGCGGAGGCGACGGCCCAGACCACGACGAACAGGGCGGGGCCGATCAGCCGGGAGGCGGGCAGCCGCTTGCCGGGGGAGAGCGCGCGACGCCGCCCGGCCCGCCGGACCCCGGAAGCGCCGGGCGCGGCAGCGGAACCTCCGAGCGCCTCGGCCCCGGCTTCGGCTTCGGTGTCGGGGCCGACGGAGCCAGTGGTGGACGTGGTGGCCATCGTGCTCACCTCCGGTACTCGGCGGGGACGGCTTTCGCCGCGATGCCCTCGAAGCGGCGGTCGAAGAGCGAGTCGACCTTGAACGCCTTCACGAAGCCGCCCTCGGCCAGCAGGTCCGCGGTCTCCTGCTCCCACCTGACGGCCTCGTCCCAACGCGGCGGGAACAACGGCTTGTTGGCCAGCTCGGTGATCGCCTCGGCCTGGGGGAGCGTCAGGTTCTGCGTCTTGACGTAGAACTCCCTGTTCCAGTCGTCCGGATGCTCGTACGCCCACACCTGGCCCTGGGCCCACCGGGGGATGTACGCGGCGACAGCGGCCGCCTTCGCCCTGTCGGCCAGCACGGAGGTGGGCGCCCACAGCAGGCTGA
Organism: Streptomyces sp. CWNU-52B; assembly: GCF_047444975.1. Taxonomy (NCBI): domain Bacteria; kingdom Bacillati; phylum Actinomycetota; class Actinomycetes; order Kitasatosporales; family Streptomycetaceae; genus Streptomyces; species Streptomyces sp. CWNU-52B. Next base: position 151,822 of record NZ_JBLFJV010000001.1, on the reverse strand, counting down.
GCAGGTCCACGACGTCGGTGGGGATGGTGTGGGCGCCCTTGGACCCGTACTGCTTGAGGTAGGCGGGCGACTGGCTGTTGGCCAGCGGGGCGACGTCCACCTGGCCCGACTGGAGCGCGGTGAGGAACTGGTTGCTGGTCAGCGGCACCAGGTCCACGTCGTCGTACGTGAACCCGGCCTGCTTGAGCGCCCGCAGCAGGACGACCCCCTGGGCCTGCCCCTGTGAGAAGGCCAGCTTCTTCCCCCTGAAGTCCTGGACCGACCGGATGTCGCTGCCGGGCTTGGTGGCGAAGAGGTAGTTGGGCTTGCGGGTGAGGTCGATCGCGACGATCTTCGCGTCGAAGCCCTGGTAGTACGCCTGGATGGGCGGGATGCCGGCGTTGTTGGCGAGGTCCAGGGACTTGGCCCGGAAGGCGTTGATGACATCGGGCCCCGCGCCGATGTTCGCCCAGGAGGACACCTCGAACGGCAGATCGGTCAGGCCGGCGAGCTTGAACTGCACCTGCTGGACGCCCTGATACGAGGAGATCTTGAGGCTCGTACCCGAGGGGACCTTGTTCGTCAGCGGAGCGGAGGTGTTCCCGGCGGCCCCGGTGTCGGCGGCGCTGCTGCCCGCACAGCCGCTGAGCCCGGCGGTGGCGGCGGCGCCGAGCAGGGAGGAGAGGAAGAGCCGCCGGTCGACTCCGGGCACGGAAGGAGGTGGCATGGGAGGACTCCCTGAATTCATGAGGTGGTTCACGGGGCCGTGCCGCGGAGGCGGGGGCAGGGGGCGGCAGGGCGCGTGAAACCAGGCAGGCGGAACCGGGGAAGCGAGAGGCGCACAGGAAAGGCGCACGCGCGGGGCGTGGCGGGGGCGACAGCGGGACGCGGCCGGGCGAACGGACGGCCCGGACGACTGGACGGCCGGACGCGGCCGGATCGTCGGTGGTCTGACGGACGTCAGGGCATCCGGCCGATCCGCGCGGTGGAACGGCAGTGCGTCAGTGCGTCAGTGCGTCGACGTGTCAGCAACAGAAGGTGCGACAGCTCATGGGCACGATGCTCCTGGCCTGGTATGACGCCTGTCAACATTCGGATTTTCTGAATTAAGTCGGCCCCGGTGAGAGGGCCCGGAGCCGACCGGGCGACATGCCGAGCGGGTCGCGGTACAGGACGTCCAGGGCGACCGAACCGCCCGCGACGGCCAGCACCGAGTCCGGGAAACTGGTCGGCACGACGGCCGCCGCACGGTCGGACCCGACCTCCTCGCGCAGCGCCGCGAGGCAGTCCTCCCGGTGGACGGCGCCCATCTCGGTGACGACGACCGTGTCCGGGTTGAGCACGCCGAGCAGGAGTCCCACGGCCCGGCCGGTCATCCGGGAACGGTGCAGCAGCAGCCGTACGGCGATCGTGTCACCGCGGGCCGCCGCGGCCAGCACGTGCAGGGGGTTCGAGGTACGGATGACCCCCGCCTCCCGCGCCCGCCGGCACAGGGTCCGCTCGCTCAACTCCGCCTGGAGGCAGCCGCTCCGGCCGCAGCCGCAGGGCTCCGTGCCGCCCGTCAGGGGCAGATGGGCGATCGAGCCGGCCTGGGAGCGGGGGCCGTGGTGGACCTCGTCATGAGTGGCGAAGGCGGCGTCGACGACGTTGCCGACGAAGAGGTGCAGCACGCTGCGGCTGCCGCGGGCCGCCGTGCCGAAGAGCCGCTCGCCGTTGACCAACGCCCGCGCGTGGCCGTCCACATGGACCGGCAGTCCGGTGTGCGCGTGGAGCGTCTCGCGTACGGGGACGTCGTGCCAGCCGAGGAGCGGGTGGTCCACGATGGTCCCGGAGTCCCGGTCCACCCAGCCGCCGGCCGCGATGCCCACGGTGAGCGGAGTCCGGCCGCTGGCGCCCGCCAGGAGGGCCCGCAGTCCGGCCGCGGCGACGGTCAGCACCCGGTCGGGTCCGGTGCCGCCGTCGTGGCTCAGCCGCCGCTCGACGACGACCCGGCCGCGCAGGTCGAGGAGCGCGACCGTGGTGTACGGCACCGCCACGTGGATGCCGCCGACCACGAACCGGGAGTCGTCCAGGTCGACCGGTACGTGGGGCCGCCCGACGCCGTTGGACCTGCGGGGTCCGGACGCCTCCCGGATCAGGCCGAGCGAGGCGAGCCGCGTGCAGTGGCCGGTGACCGACGCGGGGGAGAGGCCGGTCAGCCGGGCGACGGTGCTGCGGGCGACCGGGCCGTGGTCCAGGACGGACCGCAGGACGGCGCTGGCACTGGTCCTGCGCCGATCGCTGTCGACGGCACCCCGACGAACCGGGGCGAGGGAGGAGCTGGGCATGGAGAACTTCCTCGGAGGCTGGTCCGACACTGCGCCGACGTCTGTCTGTCCCGTCTCGGCGAGCCGGAGTGCCTCCGTGCTCGCCTCAGGCGAGGCGACAGGTGGCGGTGCCCTGGCGCCGCAGGTCGACATAGCGACGCGACGCGAAGTTCTCGGCTTGGGCAACCATGCCTTGAGGGTAGGCGGTGCACGGGGGTACGACCAGTGCCGCCGGGGGCGGCGGCGGAGGCGGAAACCCTTGGCGGGACCCGCTCCAGTGACCAGCATCACGCCCCCACAGGTGTACAGGACACCCTTTGTCGGAGGTGCACCAACCCCCACCTCCCCCCTTTGTCGACCGCTGACGGTGATCGCCGCACCCCCCTGGGATAGCGTCACGATGACCCCGCCCACGCCCAGACCCGCCGCCCACACCCCCGCCGGAGCCCTCATGACAACCGCCGTCGCCCCCGCCCGCCCGCGCCAGGTCATCGCCGACCTCCTCCCCGTCTCCCGCGTCAGGGACGTCGCACTGGTGGCGGGCGGCGCCGCCCTCACCGGCATCGCCGCCCAGATCGCGGTACCCGTCCCGGGCTCCCCGGTCCCGGTGACCGGCCAGACCTTCGCCGCCCTCCTCGTCGGCACCGCGCTCGGCGCCGGCCGCGGCCTCTCCTCGCTCGCCCTGTACGCGCTGCTGGGCCTGGCCGGGGTGCCGTGGTTCGCGGGAGGCACCTCCGGGGCCACCGCGTCCTTCGGCTACATCCTCGGCATGCTGCTCGCCGCGACCGTCGTGGGCACGCTCGCCCGCCGCGGCGCGGACCGCTCGGTCGTCCGCATGGCGGGCACGATGCTGCTGGGCGAGGCGATCATCTACGTGATCGGTGTCCCGTACCTGGCCCTCGTGGCCGACATGACGGCGACCCAGGCCGTGGCGGCGGGCCTCACCCCGTTCCTCATCGGGGACGCGGTCAAGGCCGCGCTGGCGATGGGCGTGCTCCCCGCCGCGTGGAAGTTCGTCAAGCGGGAGAGCTGACGACCGCGCGGTAGTTCTCCCGCAAGAGGTTCGCCGGGGTAGTACAGGACGTCATGCCGTCACGGCATCACGCCGTCACCCCGGCGAACCTCTTGTGCGTCAGGTACGTCAGTACGTCAGGACTCGCTCCGGCCCGGCCCCCGCCGCGTCCACCACAGCCCCACCGCTCCCGCGGAGATGAGCGCGGCGCCCGCGGCGCCGAGCGGCAGGACCTGATCGGCGGGACCGGTCCTGGGCAGTTCCCCGCCCCCGGTCCTGCCGCCGCCCTTGTCCCCGGACGCGTCACCGCCCGGAGTGACCGGGCTGTTGTCGGTGCCGAGCAGCAGAGGTGTCGTCGGGGCGTTCGGCGCGGGGTTGTTCGCACCGAACGGGACGGGACCCTGCTGCCAGAACGTCTTCTTGCCGTCGGTCGTCTGGACGGGCAGACAGATCTTGCCCTCCTTCTTCACGTCGAACGTCGCGTCCACGGCGTACGTCTTCGACCTGCCGGCGGCCAGATTGTCGATGGTGCAGGTGAAGCCACTGTTCCAGCCCTCGGAGAGATCCTTCTCCGCGATTTTCGAGCACCCCTCGACAGCCTTGACCGTGAGGCCGTCGAAACCGACCACCAGCATTCGGATCGCGCCGCTGTCCTTCGTCCCCCCGTTCTTCACCGTGGCAGTAATAGCGGTTTCCTGCGAACTGTTGTCGACGTTGATCTTCTCGGGCAGTGACGTCGTCAGCTTCACACCTGCGGGCGCTTCGTCGACGACCTTTCCCCCTTTGTCGCTCATGGGCCCGGGATCGTCCGCGCCGGCGGGAAAGGAAAAGATCAGCACCGCCGAGAAAGATGCGGTGAGCAGCGATCCCGTGGTGATCGTCATGCGACGAGAGCTCATGTTCGTCCCCCTTGTAACCCCATGTCTGCGCCGGAATTCGCAGTACTTGAAGAGGTACCACAAGATTTCTCCGCACTATGCTGGTCGACACAAAGATGTGTCCATCGTGCTTCTTTGCGGTTCTTCTGTGGCAGGTGTTGAAGGGGGGACATAGGGGTGCCGGAAACAACGAGGGGCGGTATTCCGGGATTGCTTGTGACAGGTCGATATCGACTGGTCGAGAGTATTGGTCAAGGAGGAATGGGGCGGGTGTGGCGGGCCGCCGACGAAACGCTCGACCGGCAGGTCGCCGTCAAGGAGATGCGCATCGACCGCATGGACCAGCTGGACCAGGAGGACGCCAGGGTCCGCCGTGAACGGACCCTGCGCGAGGCCAGGGCCACGGCCCGGATCGACCATCCCAACGTGGTGCGCGTGTACGACGTCGTGGACGAGGGCGAGCGCCTGTGGATCGTGATGGAGCTGGTCGACGGCCGCTCCCTGGAACAGGTCGTGGCGGAGGACGGTCCGCTGAGCCCGCGCGACACGGCCCGGATCGGGCTCGAACTGGTGGCGGCGCTCGGCCAGGTGCACGCGGGCGGCGTGCTGCACCGGGACATCAAACCGGGCAACGTACTGGTCGAGCGGCGGGCCGGCCGGGTGGTCCTCACCGACTTCGGCATCGCCGCCATCCAGAACACGGAAGCCCTGACGGTGGCCGGCATGCTGGTCGGCTCGCCCGACTACATGGCACCCGAGCGGGTCTCCGGCCGCCCGCAGGGCCCACCGTCCGACCTCTGGTCGCTGGGCGCCACCCTCTGCGCGGCACTGGGCGGGCGGTCGCCCTTCTCCCGCGGGACGACCCTCGCGACGCTGCACGCCGTGCTGTACGAGGAGCCCGAGATCCCGCCCACGGCGGGGGAACTGCGGGAACCGCTCACGGACCTGCTCCGGAAGGACCCGGCGGTACGCCCCGCGCTGGAACAACTGGCCGCGCTGCTGAGCCCGGTGGCGGACGACAGCACGGTGACGGTGACACCGCCGCCGCCCGACGTCACGCCCCCCGACGAACCGGAGCCCGCCCCGGAGACCGCCCCGGGGGACGAGGAGGAGACGACGGCCCTGGGCACGCCGAAGCCGGCACAGCCCGTACAGCCCGTGCAGGACGCGATACCGGTCCGGCGTACACCGACGCTGCGGACCACTCCCGACCCCAGCACTCCGGCCACTCCAGCCTCTCCGGCCACTCCATCCACCCCTGACACCACGGACAACTCCAGCCCCTCCGGAGCGAAGCCGACGCCGGCCGAGCCGGAGGCACCCGCCCCCGAACCACGTCCCGCGCCCCCCGACGTCGGGAACACGTCCTCCGAAGCCCCGCCCGGGAGCACCCCCGAGCTCCCCTCCGAGGGCGCGACTCCCGGGCGCCCAGGTTCTCGCCGCAAGGTCCTGACGGCCGCCGTGGGCGTGGCCGTCGCCGGAGCCCTCGCCGGTCTGCTCGTCCCGTTGCTCGGCGGCTCGCCCGGTGACAAGGACAAGGCCTCCCGGTCCGGCTCCGGCGCGGACACCCCGCCGCCCACCGTCGAGGGCACCGCACGCCCGCCGAGCCTTCCGGCGGGCTCCCGCACGGAGGCCGGGCTGTACGCCTGGGTGCCGCCCAAGGGCTGGGAACGGGTGGTGCAGAGCGGCGCCGAGGTCCACTACACCTCACCGGACCGCAAGCAGGAGGTCCTGGCCAACGCGTCCCCGGCCCGTGGTGACCTGATGGACCAGTGGCAGAAGACGGAGAAGAGCACCAGCAAGGGCCTGGACTATCGGCGGATCCGCCTGGAGGAGACCACGTTCAAGGGGCGGCCCGCGGTCGTCTGGGAGTACACCGTCACCGCCAAGGGGCTGCCCTGGCACGCCCGTCTGCTCGGGTTCGACACCGGCGGCAAGTCCTACGAGATCACCACCTGGTACTACCCGGAGATCGAGGACCGGGCGCTCCCCGTCTACGAGAAGGTCCAGAAGAGCTTCACGCCGCTGTGACCGCGAACGACGACGCCTCCGCGGCAGGGAACCGCGAAGGCGTCGTACGGAAGGCGGACCGTCAGACCCGCTCGGCGCCGGAGGCCCCGGCCTCGCCGGGCTCCTCGTCCTGCCCGGCCGGCACCTGCTCCGCGCCTTCCTTCTCCTCGGATCCCTCCTGGAGGCGGCTCTTCCCGCGGCGCACCTTCTCCAGGACCAGCGCGATGCCCACCACGACGGCCGCCACCAGGAGCGACAGCAGGACGGTCTCGCGGCCGTCGTGCTCGGTGTCGGTGAGCATGTAGCCGAGCACGAAGACGATCAGCGCGATCGTCGCCCACGTCAGATACGGGTACAGCCACATCCGTACGACCAGCTTCTCCGGCGTCTCACGCTCGATGATCTTCCGCATGCGCAGCTGCGAGAGACAGATGACGAGCCAGACGAACAGGGCGACCGCGCCGGAGGAGTTGACCAGGAAGAGGAAGACCGAGTCCGGGAACTCGTAGTTGAAGAAGACCGCGACGAAGCCGAAGGCGACGGACGCGAGGATCGCGGCCATCGGCACGCCACGGCTCGTGGTGCGGGAGAAGGCCTTCGGGGCGTCACCGCGCCTGCCGAGCGAGAAGGCCATGCGGGAGGCCGTGTAGAGGCCGGAGTTCAGGCAGGACAGGACGGACGTCAGCACGATGAACTTCATGATCTCGCCGGCGTTCGGGATACCGAGCGAGTTCAGGGCGGCGACGTACGAGCCGTCGTCCTGGATGGCCTTCGAGTCCCAGGGCAGCAGCGTGACGACGACGAAGATCGAGCCGAGGTAGAAGATGCCGATACGCCAGATGATGCTGTTGGTGGACTTCGTGACGGCGCGCTGGGGGTTCTCCGACTCGCCCGCCGCGAGGGTGGCGATCTCGCTGCCCATGAAGGAGAAGACGACGAGCAGGATGCCGGTGAGGATCGCGCCGGGCCCGTTCGGCAGGAAGCCGCCGTGTTCCGTGAGGTTCCCGAGGCCGGCGCTGTCGCTGTCGACACCCGGCAGTACGCCGAAGACCGCGAGCCCGCCGATGACGATGAACGCGCCGATCGCGACGACCTTGATCCCGGCGAACCAGAACTCGAACTCGCCGTACGAGCCCACGGAGACCAGGTTCGTCGCGGTCAGCACGAGCATGACGAGCAGGGCCCAGCCCCACTGCGGTACGGCCGGGACCCAGCTCTCCAGGATCACCGCGCCCGCGGTGGCCTCGATCGCGAGGACGACGACCCAGAAGAACCAGTACAGCCAGCCGATCGAGAAGCCCGCCCAGCGGCCGAGCGCGCGGTCGGCGTGTGCGGAGAACGAGCCCGAGGTCGGATTCGCGGCGGACATCTCGCCGAGCATCCGCATCACGAGGACGACCATCGTCCCGACGAGGGCGTACGACAGGAGGATGCCGGGGCCCGCGGTGGCGATGCCGGAGCTGGAGCCGACGAAGAGGCCGGCGCCGATGACGCCGCCGATGGCGATCATCGACAGATGGCGGTTCTTGAGCCCGGCGTGCAGGCCGTCGCCGGGATCGCCGGGTTCTCCCGGGCCGTCGGGGCCGTTACCGGCCTTCGTCAGGGTCGGCTGCGAAGTCATGGGGGGAGGTTCCTTTGCGCCGGGGACTGTGGGGGGACTGCGGGGACGTGACGAGCCGGTTCAGTGAATCCCAGGCGAATATATTCGTGAACCTTTGAATCCAGATCGTTACTTGAGGTTTTCTTGAGGTTCTATAGTGTTTCTTGAGGGAATTCCGGCATTCGCCTTGAAAGGGTTTCCCGCGCCTGCCCCGGCGGGGCCGATCCGAAACAGCCATGTCACACTCGGACCATGCGCGTGTACCTCGGCTCCGACCATGCCGGCTTCGAACTCAAGAACCACCTCGTCGAGTGGCTCAAGACCGCGGGGCACGAGCCCGTCGACTGCGGGCCCCTCATCTACGACGCCCAGGACGACTATCCGCCGTTCTGCCTGCGCGCCGCCGAGCGTGCCGCGGCCGACCCCGAGGGGCTCGGCGTCGTGATCGGCGGGTCCGGGAACGGCGAGCAGATGGCCGCGAACAAGGTCGAGGGGGTGCGGGCCGCTCTCGCGTGGAGCGTGGAGACGGCGGCGCTCGGGCGACAGCACAACGACGCGAACGTCGTGGCCGTCGGCGCGCGGATGCACTCCGAGGAGGAGGCGACGAAGTTCGTCGAGACCTTCCTCGGTACGCCGTTCTCCGGGGACGAGCGGCATACGCGGCGGATCGAGATGCTGGCGGCGTACGAGACGACGGGTGAACTCCCGCCGATTCCGCCGCACCATCCGCAGAGCTGAAGCCCTCCCCGGGTTCGTGCGTCGGGTGCGGCGGGGTGGGGGCTGGTCGCGCAGTTCCCCGCGCCCCTTGAAGGCGGGGCTTCGCCCTCGCCTCCTGGGTCCGTCCTGCGGGTGCGGGTGCGGGTCCGCTGTCGCTGGTCGCGCAGTTCCCCGCGCCCCTGAAAAGCGGGCTGCGCCCTGCTTTTCAGCGCCGCCCGGCCGGGGGTCGGGTTTTTAGCCCGTCCGGCGTTTGAGGACGAGGCCGTTCAGGCCGATGCGGGGGTCTGGGGGCGGAGCCCCCAGGAGGGACGGGCGCCCCCTTACCGCGACCGTCCCAGGAGGTTCTCGTGCCGGAGGGGCACACCATTCACCGGCTGGCCGCCGACTACCTCGCCGCCTTCGGTGGCCGCCCGGCCCGAGTGACCAGCCCGCAGGGCAAGTTCGCGGACGCCGCGGCCCTCCTGGACGGCACGGCGCTCAGCACCGCCGAGGCTCACGGAAAGCACCTCTTCCTCCGCTTCGAGACGGAGGGCTGGGTCCACATCCACCTGGGCCTCTTCGGCAAGGTGAACTTCGGGAAGGTGGCCGCCGACGGCCCGCCCGCGCCCCCGCCCACCGACACGGTCCGCCTCCGGCTCGCGAACCGGACCGCGTACGTCGACCTCCGCGGCCCCACCACCTGCGCCCTGATCGCGGACGCGGAGAAGCAGGCTATACACGACCGCCTGGGCCCCGACCCGCTGCGCGAGGACGCCGAGCCGGCCCGCGCGTACGAACGTGTCGCGCGCAGCCGTACGACGATCGCCGCCCTCCTGATGGACCAGAAGCTCATCGCGGGCGTGGGGAACGTGTACCGCGCGGAGGTCCTCTTCCGGCACGGCATCGACCCGTACCGAGCGGGCCGGGACATCACACGGTCCGAGTGGGACGCGATGTGGGCGGACCTGGTGGCGCTCATGCGCGAGGGGGTCCGCAACAACCGTATCGACACGGTCCGTCCGGAGCACGAACCCGAGGCGATGGGCCGCCCGCCGCGCAAGGACGACCACGGCGGCGAGGTCTACGTGTACCGCAGGGCCGACCTGCCCTGTCACATCTGTGGCGGCGAGATCAGCACCGCCGATCTCGCCGCCCGCAACCTCTTCTGGTGCCCTGCCTGTCAGAGGACCTGACTCAGTTGAAGGAGCCGAGGGTGATGGTCGCGTCCTTCGGGTCGCCGTCGTGGACCAGCGACTCGTGGTTGCCGACGTCGTCGAACGCGAAGGCGTACGCCTGCCCGTCCTCCATCTGGTCGTGGACCAGGCGGGCGTAGTGGTTGGTGACGTCGTCCTGGTAGAAGCCGGAGGCGTCGGCGTCGGGCTGCTGGGAGTTGGTGAGCAGCGTCGAGCGGTTGTACGCGGCGCACAGGGTCCGTGAGATGGGCCCGCGGACCTGGTCGTTGGGCGCGTCCAGCTTGTTGTAGCAGCCGAAGACGGAGTCGGAGTCGGGCTTGTCGAAGGACGTCACGACGGCGCCGGTGCCGTCGGTGAACTCCATCTTGCCGCCGTTGACCTTGCCCTCGAACTTGTTGTCGGGCTGGTCCTTGAACGGGGTCACCGTCAAGGTCTCGGAGGAGTACTTGGACCAGACCCGGTCGATGTAGTCGTCCATCACCCCGGCCGGGATGTCACCGGAGGCGATGCCGTGCCCGGGGGCCAGCACGCGCAGCGGGGTTCCGTCGCCGCTGGACTGGACCAGCCCCTCCCAGCCGCCGCCCTGCTCCTTGAGGCCGTTGACGACCGCCTGGTAGCCGCCGGCCTTGAGCTTGCCAGTCTCCTTGGTGGAGCCGTCGCCGCCGGTGAGGCCCACCGAGTACGGCGCGGAGAACATGTCCACCTGGGTGGAGTTCAGCCACAGACCGGAGTCGTTGAGCGTGTACTCGGTCCAGTTGAACAGGATGTCGTGGTTGGGGTCGGAGGGGTTCTGCACGGCGGGCTGCACGAGGCCGCCGTCGGCGAGCCGGAAGTCCAGCTTCTGGCCGTACGAGAAGTAGACCCGGCCGGAGAACTTCGGGAGCTCGACGGTCTTGGACGCGCCGTCGGCCGGTCCGGCGAACGAGGCGTCGGGGGCCGGGGCCGGCGGGTTGCCACCGGCCGGCCAGGCGTGGAAGGCGCCGCTCTCGTCGGCGTAGCCCTGCTTGCCGGAGGCGAGCTCGGTGCCGATCACGTACACGTACACCTGCTCGCCGCTGCCCGAGGTGTTCTTCAGGGTGAGCGGGATGGTGTCCCCGACGGCGGCGACCGGGTCGGCCGGTCCGACGATGACGGCGACGGCACCGAGCGCGGCCGCGACGGCCAGGGATGCTGTCAGCTTGCGTGCGGAAGGCATGCGGTCCTCTTTGCTAGGGGGTGGGGGGTCTGAGCGCGCCGCCCGGCTCGGGTGGGGCCGGAGCCGGGCGGCCACGCGCTCGGTCTCAGCAGCTGAGGTTGTCACCGGCTTCGACGCCGAGCAGCTGGGTGAAGCGCTGGTAGTTGTCGATCCGGCTCTGGACCTGGCCGGGATTGCCGCCGTTGCACTCCAGGCTGCCGTTGATGGACCGGATGGTCTCGCCGAATCCGGCGCCGTTGACCATGGCGTCGTGCGGCGTCATGGTGCCGGGCCCGGTCTGGGTGTTCCAGTACCACAGGCCCGTCTTCCAGGCCACGGCCGCGTCGTTCTGTACGAGGTCGGGGTTGTTGAGCAGGTCGATGCCCAGGGCGTCACCCGCGGCCTTGTAGTTGAAGTTCCAGCTGAGCTGGACGGGGCCGCGGCCGTAGTACTTGTCGTTGCCGGCCGGGCAGCCGTAGGGCTGGGTGGAGTCGCAGTAGTGCGGGTAGTTGGCCGTGTTCTGCTCCACGACGTACTGCAGGCCGCCGGTCTCGTGGCTCACGTTGGCGAGGAAGGCGGCGGCCTCCTGCTTCTTCACCGTGTCGCTGCCCGTGTTGCTGAAACCGGGGTAGGCGTCGAGCGCGGCGGTGAGACCGCTGTACGTGTAGAACGCGTTCCGGCCCGGGAACATCTCGTTGAACTGGGCCTCGCCGACCACGAATTCGGCGGCGGTGGTGTCCTCGCCCGCCTTCTGGGCGGATGCCGTCGGGGCGAGCATGAGGCTGCACAGGGCGGCGGCCGCGCCGGTGGCGGTCAGTAGTCCGAGTATGCGTCGGTGCACAGTGTCGACTCCTGGGGATGGGGTGTGGGGGGACGGCGCGCGGGGCGGCGGAAGGAAGGTGGGGGTTTCCGCCGTGGGTACGCGCCGGTCGGGCGGGGATGTTCACCCGGCCGGGATACTTCTCGGGCCGGGCTGCTCAGCCGGCCCGAGTGCTCTCCCGGCCGGGGCGTTCGCCCGTCTGCCGAGGACCGGCCTGTCAGCCGCCGACGTTGACGTCGATGCAGGCGTAGAAGGCGTTGCCGGTGTTGGCCACGTTCCAGACGGCCAGGACCTTCTGCTGGCCGCTGAGACCGCCGAAGTCGACCTGGTGGTTGACCACTGCGCCCGGCTGGGCGCCGCCGTCGTCGAACACGGCGATCTGCTGCCCGCCGGCGTAGTACTCCCAGGTGCTGGTGGCGTGCTGGGCGGTGAGCTTCCACGAGAACGTGGTGTTCTTCTGCACCGGTGTGACGGTCCAGCCCTTGCTGTCGTCGTCCAGCTCGGAGAAGCGGCTGTTGCCGCCGCTGCAACTGGTCAGACCCTTGGGGCCCTCGACGCTCTGGGGCTCGTAGGTGATGTCTCCGCAGGACACCGTGCCCGCGGCGCACTGCGCCTGGCGGCTGGGCGGGTCGGAGATGTAGCCGTGGGCGCTCGCCGAACCGGCGGGAAGGCTCACGGCGATGACCGGGGCGAGGACGGCGCCTACGAGGGCAGCCGTCTTCCTGCTGGCGTGCATGTGGAACTCCTTCACATCAGGCCTTCCCGGGCACGCACGGCTGTGTGGGGGACCGCACGCGGCGGGACCGGCCTCTCGGGTGGGGCCAAGAGGCGCGAAGGTGACGCGCTCCGGCCGTTCGCGCAGGGGGTGTCGATCCCGCGAAGGACCAACTCCCAGAACGGAACGGCGCGTTCTGTTGGACTAGACCATACAAGCGGCTCTTCGCGCTGTGTCAAGGGATGGCACAGCGGCGTCGGAGGGCGCCCGGTGGTCCTCGCCGGCCGGCGGGAGCGCCCGCGCGGCGGCACGGCGGACGGGGCGATGGGCGCGATGTGTGCGTGGGGTGATGGTTTCCGCAGGTCGAGCGGCGGCCGCGGAGGGAGCGGCGGGGGAGCGGCGCGGGCGGCACCGCCCCACGGGACCGGCTGGACACGTGCCACGAACATCGAAAACTTCCCCCGCCCCGCTCGGCCCTGTGCGCCGCAGGCCCCTCCCGCGCTTCCGTGCTCCGGCGTACGGGAGGGAGGCGGGGCGCGCAGGAGACCCCTCCGGCGCGCGAGGGACCTGAGGCTCCCTCAGAAACCGTGCGGCAGCCAGGGGGCCACGGTGGAGGCGAAGCCCAGCGAGGCCTCCGCGAGGGCGCCCTGGCGCAGCTCCCGCACCCGCCCCGCCGCGGCCAGCGAGGCGAGGGACACGCCACCGAGATAGGCCGCCCCCAACTCCCGTACGGAAAGGCTGAGATCGGCCGGGTCGGTGGTCCGCGCGCAGGACGCGCCCTTCGTGTCCCCGCTGAGCCGCCAACGCCCCTCGTTCCAGGGGCAGAAGGCGTCCTCGACCTCGAACACCACATCCACCGGGGCCTGGTACGTCCGTGCGTCCAGCGCCGCGCCGACGTCCACGAGCCGCGCATGGAGCGAGTCCCGCGGCGCGACGCCGCACCGCCGGATGTCGGAGACGAGGTGCTGCCAGGCGTCGTCCAGGGGCCTGTTGTACGTCTTCACCGTGGACGTCAGGTCGATGTGGAAGAGGTGACGCCACAGCGCCGCGTACGCCGCCGGGTCGAGCGCCTCCAGATCGCGCAGCTCGACCGTGCCCTCGGGCCCGGCCGCGTCCCAGTCGGGCTTCACGAAGTAGCGCGCGTAGCCCACGACTTCGTCGCCGCGGCGCGCCAGCACGCACTGCAGCGGCGAGGTGCCCTTGCGCTCGCTCACCGGGTCGAGCAGCGGCAGCCGCTCCCAGCCGGGCGCCCGCCGCAGCATCCCGGGCCGGGCCGCCACCTGTCGCGCGTACACCGCCTCGCAGGCGTCGCGTACGTCCGGGGCGTCGGGCTTTGCCAGGCGCAGCCGTACGTCGTCCGTGCCGTCCGGCACCGACAGCCGTACCCGGGCCGTGTCGATCTCGGCGCGCAGTTGCTGGGTCGCGATGCCGTAGCCGAATCGGCCGTAGATGGCGGGCTCGGACGCGGTGAGCACGGCGAGGGGCTCGCCCAGGGACCGTACGTCGTCCAGCTGACGCCGCATCATCGAGGTCAGCACCCCGCGCCTGCGGTGCGTCGAGGCGACGCTCACCATCGTGACGCCGGCGGCCGGTACGGCGGCGCCGCCCGGGACCGTGACCCGGAAGGAGAACGCGCCGGCCGTGCCCACGCACTCGGCGCCGTCCCAGACCCCGAGGGAGCGGTCGAACTCCGTGAGATCATTCCATAGAGTGCGCTCCTCGGGAGATTCCGCGACTCCGCCGAACGCGAGCTGCAGCTTCCAGTACCACTCGTCCCAGTCGTCCGGATGCAGCACGCGCAGATCTGTCGTCATGTCCCCATGCCTACCAGGGCAATCCGGGATGAGCGACTGGATTTCTCCCGGCTCGGCGGTGTCAGGTCCCCATCCGGCCGTACGCTCTCGGGGGGCCGGGCTTCCCTGTGACTTCCGTCCCCGGACGGGGGACAAGTGGGACCTCCCGTGCCAAGCACCTGGTCCGATGGATAGGGTCCCGAACTAATGGCAGCAGGACGCGAGCGGCGCGCAGAGGCCGATACGTTCACGGCCCGGTTGAAGAAGCAGGTACACCGGGTCCGCACCGGCCTGCGCAGATCCGCCGTCGACTACTTCCGGGGCGACGGATCGGACTGGGTCGCGCTGGCCGGCCTCCTGATGACCATTCCCGTGATCGCCTGCGTCACACTCGTCAACTCCGTCTGGTGTTCACCGGCGATGCTCGTCCTGCCGATCGTGGCGGGCGGGCTGCTGCTGCGCCCGTCGAGCCTGCTCGGGCTGTACGCGGCGGCCGCCACCGCGCTGATCGTGGAGTCCGTGAGACTCGGGCCCTACACCGAGGGCGCGTCCAGGGTGACACCGGGAATCGTGCTGGTCGTGGCCGCGTGCGGGTTCTTCGGGCTGCTGATCGCCCAGTTCCGCAGCCGGGTCGGGGTGCCGTGGCGGCGGGGCGGCACGATGCTGTTCGACCTGCGTGAGCGGATCCGGGTACAGAGCAAGCTGCCGACGCTGCCGATGGGCTGGCACCGGGAGATGGCGCTGCGGCCGGCCGGAGGGCAGTCGTTCTCCGGCGACTTCGTCGTCGCGGCCCGTACGAACGGCGGGCGCACCCTCGAAGTGGTCCTGACGGACGTCTCCGGCAAGGGGATGGACGCGGCGTCGCGGGCGCTGCTGCTCTCCGGCGCGTTCGGGGGGCTGCTGGGGTCGCTGCCGCCGCACGCCTTCCTGCCCGCGGCCAACGGATATCTGCTCCGGCAGGACTGGGACGAGGGGTTCGCGACGTCGATCCACCTCGTGCTGGACCTGGACTCGGGGGACTACGAACTCTTCTCCGCAGGCCACCCGCCGGGCCTTCAGCTCTGTGCGGGCAACGGCCGCTGGGAGGAGAAGACCGCGGACGGGCCGCTGCTGGGGGTCTACGACGGCGCGCAGTTCGACCCGGTGAAGGGGTCGCTGCGGCCCGGGGACGTACTGATGCTGTTCACGGACGGACTGGTGGAGACGTCCGACCGGGACATCGTCGAAGGCATCGACCGGCTGACCGGGGAGGCCGACCGGTATGTGGCCGGCGGGTTCCACGGGGCGGCGTGGCATCTGATCGAGGCGGTGGCGAAGGACGTGAACGACGACCGGGCGCTGCTGCTGATCTGCCGTGAGGGCGCGACGACGGGGCCTGCGACGCTCTGAGCGTGACGGGCCCCGTCGGCGGCGCTTTCTGGGTCGATGCTGGGCGCGCAGTTCCTCGCGCCCCTTGGAGGCGGGGCTTCGCCCTCGCCTCCTGGGTACGTTCGGTGGGTGCGGGTCGGGTGTGGCTGGTCGCGCAGTTCCTCGCGCCCCTTGTAGGCGGGGCTTCGCCCTCGCCTTCCCGGGCGTTCGTCGGGTGCGGGTCCGCTGTGGCTGGGCGCGCCGTTCCCCGCGCCCCTGAAAGGCGGGGCTGCGCCCCTGTCTTTCAGCCCGTCCGGCGTTTGAGGACGAGCGCGTTCAGCGCGATGCGGGGGTCTGGGGGCGGCAGCCCCCAGAAGGGACGGGAAGGGTAGGGGCGGCGGGGGCGAGGAAAGGCCGTCAACCGACCTGCGCGGGCTCCCGCACCCCGACCTCCTCCTCCCGCGCAGCCTTCCCGCCAGGGAGCACCCGTGCCAGCCACCCCGACCGCCCCGCGGCCAGCGGCCCGAGCACGGCCAACACGAGCACGTACCCCGCGATGAAGGGCGAGAGACGGGCGTCCAGCCCCGCCACCGCCGCCATCGTGGCAAGGATCAGCGCGAACTCCCCACGCGCCAGCAGCGTGGTGGAGATGTTCGCCGCAGGGCCGGGCCCGAAGCCGTAGACACGGGCCGCGGCCAACCCCGCCAGCACGTTCATGACCAGCGTCAGCGCCACCGCGGCGAGAACCGGCCACAGAACCGTCGGCAGGTCGCCCGGGTTGATGGAGAGGCCGAAGGCGAAGAAGAACATCGCGCCGAAGGCGTCCCGGAGGGGATGCACCAGCTTGAGTATGCGTTCGCCGGACGTCGTACTGCCGAGCATCAGACCGACCATGAACGCCCCGATCGCGTCCGCGACCCCGAACCACTCCGAGACCCCCGCCACGAACACGGCCGCGCCGAGGAAGGAGATGACGAGCAGCTCGTCGTCCTTGGTGTCGAAGAGGCGCCCCACGATCCGCGTACCGAAGCGGGCGGCGAGCGCGAGGAGCAGCAGGAAGGCGAAGGCCTTGCCGCCGTCCATGAGCGCCGAGCCGAGGGAGTCGGAGCCGGACAGGATCGGCTGGAGGGCCGCCAGGTAGAGGGCGAGGAAGACGTCCTCCACGACGATGATGCCGAGGATCGGCTTGGTCTCGGGGTTGCCCAGCCGTCCCGTGTCGACCAGCACTTTGGTGACGATCGCGGACGAGGAGATACCGAGCACACCGGCGAGCACCAGCGCCTCGGACGTACCCCACCCGAGGGCGAACCCGAAGCCGAGCCCCGCGCCGACGTTCAGGGCGAGGTAGGTGCCCCCGGCGAGTGCCATCCGGCGCCCGCCCGCCTTGAGGTCGTCCATGTGGAACTCGAGGCCGAGGTAGAAGAGCAGCAGCACCAGGCCCAGCGCGGAGAGCATCTCCATGTCGTGCGGGTCCGAGACGAGCACGAATCCGGGCGTGTGAGGGCCGAGCAGTATCCCGGCCAGGATGAAGAGGGGGATGGTGGGGAGCCCGATCCGGGCACCCGCGCGGGCGAGAACGGCGGCGGCCAGGAAGGCACCGCCCATGGCGATCAGGAGCTCTGCGTGTCCGATGGGCCCGTTCCTCCGTGGTGTGTAAGGCAAGCGTGATGTGCAGGTCAAGAGACCGTCAAGAAAGCGTCAGTAGTTAGTTTACCAAACGATTAAGGGTGACAAGGGGGACACTGTCCCGGCCCCTGGGTCACACTCGACACATGACTGAAAACGGGACGCTGACGCTCGCCGAGGTCGAGGCTCTGGCGTGCGCCGCGCACGCGGCTCAGACGGACAAGGCGGGGCGGCCGTACGCCGAGCATCTGCGGGCCGTGGCCGACGGGGTGCGGGCCAGGGGCGGTGACGAGGACCAGATCGCCGCAGCCTGGCTGCACGACTCCGTCGAGGACGACGCGCTCTCCGCGGACTGGCTGGCCGAGGCCGCGCTCAGCGCGCGTACGAAGGCTGTCGTGCTGGCTGTCACCAAGCGGGCGGGGGAGTCTCCCGAGGCGTACGCGGAGCGCGTGCTGGCCACGCCGGGGGCCCTGCTGGTGAAGGAGTCGGACCTGGCCCACAACGCGGACCCGGTGAGGCTCGCGGCCCTGGACGAACCGACCAGGACGAGACTGGCCCAGAAGTACGCGACGATGCGCGGACTTCTGGGCCTGGCACCTCGAAGGGGCGCGGGAGCGGGGAACCGCGAGACCGGCCACGGCGAACCCGCGGGCTGAATCGACGCGGCACGCACGCCCGTGGGGCCGCGGGGCCCCACGGGACGCGTCGAGCCGGGCTCAGGACTTGACGGACTTGGCGGATGTGGCGGACGCGGCGGCGGACTTGGCCCGCTCGCGGGCGACCTCCGTGGCGTCCCGCTTGAACGCCCACTCCATCTTCGGCTCCATCGCGAAGCGGAACATCCGCTGCACCAACGGAGTGCACAGCGCGGTGATGAGGGCCGCCGCGAAGACGGAGATCACGACCTCGCCGACCGGATGGCTCATCCAGGTGTACTCGTCGTACCAGCCCCAGAAACGGGAGCCCTTGGCGAGGAAGCCGTGCAGCAGGTAGCCGTACAGCGTGCCCGCGCCGAGGACCGTGAACCACATCTTGCGGCGCGGCACCCAGGCGAAGAAGCACGACGTGAGCACCATCGAGCAGCCGAACAGCGCGAGCGTCATCACGACACCGGCCCACCAGGGCGCACCCAGCTCCTGGGCGCTGTCACGGTGGTAGAACCAGGCCGACTTCATGCGCGGCGCCGCCCAGTAGGCGAAGGTCAGCGTGATCGCGAGAACCGGCACCGACAGGATCCGGACCTCGCGGCGCCGCATCAGCTGGAAGTGCTCGGGCTTCATGAACAGGCCCACGACGAAGAACGGCAGGAACTGCAGGACGCGTTGGAGGTCCAGGTCGTCGCCGATGTCGGGGGACACGGAGGCGAGGATCGCGATGGCGAGCGCGAGCGGTACCGGCCAGCGCACGACCTTCCACAGGGGGACGGTCATCCGCCAGACGAACAACGCGACCAGGAACCAGGTGAGATACCAGGGGTCGAGCAGACTGATCGGGTGCCCCGGGTCGTCGTCCGCCCATCTCTTGAAGAGGGAGTACGCCACTTCGAAGAGGACGTACGGCACGGCGACACCGGTGATGAGCCGTCGCAGCCGGTCGGGGCGCATGTCGAAACTGCGGGAGAAATAGCCGGAGATGATGATGAAGGCCGGCATGTGGAAGGTGTAGACGACCATGTAGAGCGCCTCCGCGGCGCGGCTGTGGTCGGTCAGCGGCTCCCAGGCGTGGCCCATCGCGACGAAGACGATGGCCAGGTACTTGGCGTTGTCGAAGAACGCGTCGCGCTGTTTGGCGGGCTTGGCGTCCGGCCCGGCGGCGGCGGCGCCCGCCTGCGGAGTCCGCGGCACCGTGGACGGGTGCGGGCTTGTTGCTCCCGGTGCCGACGACTGGGCCGGCGGGAGTGGAACCCTCTGTTGGCCGTGCGGGCGGAGCGAGTTCGTCACAGACCCTCCCACCAGGAGCTGGGGGAGACGATCCGCGACCTCGCTGCACCTGCGGGGGACGAGGCAGCGTAGGACATCTGAGGCACCCTAGCGTTGTCCATGGGATTCCGTAAAACCCCTGAGGTGATTCCTGCTTATCCTCCTGCGGGTACCCAGGATTTGGCGAAGTCGACATGGTGACGACTATGGCGATCACCACACCCTGTATGGGTGTTACGTCCCGATTCGTCATGACGAAAGGTCGCATAACGCCCAGGGGTGACTCTGGTGAAATATCCGATTGAGTCGCGTTTGATGGCCTGTTGGCGTCCTGTTGGTGCCCTGTTCGAGGGGTCGTCGATGTGCCCGTGGCGACAATTCGAATTATTCGAATTACCTGCGAACGGGTTGTGCCGACGAGGGTGTGAGTCGGTGTGCGGACGGGCGTGCGGGCGAGTGGGTGAACAGATGTGTGGACATGGAAACGATCACCCTTGATTTCCCGTGGGAGGGCCCGCTCGAATTGCCGGGAGAGGTCCGTCTGTTCGCGTCGGAGGTCGATGGATGCCCCACCCGCCGCATACGGCGGGCCTGTTGGTGGCACGATGGTTCTGGCGGGGGTGTGGGGTTGCACCTCCGGGCCGGGAGAGCGGACCGACCGTAGGGTGTGATCAGTTGTGGCCATTTCGCTGTCAGTGGTGCTGCTGTTGGGGATCGTCCTGGTGGTGTTGATACGGGGTGGGTCGATCAAGGGAGGGCCGGCGGTGGTCGCCGTCCTCTTCGGCTTCTTCCTGGCCTCCACCGGCATGGCGGACGACATTCAACGCTTCCTCGACTCGTTGGCGGAGACCATCAACTCGATCCAGTTCTGAGCGGGTTCCCAGGGCCCGGCGAACGGTGGGCGAGCGGCGGAGAAGCGGACGGGGCGGTACCGCCCGGACCGCCGTACACGCGAGCTCGCCCCCGGCCGACCGACGACCTCGGCCCTGGGCAGACACCGGCCCCGTACGCCCTCCGCCAGGCCGAGTACCGCCGTCTCGCACGGATCGACCCCGTCGCGCCGGCGCCCTGGGGTTTCCCCCTTCTTCCGCCTGATCGCGGACCACGCCGACGTCTTCGGGCAGCTCCCGGCGCCCGCCTGCGCACGATCCCGGACGTCGGCCACCCTCGTCCCCCTGGACCGGAAGGCGCCAGAGTCGGAAACGCGTCAGGGCCGGCCGGAGGAAGAACCTCCGGCCGGCCCTGACGGTCGAGAGCGGGCGACGGGAATCGAACCCGCGTAGCTAGTTTGGAAGACTAGGGCTCTACCATTGAGCTACGCCCGCACAGCGTGCGCCGCAGGTCAGTGACGCGCGGCACTGGAGCATCGTAGCGGGTCGTACCCCCTCGACGCACACCCTGTTCCGGCGTGCGCCGGCGCCCGGGGAAATGGGGCGTCGCACGGTCCGCGGGCATGTACCCTACGTGTCGCACCAGACGGGGTGTGGCGCAGCTTGGTAGCGCGTCCGCTTTGGGAGCGGAAGGCCGTGGGTTCAAATCCCGCCACCCCGACCACCGTGCCGGACCATGTGCCGGACGATCGGCGAGATCACCTTTTGGGGCGTGTAGCGCCTGCGGCTAGTATGCAAACTGCGCGCCCGTGTGTCTGCATTGTTACGTCCCTCAAGGGTCGCCAACAAGGGCCGCCCATCCGCTGAGTCCCCGCCCCATCCGGCGGAGATCGTCAGCGGGACCCAGAGAAGTCAGCCCCCAAGGAGACCGAACCGTGAAGAGCGCCGTGGAGACCCTGAACCCGACCCGGGTTCGGCTCAGCATCGAGGTGCCCTTCGAGGAGCTCAAGGACAGCCTCGACGCGGCGTACAAGAAGATCAACCAGCAGGTCACGGTGAAGGGGTTCCGGAAGGGCAAGATTCCGGCGCGCGTCATCGACCAGCGGTTCGGCCGCGGTGCGGTTCTTGAGGAAGCGGTCAACGACGCGCTTCCGAAGTTCTACACCGACGCGGTCAACGAGTCCGAGCTGAACGTGCTCGGCCAGCCCGAGGTCGACATCACGGAGCTGAAGGACGGCGAGACGCTGAACTTCACCGCCGAGGTCGACATCCGCCCGGCCATCGAGATCCCGGACTACTCCGGCATCGAGGTCGAGGTTGACGCGGTCGAGGTCGGCGAGGAGGACATCGACAAGGCCGTCGAGGAGCTGCGCGAGCGCTTCGCCTCGACCACGCCCGTCGAGCGTGCCGCCGAGGACGGTGACGTCGTCACCCTCGACCTGGAGGCCAAGGTCGACGGCGAGGTCCTGGAGGACGGCGTCGCGAGCGGCGTCACCTACACCATCGGCTCCGGTGAGCTGCTGGACGGCGTGGACGCGGCCGTGACGGGCCTGGAGGCCGGTGGCGAGGCCACCTTCGCCTCCGAGCTCAAGGGCGGCTCCGCGGCCGGCAAGGAGTCCGAGGTCACCGTCAAGGTCACCCAGGTCGCCAAGCGCGAGCTGCCCGAGCTGGACGACGACTTCGCGCAGCTCGCGTCGGAGTTCGACACCCTTGAGGAGCTCCGCGCGGACAGCCGCAAGCGCCTCGAGAACATGAAGCAGTACGACCAGGCCACGCAGGCCCAGGAGCGCGTCCTGGAGAAGCTGCTCGAGCTCGTCGAGGTGCCCGTCCCCGAGAAGCTCCTCGAGGAAGAGATCAACACCCGCAAGCACAACCTGGAGCACCACCAGCTCGGCCAGATGGGCCTCGACCTCGAGAAGTACCTCGAGATCCAGGGCAAGACGGCCGAGGAGTTCGACGCCGAGACCAAGGACGCGGCGGTCAAGGGCATCAAGACGCAGTTCGTCCTGGACGAGCTCGTCAACAAGGAGAAGCTGAACGTCAACCAGGAGGAGCTCACCGAGCACCTCATGCGGCGTGCGGCGTCCTCCAACATGTCCCCCGACCAGTTCGCCCAGGCGGTCGTCGAGGGCGGCCAGGTCCCGATGCTGGTCGGCGAGGTCGCCCGCGGCAAGGCGCTTGCCGTGGTCGTCGAGGCCGCCACCGTCAAGGACACCAACGGCGAGGTCGTGGACCTGGACGACGACGAGGACGAGGTCTCCGCCGAGGGCTCGACCGAGGACGCGGCCGAGTCCGAGGAGGCCACCGAGGCCCCCGCCGAGGCCAAGCCCGAGGCCGAGGCCAAGCCCGAGGCCTGATCCTCACAGTGCGTACTACGGGCCCCCAGGACATGTCCTGGGGGCCCGTAGGGCCTTTCTGGGGGCGTGGGGAACTGCGCGAGCGGCCCACGACGAGCCGCACCCGCCGATGCGCCGTCCGTGGCAGACGCGACCGCGGCCCCGTCCCGGGCCGGGCGCGCCCCCATGCGGTGGGCGCCGGCGGGCGCCGAGCCCGGTGAATTCCCTGCTGAACCCGGCGGAGCACATGCGCTCACAGCGAACAGTTCCATCTGCGGGATTCCCCGGAGGGACCCGCGCGTTAGGGTCCATGAGTACGAGGGCAGGGGAGTCCCCGGAGCCGTCCGACACGGCGCGCACACGGGGTCCCACGCCCCCAGCAGAAGACGTGTAGACGGCCCGGCGCCGTCGTAAGACGAGCAGGTGGATACGTGACGAATCTGATGCCCACAGCCGCCGGCGACCCCATCGGTGGTGGCCTCGGCGACCAGGTCTACAACCGGCTGCTCGGCGAGCGGATCATCTTCCTCGGCCAGGCGGTCGACGACGACATCGCCAACAAGATCACGGCGCAGCTGTTGCTCCTTGCCTCCGACCCGGAGAAGGACATCTTCCTCTACATCAACAGCCCCGGCGGCTCGATCACCGCCGGCATGGCGATCTACGACACCATGCAGTACATCAAGAACGACGTGGTGACGATCGCGATGGGCATGGCGGCCTCCATGGGCCAGTTCCTGCTGAGCGCCGGCACCCCCGGCAAGCGCTTCGCGCTGCCGAACGCGGAGATCCTGATCCACCAGCCCTCGGCCGGTCTCGCCGGTTCCGCGTCGGACATCAAGATCCACGCCGAGCGGCTGCTGCACACCAAGAAGCGGATGGCGGAGCTGACCTCGTTCCACACCGGCCAGACGGTGGAGCAGATCACCCGCGACTCGGACCGGGACCGCTGGTTCGACCCGATCGAGGCCAAGACCTACGGCCTCATCGACGACATCATGCCCACCGCTGCCGGAATGCCGGGCGGCGGCGGTACCGGGGCGGCGTAGGGCGGCTCAGCGCCGACCCTGGCGTCGGTGCAGGCCGACACCAGCCCCTCCGAGCCCCCAGCCGACCGCCTCAGCCCTTATCAGGCTCTTCAGGAGACACAGTGAACGACTTCCCCGGCAGCGGATTCCACCGCGCGCAGGCCGAGTACACAGGTCCTCGCGCGGAGTCCCGCTACGTCATCCCGCGCTTCGTCGAGCGCACCTCGCAGGGCGTCCGCGAGTACGACCCGTACGCGAAGCTCTTCGAGGAGCGCGTGATCTTCCTCGGGGTGCAGATCGACGACGCCTCCGCCAACGACGTCATGGCGCAGCTGCTGTGCCTGGAGTCGATGGACCCCGACCGTGACATCTCGGTCTACATCAACAGCCCCGGCGGCTCCTTCACGGCGCTCACGGCGATCTACGACACGATGCAGTTCGTGAAGCCGGACGTCCAGACCGTCTGCATGGGACAGGCCGCCTCGGCCGCCGCGATCCTCCTCGCGGCCGGTACGCCGGGCAAGCGGATGGCCCTTCCGAACGCCCGCGTGCTGATCCACCAGCCCTACAGCGAGACCGGCCGCGGCCAGGTCTCGGACCTCGAGATCGCGGCCAACGAGATCCTCCGGATGCGCGCGCAGCTGGAAGACATGCTGGCCAAGCACTCGACGACGCCGATCGAGAAGATCCGCGAGGACATCGAGCGCGACAAGATCCTCACGGCCGAGGACGCCCTCGAGTACGGCCTGATCGACCAGATCATTTCGACCCGGAAGATGAACAACGCCTCGGTCGCGTGACGCGGCGCTGTATCGTCTGCCGCTCCTTGGCTCGGTTCACGACAAAGTGAACCGCGCCAAGGGGGGCCCGAACGAGGGGCTCGGCAAGGTACCGTCGGACATAAGGCAGCACCAGGAGCCGCTGGACCTAGGCGTCTCCCAGGCGAAGGGGAAGCACACCGTGGCACGCATCGGTGACGGCGGCGATCTGCTCAAGTGCTCGTTCTGTGGCAAGAGCCAGAAGCAGGTCAAGAAGCTCATCGCAGGCCCTGGTGTGTACATCTGCGACGAGTGCATCGATCTCTGCAACGAGATCATCGAGGAAGAACTCGCGGAGACGAGCGAGGTGCGCTGGGAGGAACTTCCCAAGCCTCGTGAGATCTACGAGTTCCTCGAGGGGTACGTCGTAGGCCAGGAGTCCGCCAAGAAGGCCCTCTCGGTCGCGGTGTACAACCACTACAAGCGGGTCCAGGCCGGAGAGAACAGCGCGGGTCAGAACCGCGAGGACGCCATCGAGCTGGCGAAGTCCAACATTCTGCTGCTCGGCCCCACGGGTTCCGGCAAGACGCTCCTTGCCCAGACCCTGGCCCGCATGCTGAACGTCCCGTTCGCCATCGCCGACGCGACGGCGCTCACGGAGGCGGGGTACGTGGGCGAGGACGTCGAGAACATCCTGCTGAAGCTGATCCAGGCAGCGGACTACGACGTCAAGAAGGCCGAGACGGGCATCATCTACATCGACGAGATCGACAAGGTGGCGCGCAAGAGCGAGAACCCGTCGATCACGCGTGACGTGTCGGGCGAGGGCGTCCAGCAGGCCCTGTTGAAGATCCTGGAGGGCACCACGGCCTCCGTGCCTCCGCAGGGCGGACGCAAGCACCCCCACCAGGAGTTCATCCAGATCGACACGACGAACGTGCTGTTCATCGTGGGCGGTGCCTTCGCGGGCCTGGAGAAGCTTGTCGAGTCCCGCGCGGGTGCCAAGGGCATCGGCTTCGGTGCGACGATCCGCTCGAAGAAGGAACTCGAGGCGAAGGACCGCTTCGAGGACGTCATGCCCGAGGACCTGGTGAAGTTCGGGATGATCCCCGAGTTCATCGGCCGTCTCCCGGTCATCACGTCGGTCCACAACCTCGACCGCGAGGCGCTCCTCCAGATTCTGGTGGAGCCGCGCAACGCACTGGTGAAGCAGTACCAGCGCCTCTTCGAACTGGACGGCGTGGAGCTGGACTTCGAGCGTGAGGCCCTTGAGGCCATCGCCGACCAGGCCATCCTCCGCCAGACCGGCGCGCGCGGCCTGCGCGCCATCATGGAGGAGGTCCTGCAGGCGGTGATGTACGAGGTGCCGTCCCGCAAGGACGTGGCCCGTGTCGTCATCACCTCGGAGGTCGTCCGCTCGAACGTGAACCCGACACTGATCCCGCGCGAGGCGCGGGGCCGGGGCCCGGGGGAGCAGAAGACCGCGTAGCACCTGCGCACAGGGTGAGTACGGCGGCGGGGCCCCGGTCAGGTGACCGGGGCCCCGCCGCCGTCGTCGTGCGCGTCGGTCAGATCTTGACGCGGACCTCCTTGCGGAAGCTCGCCGTGGTCTCGGCCGCCTCCACGGGGTCGGCGCTCTTGCCCGCCGCGAGGTCCGAGAGCTCCATCGGCAGTACGAAACCGATGGTGCTGTGGTCGCCCCAGACGCACATCGTCATCTTGACGTTCTTGGGCTGGCCCGTGCCGCCGGTGGAGTTGTCCACGTTGGCCTCCTGGCACTTGAGCACGGCGCCGTCGAGGGACGCGGGCTTGTACTCCTTCGGGCTGCCGACCAGTTGGACGTCGCTGTCCGACCCCTCGGTCTTGGACTCCTTCTCCATGTACGCGAACATCCCGTCGACGGCCTTCTCGGGGTCCTCGATCTCCCCGTACACGCCGCCGAAGCTGAGCACCTTGCCGGCCAGCGGGTTGTCCTTGTCGCCCGACTGGTAGGAGGCGCTGACGTCCTTGGGGTTCGTCACGCCCCACGACTCGGCGTCCTTCAGGTCCGACTTGGACATGCCCTCGCCGCCGGAGCCCTCGGACTTCTTGTACTCGGTGAGCACCGTCGCCGGAGTCGTCAGCTTGTGCGGGCCGTCGTCCGCGACGTCCGAGCCGCCGCCGCTGCCGCCGATGATGAAGTACGCGCCGACGGCGATCGCGGCCACGACCGCCACCGCGCCGATGACCAGGCCCGTCTTCTTCTTGCCCCCGCCGGGAGCCGGCGGCACCGGGGCGCCGTAGGGGGCGCCGGGCGGCTGCTGACCGTACGGCGGCTGCTGGCCGTAGCCGGGCTGCTGCGGAGGAACCCCGGGAGGGGACTGCTGGGGGTACCCGTAGCCCTGCTGCTGCCCGGGAGGCTGCTGCGGGTAGCCGTAGCCGGGCTGGGGGGCCTGCGGCGGTTGGCCGTAAGGACCCGGCTGACCGTACGGTCCAGGCTGCTGGGGCTGCCCGCCGTACGGGCCCGGCTGGTTGTAGCTCATTTCTGGGTTCCCCTCCAGATGCTTATGTGTTCCGAACATCCTCGCCCAAGGTCGGGAGGGCGGGAGCATCGGGGGCCGCACCGTTACCAAGTAATCGAGTTTCGGAGCGGGCCTGTGACACCTCTAAACTGAGCGGGTGACCGACAACGCTCAGCAGCAGCCGCCAGCCGAAACCCCCGAACTGCCGACCCAGTACGCGCCGGCCGAGGTAGAGGGGAAGCTGTACGAGCGCTGGGTCGACCGGGGTTACTTCGCCGCCGACGCGACGAGCGACAAGCCGCCGTACACCATCGTCATCCCGCCGCCGAACGTCACCGGCAGCCTCCACCTGGGCCACGCCTTCCAGCACACGCTGATGGACGCGCTGACCAGGCGCAAGCGCATGCAGGGGTACGAGGCGCTGTGGCTGCCCGGCATGGACCACGCGGGCATCGCCACGCAGAACAAGGTCGAGCAGCAGCTCGCCGAGGAGGGCAAGTCCCGCCAGGACCTCGGGCGCGAGGAGTTCGTCGAGCGCGTCTGGCAGTGGAAGGAAGAGTACGGCGGCAGGATCCTCGGGCAGATGCGCCGGCTCGGCGACGGCGTCGACTGGTCCCGTGAGCGGTTCACCATGGACGAGGGCCTGTCCAAGGCCGTCCAGACCATCTTCAAGAAGCTGTACGACGACGAGCTGATCTACCGCGCCGAGCGCATCATCAACTGGTGTCCCCGCTGTCTGACGGCCATCTCCGACATCGAGGTGGACTACCAGGAGGACGACGGCGAGCTGGTCTCCATCACGTACGGCGAGGGCGACGAGACCCTCGTCGTGGCCACCACGCGCGCCGAGACCATGCTCGGTGACACCGCCGTCGCCGTGCACCCCGACGACGAGCGCTACCGCCACCTCGTCGGCCGGCGCATCAAGCTCCCGCTCACCGACCGCACCATCCCGGTCGTCGCGGACGAGCACGTCGACCCCGAGTTCGGCACGGGTGCCGTCAAGGTCACCCCGGCCCACGACCCGAACGACTTCGCGATCGGCCGCCGGCACGACCTGGAGTCGATCACGGTCATGGACGAGCGGGCGGTCATCACCGTCCACGGCCCCTTCGAGGGACTCGACCGCTTCGAGGCACGCTCCGCGATCGTCGCCGCGCTGCGCTCGCAGGGCCGGATCGTCGCCGAGAAGCGTCCGTACGTCCACAGCGTCGGGCACTGCTCGCGCTGCCGTACCACCATCGAGCCGCGCCTGTCCCTGCAGTGGTGGGTCAAGGTCGGCCCGCTCGCGCAGGCCGCAGGTGACGCGGTCCGCGACGGCCGGGTGAAGATCCACCCGGAGGACATGTCGAAGCGGTACTTCGACTGGGTCGACAACCTCAACGACTGGAACATCTCGCGTCAGCTGTGGTGGGGCCACCGCATCCCGATCTGGTACGGCCCGGACGGCGAGACGGTCTGCGTCGGCCCCGACGAGCAGCCGCCGGGCACCGAGGCCGAGGGCTGGCGGCAGGACACCGACGTCCTCGACACCTGGTTCTCGTCCGGCCTGTGGCCGTTCTCCACGCTCGGCTGGCCCGAACAGACCCCGGACCTCAAGAAGTTCTACCCGACCGACGTCCTGCTCACCGGCCACGACATCATCTTCTTCTGGGTCGCCCGGATGATGATGTTCGGCCTGTACGCGATGGACGGCGAGGTCCCCTTCAAGACCATCGCGCTGACCGGTCTGGTCCGTGACGAGCGCGGCAAGAAGATGTCGAAGTCGTTCGGCAACGTCGTCGACCCGCTCGACTGGATGGACGCGTACGGCTCCGACGCCGTCCGCTTCACCCTGGCCCGCGGCGCCAACCCCGGTACGGACGTGCCGATCGGCGAGGACTGGGTCCAGGCGTCCCGCAACTTCGCCAACAAGATCTGGAACGCGACGCGGTTCGCGCTGATGAACGGCGCGACGGTCGAAGGCCCGCTGCCGGACGCCTCGTCGATGTCGGCGACGGACCGCTGGATCCTCTCCCGGCTGGGCGAGACGGTCACCGAGGTCGACGCGTTCTACGAGGACTTCCAGTTCGCGAAGCTCTCCGACGCGCTGTACCACTTCGCCTGGGACGAGGTCTTCGACTGGTACGTCGAGCTGTCGAAGACGACGTTCATGGCGGGCGGCGCGGCCGCCGACGTCAGCAAGCGGGTCCTCGGCGAGGTCCTCGACGTCACGCTGCGGCTGCTGCACCCGGTCGTGCCGTTCGTCACGGAGACGCTCTGGACGACTCTCACGGGCGGCGAGTCGGTCGTGATCGCGGACTGGCCGCAGGACAGTGGCTTCCGTGACGCCGGCGCGGAGCGGGAGATCGAGGCGCTCCAGCAGGTCATCACGGAGGTCCGCCGCTTCCGTGCCGACCAGGGGCTGCAGCCCGGCCAGCGGGTTCCGGCCCGGCTGACGCTCGACGGGACGGCGTTCGCGCCGCACGAGGCGGCGATCCGGCAGTTGCTGCGGTTGCAGCCCGAGGGGGACGACTTCTCGGCGACGGCGACGCTGCCGGTCGCGGGGGCGCGGGTCGCGCTCGACCTCTCCGGGACGATCGATGTGGCCGCCGAGAGGAAGCGGCTCGCGAAGGATCTGGCCGCCGCGGAGAAGGAGAAGGCGCAGGCGAACGCGAAGCTCGGGAACGAGGCGTTTCTCGCCAAGGCGCCGGATCAGGTGGTGGACAAGATTCGGGGGCGGCTGGCCAAGGCGGAGGAGGATATCGCGCGGATCGGGGTGCAGCTGGCGGGGTTGCCTGCGGCGTAGCGGTTGGCGGGGGGTGGGTGCGTGTGGGTGCGCTGTGATCTGCGGGTCCGGTGGGGGCTGGTCGCGCAGTTCCCCGCGCCCCTAAGGACAAAAGATTGCGCAGTTCCCCGCGCCCCTGAAGACAAAAGATTGCGCCGTTCCCCGCGCCCCTGAAGATTGCGCCGTTCCCCGCGTCCCTGGGAGGGCTGTGCCCCGCGTCGGGTGGGGGCGGGGGCTCCGTAGACTGGGGGGGTGAGTGAGATCCCGCAGGACAGCAGTGAGTCCGACCCGTTCGACGAGATCGTCGAGGCCGAGACGCAGCGTGATCCCGATCTCGCGGTGATCGAGGCCGGCAGCCGCACCCTGCGCGCGCGGGGCGCCCAGCAGCAGGACGACGTCCCCGCGCGCCCGGACGACCCGGCGGCCGACAAGGCGCTGCGCCAGGTCGAGGCCGACCTCGCCACGCGATGGGGCGAGACCAAGCTGGAGCCGTCGGTGAGCCGGATCGCCGCGCTCATGGACGTGCTCGGCGAGCCGCAGCGCGCGTACCCCGCGATCCACATCACGGGGACCAACGGCAAGACGTCCACGGCCCGCATGATCGAGGCGCTGCTCGGCGCCTTCGACCTGCGCACCGGGCGGTACACCTCCCCGCACGTCCAGTCGATCACCGAGCGGATCAGCCTGGACGGCGCGGCGATCCCGGCCGAGCGGTTCGTGGAGACGTACCAGGACATCCAGCCGTACGTCGAGATGGTCGACGCCGGTCAGCAGTTCCGCCTCTCCTTCTTCGAGGTGCTCACGGGCATGGCGTACGCGGCCTTCGCGGACGCGCCCGTCGACGTGGCCGTCGTGGAGGTCGGGATGGGCGGCAGCTGGGACGCGACGAACGTGATCGACGGGGATGTCGCCGTGGTGACCCCCATCGACCTGGACCACACGGACCGGCTGGGGGAGACCCCCGGCGAGATCGCCAAGGAGAAGGCCGGGATCGTCAAGCAGGGGGCGACGGTGATCATGGCCCAGCAGCCCGTCGACGCCGCCCAGGTGCTGCTCAAGAAGGCCGTCGAGGTCGATGCCACCGTGGCCCGTGAGGGGCTCGAGTTCGGTGTGGTCAGCCGTGACGTCGCGGTCGGCGGGCAGCTGCTGACGCTCCGCGGGCTCGGCGGGGAGTACGAAGAGGTGTACATCCCGCTGCACGGCGCGTACCAGGCGCACAACGCGGCGGTGGCGCTCGCCGCGGTGGAGGCGTTCTTCGGTGTCGGGTCCCAGCGGCCCGAGCCGCTCGACATCGACACCGTCCGCAAGGCCTTCGCGTCGGTCTCCTCGCCCGGACGGCTGGAGATCGTGCGCCGGTCGCCGACGGTCGTGCTGGACGCCGCGCACAACCCGGCGGGCGCGCGGGCGACCGCCGAGGCGGTCCGTGAGGTCTTCGACTTCAGCCGGCTGATCGGGGTCGTCGGGTCGAGCGCGGACAAGAACGTACGAGGGCTGCTCGAGGCCTTCGAGCCGATCTTCGCCGAGGTCGTCGTGACGCAGAACTCCGGGCATCGGGCGATGGACGCGGACGAGCTGGCCGCGATCGCCGTCGAGGTGTTCGGGGACGAGCGGGTGCAGGTCGAGCCGCGGCTGGACGACGCGCTGGAGGCCGCGATCACGCTGGCCGAGGAGGAGGCGGAGTACGCGGGCGGTGGTGTCCTCGTGACCGGTTCCGTCGTCACGGTCGGCGAGGCCCGGCTGCTGCTGGGGAGGAGCTGAGTCGTGCGGACGCTCTGTGCTTCGACGCTGATCGGTGAGTTCTTCGTGATCGGGTTCGCCGGGCTGGTGGCGATGAAGGATCCCGATCTGTCCATGGCCACGGTCTGGACGGTGAGCGGGGTCGCGATGCTGGTGTGTGTGCTCCTGTGCGGGGTGATCACGCGGCCGGGGGGTGTCCAGCTGGGCTGGGTGCTGCAGGTCCTGCTGATCGCGAGTGGGTTCGTGGTGCCGACGATGTTCTTCCTCGGGGCGGTGTTCGCCGGGTTGTGGTGGGCGTCGGTTCACTTCGGGCGGAAGATCGACGAGGCGAAGTCACGGTTTGCTGCGGAGGCTGGGGCGGAGGGGTAGGAAGCGGGGCGCCCGCCGAAGGGTGCGGGTGGGTCGGTGCCGGCCGCGCAGTTCCCCGCGCCCCTTGAAAGCGGGGCTGCGCCCCGGCTTTTCGTCTTTCAGCCCGTCCGGCGTTTGAGGACGAGCGCGTTCAGCGCGATGCGGGGGCTGGGGCGGCAGCCCCAGGGACGGGACGGGTAGGGGCGGCGGGGGCGAGGAATCCCGGCCCGTGCCCGCGTAGCAGCTGACACTGCGTGACGCGCACCCCGACACGCCCTGTAGCCTCGTCATCCGCACATCTGTGACCCGAAGGAGCCACCACCGTGAGCCAGCGCACCCTCGTCCTCCTCAAGCCCGACGCGGTCCGTCGCGGCCTGACCGGCGAGATCCTCACCCGGATCGAGCGCAAGGCCGGCTGGCAGATCACCGCGCTGGAGCTGCGCACCCTGGACCAGGACACGCTGGAGCAGCACTACGGCGAGCACAAGGGCAAGCCCTTCTACGAGCCGCTGGTCACCTTCATGGCCTCCGGCCCGGTCGTGGCGCTGGTCGTCGAGGGCGAGCGCGTCATCGACGGCGTACGCGCGCTCGCGGGCCCGACCGACCCGATCGCCGCCGCGCCCGGCTCCATCCGTGGTGACTTCGGAGTGATCGTCCGGGAGAACCTGATCCACGCCTCCGACTCCGAGGAGTCCGCCGAGCGCGAGCTGAAGATCTTCTTCCCCGGCCTGGCGTAACCCTCGCGCACACCCCGGTGGCACCCTGGTGGCAGCCCGGTGTGAAAATCTTCTGAAGCCTTGTCAGATGGGTAGGCGTCTGACCTGGGCGCCACGCAGAATGGTGGTCATCCACCGGCATATGCGTGGCGATCGGGGGAACGCGTTGCTCCGATGGCCCGTCTCCGGCAGCGAGGCGGCGCGTCATCTGGTGACAATGGCGAAGACCCTCGCGCAGTGTTCGTGCAGGCGAGACTACGATGGAAGCCTTCACGCCACAGCGCTCACCCTCGCCGTCCTAAAAAGCCATCAAAAGCTCCACTTGGGAAGGCCAGACGAATCCTGATGGGGAACTCAATGTCGTTCATCGGCCGTGACATGGCTGTCGACCTCGGGACCGCCAACACGCTGGTGTACGTCAGGGGTCGCGGGATCGTACTCAACGAGCCGTCAGTCGTCGCGATCAACACCAACACCGGTGGCATCCTCGCGGTCGGCGCGGAAGCGAAGAAGATGATCGGGCGGACGCCGGGCAACATCGTTGCCGTGCGCCCGCTGAAGGACGGCGTCATCGCCGACTTCGAGATCACCGAGCGCATGCTCCGCTACTTCATCCTGAAGATCCACAAGCGGCGCTACCTCGCCCGTCCTCGCGTCGTCGTCTGTGTGCCCTCCGGCATCACGGGCGTCGAGCGCCGTGCCGTCATCGAGGCGTCGTCCCAGGCCGGCGCGCGCCAGGTGCACATCATCGAGGAGCCCATGGCCGCGGCCATCGGCTCCGGCCTGCCGGTCCACGAGGCCACGGGCAACATGGTGGTGGACATCGGCGGCGGCACCACCGAGGTCGCGGTCATCTCGCTCGGCGGAATCGTCACGGCACAGTCCATCCGGGTGGCCGGCGACGAACTGGACAACGCGATCATCCAGCACATCAAGAAGGAGTACTCCCTCCTCCTCGGTGAGCGGACGGCCGAACAGATCAAGATCACGATCGGTTCCGCGTACGACCTCGACAATGACGAACACACCGAAATCCGCGGCCGGGACCTGGTCTCCGGCCTCCCGAAGACCGTGGTCATCTCGGCGGCCGAAGTCCGCAAGGCCATCGAGGAACCGGTCAACTCGATCGTCGACGCCGTCAAGACCACCCTCGACAAGTGCCCGCCGGAGCTGTCCGGCGACGTCATGGACCGAGGGATCGTACTGACCGGCGGCGGCGCCCTCCTGCGCGGCCTCGACGAGCGGCTGCGCCGCGAGACGGGCATGCCGATCCATATCGCCGAGGACCCGCTGGACAGCGTGGCGCTCGGGGCCGGCAAGTGCGTCGAGGAATTCGAGGCGCTCCAGCAGGTGCTGGACGCCCAGCCGCGCAGATGACGTAACTCTTCGATTCCGCCGTACGAGATGATCTCCTCTCGTGCGGCGGATCGTTGATATCGAGGCATAAGCTCTCCCATAACACCCGCGAGTTCCGCACGACACCCACGGAACGACATCGGTGAGTTCCGCCCTTCCGGGCGCTCCGGGTTCTTCGGGACCCCGCCGGGTGAGCCATACATGAATTCCGACGAGGAAGGCACGGCCGCCGCACGTGAGGGACACACGAGAGAGCCGGCTGCTCCTGGTGCTGCTGATCGCCATCGCGTTCGCTTTGATCACGGTGGACATCCGCGGCGGTGAGGACTCGCCGGTCGACGGTGCCCGCGGCGCCGCCGCGACGGTCTTCGGTCCGATCGAGGACGGGGTGTCGACCGCTGTCGATCCCGTCGGCAACGCGATCGAGGCAGTGAAGAACTCCGGCGACCGCCACGACCGCATCGCCCGACTGGAGCGCGACAACGCCGAGTTGAAGGCGAAACTGGGCAGCGACGACCGCAACCGCAGCCGCTCGGGACAGCTCGACAAGATCCTCAAGACGGCGGGCGCCGGTCAGTACGGCATCAAGGGCGCCGAGGTCATCGCCATAGGAGCGGCCCAGGGCTTCTCCTGGACCGTCACCATCGACGTGGGCGAGAACGACGGCATCACGCGCGACATGACGGTCCTCAACGGCGACGGCCTGGTCGGGCGCGTCACCACCGTGGGCCCCCACACCGCCACCGTGCTGCTCGCCAACGACCCCGACTTCACGGTCGGCACCCGCATGGAGGC
The DNA here is from genome assembly GCF_047444975.1 of Streptomyces sp. CWNU-52B. NCBI lineage: Bacteria > Bacillati > Actinomycetota > Actinomycetes > Kitasatosporales > Streptomycetaceae > Streptomyces > Streptomyces sp. CWNU-52B. The sequence continues at coordinate 117,582 of NZ_JBLFJV010000001.1, read as the reverse complement.
CACCGACGAGCTCGGTTTCGCCTCCGGCCAGGGCGACCGCCCGATGCGCGTGGAACTGCTCAACGGCAAGGCCAAGATCAAGAAGGGCGACCGTCTGGTCACCTTCGGCTCCCAGGCCGACAAGCCGTTCGTGCCCGGTGTCCCGGTCGGTCTGGTGTCCCGCGTCGACCCCTCCGGCGGTGACCTGACCCGCACGCTCTACGTCACGCCGTTCGTGTCGTTCTCCAAGCTCGACGTCGTCGGTGTCGTCGTCCAGGCCCCGCGCAAGGACCCGCGCGACGAGGTGCTGCCGCCCAAACCCAAGCCCACGCCCACGCCGACCGTGACCGTGACGGTCACGCCGTCGGCGGGCGCGCCCGCCGACGGCGTGCAGCAAGAGCAGTAGGAGCTGAGTTCCCCATGCGCTTCAACCGAATGCTGCTCTCCGCGACCCTGGTGATCGTCGCCCTGGTGGTCCAGGTGAGCGTCCTCGCCCGGCTGCACCTGCCGGGCGCCGTGCCGGACCTCCTGCTGCTCACGGTCCTCGGCCTCGCCCTGGTCTACGGCCACGTCGGCGGCGCCCTCGTCGGCTTCGGCGCCGGCCTGCTCGCCGACCTGGCCCCGCCCGCCGACCACGCCGCCGGACGCTACGCCCTCGTGCTGTGCGTCATCGGCTACCTCGCCGGACTCGCCAAGCCAGACAAGGGCCAGCTCCGATCCGCGACGGGCCCGATGGCCGTGGTGGTGGCCGCCGCGATCGGCTCCACCCTCCTGTACGCGGGAGTGGGCGCCCTCGTCGGCGACACCGCCGCCCGCCATGTCGGCCTGAGCAGCCTGCTGTTCACCGCCGCCCTGTACGACCTGCTGCTCGCGCCGTTCGTCGTCCCCGGGATCATGGCCCTGGCCCGGCGCGCCGAGAACGACCCGCTCGCCGACACGGGCGGCTCCGGAAAATCCGCCGACGTCGCCGCGGGCTGGCTGACCTCCGGCACGGGCCTGCGCATCGGCAACCAGCGCGGCGGACTGAGAGTGAAGGCCGCCAAGGCACGCGTGGCCCGCGCGGGACGCATCAAGGGGGTCAAGCGGCTGTGACAGCGACACCGAACACGCCGAGGGAGGGGGAGCAGTGACCAACATTCCGGAGACCGGCCGGACCCCACGGGTCCAGATCCGGCTCATCGTCATCCAGATCCTCGTCCTCTCCCTGCTCGGCACCCTCGGCGGGCGCCTCTGGTACCTCCAGATCCGCAACGGCGACGAGTACGCCAAGGAGGCCTCCGGCAACCACGTCCAGCAGGTCGTCAGCCCCGCCGTGCGCGGCTCGATCCTGGACGCCCGCGGAGTGCCGATCGCCGACAACGAGACCCGGCTCGTGGTCTCCGCGTCCCGGACCGACCTGTCGAAGATGCCGGACGACGGCGACGCCGTCCTCACCAAGCTCGCGGACGTCCTCGGCATGAAGGCCGCGGACGTACGGGACAAGGTCCGGCTCTGCGACGCGAAGACACCGCAGCCCTGCTGGAACGGCTCGCCCTACCAGCCGATCCCCATCACCGACGAGGCCACGCCCAAGCAGGCCCTGCAGATCCGCGAGCGCGCTGAGGACTTCCCCGGCATCACCGCCGAACCGCAGGCCGTCCGCCGCTACGCCGCCCCCGGCAAGGCCAACACCGCGCAGGTCCTCGGCTACCTCTCACCCGTCACCGACGAGGAGATCACCAAGGCCGAGGACACCGAGTCGCCGTACCTGCGCTCCGACCAGGTGGGCCGCTCGGGCCTGGAGCGCCAGTACGACAAGGAGCTGCGCGGCAAGGCCGGCGTCACCCGCTACGAGGTCGACAACCTCGGCCGCGTCATCGGCCAGGCCGAGAGCGACCGGGCCCAGCCCGGCGCGAACGTCGTCACCAGCATCGACTCCCGCGTCCAGCGCGTCGCCGAGTACGAACTGAACGAGGCGATGAAGGTCGCCCGTACCGAGTTCGACAAGAACACCGGCGAGAACTACAAGGCCGACTCCGGCGCCGTGGTCGTGATGGAGGCCAAGACCGGCCGCGTCGTGTCGATGGCGTCCAACCCGTCGTACGACCCGAACGCCTGGGTCGGCGGGATCTCCGGCAAGGACTACACGAAGCTCACCGGCAAGGACTCCAACTACCCGCTCCTGAACCGCGCCATCCAGGGCCAGTCGGCGCCCGGCTCGATCTTCAAGGTCATCCCCACGGCCGCCGCGATCAACGCCGGCTACTCCTTCAACGGCCCCTACCAGTGCGGCGCCTCGTACTCCATCGGCGGCCAGGTCTTCAAGAACTTCGAGTCCAAGGGGTACGGCCCGATCAGCCTCGGCCGCGCCCTGGAGGTCTCCTGCGACACCGTCTTCTACGGCCTCTCGCACGAGGAGTGGAAGAAGGACGGCGGCATCACGCCGAAGAAGAACGCCAAGAACTGGTTCTACAAGACCGCCCACCAGTTCGGCCTCGGCAAGGAGACCGGCATCGACCTCCCCAACGAGGTCACCGGCCGCGTCCCCGACCGCCAGTGGAAGCAGGACTACTGGAAGGCCAACAAGGACGCCTGGTGCAAGTACGGCAAGAAGGGCGGCTCGTACGCCCAGCAGATCGCCTACGAGAACTGCCTCGAAGGCAACCGGATGCGCGCCGGTGACTCCGTCAACTACTCGATCGGCCAGGGCGACACACTCGTCACCCCGATACAGATGGCGGCGATCTACGGGGCCATCTCCAACGGCGGCACGCTCTACGACCCGACCGTCGGCAAGGCGATCGTCAGCCCGGACGGCAAGACCGTCCAGGAGATCGAGCCGACGTCGCACGGCAAGCTGCCGATGACGAAGAAGACCCGCGACGAGATAGACGGCGCCCTCGCGGGAGTCGCGACCCGCGGTACGGCCGCCTGGCGGTTCGGCGGCTGGCCGCAGGACAAGATCCCGATGCACGCCAAGACGGGTACGGCCGAGGTCTACGGCAAGCAGACGACCTCGTGGTTCGCCACGTACACCAAGGACTACACGGTCATCATGACCATCTCCCAGGGCGGTACGGGTTCCGGCGCCTCGGGCCCCGCCGTGCGCAACATCTACGACGCGCTGTACGGAGTCTCCGACGACGGCGCCATCGACCAGAAGAAGGCCCTGCTCCCCACCCCGCAGAAGAGCCTCCCGAAGATCGAGAAGGACGGGTCGATCGACTCCCCGAAGGCCGAGGTGTACCCGCCGAAGGCCGACGAGCAGGCCACCGAGGAGGGGCAGCAGCAGGTGGCGGCCGACGACCCGGCCGCCACGGTGCCGGGCCGCGACAACGGAACCAACCGGGACACGCGCCGGCGCTCGGCCCGCCCGAGGAAGAGGCGGAGGCTGATCGTATGACCGGCGCGAACGGTTTCTCCGTCTCCGGGTACGGGCCCGAACGCGCCGGCTGGACGCGGCTGCTCGCCCGTGACTCACTGGCCCGCAGACTCGACTGGCCGATACTGTTCGCGGCCCTGGCGCTCTCCTTCATCGGCGCGGCCCTCGTCTACTCGGCGACCCGCAACCGCACCGAGCTCAACCAGGGAGACCCGTACTACTTCCTGTTCCGGCATCTGCTCAACACGGGCATCGGGTTCGCCCTGATGATCGCCACGGTCTGGCTCGGCCACCGCACCCTGCGCACGGCCGTACCGATCCTGTACGGGATCTCCGTCCTGCTGGTCCTGACGGTGCTGACCCCGCTCGGCGCGACCATCAACGGTGCCCACGCGTGGATCGTCATCGGCGGCGGCTTCTCGCTCCAGCCCTCCGAGTTCGTGAAGATCACGATCATCCTGGGCATGGCGATGCTGCTCGCGGCCCGGGTCGACGCGGGCGACAAGCCGCACCCCGACCACCGTACGGTCCTCCAGGCGCTCGGCCTGGCCGTCGTACCGATACTGGTCGTGCTGCTCATGCCCGACCTCGGCTCGGTCATGGTCATGGTCATCATCGTGCTCGGGGTGCTGCTCGCCTCCGGCGCCTCCAACCGCTGGATCTTCGGTCTGATCGGCGCGGGCGCGCTCGGGGCGATCGCGGTCTGGCAGCTCAAGATCCTCGACGAGTACCAGATCAACCGCTTCGCGGCCTTCGCCAACCCCGAGCTGGACCCGGCGGGCGTCGGCTACAACACCAACCAGGCACGGATCGCGATCGGCTCCGGCGGGTTGTTCGGCACCGGGCTCGGCAAGGGCTCGCAGACCACCGGGCAGTTCGTGCCCGAGCAGCAGACGGACTTCGTCTTCACGGTCGCGGGCGAGGAGCTCGGCTTCGTGGGCGCGGGGCTCATCCTGGTCCTGCTGGGGGTCGTCCTGTGGCGGGCCTGCCGGATCGCCCGCGAGACGACGGAGCTGTACGGCACGATCGTCGCCGCCGGGATCATCGCCTGGTTCGCCTTCCAGGCCTTCGAGAACGTCGGGATGACCCTCGGGATCATGCCGGTCGCGGGGCTGCCACTGCCCTTCGTGTCGTACGGCGGGTCGTCGATGTTCGCGGTGTGGGTGGCGGTGGGGTTGTTGCAGTCGATCAGGGTGCAGCGACCCATGTCGGCGTGAGCGTTCCACTGGGTTGGGCGGTTTTATTCGGGCGCGCGGGGAATCTGTCGGGTGCCGGTCCGCCGGGGCTGAGCGCGCAGTTCCCCGCGCCCCTTACGGGGCGCCGGTGTGCGGTTCGACGTCGGACCCGCGCCCCTGACGGGGCGCCGGTGTGCGGCCCGGTGCAGGTCGGCGGGGTTCGGGGGCTGCCCAGGGGGCTCGATCGCGTCTAGATTCGGGGCATGGCGGACATCAAGCGGGAGATCGAGCGTAAGTACGAAGCCGATACGGATGCCGGACTGTCGGATCTGCCGGACCTGACGCGTGTTCCTGGCGTCTTCGCCGTCATCGACAAGGGCGTCGCCGAACTCGACGCGACCTACTACGACACAGCCGACCAACGCCTCGCCGCCGCGTCCCTCACCCTGCGCCGCCGCACCGGTGGCGGCGACGCGGGCTGGCATCTGAAACTCCCGGTCTCCGAGGGCGTACGCGACGAGGTGCACGCCCCGCTGTCCGACACCGTGCCCGCCGCCTTCACCGGACTGGTCCGCTCCCGGGTGCGCGACGCCGAGCTGGTCCCCGTCGTACGGCTGCGGTCGGCCCGGGACACCCGCCACCTCCTCGACGAGGCGGGGGGCCTGCTCGCCGAGGTCTGCGTCGACCGCGTACGGGCCGACCGGCTCAACGGCGGCGACGGCACCGCCCGGTGGACCGAGATCGAGGTCGAGCTGGCGGACGACGGCGACCCCGCCTTCCTCGACAAGGTCGAGAAGAAACTGCGCAAGGCCGGCGTCTCCCGCTCCAGGTCGGCGTCCAAGCTGGCCAGGGCGCTCGGCGAGACCGGCGGCCGCGCACCGCGCAAGGAGGCCGTCGTGGCGGCGGCACCCGTCACCGCCGGCGACCACGTCCTCGCGTACGTCCGCGCCCAGCGCGACGCGATCGTCGAACTCGACCCGGCCGTCCGGCGGGACGTCCACGACGCCGTGCACAGCATGCGGGTCGCCACCCGCCGGCTGCGCAGCACGTTCCGCTCGTACGGCGACGTCCTGGACCGGGGCGTCACCGACCCGATCCGCGACGAACTGAAGTGGCTGGCCGGGGAACTGGGCGTCGGCCGCGACCAGGAGGTCCTGACCGAGCGGCTCACGGCGGCCCTCGCCGCCCTGCCGGGCGACCTGCTCACCGGCCCCGTCCCCGACCGGCTGACCACCTGGGCGCGGGCCGGCCGGTCCGGCTCCCGGGAGCGGCTGGTCGCGGTCCTCGACGGCGGCCGCTATCTGGACCTCCTCGTCTCCCTGGACGCGCTGCTCGCCACCCCGCCGCTGGTCCGGACCGCCGCGGACACCACGGGCAAGGCGATCACGAAGGCGGTCCGCAAGGACTTCGACAAGCTCTCCGGCCTGGTCGGGAGGGCCGTCGACCTGCCCGCCGGACCGGACCGCGACCTCGCCGTCCACGACGCGCGCAAGAAGACCAAGCGCACCCGTTACGCGGCCGAGCTCGCCACCCCCCTCCTCGGGAAGCCCGCGAAGAGCCTGGTGAGCGACATGAAGTCCCTCCAGAGCCTGCTCGGCGAGCACCAGGACAGCGTGATGGCCCGCCAGACGCTGCGCGAGCTGGCCGCCCAGGCGCACACGGCGGGGGAGAGCGGCTTCACGTACGGGGTCCTGTACGGGCGCCAGGAGCGCGCCGCGGCGGACGTGGAGGCCGAGCTGCCCGGGGTGTGGGAGGCGATCAGGAGCAGGACGGCTCTCTGAGGGAGGATCTGAGGGAGGAGGGGGCGGGGCGAGGGCGGTCGTGGGACCGGAGGCGAGGCCGGGCGGGGTTGCGCCGAACGGCGGACGGGGGGCGCCGCCGGGCACGTTAGGCTTGAAAGTCATCCCTTGTCAGCTCACGAAGGTTCGCCAGATGCCTGCCGAAACCGCCGCGTCGGTCTTTCCACAGCTCGAAGCGCTGCTCCCGCATGTGCAGAAGCCGATCCAGTACGTCGGCGGAGAGCTCAACTCCACGGTCAAGCCCTGGGAGGCCTGCGACGTCCGCTGGGCGCTGATGTACCCGGACGCGTACGAGGTCGGACTGCCCAACCAGGGCGTCATGATCCTCTACGAGGTCCTGAACGAGCGTGAGGGTGTGCTCGCCGAGCGCACCTACAGCGTCTGGCCGGACCTGGAGGAGCTGATGCGCGAGCACGGCGTCCCGCAGTTCACGGTCGACGGCCACCGCCCGGTGAAGGCCTTCGACGTGTTCGGTCTGTCCTTCTCCACGGAGCTGGGCTACACGAACATGCTGACGGCGCTCGACCTCGCCGGCATCCCGCTGGAGTCGAAGGACCGCTCCATCGAGGACCCGATCGTGCTGGCCGGCGGGCACGCCGCGTTCAACCCCGAGCCGATCGCCCAGTTCATCGACGCGGCGATCATCGGCGACGGCGAGCAGGCCGTGCTCGACATGACCGAGATCATCCGTGCCTGGAAGGCGGAGGGCCGGCCGGGCGGCCGCGAGGAGGTCCTGTTCCGGCTCGCGAGGACCGGCGGGGTGTACGTCCCGGCGTTCTACGACGTCGAGTACCTGCCGGACGGCCGTATCGCCCGGGTGGTCCCCAACAAGTCGGGTGTCCCGTGGCGCGTGTCCAAGCACACGGTGATGGATCTGGACGAGTGGCCCTACCCGAAGCAGCCCCTCGTGCCGCTCGCGGAGACCGTCCACGAGCGCATGTCGGTGGAGATCTTCCGCGGCTGCACCCGTGGCTGCCGCTTCTGCCAGGCGGGCATGATCACCCGGCCGGTCCGTGAGCGCTCCATCACGGGCATCGGCGAGATGGTCGAGAAGGGCCTCAAGGCGACGGGCTTCGAGGAGGTGGGCCTGCTCTCCCTCTCCTCGGCGGACCACTCGGAGATCGGCGACATCGCCAAGGGCCTGGCGGACCGGTACGAGGAGGACAAGGTCGGCCTGTCCCTCCCCTCCACCCGCGTCGACGCGTTCAACGTCGACCTGGCCAACGAGCTGACCCGCAACGGCCGCCGCTCCGGGCTGACCTTCGCCCCCGAGGGCGGCTCCGAGCGGCTGCGCAAGGTCATCAACAAGATGGTCTCGGAAGAGGACCTGATCCGGACGGTCTCGACGGCGTACGGCAACGGCTGGCGCCAGGTGAAGCTGTACTTCATGTGCGGCCTGCCGACGGAGACGGACGAGGACGTCCTCCAGATCGCGGACATGGCGACGAAGGTGATCGCCGAGGGCCGCAAGGTATCCGGCCAGAACGACATCCGCTGCACGGTGTCCATCGGCGGCTTCGTCCCCAAGCCCCACACGCCCTTCCAGTGGGCCCCGCAGCTGTCCGCCGAGGAGACGGACGCGCGGCTGACGAAGCTCCGAGACCGGATCCGCGGCGACAAGAAGTACGGCCGCTCCATCGGCTTCCGCTACCACGACGGCAAGCCCGGCATCGTCGAGGGCCTGCTCTCCCGCGGCGACCGCCGCATCGGCTCGGTCATCCGCGCCGTCTACGAGGACGGCGGCCGCTTCGACGGCTGGCGCGAGCACTTCAGCTACGAGCGCTGGATGCGGTGCGCGGAGAAGACGCTCCCCGACTTCGGTGTGGACGTCGACTGGTACACGACCCGCGAGAAGACCTACGAGGAGGTCCTGCCCTGGGACCACCTGGACTCCGGCCTCGACAAGGACTGGCTCTGGGAGGACTGGCAGGACGCGCTCGACGAGACCGAGGTCGAGGACTGCCGGTGGACACCGTGCTTCGACTGCGGGGTGTGCCCGCAGATGGATACTTGGCCACAAGTAAGCGACAGCGGCAAGAAGCTGCTCCCACTGTCGGTCAAGAAGGACGCCACGACCAGCGGACATACCCACTGACGTGAGTGAGGCGTTGCGGCGGGTGGTGGAGGCGCTGGGGGACGGCAGCGAGGAAGAGGTTGCTGCCGTCCTCAGGACACTCGGCGCTCGGAGCAGCCGGCAGGCGATCGTGCGGGAGGCGCCGAGAACGCCTCTGCCGCCGCCTGGAGGCCCGGCGACCGTCCAGTCCGAGGTGGAGTGGGTCTGAGGAGCTCACGGCCTGGGAGCGCCGTACTTGGCGCTTCTGTCACCTGAGTGGCTGCTCTCAGATCGCGAGGCGCGCCCTTGCTTCCTAGCGTGGCGATATCCGCTACGGAGGAGGCAGTCATGCCGGCGAATGAGCCGCCTGATGGCGGTCCTCGGTGGGGAAGTCCGGGTGACGGTCCAACCCCCTCTGGGCAGTGGACGTCTCCCGCTGAGCCGCCTCAGAAGAAGCCGCGGGGCCGTGCCTGTCTCTGGGGGTGCGGTGGCGCCCTGGCCGCGGTGATCCTCATCGTCGTGGTGGTGCTGGTGATCGCGCAGGGGGACAGCGATGAGAGCACTACACCTGCGCCCAGTAGCACCAACACCGACACGACGCCGCGAGAGAAGACGCAGGAACCCCGGGGCGAACGAGCGGACCTCACGAGCTTCCAGCTAGACGACCGCTCAGAAGCCGGTATCACCAATATTTGGGTCGCCTGGACGATCAAGAACAGCAGCGGCGAGCAGTCCGACTACTCATGGGACTGGGAGGCGGTCGACGCCAGCGGCACCCGACTCACGAACGGTTCTCAACTGGAGACCGACGTGCAGCCCGGTCAGACCGCCCGGGGTGAGTACCCCACGACGCTCAAGAGCGTGAAGGGCGTCAAGCTCAACATCACCAGCTTCAACCGCACTGCCAGCTAGGGGGACGGCGGCGAGTGGGTCCAGCGCGAGGCTCCTCGTGAGAGTCTGGCCGGCATGGGGGACGTATCGTCCGACGCTGTTCGGAGGTTCCTGGCGACGGTGCATGTCGGTGATCTCTGCAGAGGCACGGTTGCGGAGGTTGCTCGGTCTGGGATGTCGGTGGTCCTGGACGGCTGCGCCGGGCGCCCGTTGGAGGTGGTGGGGCCGCTGGACGATCCTTGGACTCGGCGTCCGGCCGCGGGTGTGGAGGTCGGACAGCGGATCACCGCTGAGGTGACCGCAGTCGATCTCGATGAGGGCAAGGTCCGATTGTCGACGGCGGCCACTGCGGACCGGGAACTCTGGAAGTTCCTCAAGCGCCTTCGACTCGGCGAGATCCTGTCCGGTACGGTCGCGGCGGTCGAGAGCTTCGGCGTGTTCGTCGCCCTTGACGACGGCCCACGGCACCCGGTTTTCCCCGGGGTCGGCTTCATCACGATTCCCGAGTTGTCCTGGCGGCGCTTCGCGGACGCTTCGGAGGTCGTCGAGATCGGGCAGCGCGTGTCGGGCGAGTTCCTGCAGTTCGACACATGGAACGGAGAAGCGCGGCTGTCCCTGCGGGCGCTGCGGCCGGATCCCTTCGCCGCGTTCGCCGACAGTACTGAGGTGGGTGCGGTTCTGCGCGGCCGGGTGACCAGGCTGGTCCCGTTCGGTGCCTTCGTCCAGGTCGCTGACGGGATCGAGGGGCTGGTTCATCTGAGTGAGCTCGCGCCGACGGCGGTGGCGACTGCGGACGAGGTCGTACAGGTCGCCGATCAGGTCTCGGTCGTGGTCACGGAAATCGATGTGGAGCGTCGAAGGCTGCTCCTGTCCCGACGGCAGGCTCGAGGTCGTTCTGGTGCGGACTGCGCCCGCTGCTCGGCACATGGCCACAAACGAGCCGAACCGGCAAGGAACTGCTGCCGCTGACGGCCAAGAAGCCCGCGGCGACCGGGGCGGGTGGCCGTACGCACTGACGCGGTCGTCGAGTGGTCCGGGCTAGCCGAGTGCCGCCGCCGCTCTGCGGAGTTCGTTCAGGGCGTGGCGGGTGAGGGCGGTGCACGTCTGTTCGTTGGACGGGTCGGCCCACTCGTCGAAGGCCTGGTAGTAGGCGCGGATGCCCAGTTCGGCGGCGAGGCTCGCGGTCGGTTCCTGGATGCCGCGTGCGCGCAGCGCGGCGCTGATGGCCTCGCCGAGTCCGGCGCGCTTGAGGGCGGCGCGCTCCCGCAGTTCGCTGTGGCCGGCGATGACCGGGCGGAGCCTGGCGCTGAGTTCGCGGCGGTCGTCGGTGAAGGTGGCCGTGAGCGCGTCGAGGGCCGCGCCGACCGCTTCCAGGGGGGCGGCCTCGCCGGGCGCCGCGGCGATCGCGTCGCCGAGGATGCGCGCGTGCGTGTCCTGGCCGGCGAAGAGCACCTCCCGCTTGTTGGGGAAGTGCCGGAAGAAGGTGGTCTTGGTCAGCCCCGCCCGGTCGGCGATCTCGTTGACGGTGGTGGCGTCGTATCCCTGTTCGGTGAACAGCTCGACCGCTGCGTACACCAGCCGTTCTCGCGCGTTCGGTTCCCATCGAGCCATGCGCACATCATAAGTGATGTGACTCGGTACCGTCACAGGGCTATAGTGACGTTACCAAGTCACATCACTAGGAGAGTCACATGCGTGTATTCGTCACCGGTGCCGGCGGCCACATCGCGTCGGCCGTGGTGCCCGAACTGATCGAGGCCGGCCACGAGGTCGTGGGCCTGGCCAGGTCCGACGCCTCGGCCGCCGCCGTCGAGGCCTTGGGCGCCGAGGTCAGGCGCGGCGACCTCGGCGACCTCGACGGTCTGCGCGAGGCCGCGGCCGACGCGGACGCGGTCGTCCACCTCGCCTTCGACCACGCCGCCATCGCCGCCGGGAGGTTCGGCGACGCGGTGGCCGCCGACCTGACCGTGGTGCGGGCGTTCGGCGACACGCTGGCCGGCACCGGCAAGGCACTCCTCAGCGTCGGCCTGACGCACACCGACGACGCGAAGTTCAACGCGGTCGTCGACGCCAACCCCCGGTCCGCCGTCACCCGCGCCCTCGCCGAGTACACCGGACGCGGCGTGCGGACCGTGTTCATCGCGATTCCGCCGGTCACCCACAGCACCCTGGACCGGACCGGGTTCGTCCCCACGCTGATCAGGATCGCCCGCGAGAGGGGCGTGTCCGGCTACGTCGGCGACGGCGCCAACCGCTGGCCCGCGGGACACACCCTGGACGTCGGCCGCCTCTACCGGCTGGCTCTGGAGAAGGCCCCGGCCGGCGCACAGCTGTACGCCGTGGCGGAGGAGGGGATCACGGTGCGCGAGATCGCCGAGACCATCGGCCGCCACCTCGGTGTCCCGGCGGTGAGCATCCCGGCCGAGCAGGCCGCGGACCACTTCACGGGCTTCCCGTTCAGCGCCCTCGACGTCACGATGCCCGACTCGGACACCAGGGAGCTGCTGGGCTGGGAGCCGGTCCAGCCGGGCCTGATCGCCGACCTGGAGGCGGGCCACTACTTCACGACCGGCTGACACCTGCCCCTGTCCGCCCTCTGCCACCATGGGGCGATGCCGCACCTTGTCAGGCCCGACGAGGGCCTTCGTGTCTCCTTCCTGGAAGCCGTGGACGAGAACGTCGCCGAGGGGGACTTGTTCGGGGACACGCTGAAGCGTGAACTCGACGTGTACGGCGGCGCCTGGCGCGAGCCGGACGGTTTCGCGCGCTATGTGGCGGCCGTCCGCGAGCAGGAGCTGGAGGAGGGCGGGCGCCCCGACGGCTTCGTACCGGCCAGCTGGTTCTGGTACGTCGACGAGGGCGTCTACCTGGGCCGGATCCAGGTCCGGCACCGGCTCACCCCGTTCCTGCGCGACCTCGGCGGCCACATCGGTTACGGGGTGCGGCCCTCGGCCCGCCGGAACGGACACGCCACGGCCATGCTCGGCGACGTCCTGCCGCACGCGCGCGCCCTCGGGCTCGACCAGGTCCTCGTCACCTGCGACACCACCAACACCGCCTCCCGCAAGGTGATCGAGGCCAACGGCGGGCGCCTGGAGGACGAGCGCGGCGGAAAACTCCGATTCTGGATCCGAACGCACCCCTGACGCGTCCTGGTGGATATGGACCTGGAGAAGTCGCCGCGGCGGGACCCCGTCCCCGAGCGGGCGCAGCGGGACGACGCGCCCGAGGGATGCCTCACCGTCGCCATCCGCATCCCGGTGCGGATCGTGGTGTTCGTGCTGATCGTGCCCGTACGGATGGCATGGGACGCGCTGGTCGTCGGCGGCCGGTTCCTCAGGGACGCGCTGTTCCGCCCGCTCGGCCGGGCCCTCCTGTGGGTGTTCGCGCCCGTCGGGCGGGCCGCCGGGTGGCTCCTCGACGGCATCGCGACCGTCGTCGGACGGCTGCTGACCGCTCTCGGACACGCGCTGCTGTGGCTGGGCAGGCTGGTGTTCGTCCGGCCGTGGGTGGGGCTGTGGCGCTACGTCGCCGTGCCGGTGGGCCGGGCGCTGGCGTGGCTCGGGCATGTGCTGCTCGTCGTCCCCGCCCGCCGGCTGTACGAGCGGGTGCTGACGCCCCTCGGGCACGGCGTGGTGTGGGCGCTGCTGGGGTTCGCGGCCGGGTGCGCCTGGCTGTGGCGGGTGACGGTGGTCACTCCCGCGCGATGGCTGTACCGGGCGCTGCTCACGCCGACGGGGCGGGGGTTCGCCTGGCTGGCACTGGGGTTGTGGGCCGCCGTCACCTGGGTGGGCCGCGGTGTGTGGGCGGGCGTGACCTGGGTCTCCCGAGGCGTCTGGGCCGGTGTCGGGTGGGTTTCCCGCGGGCTGTGGGCCGGTGTGGTGTGGGTCTCGCGTGGTGTGTGGGCCGGGGTCACCTGGGTCGGCGGGGGACTGTGGGCCGGTGCGACCTGGGTGGGCCGGGGGATCCGGGCCGTGCTGGTCGGGCTCGGCGTGGTCGTCGGGACCCTCCTGCGGTGGCTCCTCGTCGTACCCGCCGTCGCCCTGTGGCGCTGGGTGCTCGCCCCGGTCGGACGCGCCGTCGCCGTCGTCGCGCGGGAGATCGGCGAGGCCCTGGGGCACGCGTGGCGTGTCGCCGGGTACGTGTCCCTGGCCGTCGGCCGGTTCCTCGCGCGGCTCTTCCGGTGGACCTTCGTCGAGCCCGTGCGGTGGGTGTACAAGTCCCTGCTCACGCCCGTGGGGCACCTCGTGCGGGACGCCGTCTGGCGGCCCGCCGCACAGGCCGCCCGCAGCGTGGGCCGCGCCACCCGGCAGGCCCTGGCGAGCGCCCGCGAGACGGCGCGCCGGACCAGGGCCGACATCCGCAGCGCCCTGTTCGGAGCCCCGCGCGAACCCGAGCCGGCGCCCCTGCCCGCACCTCTGCCCGCACCGCTCGGTGAACCCGAGCCGGGACGCCTGGTCAAGCCCGGCGGGCCCCTGTAGCGCACGCCGGCCCCCTCCCGGAGGGAGCGGGCGGCCGCGGGGACACGTACTCTGGGGAGAAGTACGACGGCTCTCACGAAGGACTGAACGACACTGGGCAAGCGACAGCCCGAAGGCCCGCCGCCCGCACCCGCGGTGCAGCGCATCCGACTTCGCTACACCAAGCGAGGCCGCCTCCGGTTCACCAGCCACCGTGACTTCCAGCGTGCCTTCGAGCGCGCGTTGCGCCGAGCCGAGGTGCCCATGGCGTACTCGGCTGGGTTCACGCCGCACCCGAAGGTGTCGTACGCCAATGCCGCACCCACCGGCACCGGCAGTGAGGCCGAGTACCTGGAGATCGCGCTCACCGACGCGCGCGACCCCGACACCCTGCGTGAGCTCCTCGACGAGTCGCTCCCCACCGGGCTCGACATCGTCGACGCCGTGGAGGCCCGTACCTCGGGCCTCGCCGACCGGCTCACCGCGTCCGTGTGGGAACTGCGCCTCGACGGCGTGTCCCAGAAGGACGCGGAACACGCGGTCGACGCCTTCACGGCGGCCGGGACCGTGGAGGTCCGGCGCAAGGCGAAGAACGGTGTCCGCACCTTCGACGCCCGCGCCGCCGTCGCCGGTCTGGAGGTGCTCGGCGCAGCCGCGGAAGCAGACAGTCCCCAGGCTGATAGGCCGACGGACCAGGCCTGTGCGATACTGCGGCTGGTTGTTCGGCACGTGACGCCTGCCGTTCGACCTGACGACGTCCTGTCCGGTCTCCGAGCTGTGGCCGACCTGGCGCCGCCGGTCCCCGCAGCGGTGACCAGGCTGGCGCAGGGGCTTTTCGATGAAGAGACCGGCACGGTGACCGACCCGCTCGCGCCCGACCGCGAGGCAGCAGCATCCTCTCCGGTTCCCACCGGGGACACCGCGGCTGCCGCCGCGAAGGCGTCGGCGTAAGGAAGGTCCCGCGTAGGGACGTACGTCGAAGCGCCGCCCTTGTATCCGGGAGCCACCTGGGTCGGGCAGCGCACCGACCAGAAGACTTTCGCCAGGCCGTACGCACACATGGCGTACGGAACCGGCGAGACAGGACACAGAGAGCTCCCGTGCGGCGCCCGCGCCCCGGACGGCGGCACCGCGCAACGCGCGAGCCGCGGACGTCACCGGATCCGCGGCGCCCGGGAGCCTGACGGGAGATCCACCCGCATGCTCGAGCCGACCGAACCCACCGAGGCCTCGCAGGGCCCCGACAACAGCACCCCCAGCGACACGCTGCCGCCACGCCGGCGCCGTCGTGCCGCCTCACGGCCCGCGGGCCCACCCTCGGGGAACGCCGAGGGTACCGCCGAGGCGGAGACCACCGCGCCGGCCATACCTGCCGTGAGCTCCGCCTCCCCGGCACAGGGGACCCCCGACGCGCGGGAGACACCCGACGCGCCGGAGAGCGAAGAGGCACAGGAGACGGAAGAGGCGGCTGTGACCGCCGACACCCCCGCCGCCGACGAGGCCCCCGCGCCCCGCACCCGCCGTCGGGCCACCCGCCGGGCATCCGCCCCCGCGGGCGCGCCGCAGACCGCGGGGACGGCGGACGCCGCCCCCGAGGCCACGGCCACCGCGCCGGCCGCGCAGCCCGAGCCCGAGACGGCCGCTGAGCCCGAGGCGCCCGTCGAGGCCGAGGCCGCCGACGAGTCCGCTCCCGCCCCGCGTGCGCGCCGTCGTGCCACCCGCCGCGCCACCGCCCCCACCGGCACGCCGCATACGGCCGACCCCGAAGCCGCCCAGGTGACCGTCGTGACGCCCGCGCCCGACGCGAGCGCCGAGGCCCCGGCCGCCGAGCCGGTCGCCGAAGAGGCTCCGGCCGACGGGTCCGAGGCCGCCCCCGCGCCGCGTGCCCGCCGTCGTGCCACCCGCCGCGCCACCGCCCCCGCGGGCGCACCGCAGGCGGAGACCGAGAACCCCGAGCCGGCGCCCGTCGAGGCCGCCGCCGAGCCCACTCGCCGCGCCACCCGGAAGAACCAGCGCGCCGAGACCCCCACCGCGACCGAGCCCACCGAGGCCGCTGTCCGCGACGAGCGCAGGGAGGCCCCCGTGGCCGCTGCCAAGAACGACCGGTCCACCGAGACCGAGACCCCCGCCGACGAGGACGCCACTCCGCGCCGTGCCCGCCGCCGGGCCACCCGCAAGGCGGCCGGAGGCTTCTCCGCGCCCGCCCCGCGCAAGGCCACGCAGTCGGACGATTCGGGCAGGCGCCCCGCGCGCCCCGCCGTCGCCGTCTTCCAGGCGCCGGTCTTCACCGAGCCGATGTTCCAGACGCCGGAGCGTGCCGCGGCCGCCGCCGCTGCCGAGGCCGCCGAGGAGACCGAGGAGGTCGCCGCGCCGGTCCAGGAGGCCGCCCCCGCGGCCGTCGAGGAGGAGACCGGCGGTTCGCGCCGTCGCCGCCGCCGCAAGGCGGAGGAGCCCGCCGCCCCGGTGGAGAGCGCCCCCGAGGCCGAGGAGCCCGTCGAGGAGGAGGCCACCGAGGAGGAGTCCGCCGAGGACGCCGCCGACGGTGACGACAACGAGGACACCGGTTCGCGCCGCCGTCGCCGCCGTGGCGGCCGCCGCCGCCGTCGGGGCGAGTCCTCCGACGCGGACGACGACTTCGCCGGTGAGCAGGGCGAGCGCGGCGAGCAGCAGACCCGGTCGGGCCAGGACACGCAGGGTTCCCAGGGCGCCCCCGAGGCCGAGGACGCCCGGGACACGGCCGCCGTCGAGCAGGCCGAAGAGGACACCGCGGACGCGGACGACGACCACGACGACGCCGGCGGCTCCAGCAGCAGCCGTCGCCGCCGGCGCCGTCGCCGTCGCGCCGGTGACTCCTCCGGCGAGGCCGAGCCCGCCGGCGACAGCGACCCCGAGCGCACCGTCGTCAAGGTCCGCGAGCCCCGCAAGAAGGAGGACCGGGCCCACGACGGTTCGGACGAGGTGCAGTCCATCAAGGGCTCGACCCGTCTGGAGGCCAAGAAGCAGCGCCGCCGTGAAGGGCGCGAGCAGGGCCGCCGCCGTGTCCCGATCATCACCGAGGCCGAGTTCCTGGCCCGCCGTGAGGCCGTCGAGCGTGTGATGGTCGTCCGCCAGAGCGGCGAGCGCACCCAGATCGGCGTGCTTGAGGACGACGTGCTCGTGGAGCACTACGTCAACAAGGAGCAGGCGACCTCGTACGTCGGCAACGTCTACCTGGGCAAGGTCCAGAACGTGCTGCCGTCGATGGAGGCCGCCTTCATCGACATCGGCAAGGGCCGCAACGCCGTGCTCTACGCCGGTGAGGTCAACTTCGAGGCGCTGGGCATGGCCAACGGCCCCCGCCGCATCGAGAGCGCCCTGAAGTCCGGCCAGTCGGTCCTCGTACAGGTCACGAAGGACCCGATCGGCCACAAGGGCGCCCGTCTGACGAGCCAGGTCTCGCTCCCCGGCCGCTACCTGGTCTACGTGCCCGAGGGCTCGATGACCGGCATCAGCCGCAAGCTGCCCGACACCGAGCGCGCCCGCCTGAAGACCATCCTCAAGAAGATCGTCCCCGACGACGCGGGTGTCATCGTGCGCACCGCGGCCGAGGGCGCGAGCGAGGACGAGCTGCGCCGTGACGTCGAGCGGCTCCAGGCGCAGTGGGAGGACATCGAGAAGAAGGCGAAGAGCGGCGGCAGCTCGAACGCCCCGACGCTGCTCTACGGCGAGCCGGACATGACCGTCCGGGTCGTCCGCGACATCTTCAACGAGGACTTCACCAAGGTCATCGTGAGCGGCGACGAGGCGTGGGACACCATCCACGGGTACGTGGCGCACGTCGCGCCCGACCTCGCCGACCGGCTGTCGCGGTGGACCTCCGAGGTCGACGTGTTCGCGACGTACCGGATCGACGAGCAGCTCGCCAAGGCCCTCGACCGCAAGGTCTGGCTGCCGAGCGGCGGTTCGCTGGTCATCGACAAGACCGAAGCGATGATCGTGATCGACGTCAACACCGGAAAGTTCACCGGTCAGGGCGGCAACCTCGAAGAGACGGTCACCAGGAACAACCTGGAGGCGGCCGAGGAGATCGTGCGCCAGCTGCGGCTGCGCGACCTCGGCGGCATCGTCGTCATCGACTTCATCGACATGGTCCTGGAGTCCAACCGGGACCTGGTGCTGCGCCGCCTCCTGGAGTGCCTGGGCCGCGACCGTACGAAGCACCAGGTGGCCGAGGTCACCTCGCTCGGCCTCGTGCAGATGACCCGTAAGCGGGTCGGCCAGGGCCTCCTGGAGTCGTTCTCGGAGACCTGCGTCCACTGCAACGGCCGCGGCGTGATCGTGCACATGGAGCAGCCCACCTCGGTGGGCGGCGGCGGCAGCGCCGGCAAGCGCAAGAAGCGCGGTCGCGGCGGCGCCGACCAGGGCCACGAGCACGACCACACGCACGAGTACGAGACGGAGTCGGCCGAGGCCGTCGAGCCGGCCGAGACGGCGGCCGAGGTCGCCGCGGAGGTGGCCGAGCCCGTCGCGCTCGCCTCGCCCGAGTTCGTACCGGACGAGGACCTCTACAGCAGTGCCGCCGAGGCGGAGGCCGCCGCCACGCGCGGCCGGTCGCGTCGCCGGTCGAGCCGGCGCGCGTCGGCCCCGGCGGGTGCGCCGAGGTCCGAGTCCCGCAGGTCGGAGCGGGCGGAGCGGTCCGAGCGGGCCGAGCACAGGGACGAGGAGGCGCCGACCGCGCAGTCCGTCACGGCGCAGGACGAGGCCGAGCGCCCGGTGCACCAGGAGCCGGCCGCGGTCGCGCAGAGCGAGCCCGTCGCCGTCGAGGACCCGGTGGTCGAGGCTCCGGCCGCCGCCGAGGCCCCGGCCGTCGACGACGCCGCCCCCAAGGGCCGTACGCGCCGTCGGGCGACCCGCAAGGTGTCCGCGCCCGCCGGTTCGCCCAAGGCTGCCGAGGAGGCCGCTGTGACGGTCACCGAGCCGGTCGCCGCGCCCGCCGAGACCAAGGCCGAGGAGGCACCCGAGGCCGCCGCCGCTCCGGCTCAGGCTCCGGCGGAGCAGCCCGCCGCCGACAGCGCCGCCCCGGCCCGTCCGAGGCGTCGTGCGGTCCGCAAGGCCACTGCGCCGACCTCGTCGGCGGACGCCGACGCCGTCGTGGTCGTCCCGTCGTCGGCGCCGGAAGCCCCGGCGCAGAGTGCGCAGGCCCCGGCCGACGCGCCGGCCGAGGCCCCCGCGGCTTCGCCCGCCGAGTCGTCCACCGAGCCGGCCGCCGAGGCGCCCGGTGAGGGCGAGGCGGCTCCGGCGAAGAAGACGGTCCGCAAGGCGGCCAAGAAGGCGCCCGCGAAGAAGGCCGCCGCGAAGAAGACGACGACGGCGGCCAAGAAGACGGTCGCCAAGAAGACCACGGCCAAGAAGGCGACGAAGACCGCCAAGACGGCCGCGAAGTCGACGTCGAAGAAGACCGCGGCGGCGGAGCAGCAGAGCCCGTCCACCGTCACGGCCGCCACCGACGAGGACTGAGCCCCGGCCGAGCCCCGCTCACGACGCCCCCCGACCAGCGGTCACCGCCGGTCGGGGGGCGTCGTCGTGCCCGGCGGAGGTACGGGCGCCGAGGCGGGCGGCGGGCGCCACTCGACGGCATCGGCATCACGGACATCACATTCACCCCTCGTCCACTTGGAACACGACCGTCTACCTGTGAAACTTGACCGGTCATCGGTATGAACACACGGGTGGGCGTTGGGGAGACGCGCGCACGTGTCAGGGGGAGGGGGAAACACATGGCGCGCGTGCGCCTCAAGAGCACCGGGCGGCACCGCGCCGTGAAGCCGGTCAAGGGCGGACGCCAGGCCGTCGCGCTGGCGACGGTCCTGTCCGCGGCGGGAGTACAGGCCGCCACGTCGGCGGGTACGGCACAGGCCCTCGACAACCCGACGTGGACCGAGGGGCCGATCTTCAACGACCCGCTCGGCACCACCGACCAGCAGGCCGCGATCCGTACACGGCTGATCGAGCTGACGAACTCGGCGCTGCCCGGCTCGTACATCAAGGTCGCGGTGTACCACGTCTGGGAGACCGGCGTCGTCAACGCGCTCGTCGCCGCCAAGAACCGCGGCGTGAACGTACAGGTGCTGCTCGACGAGTCCAGCGTCAGCGACCGCCCGACCAACACCTCGTACGGGATCCTCGCCTCGGGGCTCGGCACGAACCGCGCGCAGGGCTCGTACGTCGCGACCTGTCCGGCGAACAAGTCGTGCCTGGGCGACCCGAAGTTCGGCCAGTCGATCATGCACAACAAGTTCTGGCTGTTCTCGGCGGTGCAGGGCGCCACGAACGTGGTCGTGGAGACCACCTCGAACTCCACGCCGTCCGCGCACACCCGGTTCTTCAACGACGCGCTGCTGCTGCCGGACAACCCGACGATGTACGACGCGTACGCGGACTACTTCGACACGATGGTCGCGAAGAACTGGAAGTCCTGGAACTACCGCACGGTGAGCAACGGCCTCTACAAGGCGTACTTCTTCCCGCGGACGGGCAACTCGCGGGCCACCGACACGGTGTACTCCCTCCTCAACAACGTGACCTGCAAGTACAAGGACACCGCGGGCGTCACGCAGTCGACCAAGGTCCGGGTGGCGATCTTCAAGATCACGCGGCTGGCCATCGCGGAGAAGCTGGTCGACCTGAAGAAGGCGGGCTGCTCCGTGAGCATCGTCTACGCGGAGTCGGACAGCGCCAAGAGCAGCGGCGGCACCAAGGGCACCTGGGAGAAGATGCACACCACCGGGGGCCCGACCGTACGCTGCTACAACGACGACCGGGACCCGCTGAACCCCGGCAAGAAGCTCGCGGCGCCGTTCATCATCCACTCCAAGTACATCCTGGTCGACGGCATGTACGACGGTGTGAAGAACAAGGTCAGCTTCACCGGCTCGGGCAACTACACGGGGCCCGCGCTGCGCGAGAACGACGAGTCGATCGTGAAGGTCGACGACGACGCCGTGCACGACATGTACCGGGCCCACTTCGACCGGGTCGTCAAGGTCGCCTACCCGGGCACCGCGGACACCACGGACCTGTGCAAGGGCGTGAAGCCGCTGCCCGACGACGGCGAGAAGCCGACGTAGCTCCCCGGGTCAGCCGACGTAGCTCCAGGTCAGGGGCTGGTCGGGAGCGGTCCCCGACCCGGTTTGACCCCCAGGTCGGGGCCCCGTAACCTTGACCCTCGGTGTGTTTGTTGACGCATCGCATTCCCGTAAACCTCTTCCTCCCGGTGGCTCGCGCCCCGGGAGAGGCTGCCTGCTTCCTCCGGTGGCTGGACTGCGGGGATTCCGATTTCGAGCGAGAGAGAGATCCGCGTGTACGCCATCGTGCGCAGCGGTGGTCGCCAGCACAAGGTTGCTGTTGGTGACATCGTTGAGGTTGACAAGATTTCCACTGCCAAGGTCGGCGACACGGTCGAGCTCTCGACCCTGCTCGTTGTCGACGGCGACGCCGTGACGAGCGACCCGTGGGTCCTCGCCGGCATCAAGGTCCAGGCCGAGATCGTGGATCACCACAAGGGTGTGAAGATCGACATCCTTCGCTACAAGAACAAGACCGGCTACCGCCGTCGTCAGGGCCACCGCCAGCAGTACACGGCGATCAAGGTCACTGAGATCCCCGCGGCTGCGAAGTAAGGGACTGAGGAGAGATGGCACACAAGAAGGGCGCATCGTCCACCCGGAACGGTCGCGACTCAAATGCTCAGCGGCTCGGCGTGAAGCGCTTCGGCGGTCAGACCGTCAACGCCGGTGAGATCCTGGTCCGCCAGCGTGGCACCCACTTCCACCCCGGCGTGAAGGTCGGCCGTGGCAAGGACGACACGCTGTTCGCGCTGGCCGCCGGTGCGGTCGAGTTCGGCACGCACCGTGGCCGCAAGGTCGTGAACATCGTTCCGGTCGCCTGATCGGATCTTTCGCGAGGCGGACCTCACTTCCCGTACGGGAAGCGGGTCCGCCTTTCGCGTGTTTTAACTGAGTAGTGATCACCGGGCGCCGAAGACCGCTGACGGTCGCTGACGGCAGTCGGCCGACGGCCGTCGACGAGCGCGTGATGATCATCGATGAGAGATTTTCCGTACGTAACTGGAGGCACATTCCATGACCACCTTCGTGGACCGCGTCGAGCTGCATGTCGCCGCGGGTAGCGGAGGTCACGGCTGTGCCTCCGTCCACCGGGAGAAGTTCAAGCCCCTCGGTGGCCCGGACGGCGGCAACGGCGGCCGTGGCGGTGACGTGATCCTGGTCGTCGACCAGGCCGTCACCACACTTCTCGACTACCATCACTCCCCGCACCGCAAGGCCACCAGCGGCAGGCCCGGCGAGGGCGGCAACCGCTCCGGCAAGGACGGCCAGGACCTGGTCCTGCCGGTCCCGGACGGCACCGTCGTCCAGGACAAGGCCGGGAACGTGCTCGCCGACATGGTGGGCCAGGGCACGACGTACGTGGTCGCCGAGGGCGGCAGGGGCGGTCTCGGCAACGCGGCGCTGTCCTCGGCCCGCCGCAAGGCGCCCGGCTTCGCGCTGCTGGGTGTGCCCGGTGGCCTCGACGACATCGTCCTTGAGCTCAAGACCGTCGCGGACGTGGCGCTGGTCGGCTACCCGAGCGCCGGCAAGTCCTCGCTGATCTCGGTGCTGTCGGCCGCGAAGCCGAAGATCGCCGACTACCCCTTCACGACGCTCGTCCCCAACCTCGGTGTGGTGACGGCCGGCTCGACGGTCTACACGATCGCCGACGTGCCGGGACTGATCCCCGGGGCCAGCCAGGGCAAGGGCCTGGGACTTGAGTTCCTGCGGCACGTGGAGCGCTGCGAGGTGCTGGTCCACGTGCTGGACACGGCGACCCTGGAGTCCGACCGTGACCCGGTCTCCGACCTCGACATTATCGAGGAGGAGCTGAGCCAGTACGGCGGCCTCGGCAACCGGCCGCGCCTGGTCGTCCTGAACAAGATCGACGTGCCGGACGGCAAGGATCTGTCCGAGATGGTCCGCCCGGACCTGGAGGCACGCGGCTACCAGGTCTTCGCGGTCTCGGCGGTGGCCCACACGGGGCTCAAGGAGCTGTCCTTCGCGCTCGCCGAGCTGGTCGGCAAGGCGCGTGCGGCGAAGCCGAAGGAAGAGGCCACGCGGATCGTCATCCGGCCCAAGGCGGTCGACGACGCCGGCTTCACGGTGGTCAAGGAGGAGGACGGCCTCTACCGGGTGCGCGGCGAGAAGCCGGAGCGCTGGGTGAGGCAGACCGACTTCAGCAACGACGAGGCGGTCGGGTACCTCGCCGACCGGCTCAGCCGGCTGGGTGTCGAGACGATGCTGACGAAGGCGGGTGCGCGTTCGGGTGACGGCGTCGCCATCGGGCCCGAGGACAACGCGGTCGTCTTCGACTGGGAGCCGACGGTCATGGCGGGGGCGGAGATGCTCGGGCGCCGTGGTGAGGACCACCGGTTCGAGCCGCCGCGGCCGGCTGAGCAGCGGAGGCGTGACAAGCAGGCGGAGCGGGACGAGTCGGACGAACAGTTCCACGACTTCAAACCGTTCTGACGGTTCGCCCCTCCGCCGCGCGGCCGCCCCCACGCCCGCGCGCCGGAGGGGGCAGGCCGCGCAGTTCCCCGCGCCCCTGAGGGGCTGGGGTGGGTGTCTTCGCCGCGCCCCGGTGGGGGTTGGGCGCGCAGTTCCTCGCGCCCCTGGAGGTGCGGGCCGGTGGGGGTTGGGCGCGCAGTTCCCCGCGCCCCTGGAGGTGCGGGCCGGTGGGGGGTGAGCGTGCAGTTCCTCGCCGCCCTTGGAAGAAGGCCTCTGGGTGGGAGGGGCCGTTTTTTTAGGGGCGCGGGGAACTGCGCGACCAGCCCCCACCGGGCGCGCGGTCGAACACGTGCCGGTGGTTACCCCTACGCGCTGACGGAGTCCTCCGCCTCGGTGGGATCCTGCGCGGCCTCCTCCGCCGCATCCTCCTTCGCCGACCGCGGCGAAGGAATCTCCGCGGCGAGCCGCGACTCCATCCGCTCCCGCCGCTCGTCGGCCTTCCCGCACAGATCGTCGATCGCCCCGTTGAAGCGCACCATCGACGGCGGGTCGGACGGCCCGAGCAGGTGCTCCTTCAGCGCGGCACGAGCGGCCGTGAACTCGTCCTTCTCGGGCCGCCGCACCGACTCGAGAAGCGCCGGCACCCCCTCCGCCCCGGGCGCGAGCACAACCCCCGCGGACACCGTCGGGAACCCCGTACGGAACGCCGCCTCCGACATCCCGGAGGTGTTCGCGACCGCGTACGGCTTCTCGCTCGACAGCCAGTCGGAGACCACCGACGAGACATCGCTGACCAGCAGGTCCGCCTGGTTGAAGCAGGCGAAGATGCCCGGCCGCGCATCCGTGATGATCTGGTGCTCCCACTCCGGGAAGGACGCCCAGTACGCCTTCTCCCAGGCCAGCGTGGCCTCGGTGATGGCGGCCTCACGGTCACCCCGCGGCACGCCCTGCAGCAGCATCCGCTCCATCTCGTCCGCGCTGTTCCGGAAGTCCGTCGAGGTCAGCTTGTCCAACTCGGCCGTACGACGCGCCAGTTCGGCGGCGGCCCCGGCGTCGGGCCGCGGGCCCGAGCGCAGCGCGGCGGCCTCGCGGATCATCGCCTTGATGCGCTCGTTCGCGGCGCCCGCACGCGGCTCGACCGACCCGGTCATCGGGTGCGGCTTGTAGAGGAGCCGCACACCGTCGTCGGCCAGCAGCCGCCGCACGATGTTCTCGCCGGCCAGCACCACCGACGTGTTGCCGGGGTTGCCGTCCCAGCCCTCCCAGGTGGGGGCGTACAGCACGGTCGTGAACTCGCCCGTCGGCGCCCCCGAGTACGGGCGGATCGGCGCGAGCTGCGGGCGGCCGACCTCCACGATGTCCTTGTCCTCGACACCGACCTCGGCCTGCGCGTACCGCTCGCGGGCCGCGGGACCGGCCACCCACACCTCGTCGTACGCCTTCGCGTACGGGTTGCAGGAGGAGAGCTTGTCGCTCTCGCCGTGGTTGATGAAGGCGTGCTTGACCGTGGGGATGCGCAGGACCTGCGAGGTCTTCGCGGCGTTGGCCGGGTGCAGCATCATCTTCAGCGTCGAGTTCTCCAGCGAGAACATCGTCGAGACCTTCGGGAAGCAGATGACCGGCACGTCGGTGGCGTCGATCTTCTGCACCATGAACCGCTCACGCAGCACGATCAGCGGCTTCGCGTCGATCGCGGAGACCGTGGAGAGCCACATGTTCGCCTGGTACGCGGAGGTCGTGCCGCCGGAGAAGTACATGGCCACGGTCGGCTTGTAGTCCGCCAGCCACTTGTCCAGCCACTCCATGACCTTCTGCTCGCTCTTGGCGCGCTTCTTCGGCAGCAGCCAGGTGGCGAGGTGGATCGTGCCGCCGCCGATCAGGACGAGCGCGATCCCGAGGCCGACGGCGCCCCAGAACGCGTCCTCGGTGGCCGCGGTGATCATCAGGCCGACCGTGGTCGGCACGGAGAAGGTGAGCAGCCGGTGGCCGGGGCGGCGGGCCAGGATGCGCGGCGGCGCGGTGGTCAGGTGCAGCGCGGACGCGTCGATGTTCCGGGTGACGACCGGCAGCGTACGGACGCGGCGGACCATGACCGCGGCGCCCTGGCAGGCGAAGTGCAGGGCGAAGAAGAGGCACAGCCCGACCATCAGCGGCGCCTGCTCGCGTGTCGGGTTGATGCCCTCGATCCGCAGGAAACCCACCATGATGATCATGTCGCGCAGCAGCTGCCGGACCGTGGCGTCGAAGCGGACCTTGCCGAGCAGCGAGAGCAGACCGGGGTCGCGGTACTGCAGGAACACGTCGAGGGCGAGGCCCGCAGCGCTCGCGGCGATGAACACCGGGATGGCCGGCACCAGAGCGGAGACGATCTGAGCCGTGAAGAGCGCGAACATCGAGAGCAGCGCGATCAGCTGCAGGATGCGGCGGGGGGCGAGTCCGGCGGAGGGCACGGAATGGACTCCTGCGAGGGGTGCGGTGGATGGAGGAGGAAACGTGGGGGTCGGCCCTCGCCGTGCCTCCCTACAAGCTCGTACGGAAGCACGTACGGGAGAAGCCGATCCCTGACCGTATGACCTCTGCGGGCCGCCTAGCAATCTTGCGTGAGAACTATCACCGGATATCGGTTTAAAACGACGAGAGCCTATGGGACGTTCCGACCGGGCTCCCCCTCCCGTCCGCCACTCGAAACACAGGGGCGTCCGGCACCCGCCGTCCCGTAGATTGCAGTGGACCGGTGCACGGACCGGGCAGGTCGGAACATTGGGGTACAACGTGTCAGCGGCAAGCAGGCAGGGTGTGGTGGACGCCCGCAGGATCGTCGTCAAGGTGGGGTCCTCGTCCCTGACCACCGCGTCCGGCGGCCTCGACGCCGACCGCGTGGACGCCCTCGTGGACGTACTCGCCAAGAGCCGCAGCGGCGGTGAGAAGGAGGTCGTCCTCGTCTCGTCCGGCGCCATCGCCGCGGGCCTCGCCCCGCTGGGCCTGCGCCGCCGCCCCAAGGACCTCGCCCGGCAGCAGGCCGCCGCCAGCGTGGGCCAGGGCCTCCTCGTCGCCCGCTACACCGCCTCCTGCGCCCGTTACGGCATCCGGGTCGGCCAGGTGCTGCTCACCTCGGACGACATGAGCCGCCGCGCCAACCACCGCAACGCCGCCCGCACCCTCGACAAGCTCCTGGCGATGAGCGCCCTGCCGGTCGTCAACGAGAACGACACCGTCGCCACGGACGAGATCCGCTTCGGTGACAACGACCGCCTCGCGGCCCTGGTCGCCCATCTGGTCCACGCCGACCTGCTGGTCCTCCTCTCCGACGTGGACGGCGTGTACGACGGCGACCCCAGCAGGCCCGGTACGTCACGGATAGCGGAGGTGCGCGCTCCGGCCGACCTCGCCCACGTCGACATCGGCAGCGCGGGCAAGGCGGGGGTCGGCACCGGCGGCATGGTCACCAAGGTCGAGGCGGCCCGGATCGCCGCCGCGGCCGGTATCCCGGTGGTGCTGACGAACTCGGTCCACGCCGCGGACGCCCTGGCGGGGCGGGACACCGGCACGTACTTCCACGCCACCGGCCGCCGCTCGGCCGACCGCCTGCTCTGGCTCCAGCACGCGTCGACCCCGCAGGGTGCGCTCGTCCTCGACGACGGGGCGGTGCGCGCGGTCGTCGACCGCCGCACCTCGCTGCTGCCCGCGGGCATCTCCGGCGTCGAGGGCGACTTCGCCGCGGGCGACCCCGTCGAACTGCGCGACACCGCGGGCCGCCCGGTCGCCCGGGGACTGGTCAACTTCGACGCCAGGGAGATCCCGCAGCTGATCGGCCGCTCCACGCACGAACTGGCCCGCGAGCTGGGCCCCGCGTACGAACGAGAGGTCGTGCACCGGGACGACCTGGTACTGCTGAACCCCTGACCCGGTGAACGCGTGACCCGGTGAACCTGTGCCTGGGTGGACGGGTGCCCTGGGCGGACGCGTGACCCGGTGCCCCGGGACCCGGCTGGAGGCCCGGTGGCCCGTGGCCTTGGGTTCCGAGACCGGTACCCCGTGCCCCGCGGCCCGTCGCCCCGGGACCCGGCCGGTGACCCGGTGCCCGCGGCCCCGGGACCCGTGAACCGGCCCGTGGTCTTGGCCCCGAGACCGGTACCCCGCGGCCCGTCGCCCCGGGACCCGGCCGGTGACCCGGTGCCCGCGGCCCCCCGGGACCTGTGAACCGGCCCGTGGTCTTGGCCCCGAGACCGGTGCCCGCGGCCCGTCGCCCCGGGACCCGGCCGGTGACCCGGTGCCCGCGGCCCCAGGACCTGTGAACCGGCCCGGTGCCCCGCCGCCCCGGGACCCGGCTGGCGGCCCGTGCCCCGTCGCCAGCGGCCCAGCGGCCCAGCGGCCCAGTGGCCCAGCGGCCTCGCGAACCCCATGAACGAGTCAGCCCGCGTGACGACGACGGCTGTCTGAGTTGGCGTATGTCGGGTACGCGATCCGGGTGCGCCGGGTGTGTGACCGGCGTACGTGGGGGCGCGTGGCGCTGTTCGGGTGTCGTCGTGGTCCGGTGACCGGGATCGGCTGAAAACAGTGGGGAACGCCCGACAAAGCCCGGGTCCGGAGGTGGACCTTCGGTAAAAGTGCCACGCGGCGCCTCCCCACCTGCTCAACTTTGTCTCAGGGAGACCCCCTGAGTCCGACCGGACCCATTGCGTAAAGGAGGCCGTCGTGAGACGAGTGCGCCCTGGGGCGACGGCGCCCCGAGGTGTGGCCGGCTCCCGCGCGGCCGGCGAGGAGCGGGCGCTCACCAGCGTCGCTGCCGGTGACACGTACGAGGTCGAGGAGCCGCAGGACCTGCCGCGGCTGTGGCACGTCACACTGAGCGTCTCGGGAGAGGAGGCCCCGCTGAAGGAGATCAGACGCGGCCTGGAACAGCTCGCCCACGACCACCCGTTCCTGCTGACCAGCCGGTACGCCAACGACCACGCGGAGATCCGCTACTGGGAGGAGGCCCGCGACCTGCACGACGCCGCCGCGGTCGCGCTGCGGCTGTGGGGCGAGCACCGCCAGACCGCGAAGCTGCCGCCCTGGGAGATCGTCGGCCTGGAGGTCATCGACCGCGAGACCTACCACCAGCGGATCGCGGAGGGGTACGGGCAGCTGCCGGCCGCACCCGTGGGCGTACACCCGTTCTAGTACCTGGTACGGCAGGTGCCCTTGGGGCACACGCTTTCCATGCCGTCCACGGCTGTTTCCGGACCCGTCTCGCGGTGTGGGACAACGGCTGAACAGCTTCCGCGGGCGCACTAGTCTGCGACGTATGACCACGCTTTCGCCGTACGACTCGATGTCCCCGGTCACCCGGGCCGCCTACCGTGCCAAGGCCGCCGCCGCCGACCTCGCCCCGCTGCCCAGGGCCGACAAGGACGACGCGCTCCTCGCGATCGCGGACGCGCTCGAGGTCCGTACGAGCGACGTCGTCGAGGCCAACGCCAAGGACGTCGAGCGCGCCCGCGAGGCCGGCACCAGCGAGACGGTCGTCGACCGGCTCACGCTCACGCCCGAGCGGATCCGCGCGATCGCCTCCGACGTGCGCGACGTGGTGGCGCTGCCCGACCCGGTCGGTGAGGTCGTCCGCGGCTCGACCCTGCCCAACGGCATCGACCTGCGCCAGGTCCGGGTCCCGCTCGGTGTCGTCGGCATCATCTACGAGGCCCGCCCGAACGTGACGGTCGACGCGGCCGCCCTGTGCCTGAAGTCCGGGAACGCGGTGCTGCTGCGCGGCTCGTCCTCGGCGTACGAGTCCAACGCCGCCCTCGTCCGGGTCCTGCGCGACGCGGTGGGCGGCTCGGGCCTGCCCGCCGACGCCGTCCAGCTCGTCCCCGGCGACAACCGTGAGTCCGTACGGGAGCTGATGCGCGCCCGTGGCCTCGTCGACGTGCTCATCCCGCGCGGCGGCGCCTCGCTGATCCGCACGGTCGTCCAGGAGTCCACCGTCCCGGTCATCGAGACCGGCACCGGCAACTGCCACGTGTACGTCGACGCGCAGGCCGACCTCGACATGGCGATCGACATCCTGATCAACTCCAAGGCCCAGCGGCCCAGCGTCTGCAACGCCGCCGAGACGCTCCTCGTCCACCAGGACATCGCGCCCCAGTTCCTGCCGCGCGCCCTCGACGCCCTCGCGGAGGCCGGGGTCACCGTGCACGGCGACGAGCGCGTCCTCGGCTACGCCAAGGACTCCAAGGCCACCGTCGTCGAGGCGACGACCGACGACTGGGAGACCGAGTACCTGTCGTACGACATCGCGGCGGCCGTCGTCGACTCGCTGGAGCGGGCCGTCGAGCACATCCGGCTGTGGACCTCCGGGCACACCGAGGCGATCGTCACCACCTCGCAGCAGGCGGCCCGCCGCTTCACCCAGTTGGTGGACTCGACGACGGTGGCCGTGAACGCGTCCACGCGCTTCACGGACGGCGGCCAGTTCGGGTTCGGCGCCGAGATCGGCATCTCCACGCAGAAGCTGCACGCGCGGGGGCCGATGGGGCTCCCGGAGCTGACGAGCACCAAGTACATCGTCACGGGTGACGGCCACATCCGGCGCTGAGGCGGTACGGCGTGAGGCTGCCGGAAAAGCGTCTCGGCAGGCGGATGAATTTCCTTACGGTCTGCCCAAATTGACCACCCCGGTCTACTCTGGATCCGTGCCGGAGGACGTGGGGGGCACGCCGTTCCCTGACGGCTGGGAGCCCGACGACGACCGCGACCGCGGGGGTGCGGACGAAGAGTTCGCCTCCGTGGTCTTCGACGAGGCCTTCGTACGGGCGGCGACCGTACACGAACCGACCGCCGTGGAGCGCCTCCTGGCCGCCGCAGAGGCGCGAGCGGAAGCCTCCGAGGCAGAGGCGCGCCGGGCGCACGCCAGGGGCGTACGAGGCGACGACGAGCTTCTCGAAGACTGGTTCGACCTGGAGGACCGGGGCGATTTCGGCCATGACCCGGATCTGGGCGACCTGGACGACCGGGATGTCCTGCACGGCGGCTACGGCAGGCCGGGCACGTACGGGAAACAGTCCCACTGGCACCGCCCCGTGGCCTGGGTCCTCGCCCTCGTGATGGGCGTCGGCATGGTCGCGCTGGCTTTCGCGGCGGTCTACCGGGGCGCCTCGTCGAGCAGCGGGGACCAAGTCCCGCCGCCCGCCACCTCCGGCCTCGAACAGGGCCCCGGCCTGGGCCCCTCGGCCTCCGCCGACTACTCCCAGCCGGCCGTCTCCGCGGTGCCCCGCACGCCATAGGGCCGCACGGCCGAACAGGGCCGGAAAGAGGTTTGAGAAGCCTCTCCCGCAGCTTGCGGCGCCCGCCCGGGACCTTGTGGTGAACCTGGTGAGAACCTGTCAGAAGTTGTCGTGTACCAGGGCGTTTACCTGAGGTCCAGGAGACCTACTCTGAATGTATGGGCGGGCCTGGAGACCCACCTGAGGGACCATCCGAAGGACCGATCGAGGGTGCTCCCGGCGGTGGCGAGGAGGAGTACCGATCCGTCGTCTTCGACGAATCGTTCGTTCGTGCTGCCCGCCTCCAGGAGTTCTCCGCGCAGGAACGGATCGGCGACCACACCCCGGCCGTCCGCCGCCGCCCCCCGATGCGCCGCGGTCTGTCCCGGCAGGCACTGGTCCTCGTGGTCCTGATCGCCGTGGCGTTCGGTACGGCGATCTACATGGGCGTACGCCATCCCTACCAGACCCCCGTCGCCCAGCACCCCGAGCCGCTGCGGATGACGGTGATCCCGCTCGCGCCGCAGAGCCGCGTGCCCGGGGCGGCCGACGTGGACTCCCTGTACGCGCACAGCCCCGCCGACCAGTTCCGGCTCGGTGCCGAGGGCATCACCCTGCCTCCCTCCCGGCGGACCGCGCACTTCTCCGACAGCCAGGTCGTCACGGCGCTGACCACGGCGAAGGACTACCTCGTCGAGTCCTCGCTCGACCCGGACGTGCTCACCGGCGGTGCCAGCCGGCCCGTGCGGATCCTGCTCGACCCGCAGCAGCTCGACCAGTTCGACCAGAGCTTCCAGCGCCCCACCGCGGACGGGCGGCACGCGCCGACCGGCTGGCTGGTCCGCTTCGACCCGGCGAGCACCGAGCTGGCCGACCCGAAGATCCGGGTGCAGGGCACGCTGACCGCGGCGGAGACCGACTCCGACACGCTTGAGGTCAGCGCGGACCACACCTTCGTCTACGCGCTGCGGCCGAGCGGCTCGCAGGAGCGCGCCGAGGCCTCGCTGTTCACCGTGCGGCGGGAGCTGCACTTCCGGTTCGACCGGGACGACCTGCGGATGCACCAGGCCGAGCTGCTCGTCTCCTACCTCCAGGCCGGGCCGCTGGCCTGCGCCGAGGACGCGACGAACCATCTGCGTCCGCTGCTCGCGGGGGAGACGGCCAAGGCGGGCGGCCCGGCCGGCACGGACCCGTTCGCCACGGGCAGCGCGACGGCCCTGTGCGGCTCACTGGCAACCAGCGCCCAGCCCAAGCTCTGAGGGGTCCCGCCGGGGGTTCGCGAGGTCTGGTGAGGCTGGACGAGGGCTCGGCGAGGGCTCGACCGGGAGCCAGTGACGCCGTCGGTGACTCACGGGTCGCTGGGGACCAGTGGGGCCAGGCTGGTGGGGCCCACACGGCGGAGCCGCATCCGGACACAGCCCCGCACCCCTGAGGGACCCTCGGCCGATCTCCTCGCGGCTCTGGCAAGCAGGCTGCCGCGCCCCGGCCTGGCGCCCGCGCCTTGCCCCGCCCCGGCCGCCCCACGCTCCTGCCGGGCCTTTGGCCGGTCTCCTCGCGGCTCCGCAGGTCGGCTGCCGCGCCGCGCCCTGCTCTGGCGCCACGTCTTGCCCGGGCCAGCCTCGCGCTACTGACGGGCTCTGCCCGGCGGCCCCGGCCCCTGGCCGATGTCCCTGCGGTTGCGGCTCCGGCAGGCCGGCTGTCGCGCCCTGGCCTGCCACGCTGCCTTGCCCCGGCCAGGCGCGGCCCCGCGCCGCGTCGTGCCCCGGTCTGGCGCCGCGTCCTGCCGCGCCTCGGGTCCTGGCGCCTGGACTCAGCCCCCGGCGGCCCCGCCCCGGCGGCCAGCCGCACCGCACCGCCCGTCAGGCGCTTCCGTTCGGGTTCTCGTCGTCCGGGCGGTCCGGGCGGTCCGGGCGGTCGGTTCGGTCTGTGCGCGGTTCGTCCTTGGCGGAGCCGCCGGTGCTGTCGCCGCCGCCCGCGAAGCCGCCGAAGCCCCGCCGCACCCGGCCGCCGAGGTCGCCCGCACCGCCCGCGATGTCGCTGACCAGCTTCATCAGCGGGTCCTTGGAGTTCTTCACGTCGGACGCGTAACTGGACGCGGACTGACGGAAGGAGTCGGTGACCGAGGTGTTCCCGTCCTCGTCGCGGCGCGGGTAGTGGCCGTCCATGATCCGCTGGTAGTCGCGGGACTCCGCCCACTTCTTCAGCTCGGCCGCCCTGACCGTGGTGAAGGGGTGGGAACGGGGCATCACGTTCAGGATCTTGAGCACGGAGTCGCGGAGGTCGCCGCCGGCCTCGTACTCCTCGGCCTGCGCCAGGAACGCGTCCACGTTCATCTCGTGCAGGTGGTTGCCGCCGGCGATCTTCATCAGGCCGCGCATGGAGGCCCGCAGGTCCTGGCCGACCAGCAGCCCCGCCCGGTCGGCGGACAGCTCGGACTTGCGGAACCACTCGCGCAGGGCGGTGACGATCGCCATGATCGCGATGTTGCCGAGGGGGATCCACGCCACGCGCAGGGCGAGGCTCGTCAGGAAGAGCAGGATCGTGCGGTAGACGGAGTGACCCGACAGCGCGTGGCCCACCTCGTGGCCGATGACCGCCCGCATCTCCTCCTCGTCGAGCAGCTCGACGAGGCCGGTGGTGACGACGATGATCGGCTCGTCGAGGCCGATGCACATCGCGTTCGGCTGGGGGTCCTGGTTCACGTACATCGGCGGGACCTTCTCCAGGTCCAGGATGTAACAGGCGTCGCGCAGCATCGTGTGCAGGTGGCTGAACTGGGCGTCCGAGACTCGCACCGAGTCCGACAGGAACAGCAGCCGCAGACTGCGCTCGGGGAGCAGACCGCTCAGGGCCTTGAAGACGGTGTCGAAGCCGCTGAGCTTGCGCAGGGCGACCAGGGCGGAGCGGTCCGCGGGGTGCTCGTACGCCCGGGAGGAGATCCCCTCGAAACGCCTGCGCTGCCTGCTCGGTACGTTCTCGTGGCTGTCGTCTGGCATGTGGGTCCCCCATGCGTTTGATGGCCTTCTGTGCCCCCGAGGCGGGGCCCAGCCTAGGCGGAGATACCGTGGACGGGCAGTACAGCGAAGGAGTAGTACGTCATGGATCATTCCCCCGAGTCCTGGCTCACCGAGGCGGCGAACGCCGCCCAGCAGCAAGGGGCGGGCAATCTCCTGCGCGTCGTGCTGGTCGCGATGGTCGTCGGCTGTGTGCTGGTGGCCTGGTTCTTGTTGCGCGGTTACAAACGGGACGACTGAGACCCCGTGGAAGGTTCCCGGAAGCCTCCCGCGAGGTTCCGGTGGCGGCTTTTCGTACCCCGCGCCGCGCACCGCGGCGGAGTCGGAGTGATGGGGGAGAGGGCGCCCGCTTACGATGTGCGGAAGTCTTGATCCCGTATCCCGGTATCCCGCCCTCCCCCACTCTCGACTCCGTTCGAGCGGGGGACCTTCATCGGATAGGTCCTGTCGAAGATGAGCCTCCACAGCACCGCTGCCCAGTTGGTCACACTCGCCGCCGAGGGCGAGGAGCACAGCGGCAACCACGAGAGCCTCAACCCCCTCCTGATCGGCGGCGGAGCCTTCCTCGCCCTCCTGCTGCTGCTGTGGATCACCACCCGCTTCAACCGGGACCGCTGACAGCCGTGCGACAGAGCCCGCCGTCCGGGCCGGTAGGGTCTGAACGCATGGGAGAGCAGGACATGCCTACCGGTCCGGCGGGCGCCGTGGAGCACGGCGTGCGGCGTGGCACGGGCAACGGACCGTCGAACCCGGGCAAGCGCCGCCTCGGAGTCATGGGCGGAACGTTCGACCCGATCCACCACGGACACCTCGTGGCCGCCAGTGAGGTCGCCGCGCAGTTCCACCTCGACGAGGTGATGTTCGTGCCGACCGGGCAGCCGTGGCAGAAGACCGACCGCAAGGTCTCCCCGGCCGAGGACCGCTATCTGATGACGGTCATCGCGACCGCGGAGAATCCGCAGTTCTCCGTGAGCCGCATCGACATCGACCGCGGCGGCCCGACGTACACCACGGACACGCTGCGGGACCTGCGGGTACTCAACCCCGACACGGACCTCTTCTTCATCACGGGCGCCGACGCGCTCGGCCAGATCCTGACCTGGCGCGACGCCGAGGAACTGTTCTCCCTCGCGCACTTCGTCGGGGTCACCCGGCCCGGCCACATACTGACCGACACCGGCCTGCCCGAGGGCGGTGTCTCGCTCGTCGAGGTTCCCGCGCTCGCCATCTCGTCCACGGACTGCCGGATCCGGGTCGCGAAGGGTGATCCGGTCTGGTACCTGGTGCCGGACGGTGTGGTGCGCTACATCGACAAGCGAGAGCTGTACCGCGGCGAGTGAGCCGAGAGGGGCACCGGTGAACGACCGATACGACGCTGGGTACGGGGGCGACCAGTACGAGCTCGTCGGCTACGACGAGTTCGGGCAGCCTGTGTACCGACAGGTGCCGCAGCCGGGGCAGTCTCCGCAGCACCCTCAGCACCCTCAGCACTCCGGGCAACAGGACGCGTACGGCTCGTACGACTCCTACGGCGGGCAGACCCAGGGGCAGGCACAAGGGCAGGCGTACGAGCAGGGGTACGGACAACAGGGCTACGGCCGGCAGGAGTTCGGCGGGCAGCAGGGGTACGGGCAGGGCTACGGCTACGACCCGTACGCGACGGGTCAGCAGGCGGGGCAGCACACAGGGCAGCAGGCGTCGCCCGGGGTGGCGTACGACACCGGTCAGCAGCAGCCCGTGCCGCCCTACGACACCGGTCAGCAGCAACCCGTCCCGCCCTACGACACCGGCGACACGGGCGACCTGGGCGACACCGGCCGGCGGCGGCCCCGAGTCGCCGAGCGGAGCGCGCACATCCCGCAGCAGGCGGGTCCCGCGCAGCCCCCGGCCCCCGCGGCGGACGACGAGCGGGGCGGTGAACCCGGCTACCACACCGAGCAGTTCGCCTTCGTCGAGGAGCCGCCCGAGCAGTCCGAGGACGTCATCGACTGGCTCAAGTTCACCGAGAACCGCACCGAGCGGCGCGAGGAGGCCAAGCGCCGGGCGCGCGGCCGGGTCGTCGCCCTCGTCGTCGTGTTCGCGCTGGTCGCGGTCGGCGGGGCGGGCTACCTCTGGTTCGCCGGGAAGCTGCCCGGGTCGTCGTCGGACTCGAAGACCGGCACGACCGTCGCGGCCGGCGCCCAGAAGCGCGACGTGATCGTCGTCCACCTGCACAACACCAAGGGCACCGGCACCTCGACGGCCCTGCTCGTCAACAACACCACCACCAAGCAGGGCACCACGGTCCTGCTGCCCAACTCCCTCGCCCTGACGGACGAGGACGGCGGCGCGACCACGCTCTCCAAGTCGGTCGACGACGACGGCTCCTCGGGGACGCGCGACGAGCTGGACACCGTCCTCGGTACGGACATCGAGGGCACCTGGCGCCTCGACACCCCGTACCTCAACAACCTGGTCGAACTCGTCGGCAACATCGACGTGGACACCGACGCGGACGTGCCGGACCCCGAGGCGAAGAAGAAGGGCGAGGCCCCGCTCGTCAAGAAGGGCGAGCAGCAGACGCTCAGCGGCAAGATGGCCGTCGCGTACGCCACGTACCGCGCCTCCGGTGAGCCGCAGGACGCGCAGTTGCAGCGGTTCGGGCAGGTCATGCAGAGCGTGCTGCGCAAGCTGTCGTCCGACTCGGGGGCCGCGACGACCACCGTGCAGACGCTCGCGCAGATCCTCGACCCCTCGCTGACCGACAAGGACCTGGGCACGTTCCTCGCCAAGCTCGCGGACCGGGCCAAGGAGGGCGACTTCAAGACGGCGATGCTGCCGGTCCAGACGGACGGGCGGCTCGACGCGCAGGCCGCCGGCAGCGTCGTGAAGAACGTGCTCGGCGGGGCCGCCAAGAGCCCCGAGAAGGGCGCCGCGGTCCAGGTCGGCATCCGTAACGCCACCGCCGACGAGGACGCCACCGAGAAGGCCCGGGTGGTGCTGCTGAACGGCGGCTACACCTTCGTGGACGCCGGTACGGCCGATGCCGCGCAGACCGTGTCGGAGATCACATACGCCGACGCCGCCAAGAAGGAGGACGCGGTGGAGGTCGCCAAGACGCTGGACCTGCCCACCACGTCCGTCAAGAAGGGCAAGGTCACCTCGAACGCGGATGTGTCGGTGGTGCTGGGCCAGGACTACAAGGTGGGCGGGTAGGTCCCGGCATCGCGTGGGGGCCGTCGGCGGTCCGTGAGACCCTGGGGGCAGACCCCCTCGGGGTTTCCTGACCGCCTACGGAAAGCCTTGTAGTGACCGCCACTGACCGCTCTACCGAGCTCATCACCGCTGCCGCGCAGGCAGCCGCCGACAAGCTCGCGCACGACATCATCGCGTACGACGTCAGCGACGTGCTGTCGATCACGGACGCCTTCCTGCTAGCCTCCGCGCCCAACGACCGTCAGGTCAAGTCGATCGTCGACGAGATCGAGGAGCGGCTGAACAAGGAGCTCGGCGCCAAGCCGGTGCGCCGTGAGGGCGACCGCGACGCCCGTTGGATCCTGCTCGACTACGTCGACATCGTGGTGCACGTCCAGCACAGCGAGGAGCGCGTGTTCTACGCGCTGGAGCGCCTCTGGAAGGACTGCCCCGAGATCGAGCTGCCCGCCGACGCCAAGGCCACGCGGGGCAAGGCCGCCGAGCACAACAAGCTCCAGGACGCGGAGGACACCGCGGAGTTGCGTGGAGAGCTGCGATGACCGCGGGCGAGGGGGAGTCGGCGGCGGTCGGCAAGCCGCTGTCCGAGGCCGGCCGCAGGGCCGGCCGGGGGCGCCGCGTCATCCTGTGGCGCCACGGCCAGACCCTGTGGAACGTGGAGCGTCGCTTCCAGGGCACCACGGACGTCGAGCTGACCGAGACCGGCGTGGGCCAGGCCCGTCGCGCCGCCCGGCTGCTCGCGTCCCTGAAGCCCGACGCGATCGTCGCCTCGGACCTGCAGCGGGCGGCGAACACCGCGCGTGAGCTGTCCGGGCTCACCGGCCTCGACGTCACGCACGACGAGGGCCTGCGGGAGACGTACGCGGGCCTGTGGCAGGGCCTGACGCACCAGGAGATCATCGAGCGGTACGGCGACCAGTACGCGGCGTGGAAGCGCGGCGAGCCCGTGCGCAGGGGCGGCGGCGAGCTGGAGACCGAGGTCGCCGACCGCGCGGCCCCCGTGGTGCTCAGCCATGCCGAGAAGCTCCCCGACGACGGCACCCTGGTGGTCGTCAGCCACGGCGGCACCATCCGCACCACCATCGGCCGCCTCCTCGGCCTGGAGTCCCAGCACTGGGAGAGCCTCGGCGGGCTCTCCAACTGCTGCTGGTCCGTCCTCGGCGAGGGCGCCCGCGGCTGGCGTCTGCTGGAGCACAACGCGGGGACCCTGCCGGAGCCGGTACTGGGCGACGACGACTAGGACCTCCGGCCGGCACGTGCGGGCCGCCCGCACCGGCCGGAGGATCTTGGCCCCCCTCGGCAGCGGATTTCACTTTCCGGCTGACCGCAGGCTAAAGTTCTTCTTGTTCCGCCGCCGGGGAGACCCGGTGGGAACGACACAGCGCGGGGCTATAGCTCAGTTGGTAGAGCGCCTGCATGGCATGCAGGAGGTCAGGAGTTCAATTCTCCTTAGCTCCACAGATCAGGACCGACGATCCCGTCCCCACCAGGGGGCGGGATTTTTCGTCACCCGTCACCCGTCACCCGTCACCCGACGGGTACGCCCGACGAGGGCTGGGCGGCGCCGTGTTGGGCACACTCTTCTCCAGACGACTTGAGTCACTTGGGGTCCCGGGGGCGTATACCTCTTCGGACGCGCTCCTCGTCCGCACGTTCGCGCTGGCCGCGACCGTCGCGACGGGTGCCGTGTCCGGACTGGTACGAAGGCGTCGCTGACCGTCTTGCTCCGGCCGTGGCAGAATCAAACGGCCGGAAGGGGGCGCGGCCCGACGGGAGGGAGTGGCGATGCCTGCGAGCATTCTCCGGAAGGTCGTCGACCTTTCCGGATCCGAGGTGACACGGGACCCGATCACGCGCCTCGACTGCCCTTCCTGCGGTTCGGCCCACGTTGCTCAGGTTCTCGGCGACAACGGAGGAGTTTCCTACGTGTGCACGGCCTGCGGCCACAGCTGGAGCTGATCGATGGGTGCACACAGGCGAAAGTGCGATTGGTGCGGCAGCGGTACGCCGATCGTCCGCGACATGGAACCGGTCAACCACGACTACCAGTACTGGTGCGAGGAATGCGCACGGGCACTGATCATAAAAGGCGACCCCATCGAGACGTACCGCGAGCTGGAGGGGGAGCCGATCTACGGCCGGCTCCTCGACGAGCACTGCACGCTCAAGCGTTTCTACTCGTTCGCCACGGCGTGAGTCCGGTACGGCCCGGGTCCGGTGACCCCTCCGTGGAGGGGCACCGGAAACGATTTGGTGGTGCACCGGGAGGACCGGTAATGTTGGCGTCGCCGCCGGGGAAACCCGGAGGAACACCGCACGGGGCTATAGCTCAGTTGGTAGAGCACCTGCATGGCATGCAGGGGGTCAGGAGTTCAAATCTCCTTAGCTCCACAGCAGATGAAGCGGGTCATCCGAATCAGGATGGCCCGCTTCTCGCATGACTGCGGTCTTTTCGTACGGCTGAGGTCCAGCTGAGGTCTGGCTGATGTGAGGCTGAGTGCCGCCGTGTGCCGGCGCGTGCGCTTCGGCGGCGGCCCGGACCTCCGGGCCGCCGGTGGGTCAGCGGCCGCGGCCCAGCGCGCGACGGCCGCCCCCGCCGCCCTCGCGCACGGCGGGCAGGTTCTGCCGGGGAGCCGCTCCGCGGGTGTCCTCCTCCAGGCGCAGGGCGAGCGCGGGGCAGCGTCGTACGGCCCGCAGCGCCTTCGCCTCCGCGTACCGGGGAACCCCCGCCTGGGCGACGGTCGGGAAGCCGTCGGCGCCCAGCTGGAAGACCTCCGGGAGGATGTCCGCGCACAGCCCGTGCCCGCGGCACAGCGTCCAGTCCACGTAGATCTTCTGGCGGCTGGGGCCCTGCTCCTCCTCCGGCTGCTGGCCGCCGGGGATACCGGTGGGCAGCTGGCCGCCCTCGAAGAGCGGCAGCACGCCCTCCACGGGCCGCCCGCAGCCGTTGCCCAGGACATGGGCGGCGAGGTCGTCCGTGAACGCCTTGATGGTCGACTCCAGGAACATCGCGGAGCCGTCCGGGTGCGAGCAGGCGCCGCGCCGCTTCACGGCGTTGGCGACCTGCTTGAGGGCCTCCAGGGCGGCCGGGCCGCCGCCGTTGAGGATGTCCTCCATGCCGCGGGCCGCGGCCGGCAGCCCGAGGTAGCACGGGCCGCACTGCCCCGCGCTCTCCTCGGCCAGCCACTGGGCCACGCGCAGCGACTCGCCGAGCGGGCAGGTCGTCTGGCTGAT
The DNA here is from genome assembly GCF_047444975.1 of Streptomyces sp. CWNU-52B. Classification (NCBI taxonomy): domain Bacteria; kingdom Bacillati; phylum Actinomycetota; class Actinomycetes; order Kitasatosporales; family Streptomycetaceae; genus Streptomyces; species Streptomyces sp. CWNU-52B. The sequence goes on along the minus strand of NZ_JBLFJV010000001.1, from coordinate 77,647 downwards.
CGGGAGGATCGCGCCGGCGCCGAGCGCACCGCCCACCGCGTCCAGGGAGTTGCGGGAGACGATCGCCTCGTTGACCGTCGCGGAGTCCAGCCACTTGCCGTGGTAGCCGCCGGTCAGCACGCCCTGCGGGACGGGCGGCGCACCGGCCAGCTGAAGGATGTAGCGCAGCGGCACACCGGTCGGGGCCTCGATCACCATGGGGCGGGCGACCGCCCCGGAGACGGTGAGCATGACGGTGCCGGGCTCGTCGTACAGGCCGGTGTTCCCGTAGCGCTCGGCGCCGATGCGGGCACCGATCGCCAGCTGGGCGAACGTCTCGGCGTTCGACAGCAGGGTGGGCGCGCCGCCGACGCCGTTCTGCGAGGCGCTGGTCTTGCGGCCGGGCGGGATCGCCGGACCGCCGTCGATGGAGCGGACCAGCGAGGCGGCCGCTCCGGTCACCATCCGTACGGGGTTGCGCTGGACCCGCGCGCGGATGGTCGCCCCGCGCCGGTTGGTGAGCCCGCGCTCCGAGAGCGCCGCCTCCATCGACCGCTGCGTGGACTCGCGGGTCACGCCGATGACCAGGGTGCGGGCGCCCAGGGCCTCCGCGACCAGCAGGGCGCCGTCCAGGATCAGATGCGGGGCACGGTTGATCATCACCGTGTCCTTGCGGCAGGCGGGCTCGTCCTCGCTCCCGTTGACGACGACGACGGGCCGTACGCCCCGGCGGATCGCCGCCTCGGCGACCGACCGCAGCTTCTTGTGGAACGGGAAGCCGGCGCCGCCGCGGCCCTTCAGGTTGATGCGTTCGGAGAGCTGCGCGAGCTGCTCACCGCCCATGGGCTCGAGCGGCCCGTGCACCTTCAGGTGCATGGGCAGGTCGAGTCTCTCGACGAGATCGAAACCGGAGGTGAGCTGGGGAAGGCCCACCACTCGGACTTCGGGTACGTCGGGAAGGGCCTCGTTCACTAAAAGCCTCCGGAAGGCGCGTTCCAGGGTTCGCCGTTGCTTGGTGCCTCGTAGGAACCGGGCAGCGTTTCAGTGGCGGGACCGCTGTTGTACGTGTCATTCGGGTTGTACGTACCGAGGGGGTCGTTCGACTCACCGGTGTTGTACACGTCACTCGTGCCGTACGAGGGGCCCGGCGGCGGAGTGTCGTACGAGACGGCGCTGTAGGTGCCCGTGTCCGAGATGGGGCTGAACGCTCCCGTGTCGTAGTTCGGCGTCTCGGCGGGGCGCGGCGGGGCCTCGTACAGCGGCGGGGACGGGGTCGGCCAGCGGGTGCCGGTGGCGCTGCCGTCGGCGCGCGGCATCGTCTCGGTGGGCTGCATGTCCATCGGTGCCTGCATGCGCCGGGCCGGGTCGGGCACCTGGGTGTCCTGGCCGCGCTGCGGGGTGGAGACGGCCCGGTAGGCGGCCGCGAAACCGCCGGTGTCGGTGAGCGATCCGGTGTCCGTGAAGGACCTGCCGTCCTGGTTTCCGGAGGGCTGTGGGGAGGGGTTCCGCTGCTGGGGGATCCCCTGGTCGGGGAAGCCGGGCCGGCCGCCGCCGCCCTTCGGGGCCTCCGCGGCACGGCGTGCCGGGGGCTCCTCGCGGAACGCCCGGTTGTTGCCGTTGTCGAGCAGGGACAGGACGCGCCTGGCGAACTTCCGCTTGAACGACAGGGGGGCCGCCCGCAGGGCCAGGGCGCCCATCACGGCGACCAGGGCGAGGCTGTAGAGGATCACGAAGATCGGCTTCGCCTCGCGGCCCGCGAAGAGGCCGTGGATCAGCGCGGAGCACCAGGCGGGGTAGGCCAGCATGTGCACCGCGCGCCAGCGGGCGGCGACCTGCACCGGGGACGCGAACGCGCTGCGCAGTGCGCCGGTGAGGGCGGTGAAGACCATCAGGAGGCCGGCCAGCGTGCCGAACCCGATGAGCCCGCCGGTGCCGGAGACGCCGAGGCCGAAGGGGACGACGGCCGCGATCGCCGAGGTGTGGTCGAGCGCGAGCTTGACCGAGACGTGCAGCAGCAGGAAACCGACCGAGCTCACCGCGGTGGTGCGGTGCACGGCCTGGGCTATCAGGCGCTGGCGGGTGTTGAGGAAGACCCGGTCGGTGGCGACGAGCCCCCAGAGCACCGAGAGGGTGAGGGCGACGAGCGACAGGACGCCCGCGCCGAAGTTGAGGAAGTCCCGCAGTCCGTCACCTCCGATCACGACGACGAGGGGTATGAGCAGCAAGACGGCAGCCATCACTCCGCCTTGGACCGAGCGACTCGGCCGGGAGAGCGTGCTGTTGTTGCGGCGAGAGTTCATGGGTGCAACTCCGAACAGTTCGGGAAAGCGGTCCCGCTGCCGCACTCTAGGTCGAGCCATACCGAGGAGTACGAGGTTTCAGTTATATCGCTGTTATCAAAGGGCGATAAGGGAGCTGTGATGTCCCTTAGAAGCCCTTACGCGAAGTAACATCTGACCTTCGTTCAGCTCTTGCCGACCGGGTGCGGGAGCGACACTCAGTGCCGGAGCGTAGCCGAAAGCGCGTCGCGGCCCGCTCGGCCGCTGCGGTACCCTGACGCCATGCGTGCCGTACGCCTTCTGCTTAGTGAGCCGCGCTGATCACACCCGGTCGCCGAAGAGCCGCGACCGGCATCGGCGCGGCGCCCCCTCCTGTGTGAGGGGTTTTTTCATTTCCTGAGCCGCGGGCAGAGACGATCGATGGAGCTTTGAGGATCATGAGCGAGACGAACACCGCTGCCGCCCCCGAGGTGGTGGCGCCGCACCGCTACACGGCCGCCATGGCCGAGCAGATCGAGGCACGCTGGCAGGACTTCTGGGACGCCGAGGGCACGTACGAGGCCCCGAACCCGAGCGGCGACCTGGCGGGGGACCCCGATCTGGTCGCCAGACCCAAGAAGTTCATCATGGACATGTTCCCGTACCCGTCCGGTACGGGCCTGCACGTAGGCCATCCCCTGGGCTACATCGCCACCGACGTGACCGCCCGGTACCAGCGCATGACCGGCCACAACGTCCTGCACACCCTGGGCTTCGACGCGTTCGGCCTGCCTGCCGAGCAGCACGCCGTGTCGACCGGCGAGCACCCCCGGGTCACCACCGAGGCGGCCATCGGCAACATGACCTCCCAGCTGCGCCGGCTGGGCCTGGGCCACGACAAGCGCCGGTCCTTCGCGACGATCGACCCGGAGTACTACAAGTGGACGCAGTGGATCTTCCTGCAGATCTTCAACTCCTGGTACGACACCGAGGCGGACAGGGCCCGGCCGATCGCCGAACTGGTCGCCCTGTTCGAGAGCGGTGAGCGCGCGCTGCCCGGCGGGCGCTCCTGGAGTGAGCTGTCTCACGCCGAGCGCGCCGACACGCTGAGTGACCACCGTCTGGCGTACGCCTCCGACGCACCCGTCAACTGGTGCCCCGGCCTGGGCACCGTCCTGGCGAACGAGGAGGTCACCGCGGACGGCCGCTCCGAGCGCGGCAACTTCCCCGTCTTCAAGGCCAAGCTGCGCCAGTGGAACATGCGCATCACCGCGTACGCCGACCGGCTGCTGAGCGACCTGGACGCGCTGGACTGGCCCGAGGCCATCAAGCTGCAGCAGCGCAACTGGATCGGCCGCTCCGAGGGCGCCCGCGTCGACTTCCCCGTGGACGGCGAGGCCATCACGGTCTACACCACGCGCCCGGACACCCTGTTCGGCGCGACCTACATGGTGCTGGCCCCCGAGCACCCGCTGGTCGAGAAGGTCACCGCGTCCGGCTGGCCCGAGGGCACCCACGACGTCTGGACGGGCGGCCACGCCACGCCGTCCGAGGCCGTCGCCGCCTACCGCGCGCAGGCCGCCTCGAAGTCGGACGTCGAGCGGCAGGCCGAGGCCAAGGACAAGACCGGCGTCTTCACCGGCGCGTACGCGACCAACCCGGTCAACGGCGAGCGCGTCCCCGTCTTCATCGCCGACTACGTCCTGATGGGGTACGGCACCGGCGCGATCATGGCGGTCCCGGCGGGCGACCAGCGCGACTTCGAGTTCGCGCGCGCCTTCGAGCTGCCCGTCCGCTGTGTGATCGAGCCCACCGACGGCCGGGGCACCGACACGTCGACGTGGGAGAACGCCTTCGGATCGCACGACGCGAAGATCATCAACTCCGCGAACGACCGTGTCTCGCTGGACGGCCTGGGTGTCGTCGAGGCCAAGGCCCGCATCACCGAGTGGCTGGAGCGCGAGGACATCGGCCGCGGCACCGTCAACTTCCGGCTGCGCGACTGGCTGTTCAGCCGCCAGCGCTACTGGGGCGAGCCCTTCCCGATCGTCTACGACGAGGACGGCATCGCCCACCCGCTGCCCGAGTCGATGCTGCCCCTGGAGCTGCCGGAGGTCGAGGACTACTCGCCGCGCACCTTCGACGCGGACGACGCGAACACGTCCCCCGAGACCCCGCTGTCCCGCAACGAGGACTGGGTCAACGTCACGCTGGACCTGGGCGACGGCCGCGGCCCGCGCCCGTACCGCCGCGAGACCAACACCATGCCCAACTGGGCCGGCTCCTGCTGGTACGAGCTGCGCTACCTGGACCCCCACAACTCCGAGAAGCTGGTCGACCCGGAGATCGAGCGGTACTGGATGGGTCCGCGCGAGGGCCAGCCGCACGGCGGCGTCGACCTGTACGTGGGCGGCGCCGAACACGCCGTGCTGCACCTGCTGTACGCGCGCTTCTGGTCCAAGGTGCTGTTCGACCTGGGGCACGTCTCCTCCGCGGAGCCGTTCCACAAGCTGTTCAACCAGGGCATGATCCAGGCCTACGTGTACCGCGACAGCCGCGGCATCGCCGTACCGGCCGCCGAGGTGGAGGAGCGCGACGGCTCCTACTACCACCAGGGCAAGCAGGTCTCCCGGCTGCTGGGCAAGATGGGCAAGTCCCTGAAGAACGCGGTCACCCCGGACGAGATCTGCGCCGAGTACGGCGCGGACACCCTGCGCCTGTACGAGATGGCGATGGGCCCCCTGGACGTGTCGCGGCCGTGGGACACGCGCGCGGTGGTGGGCCAGTTCAGGCTGCTGCAGCGGCTGTGGCGCAACGTCGTCGACGAGGCGACGGGCGAGGCCACCGTCGTCGAGGCCGCGGACGCCGACATCGACCCGGACACGCTGCGCGCCCTGCACAAGGCGATCGACGGCGTACGCCAGGACCTGGAGGGCCTGCGCTTCAACACCGCCATCGCCAAGGTCACCGAGCTGAACAACCACCTGACCAAGACGGGAGCTCCCGTCCCGCGGTCGGTGGCCGAGTCGCTGGTGCTGCTGATCGCGCCGCTGGCCCCGCACGTCGCCGAGGAGCTGTGGCGCAAGCTGGGCCACACCGACTCGGTCGTCCACCGGGACTTCCCCGTGGCCGACCCCGCGTACGCGGCGGACGAGAGCGTGACCTGCGTCGTGCAGATCAAGGGCAAGGTCAAGGCGCGCCTGGAGGTTTCCCCGTCGATCTCGGACGCGGAGCTGGAGAAGGTGGCGCTGGCCGACGACAAGGTGGTCGCGGCGCTGGACGGGGCGGGCATCCGCAAGGTGATCGTGCGGGCACCGAAGCTGGTGAACATCGTTCCGGCGTAGGTGACGGCCGGGCGGTCGGTCCGGTCTCGGGGTAGTCCCCTACGGGCAGGTTGGGGGTTCCGCTGGAACCCTCGGCCTGCCTTTTCCGTTTACCGTGAAAGAGCCCGCGGGCACCGGAAGCAGTACCCGAGGAAGCAGTTCCCGAGAGGACCGTCATGGAAGCCGTGGTCGCCATCGTGGCACTGATCTTCGTGCTGTTCGTGGTTCTGGGCGTGTATGCCACGGTGAAGGCGGTCGGCGCCGCCAAGCGGGGCGTGGACCGCACCGTGGCACAGGCCCGCCGCACCGTGGAGGACACGACGCTCAGGGCGAAGACCTTCGCCCAGCCGGGAGCCCAGGGTGAGCTGGCTCAACTGCGCCTCTCCCTGCGCACCTCGATGCGGGCCACCCAGGACGCGCTGCAGGCGGGCGTGGGCGAGGACGAGTCGCTGAAGGAGTCCCTGGCCCTCTTCGACCGGCTCAGCGCGCACGGCCACGAACTGGACGGCGAGTTGAAGCGCCTGGAGCGAGAACCGGACAGGGCGCGCCTCGCCGAGCGCCTGCCCGCGCTGCGGGAGCGCACCGGACAGATCACGAAGTCCGCCGACGCGCTGCGCTGGGCGGCGCGCGACCGCGCACAGCGGTTCGGGGGCGACGACCTGGACTCGCTGAGCACACAGATCGACATGGAGGCGGGCGCCCTGCGGCACTGGACGACGGAGCCGTCGCCCACGTCCACGTCCACCGCCACGCCCACGCCCACGTCCGCGCCCACGTCCGAGGGCGCGGGTGCGACCGGGCCGGCTGCGGCGCCGTCCTCGCCGCCGTGGCCGAAGGCGCCGGGTTCCGCCGCGGACCGGCAGACCTGGCCGGAGAGCTCCGAGTCGCGCAGGGCTGAGGAGCCCACCCGCCCCGCGCTCGACGCCCCCGCACAGCGGCCCGTCTACCCTTGGCAGAAGAAGCCCCGCCCCGAGAGCACGACTTGATCCCGCCGGTCCGGCCGCGGGCGGCGTGAGCCCGGGCTGCCGTCCACGTCTCCTGACAGGTAACCTCCAGCTCATGTCCCGCCATGTCGCGATCGTCACCGATTCAACGGCCTACCTGCCGCCCCGGACGATGGAGCGTCACGGCATCACCGCGGTGCCCCTGACCGTGGTCCTCGGTGACCAGGCGCTCGAAGAGGGCACCGAGATCTCGGCCCGCTCACTGGCTCTGGCGCTGCAGAAGCGGCGGCCCGTCACGACCTCCCGGCCCAGCCCCGAGGTCTTCGCCGAGACCTACCGCCGCGTCGCCGAGTCCGGCGCCACCGGCATCGTCTCGCTGCACCTGTCCTCCGAGTTCTCCGGCACCTATGACGCGGCGGTCCTGGCCGCGCGTGCGGCCCCCGTGCCCGTGCGGGTGGTGGACACCGGCATGGTCGCGATGGCCCTCGGCTTCTGCGCACTGGCGGCGGCCGAGTCCGCGGAGGCCGGCGGCACGGTCGACGACGCGGTCACGGCGGCGGAGAAGCGGGCCGCGGGCACCTACGCGTACTTCTACGTCGACACCCTCGACTATCTGCGCCGGGGCGGCCGGATAGGAGCGGCGCAGGCGCTGCTCGGATCCGCGCTGGCCGTCAAACCGCTGCTGCAACTGGACGGCGGCCGTATCGAGCTGCTCGAAAAGGTGCGGACGGCCACGAGGGCGATCGCCCGTCTCGAAGAGATCGTGGCCGACCGGGCCGGAAGCGCCCAGGTCGACATCGCCGTCCACCATCTCGCCGCGCCCGACCGCGCCTCGGCGCTCGCGGAGCGGCTGAGGGTACGGGTCTCGGGGCTGGCCGACCTGCATGTGAGCGAGGTCGGAGCGGTGATCGGGGCGCACACCGGTCCTGGCCTGCTGGGGGCGGTCGTCTCTCCTCGGTGAGGTGAGGTGAAGGGAGGGGAGGGGCTGGTGGGCGGCGGGGCTGTCATTCGCACGGGTGACGGAGTTGTCCACAACCGGGGGGTAATCCCCGGGAATTGAGCAAGATCATCGCGGATCGGGTGATGTGCCCGATTCTCGTGGCATGGCACTTCGATCACTTCCACGGACCGCGACGGCCACCAGCGGACCGGGCCGGGGCCCGGTCTCCGACGGTCGTACGCGACACCGCCGTCAGCCCTACCGCAGCAGGTCCCTGCGCCGAGAGGCCTCGACACAGGCGCGGGCGCGGGCACTGCGGCTGCGCACGGAGACAGTCTTCGCCGAACGGGCGAGGGTGCGCGGTGAATTGAGGCACGGGCCGCCGGGGGCGGTGGGGCTGAGCGAGGTGGGCGGGGAGGGCGTGGCCGCGGCTGCCGGAGCCGGAGTCGGAACCGGAGCTGATGGCAGCGGGGGCGGGGGCCAGGGCGGTGCGTGGCGGGCGCGGGTCGGGCTCGCCGTTCGGGAGCGGATGCCTCTGTGGCTGCAGTCCAGGTGCGGGCTGGAGCGGAGGAGTGTGGTCGCGCTCGCTGTGGTCCTGGTCGTCGCGGCGGCCCTCGCGGCGCAGCACTTCTGGTCCGGTCGGCCCCAGCCGGTACGGGCCCCGGAGATCGTCCGGGCGGCGGTGCCGTACGGGGAGCGGAGCGGGTCCGGATCCGGGACCGGTGCTGGTGCTGGTGCCGGTGAGAAGGCGGCGGATGGAACGTCCGCTGCCGCACGAGGCCCAGGGGGCGCGGCCGGCACCGAGATCGTCGTGGACATCAGCGGGAAGGTGCGCCGGCCCGGAGTCCACCGGCTGCCGGCCGGTTCGCGGGTCGCCGACGCGCTGAAGGCCGCGGGTGGGGTGCGTCCCGGCACGGACACCGAAGGCCTCAACCGCGCACGGTTCCTCGTGGACGGCGAGCAGGTGGTGGTCGGAGCCCCACCGGCCGTGGCGGGTCCCGGCACGACGGGGAGCCCGGCGGGCGCGGGCCCCGGTGGAGCCGCTCCCGCCGCGGCGGCTCCGGTCGCCCTCAACACGGCCACCCTGGAACAACTGGACACACTGCCCGGTGTCGGCCCGGTACTCGCGCGGCACATCATCGACTACCGCACCCAGCACGGCGGTTTCCGCTCGGTCGACGAACTGCGCGAGGTGAACGGAATCGGCGACAGCCGCTTCGCCGATCTGCGGAATCTCGTCCGGCCATGACGGGCCAGGGTGTCCATGAGGGCAGGCCGGGCGTGCACGCGGGTTCCGGCAGTCCGCTCGGTGCCGCGCATCCGCGGCAGGAGGGGCCGACGGATCTGCGGCTGGTCCCACCGGCGCTGGCGGCCTGGGCGACGGCGGCGGTGACGTTGGACGTGCCGCCGGGGTGGGTGGCGGGTGTGGTGGGTGTCTGCGTGGCCGTGGCCGGATGGCTGTTGATCGCGGCCCGCGCCGGGAGCGACAGCGGAGACCGGCAGGCCGGTTCAGGGCGGAGCGGGCGCCGGTCCAGGTCGAAGGCGTCCGTCGTCTCCGGCACCTCCGCCGGGGCCGTGCTGCTCTGTGTCGCCGCCGCGGCCGCCTCCGGTGCGCTGCACGGCGCGGATTCGCGCAGGGGCCCGGTCCCGGAACTGGCGCGGCGGTACGCCCAGGTGACCGTGGAGGCGGAGGTCGCCTCGGACCCACGGCTCACCCGCCCCCGGATCAGCGGGGACCACGTCGCCCCGACCGCGATCCTGCTCGACGCGGATGTGCGGCTGGTCGAGCGGCCGGACGGGACGGTGACGCGGACCCGGACGCCGGTGCTGCTGATCGTGAACGCGCAGCCGGAGGTGGCCCGTGAGCGGGCGGGCTCACCCTGGCTCTCCCTCCTGCCCTCCACCCGGGTGCGGGTGACGGCGCGGGTGGTGCCCGCGCTCGGCGGCGGGGACCGGATCGCGGCGGTGCTCCGGGTGCGCGGCAGCGGGCCGCCCAGGGTGGTCGGGAGACCGTCCGGCACACAGCGGTTCGCCGGGGAGCTACGGAGCAGGCTGCGCGCCGCGACCGACGGGCTGGACCCGGACGCGCGGGCGCTGCTGCCGGGGCTGGTGGTCGGGGACACCTCGCGGATCACCCCGGAGCTGGACGAGGCGTTCAGAGCGACGGACCTCACACATCTGCTTGCCGTCAGCGGGGCCAACTTCACGATCGTGCTCGCCCTGCTCATCGGGCCGCCGGGCCGGGCCCAGCGGGTCGAACGGCGCGGCCTGGCGCCCCGGCTCGGTCTTCCGCTGCGGACGACCGCCCTGTGCGGCGGCGCGCTCACGCTCGGCTTCGTGATCGTGTGCCGGCCGGACCCGAGCGTGCTGCGAGCCGCGGCCTGCGGAGCGATCGTGCTGCTGGCCATCGCCACCGGCCGCCGCAGATCACTCATCCCGGCACTGGCCACGGCGGTACTCGTACTGGTCCTGTACGACCCCTGGCTGGCCCGGAGTTACGGCTTCCTGCTGTCCGTGCTCGCCACCGGCGCGCTGCTCACCCTGGCCCCGAAGTGGAGCGCCGCGCTCCGTGGGCGGGGGGTGCCGCCGAGGGCGGCGGAGGCGTTGGCGGCCGCGGCTGCCGCACAGGCGGTGTGCGCACCGGTCGTGGCCGTCCTGTCGGCGCGGGTCAGCCTGGTGGCGGTGCCGTGCAATCTGCTCGTAGAGTTCGCGGTCGCGCCGGCCACGGTGCTGGGGTTCGCCACGCTGGCCACGGCTCCCTGGGCGATGCCGGTCGCGAAGGCGCTGGCGTGGTGCGCGAGTTGGCCCGCCGGCTGGATCGCGGACATCGCCCGGACGGGGGCTGCGCTGCCCGGCGGAGGCGTGGACTGGCCGGGGAGCTGGACCGGGGCCCTGCTGCTCGGCTGCGTGATGGTCGCCGTCGTCCTGGCCGGGCGCAGACTCCTGCGGCATCCCCTGCTGAGCGGGGTCTGCGGAGCGCTGCTCCTGCTCGTCCTGGTGCAGCCACCGCCGCTCACCCGGGTGATCACGGGATGGCCGCCGCCCGGCTGGCGGTTCGCGATGTGCGATGTCGGTCAGGGCGACGCGACGGTGCTCGCGGCGGGTGACGGCAGCGGTGTGGTGGTCGACGCGGGACCGGACCCGACACTGGTCGACCGGTGTCTGGACGCGCTCGGCATCACCCGGATCCCGCTCGTCGTCCTGACGCACTTCCACGCGGATCATGTGGCGGGGCTGGCGGGTGTGCTGCGCGGGCGTTCGGTGGGCGCGATCGAGACGACGGGCTTGGAGGAGCCGGCGGACCAGGTGGAGTCCGTCCACAGACAGGCGGCGGCCCGGCGCATCCCGGTGACGCGGGCGGCGGCGGGGGAGCGGCGCCGCACGGGCGGGCTCGACTGGCAGGTGCTGTGGCCACCGCCGGGCCCAGGCCCAGGCCCAGGCCCAGGCCCCGGTCCCGGTCCCGGTGCAGGTCCGGGCCCGGTGCCGGAGGGGCCGAACGACGCGAGCGTCACCCTGCTCGTCAGGTCGGCCGGTCTGACGATGCTGATGCTCGGAGACCTCGAACCACCCGCTCAGCAGGCGCTGCTGAGATCACCGGCCGGGGCCGCCCTGGAGGCCGTGGACGTGCTCAAGGTCGCCCACCACGGGTCGGCGTACCAGGACCCGGACCTGATACGCAGGGCGGCGCCGCGTCTCGCGTTGGTCAGCTGCGGTGCCGGCAATTCCTACGGCCACCCGGCGCCGAGCACGGTGGCGGCGCTGGAGGCGGGCGGCGCGCAGGTGCTCCGGACGGACGTGGACGGGGCTGTCGCGGTGGGAGAGGGAGGCGGGCGGCTGCTGATCACGCGAGACTGAGGGTATGAAACCCGCACAGGTCGACGCCTACCTCCGCCGGATCGGCGTCACCCACCCCGCCTGGCCCACCGCCGACGTACTCCGTGAACTCCAGCTGCGACACCTGCTGACCGTGCCGTTCGAGAACCTGTCGGTCCACCTCGGTGAGGAGATCTCGCTGGACGAGAAGCGGCTCCTGGACAAGCTGGTGGGGGCTCGCAGGGGCGGCTTCTGCTACGAGTTGAACGGGGCGTTCGGCGCGCTGCTCAAGGCGCTGGGCTTCGATGTGACGCTGCTCGCGGGGCGGGTCTACGGGGACAAGGAGCGGCTCGGGATCCCGTACGACCATCTGGCGCTCCGGGTCCGGACGGTGGACGGGGGCGACTGGCTGGCCGACGTCGGGTTCGGGGAGCACAGCCACTACCCGCTGGCCTTCGGGGAGCGGGGCGAGCAGACGGATCCGGCCGGCACGTTCCGGGTGATCGTGGCCGGGGCGGATCCGGCGGGGGTGCGGGGCAGCGCCGGGGAGTTCGGGGATCTGGAGGTGGTGCGGGACGGCAGGTCGCAGTACCGGCTGGAGGGGAGGCCGCGGGTGCTCGGGGACTTCGTGGCCGGGGCCTGGTGGCACAGCACCTCTCCGGAGTCGCGCTTCACCCGGTCGCTGGTCTGCTCGCGGGTCACCGAGGACGACGGGCGGATCACGCTCAGCGGGCGCACTCTCACGGCCACGGCCCCCGGCGGCGGGAAGAAGGCGGAGGAGCTGGCGTCGGACGAGGAGGTGCTGGAGGCGTATCGGGAGCGGTTCGGGATCGTGCTGGAGCGCGTCCCGGTGGTCCGGGGAAAGGAGTGACCGGCTGGGGAAGGGAGTTGCCGAGGGAAGACAGAGGTAAACGGAACGGCTAATTCGGGCTACTCGTGCGTAGTACCGGCACATGCGCTGGTTTCCTGCGATGTAGTCGTCTGTTGCCTCGAAAGTCGCATCGGTGGTCGAATACCTCCCCAACAACGAGTGATTTCACAGCGTGCGTTGACGCGAGGGTGGGTCGCAGATGGTCGGCAGCTGGCTGGGGAACCGTACGAACCGGGCGCAGGCGGCGGGCAATCTCGCCACCGTGCCGTTGCCTGAGGGCGCAGGAGTGCTCGGCTGCCGGGTGCTGGACCCGGTCAACCAGCCGGTGCCGGACGCGGAGTTCCTGGTCACGGACGCCGCGGGACGCCGGGTGGTCGGCGGCCAGCTGGATCCGTTCGGGTCCTTCCTGGTGACGGTGCCCGCCGGTGAGTACCGCCTCGCGGTGTCGGCCGAGGGATTCGCCCCGTACCGGGCGAACGCCACCGTCGCCGAGAACGACGTGGCCGCGCTCGGCGACGTGACGCTGAACATCGCCCGGCCGCCCGCGTTACCCGGCCCGGGGGACTGGGAGATTGAGCCGACCCATTCCTCGATCGGGTTCACGGCACGGCATATCGGGACGGCGCGGGTGCGGGGCAGGTTCAACACCTTCGCGGGAATAGTGCGGATGGCCGAGGACATGGAGCAGTCGGCCATGCACGTGGTGATCGACGCGGCGTCGATCGACACCAACGTCAGGACACGGGACGAGCATCTGAGGTCGGCGGACTTCCTGGACGTGGACCGGTTTCCGACGGTGGAGTTCTACAGCGACCGGTTCACGCACCGGGGCGGCAGCAGGTGGGGGATCACCGGGGCGCTGTCGCTGCACGGGGTGACCCGGACGGTCACGCTCGACACGGAGTATCTCGGCGTAGGCAACGGCACACACGGCGAAGAGCGGGCGGCCTGCCGGGCGACCTGCGAGTTGCGCCGCGACGACTTCACGGTCAGCTGGCAGTCGATGCTCGCGCGGGGCATCGCCATGGTCGGGACGAGCATCACGGTCGAGCTGGACATACAGGTCGTACCCAAGGACCGGTAGGGGCGCTGCCCGGTCCGTGGCGGAACATGGGTGCGTGAGCGACGTGAGACATGTATTGGTGCTGCCCGACCGCGACGCCGCCCAGGAGGCGGCGGAGGCGCTCGGGGAGCGGTTCGCACTCGACGAGGAGCCCCAGCTCGTCCGGGACGCCCTGGCCGGTGAGGACGACGCCGAGGACGCGCAGTGGCTGCTCGTGCTCCGGGACGAGCGGGGGCGGCTCGACGCGCGGGAGCTGGACGAGTTCGTGGGGGAGTGGGACGGCTGGCGCGAGGAGCCGTAGCCCGAGTCGTGGGCCGGGGCCCGTTGTCAGTGGTGCGTGGGATGCTTGGGCGCGATGGCCAGGAACTCTGCACACTCCGCGCACGACAACCCGCTCGCTCCCGTCACGGTCGCCGTGGGGCAGGAGGACCTCCTGCTCGACCGTGCCGTGCAGGTGGTGGTGGCCGCCGCGCGCGCCGCGGACGCGGACACCGACGTACGGGACCTCACGTCCGACCAGTTGCAGCCCGGCACGCTCGCCGAGCTGACCAGCCCGTCGCTCTTCGCCGAGCGCAAGGTCGTCGTGGTGCGCGGCGCGCAGGACCTGTCGGCCGACACGATCAAGGACGTGAAGGCGTACCTGGGCGCTCCGGCCGAGGAGATCACGCTCGTGCTACTGCACGCGGGGGCGGCCAAGGGCAAGGGCCTGCTCGATGCCGCGCGCAAGGCGGGGGCGCGGGAGATCGCCTGCCCGAAGATGACCAAGCCGGCGGACCGGCTGGCCTTCGTGCGCGGTGAGTTCCGGGCGCTGGGGCGGTCGGCGGCGCCCGAGGCGTGCCAGGCGCTCGTCGACTCGATCGGGAGCGACCTGCGGGAGCTGGCCTCCGCGGTGGCGCAGCTCGTCGCCGACGTCGAGGGGACGATCGACGAGGCCGTCGTCGGGCGGTACTACACCGGGCGGGCCGAGGCCTCCAGCTTCACGGTGGCGGACCGGGCGGTCGAGGGCCGGGCGGCGGAGGCGCTGGAGGCGCTGCGGTGGTCCCTGTCCACCGGGGTCGCCCCGGTGATGATCACCAGCGCGCTGGCGCAGGGGGTGCGGGCCATCGGGAAGCTCTCCTCCGCGCGGGGTGGGCGGCCGAACGATCTGGCGCGGGAGCTGGGGATGCCGCCGTGGAAGATCGACCGGGTTCGGCAGCAGATGCGGGGGTGGACGCCGGACGGGGTCGCTGCCGCGTTGCGGGCGGTCGCGGAGGCGGATGCGGGGGTGAAGGGGGGCGGGGACGATCCTGAGTACGCGTTGGAGAAGGCGGTTGTCGCGATCGCGCTTGCGGCGCGGGCGCGACGGAGTTAGCGCTGCCGGCTTTTTTCGCCCCCGCCGCCCCTACCCATTCCCGTCACGTTCCTGGGGGGCTGCGCCCCCGGACCCCCGCATCGGCCTGAACGGCCTCGTCCTCAAACGCCGGACGGGCTGAGGGGTGTGCATGCCGAAAGCCCCGGTCTCCGCCCTGGGGAGGGGGTGACCGGGGCCCCGGTTCCAGCTGTGGACTCGTACCCGCGTGGCGAACGCAGGCCGCGTACGAGTCGGGGTGCCGGACGGGAGCGGATGAGAGAGGGCCCGCTCAGGTCCTTCCGGCGTTCGAATCAAGTGAGCGCTGGGCCGTGGCCCGGCGCTCGGCAGAGGTTCAGCCCTTGAGGGTGGCGACCTTGGAAGCAAGCGCCGACTTCTTGTTGGCGGCCTGGTTCTTGTGGATGACGCCCTTGGAGACGGCCTTGTCCAGCTTGCGCGAGGCTTCGCGCGCGGCGGCAGTGGCCTTCTCGACGTCACCCGCGGCAGCGGCCTCGCGGGCCCTGCGGATCGCGGTCTTCAGCGAAGACTTGACGGCCTTGTTGCGCAGCCGAGCCTTCTCGTTGGTCTTGATCCGCTTGATCTGGGACTTGATGTTCGCCACGAATGAGCCTTCTCAGGTTCAGGCGCACGAGACGGTACGTCTCACGACATGCGTCTCACGCGCCGGTGATTTCTCTTCCAAAATTCTGCGTTTACTGCGTGTCTCCTGCAGAGAGGGCACGAGACACAGTTGTCCAGGCTAGCAGTCGCCCCGCGGACGGCCCAAACCGGTCGCACCTCGCCACCCGTGGGACCATGGAACCTACGTATCGATCCGACCCGAGGCGACAGGCGCCTCAAGAGACAGGACCCTGCGTGCCCGCGATCCCTAACAATGTGCCCGAGCCGAGCCGTACCGCCCCGGCTCTGATCCGCAACTTCTGCATCATCGCGCACATCGACCACGGCAAGTCCACGCTCGCCGACCGGATGCTCCAGCTGACCGGGGTGGTCGAGCAGCGGCAGATGCGCGCTCAGTACCTCGACCGCATGGACATCGAGCGCGAGCGCGGCATCACGATCAAGTCCCAGGCGGTGCGGCTCCCCTGGGCCCCGACGTCCGGGGACGACAAGGGCGAGACCCACGTTCTCAACATGATCGACACCCCCGGGCACGTCGACTTCACGTACGAGGTCTCGCGGTCGCTCGCCGCCTGTGAGGGCACCGTCCTCCTCGTGGACGCGGCCCAGGGAATCGAGGCCCAGACCCTCGCCAACCTCTACCTGGCGATGGAGAACGAGCTCACCATCGTCCCGGTGCTGAACAAGATCGACCTGCCGGCCGCCCAGCCTGAGAAGTTCTCCGAGGAGCTGGCCAATCTCATCGGCTGCCAGCCCGAGGACGTGCTCAAGGTCTCGGCGAAGACCGGCGTCGGTGTGGACGCGCTCCTGGACCGGGTCGTGCGGGACGTTCCGGCACCGGTCGGTGTCGCGGACGCCCCCGCCCGCGCGATGATCTTCGACTCGGTCTACGACTCGTACCGGGGCGTGGTCACCTACGTCCGGGTCATCGACGGCCAGCTCAACAAGCGCGAGCGCATCAAGATGATGTCGACCGGCGCCACGCACGAGCTCCTTGAGATCGGCGTCTCGTCCCCCGAGATGACGCCTGCCGACGGCATCGGCGTCGGCGAGGTCGGCTACATCATCACCGGCGTGAAGGACGTCCGTCAGTCCAAGGTCGGTGACACGATCACCAGCAAGGACAAGGGCGCCACCGAGGCCCTCGGCGGGTACAAGGACCCCAAGCCGATGGTCTTCTCCGGTCTGTATCCGCTGGACGGTTCCGACTACCCCGACCTGCGCGAGGCGCTGGACAAGCTCCAGCTCAACGACGCCGCCCTGGTCTACGAGCCGGAGACCTCCGCGGCCCTCGGCTTCGGTTTCCGCGTCGGCTTCCTGGGGCTGCTGCACCTCGACGTCATCCGTGAGCGCCTGGAGCGCGAGTTCAACCTGGAACTCATCGCCACCGCGCCCAACGTGGTCTACCGCGTGATCATGGAGGACGGGAAGGAACACACGGTCACCAACCCGAGCGAGTTCCCCGAGGGCAAGATCGACAAGGTCTTCGAGCCGGTCGTCCGGGCCACGGTCCTCGCCCCCAGCGAGTTCATCGGCTCGATCATGGAGCTCTGCCAGACCCGCCGCGGCACCCTCCTGGGCATGGACTACCTCTCCGAGGACCGCGTCGAGATCCGTTACACGCTCCCCCTCGCCGAGATCGTCTTCGACTTCTTCGACCATCTGAAGTCCAAGACCCGCGGGTACGCCTCGCTGGACTACGAGCCCACCGGTGAGCAGGACGCCTCGCTGGTGAAGGTCGACATCCTGCTGCACGGCGACCGCGTCGACGCGTTCTCCGCCGTCACGCACAAGGACGCGGCGTACGCGTACGGGGTGCGGCTCGTGGCCAAGCTGCGCGAGCTCATCCCGCGCCAGGCCTTCGAGATCCCCATCCAGGCGGCCATCGGCTCCCGGGTCATCGCCCGCGAGACCATCCGCGCCATCCGCAAGGACGTCCTCGCCAAGTGCTACGGCGGTGACATCTCCCGTAAGCGGAAGCTCCTGGAGAAGCAGAAGGAGGGCAAGAAGCGGATGAAGATGGTGGGCTCTGTGGAGGTTCCGCAAGAGGCGTTCATCGCCGTGCTGTCCAGCGACGAGAGCGGCGGCACCGGCAAGGGGAAGAAGTAGCCCCCGGCCGAGTCACCGGCAGCCGCCGGGCCGGGCCCGAGAACGCCCGGCAACGTGGGCCCGTCGTGCTTTCGCACGGCGGGCCCTTCGTGTCCACGCACCGCCTCGCTCCGCCCACGCTCTGTAGGAAGTGACAGGCCGCCGCCTCTTACGCACCGGGCGGACGGGCTTTACTCTGATCACCACTCGACGTTACTGACGAGTTAAACAAGGATCGCGTCGAGCCGACCGCACGCACCAGCAACGCCAACCGCAACGCCAATCGCAGGCCGACCGCAACGCCGACCGCAATGAGCCAGGCACACGCACTGTCGCGGGCCCCGGAGGATGTCGTGAGCGACACACAGACCCTGATCGAGAACCGTCCGCCCTCGGTGGCGGCCCTGTTCCTGGAGCGCGTGGCGGCCACGCCGGACGCGGAGGCCTACCGCTATCCGGTCCCCGCCGCCTCGGGGGAGGGGCCCGACGAGTGGAGGTCGCTGACCTGGGCCCAGGCGGCCGACCGGGTCTACGCGATCGCGGCCGGCCTGATCGAGCTGGGCGTGCGGCCGGAGCAGCGCGTCGCGCTCGCCTCCTCCACCCGCGTCGAGTGGATCCTCATCGACCTCGGCATCATGTGCGCGGGCGCGGCGACCACCACCGTCTACCCGTCGACCAAGCCGGACGAGGCGGCCTTCATCCTCTCCGACTCGGAGAGCAGGGTGCTGATCGCGGAGGACGCGGAGCAGCTCGCCAAGGCCCGTGAGAAGCGCGCCGAGCTGCCCGAGCTCACCCACGTCGTGGTCATCGACTCCGCCGGTGCCGACGAGGCCGAGGGCGACTGGGTGATCGGCCTCGCCGAGCTGGAGCGACGCGGCGCCGCGTACCTGGAGAAGCACCCCGACCTGATCAAGGAGAAGGTCGCGGCGATCACCAAGGATCAGCTCGCGACCCTCATCTACACCTCGGGCACCACCGGCCGCCCCAAGGGCGTACGGCTGCCGCACGACAACTGGTCGTACATGGCGAAGGCCATCGCGGCGACCGGGCTGCTCGGCCCCGACGACGTGCAGTACCTGTGGCTGCCGCTCGCGCACGTCTTCGGCAAGGTGCTCACGTCCGGCCACATCGAGATCGGGCACGTCAGCGCCGTCGACGGCCGGGTCGACAAGATCATCGAGAATCTGCCGGTCGTGCGTCCGACGTACATGGCCGCCGTGCCGCGGATCTTCGAGAAGGTGTACAACGGGGTCGCCGCCAAGGCCCGAGCGGGCGGCGGGGCCAAGTACAAGATCTTCCTGTGGGCCGCCGAGGTCTCCCGCGAGTACGCGAAGGCCACGCAGGACAACTTCCGCCGTACCGGTGTCGCCACCGCGCCCTTCGGCCTCTCCGCCAAGCACAAGGTCGCGGACACCCTCGTCTTCGCCAAGATCCGCGAGGCCTTCGGCGGCAACCTCCGCGCCTGCGTCTCCGGCAGTGCCGCGCTCGCACCCGAGATCGGCTACTTCTTCGCCGGCGCCGGCATCCACATCCTGGAGGGTTACGGACTCACGGAGTCGTCCGCGGCCTCCTTCGTGAACCCCGGTGAGGCGTACCGCACGGGCACGGTCGGCAAGCCGCTGCCCGGCACCGAGGTGCGCATCGCGGACGACGGCGAGATCCTGCTGCGCGGTCCGGGCATCATGGAGGGCTACCACGGGCTGCCGGAGAAGACCGCCGAGGTCCTGGAGTCGGACGGCTGGTTCCACACGGGCGACATCGGCGAGCTGTCGCCCGACGGCTATCTGCGCATCACGGACCGCAAGAAGGACCTCATCAAGACGTCCGGCGGCAAGTACATCGCGCCCGCCGAGGTCGAGGGCCAGTTCAAGGCGGTCTGCCCGTACGTCTCCAACATCCTCGTGCACGGCGCCGACCGGAACTTCTGCACCGCGCTCATCGCCCTCGACGAGCCGGCCATCCTGGCCTGGGCCGCCGAGAACGGCCTGGCGGGCAAGTCGTACGCCGAGGTGGTCGCCGACCCCACGACGGTCAAGCTGATCGACGACCACGTCAGGACGCTGAACGAGGGCCTCCAGCGCTGGCAGACCATCAAGAAGTTCAAGCTCCTCCCGCGCGACCTCGACATCGAGCACGGCGAACTGACCCCGAGCCTCAAGCTCAAGCGCCCCGTCGTGGAGCGCGAGTACAAGTACCTGATCGACGAGATGTACGCGGGCACGCGCGAGGCGTAGCCGTGACAGCAGCAGCAGCAGCAGCAGCAGCAGCAGCAGTCGCAGCCGCAGTCGCAGTCGCAGCGCGGTGAGCGTGGGCAGGGGACGGGGTCACAGGCCTCGTCCCCTGCGCATTTCGCGCAGCAGGTCCTCCATGCGGCGTACATGGTCGCGCAGTGCGTGCACGTCCGTGAGGTCGCTGGCCGCCATGTGGTTCTCGATCGCGTGCAGCCGGTCCGTGAGTTCGTCGAACTGCGCCTGCTCGCGGGCGAGCATCCGCTCCAACTGCCGGTTCTTGCGGTGCAGATCGAGGAAGACGGTCACCTTCGCGCGCAGCACCCAGGGGTCGAACGGCTTGGTGAGATAGTCGGCGGCCCCGGTGGCGTACCCGCGGAACGCGTACCCCGCGTCGGAGTCCGTGCCGGTCAGGAAGATGATCGGTACGTCCTTGGTCTGGTCGAGCCGCTTGATGTTCGCCGCGGTCTCGAAGCCGTCCATGCCGGGCATCCGGATGTCGAGCAGGACGACGGCGAACCGCTGCCGCAGCAGCGCCTTCATCGCCTCCTCGCCCGAACGGGCCCGTACGAGCGGCTCGTTGAGGGACCCCAGGACGGCCTCCAGCGCGATCAGGTTGTCCTCCATGTCGTCCACGAGGAGGATGCTGGCGCGCTCGTCGGTCGATGCCTCAGTGTTCATGGTGATCGGTTGCCTGTCTCATTCGGTTGTCGGCGGGACGGGCTCCTCCGATGTGCCGGTTCCCGCGATGACGGTTCCGGTGGAGTCGCCCTGCTCCTCGGCGTCCGGCCCCTCCGGGTCCAGCAGGGCGCAGACGACGGTCAGCAGCTGATCGACGTCCACCGGCTTGGGGACGTAGTCGTTCGCCCCGCGCGCGATGGACTTCTCGCGGTCGCCCGGCATCGCCTTCGCGGTGAGGGCGACGATGGGAAGTCCGGTCCAGCGAGGGGTGCGACGGATGACGGAGATGGTCTCGTAACCGTCCATCTCCGGCATCATGATGTCCATCAGGACGAGGTCGACGTCCGGATCGCTCTCCAGCGTCTCGATGCCCTCGCGGCCGTTCTCCGCGTACAGGACGGGCATTCCGACCCGGCCCAGCACCTGGGTGAGCGCGAAGACGTTGCGGATGTCGTCGTCCACGATCAGCACTCGCCGCCCCGGCAGGATCCGGCCCGCCCGGCCCGTCCGCCACTCCTCCAGCTTCGTGGGCGCCGGCCAGCCGTCGTCCTGGTCGTGGGCGGTGAAGGGCTCGCCGGACAGCTGCTCGGGCTCGGGCAGGGTCAGGTCCTCGGTGCCCGGCGTGGCCGGCGGGTGACCGGGGCTGACCACCGGCACGTACAGGGTGAAGGTGGACCCCTCGCCGGGGGTGCTCTCGGCGATGATGCGGCCGCCCAGCAGGCCCGCGATCTCCCGGCTGATGGACAGGCCGAGGCCCGTGCCGCCGTACTTGCGGTTGGTCGTGCCGTCGGCCTGCTGGAACGCCTCGAAGACCACCGGAAGTTTCTCCGGGGCGATGCCGATGCCGGTGTCGGAGACCGCGAACGCGATGACGTCGGCGCTGCTCTCCCGGGTGAGGCCGGGCTCGGGATCCTTCACCCGGCTGACGCGCAGCTCGACCCGGCCCGACGCGGTGAACTTGATCGCGTTGGAGAGCAGGTTGCGCAGGATCTGCTGGAGCCGCTGCTCGTCCGAGAACATCTCACGCGGTACGTCCTCGCCGACCTCCACCTCCAGGGCGAGACCCCGGTCGATGCTGAGCGGGCGGAAGGTGGCGTGCACGTAGTCGAGCAGCTTGATCAGCGGCAGCTTCTTGGGGCGTACGTCCATCCGGCCGGCCTCGATCTTCGAGAGGTCGAGGATGTCGTTGATGAGCTGGAGCAGGTCCGAGCCCGACCGGTGGATGGTCGACGCGAACTGCACCTCCTGCTCGGAGAGATGACCGTCCGGGTTGTCGGAGAGCAGCCGGGCGAGGATCAGCAGCGAGTTGAGCGGGGTGCGCAGCTCGTGCGACATGTTCGCCAGGAACTCCGACTTGTACTGCGACGACGTCGCCAGCAGTGCCGCCTTCTCCTCCAGTTCGGCGTTCGAACGCTGCAACTCGGCCTGCTGCGACTGGAGTTCGTCGGAGCGGTCCTGCAGCTGGACCGCCAGCCGCTGGGACTCGCCGAGCAGGGACTCCGTACGGGAGTTGGCGATGATGGTGTTGATCGCGACGCCGATGGTGTTCACGAACTGGTCGAAGAACGCCAGGTGGACGTCGGAGAAGCGGGAGAACGAGGCGAGTTCGATGACCCCGAGCAGCTTGTCCTCGAAGAGGATCGGGATGATGACGACGCTCGCGGGCGCCGCCTCGCCGAGACCGCTGTTGATCTTGATGTAGTCCGGCGGGGCCTCCGCCACCAGGATCCGCTTCTTCTCCCGCGCGGCCTGCCGTACGAGCCCGTGCACCGGCATGCCGCCCGTGTCCACCGTCGCGCTCTGCGCCGAACCGTATCCGGCGATGAAGGCGAGCCCCTTGGTGGGCAGCGCCTTCTGCAGGGACGCCTCGTCCTCCTCCGGGTCGGCCAGGAAGAAGGCGCCGAACTGCGCGTTCACCAGCGGGGTCAGCTCGCGCAGGATCAGGTCGGCGACCTCCATCAGGTCCCGGTGGCCCTGCATGAGCGCGGCGAGGCGGGCGAGGTTCGACTCCAGCCAGTCCTTGGCGCGGGTGGTCTCGCGGAGGTTGGCCACCATCAGGTTGATGTTGTCCTTCAGCTCGGCGACCTCGCCCTGGGTCTCCACCGTGATCGAGCGGGACATGTCGCCCTGGGCCACCGCGGAGGCCACCTCGGCGATCGCGCGGACCTGGGTGGTGAGGTTCAGCGCCAGCTCGTTCACGTTCGTCGTCAGGCGCTTCCAGGTGCCGTACACGCCCTCGACCCGGGCCTGGCCGCCGAGCTGGCCCTCGGAACCCACCTCGCGGGCCACCCGGGTGACCTCGGAGGCGAAGGACGACAGCGTGTCCACCATCGTGTTGATGGTGCTCTTCAGCTCCAGGATCTCGCCGCGCGCGTCGACGTCGATCTTCTTCGACAGATCGCCCTGGGCCACCGCCGTGGCGACCTGCGCGATGTTGCGGACCTGCGAAGTGAGGTTGTCCGCCATGTAGTTGACGTTGTCGGTGAGGTCCCGCCACACACCGGAGACGCCCAGCACCCGCGCCCGGCCACCGAGCCGTCCGTCGGTGCCGACCTCGCGGGCCACCCTCGTCACCTCGTCGGCGAAGGCGCGCAGCTGCTCCACCATCGTGTTGACGGTGTCCTTCAGCTCCAGGATCTCGCCGCGGGCGTCCACGGTGATCATCTTGGAGAGGTCGCCGTTGGCGACGGCGGTGGTCACCTGGGCGATGTTGCGGACCTGCGAAGTGAGGTTCAGCGCCATGAAGTTGACGTTGTCGGTGAGGTCTTTCCAGACGCCGGAGACGCCCCGTACCTGGGCCTGACCGCCGAGGTTTCCCTCGGTGCCGACTTCGCGGGCGACGCGGGTGACCTCGTCGGCGAAGGCGGAGAGCTGGTCGACCATGGTGTTGATGGTGCTCTTCAGCTCCAGGATCTCGCCCTTCGCCTCGACGGTGATCTTCTTGCCGAGGTCGCCCTGGGCCACCGCCGTGGAGACGAGGGCGATGTTGCGGACCTGCGAAGTGAGGTTGTCCGCCATGAAGTTGACGTTGTCGGTGAGGTCTTTCCAGACGCCGGAGACGCCCCGTACCTGGGCCCGGCCGCCGAGGTTTCCCTCGGTGCCGACTTCGCGGGCGACGCGGGTGACCTCGTCGGCGAAGGCGGAGAGCTGGTCGACCATGGTGTTGATGGTCGACTTCAGCTCCAGGATCTCGCCCTGGGCGTCGACCGTGATCTTCTGGCTCAGGTCGCCGTTGGCGACGGCCGTGGTCACCTGCGCGATGTTGCGGACCTGCGAGGTCAGGTTCGAGGCCATGAAGTTGACGTTGTCGGTGAGGTCCTTCCAGACCCCGGACACGCCCCGCACCTGGGCCCGGCCGCCCAGCTGGCCCACCGTGCCGACCTCCCGGGCCACCCGGGTCACCTCGTCCGCGAAGGCGGAGAGCTGGTCGACCATCGTGTTCACGGTCAGCTTCAGTTCGAGCAGCTCACCGGTCGCCTCGACGGTCACCGTGCGGGTCAGGTCACCGCGCGCCACCGCCGTCGTCACCAGGGCGATGTCACGGACCTGCGCGGTCAGCCGGGACGCCATCGTGTTGACCGCCTCGGTCACATCGCGCCAGCTCCCCGACAGACCGGTCACCTTGGCCCGGCCGCCCAGCCGGCCCTCGGTGCCGACCTCGCGCGCCACCCGGGTCACCTCACCCGTGAACAGCGACAGCTGGTCGACCATCTTGTTCACGGCCCGGCCCAACCGGCGCAGATCGCCGCGCAGTTGACGGTTCCCGTCGTGCAGGTCGACGCGCTGTGTCAGATCACCGCCCGCCACCGCGTCGAGGACCCGGGTCGCGTTGGCCGCCGGTGCCACCAGCGCGTCGAGCAACTGGTTCACATCGTCGATCCTGGTCGTCCAGTGACCTTGCCCCGGGCTCGCGGAGAGCCGCTCGTCCAGCCGGCCGTGGCGCACGATCTCCCGGCGGACGCGCTGGGCCTCCGCGTTGAAATGGACACTGCGATCCAGAATCTGGTTGAACACCATGATCAGCTCGGCCGCTATGCCGTTCCCCGCCTCGGGCGCCTTGCTGAAGTCGCCGTCCCGGGCGGAAGCCATGGCCGCCAGCAGGGGACGCAGCTCCGATACCCGGATCTGTCCGTCGTCGAGCACATGCATAGCACTGTTCTCGGGCATGATGGCCCACTTCGGTAACTCGATGCTTATGGGCGCAGCCAGTCTGTCACTCTGGCGGCATCGCCTGAGGCGTATTCGTCCGAACTGCTCAGGGAGCCGCACCGTGGGGGCCATTCCGACGCAACGCGAGTTCGTGTCCCACGCTCCGTGCGCCGCGGCGCGCCCGCACACGGTGGTACGTACATCGTTGCCCGGCAACTCCCTCGCACCGGGCGCGGCCCGCCGATTCGTCCGTACGACGCTCGCGGAGTGGACCGAACTCGCTCTGTGCGGCGCGGAGTCGGTCACCGAACGGCTCGTCGGGGACGCCCTGGTGGTCGTCAGCGAACTCGTGACGAACGCCGTCGTGCACGCCGGCACGGACGTGGAACTGACCTGTCGGCTCGACCGCTGCGACGACCAGGACTGCTCCGTGGCGGCCCCGGGCGGCACGGGCCCCGACGGCGCCCTCGCCGGTGGGAGCGCCCTCGTCATAGAGGTCTCCGACCATCACCCCGAGCGGGTCGTACGTGACGACGGGGCCGACCGGGAGCACGAAACGGTCGAATACGGCCGCGGTCTGCGGCTCGTCTCCAGGCTCTCCGACGCCTGGGGCATCACCTACCGCACCGGTACCAAGACGGTGTGGGCGCGGCTGCTCGTCGAGGGCGTCGCGGCGGCGGAGGCGGAGACGGAAGCGGCGGCGGAGGCCGAGGCGGAGACGACGGCCGAGGCCGAGGCCTACGAGGGCGAGCGTGCCCTGTGGCGGGGGCAGCGGGCCGCCGAGATCCTCGCCCCCGCGCCCCGGCGCGGCGTACAGGACCAGGACTGGCTCAACCGCGGCGCCCTCTCCTTCCTCGCCGAGGCCTCCGACCTGCTCGCCGGGCAGCTCGACGAGGACCTGATCGCCGCACTCACCGGACAGCTGGTCGTGCCCCGGCTCGCCGACTGGTGCGCGGTGTGGCTGGAGGACGAGGCACCGGGCCGCTCCGACGGCGGCGTCGTCGGCGGACCCCGGCTCGCCCGCGTCTGGCACGGCAGCGAGAACCGTATGGAGGAGCTGCGCCGGTTCCTGGAGAAGGACCCGCCCGCGCTGCCCGAGTCGGCGCGCTCCGGGCCCGTGCCCGTGCCGTGGCCGGCCGAGGCGCTGGGGGCGAAGGCGTCCAGGGGATCGGCTCTCGCGTTCCGGCTGATCGCCGGAGGCAGACCGCTCGGCGCCCTCGTCATCGGCCGGGCCGGGCAGGACCACTTCCCCGACGAGACGACCGGGCTCGTCGAGGACCTCAGCCGCCGGGTGGCGCTCGCCGTCGGAGCGGCCCGCCAGTACGCGCGCCAGGCCACCATCAGCCGCGTACTGCAGCGCGGGCTGCTGCCCGGAGCGGTCGCCGAGATCCCCGGGGTGCACAGCGCGCTCGTCTACGAGCCGTGCGACAAGGGCGGACCGAGCGGGGACTTCTACGACCTCTTCCCCGCCGGGGACGGCCGCTGGTGCTTCGCCCTCGGCGACGTCCAGGGCAAGGGGCCCGAGGCGGCCGTCGTCATCGGCCTCGCCCGGCCCTGGCTGCGGCTGCTCGCCCGCGAGGGGTACGCGGTGCCCGAGGTCCTCGACCGCCTCAACCAGCTGCTCCTCGACGACGCCACCGAGACCGCGGACGCGGCGGCCCGCGCCCTCGTGGCGGCGGGCGGCCAGGGGCTCGCCGACGAGGGACCGCAGACCCGCTTCCTCTCCCTCCTCTACGGCGAGCTCATGCCCTTCGAGGGCGGGGTGCGCTGCACCATGGCCTCCGCCGGGCATCCGCTGCCGCTGCTCCTGGAGCCCTCGGGGAAGGTTTACGAGGTGGCCCAGCCGCAGACCCTCCTCGGCGTCTTCGAGGACGCCGGCTACCACTGCGGGACCTTCGAGCTGGGGCCGGGCGACAGCATCCTCTGCGTCACGGACGGCGTCACGGAGCGGCGCGACGGACACCGGCAGTTCGACGACGAGGACGGGCTGGCGACCGCGCTCGCCGGCTGCGCGGGGCTCGGCGCGGGGCTGATCGCCGAGCGGATCCGACGGCTGGTGCACGAGTTCGGCGGGCGGCCGCCGGAGGACGACCTGGCGCTGCTGGTGATTCAGGCGGACTAGGAGCCCGGGGCCCGGCGGCCCGGGAGGAGGCTGGGGTGTCGGGCGGTTCGGTGGGAGTGGCCCCAGTCCACCGGGGACGGGTACATCCGTGCGTACGGGACAATGGGAGACATGCCTTCCGCACTTCCCGACGGCGAGCCCGTCCCCGACGACGGGGCGCTGCCCGCGCACGCCCTGACCGGCGCGGCCGACCGTCCGCTCGGGTTCTACCTCCACGTCCCGTACTGCGCGACCCGCTGCGGCTACTGCGACTTCAACACGTACACGGCGACGGAGCTGCGCGGCTCGGGGGGTGTGCTGGCCTCCCGCGACAACTACGCCTCGACGCTGACCGACGAGGTCCGCCTGGCCCGCAAGGTCCTCGGCGACGACCCGCGGCCGGTCCGCACGGTCTTCGTCGGCGGCGGTACGCCCACACTCCTGGCCGCCGACGACCTCGTACGGATGCTGGGGGCGATCCGGGACGAGTTCGGGCTCGCGGACGACGCGGAGATCAGCACCGAGGCGAACCCGGAGTCGGTGGACCCGGCGTACCTGGCCACGCTCCGGGCCGGCGGCTTCAACCGGATCTCCTTCGGGATGCAGAGCGCGCGACAGCACGTGCTCCAGGTGCTCGACCGCGCCCACACCCCCGGCCGGCCCGAGGCCTGCGTCGCCGAGGCCCGCGCGGCCGGCTTCGACCACGTGAACCTCGACCTCATCTACGGCACGCCGGGGGAGAGCGACGACGACTGGCGGGCCTCGCTCGACGCGGCGATCGGTGCCGGGCCCGACCACGTGTCGGCGTACGCGCTGATCGTCGAGGAGGGGACGCAGCTCGCGCGGCGCATCCGGCGCGGTGAGGTGCCGATGACCGACGACGACGTCCACGCGGACCGCTATCTGATGGCCGAGGATCGCCTGTCGCAGGCGGGCTTCTCCTGGTACGAGGTGTCCAACTGGGCCACCTCGGAGGCCGGCCGGTGCCTCCACAACGAGCTGTACTGGCGCGGCGCGGACTGGTGGGGGGCCGGGCCCGGGGCGCACAGCCATGTGGGCGGGGTGCGGTGGTGGAACGTCAAGCATCCCGGGGCGTACGCGGGGGCGTTGGCGGCGGGGCGGTCGCCCGGGGCGGGCCGTGAGGTGCTGTCGGACGAGGACCGGCGGGTGGAGCGGATCCTGCTGGAGCTGCGGCTTCTGGAGGGGTGCCCGCTGTCGCTGCTGCGGCCGGACGGTCTCGCGGCGGCGCGCCGGGCGGTCTCGGACGGTCTGATTCAGGCCGGGCCGTACGAGGAGGGGCGGGCGGTGCTCACCCTGCGGGGGCGGTTGCTGGCGGACGCGGTGGTACGGGACCTGGTGGACTGAGGGGGCGACCCCCGCAGCGGCGGGGAGCACGACCTGCTCGGCCGGGTGGACGAACTGATCGACGGACCACCTCCGCGCGTGCGGAGAGCAGCCCACCGGTCCCGATGCTTTCAACGACCCTGTCCGTGTCAGGGCACGGTCACATGGTCGATCAGTCGCTCCACGGCGCCCAGCAGCTCAGGCTCCAAGTCGCGGTACGACCGGACCGAGCCGAGGATCCGCTCCCACGCCGCCCCCGTGTTCTCCGGCCACCCCAGCTCCCAGCACACCCCCGTCTTCCAGTCCCGCCCCCGCGGCACCCGGGGCCAGCCCGCGATGCCCACGGACGCGGGCTTCACGGCCTCCCAGACGTCGATGTAGGGATGGCCCACGACAAGGGCGTACTCGCTCGTCACGGCCGCCGCGATCCGTGACTCCTTCGTGCCGGGGACCAGATGGTCCACGAGCACCCCCAGCCGTGCGTCCGGCCCGGGATCGAACGCGTCGACCACGGCGGGCAGATCGTCGATGCCCTCCAGGTACTCGACGACGACCCCCTCGACACGGAGGTCGTCACCCCACACCCGCTCGACCAGCTCGGCGTCGTGCCGGCCCTCGACGTAGATGCGCCCCGCCCGCGCCACCCGGGCCCGCGCCCCGGGAACGGCGACCGACCCCGATGCCGTACGCGTGGGGCGTACCGGTGCGGCGGAGGGGCGTACGAGTGTCACCACGCGCCCCTCAAGGAGGAAGCCGCGGGGATCCAGCGGGAACACCCGGTGCTTGCCGAAGCGGTCCTCAAGGGTGACCGTTCCCGCCTCGCAGCGGATCACGGCACCGCAGAATCCGGTCCCTGGCTCCTCGACCACGAGCCCCGGCTCCGCCGCCACCTCGGGCACGGGCTTGGGCTTCTTCCAGGGAGGGGTCAGGTCCGCTGAGTACTGGCGCATTCGGATGACGATAGGAGAAGGTCCCGGCCAGGTACACCGACACCCCCTACGACACGCCGAAACGCCGCGCCAACAGGTCCCGTTGGGCCCGTACGAACGCCGCGTCCACCACGGCCCCGTGTCCGGGCACGTACAGCGCGTCCTCGCCGCCGAGCGCCAGCAGCCGGTCGAGTGCCGCCGGCCAGTGGGCGGGCGCGGCGTCCGGGCCGGCCTGGGGTTCGCCGGACTCCTCGACCAGGTCGCCGCAGAAGACGATCTCCGGCGAACCGTTCCCGGGGGCGGTTCCGGGGGCGGTCCCGGTCACCAGGACCGCCAGGTCGTGGCCCGTGTGCCCCGGGCCCACGTTCGCCAGCAGGACCTGCCGGCCCCCGCCCAGGTCGAGCGTCCGCTCGCCGCAGACGAGGTGCCGGGGCCGGACCAGGAGGTCCGCCGCTCCCGCCGCCTCGTCCGGGTCGGCGCCGTTGGCCACGGCGTCGGCGCGCAGTGCGTCCCGCTCCTCGTCCAGCACCCGCTCGGCGCCCACCGCCGCGAACACCTCGACCCCCGCGAACGCCGCCGCCCCGAAGACATGGTCGAAGTGCGGGTGGGTGAGGGCGAGGTGCGTGACCCGGCCGACCCCCGGCGACGGGCCGGACCCGGGCGACCGGGTGGCACCGAGCAGCCGCCGAGCCCGCGTGCGCAACCACGCGCCCTCCCGCACGCTCGATCCCGCGTCGATCATGAGCGCCGCGTCCTCGCCCACCACGAGCCCGGCCGTGCAGTCCCAGACCGGAAGCCGGTACCGCCCCGCGTACGGGGACAGTTCCTCCCAGCCGGGCTCACCGGGCCCGGCCCCTTCCCAAGTCACCGTCATACGTCGACGCTAGCTTCAAGTTCCCGACAGGGCCCGACGGAGCCCGGTGGAGTCCGAGGGGCCCGACAGAGCCCGACAGAGCGGGACAGCCCCGTACACGTCGTCGTTCCCGGGGTGTCCGGTGACGTGACATCGCAGGCCCGCCCTTGCCGGGCCCGTACCCACCGGCCGTACACTGACCGGGGGATGCTGGCACTCGCGCGCGCTGAGTGCCAGGCGAAGAAGACTGAAGAAGATCCACGACGACGACCGATGACCGGCTGGAGGTGTGCGCGATGCTCAGTGAACGCAGGCTCGAAGTGTTGCGCGCCATCGTCCAGGACTACGTGGGCACGGAGGAACCGGTCGGCTCGAAGGCGCTCACCGAGCGCCACAGACTGGGCGTCTCCCCGGCGACCGTGCGCAACGACATGGCGGTCCTGGAGGACGAGGGGTACATCGCGCAGCCGCACACCAGTGCCGGCCGTATCCCCACGGACAAGGGCTACCGCCTCTTCGTCGACCGGCTCGCGGGCGTCAAGCCGATGACCGCGCCCGAGCGGCGGGCGATCCACCACTTCCTGGACGGCGCCGTCGACCTCGACGACGTCGTGGGGCGGACCGTGCGGCTCCTCGCGCAGCTCACCCGGCAGGTCGCGGTCGTCCAGTACCCCTCGCTCACCCGCTCGACCGTGCGTCATGTGGAGCTGCTCTCGCTGGCCCCGGCCCGCGTGATGCTCGTACTGATCACGGACACCGGCCGGGTCGAACAGCGCATGGTGGACTGCCCGGCTCCCTTCGGGGAGGCATCCCTGGCGGATCTGCGCGCGCGGCTCAACAGCCGGATCGTGGGCCGCCGTTTCGCGGACGTCCCGCAACTGGTGCAAGATCTCCCCGACGCCTTCGAGTCGGAGGACCGGGGGACGGTCGCGACGGTGCTCTCCACCCTCCTGGAGACTCTGGTCGAGGAGACCGAGGAGCGGCTGATGATCGGCGGCACCGCCAATCTGACCCGCTTCGGACATGACTTTCCCCTCACCATCCGTCCGGTCCTTGAGGCGCTGGAGGAGCAGGTCGTGCTCCTCAAGCTCCTGGGTGAGGTCAATGATTCGGGCATGGCCGTACGGATCGGTCACGAGAACGCCCATGAGGGACTCAACTCCACTTCCGTGGTGTCGGTCGGCTACGGTTCGGGCGGCGAAGCAGTCGCCAAACTCGGTGTGGTCGGACCGACACGCATGGATTACCCCGGAACGATGGGAGCGGTACGAGCGGTGGCACGGTACGTAGGACAGATCCTGGCGGAGTCGTAGGTGGCCACGGACTACTACGCCGTACTCGGCGTGCGCCGCGACGCGTCCCAGGACGAGATCAAGAAGGCATTCCGGCGGCTCGCCCGCGAGCTGCACCCGGACGTCAATCCCGATCCGAAGACGCAAGAGCGCTTCAAGGAGATCAACGCCGCGTACGAGGTGTTGTCGGACCCGCAGAAGAAGCAGGTCTACGACCTCGGCGGTGACCCGCTGTCCCAGGCGGGCGGCGGCGGCGCGGGTGGCTTCGGCGCGGGCGGCTTCGGGAACTTCTCGGACATCATGGACGCGTTCTTCGGTACGGCGTCGCAGCGGGGCCCGCGGTCCCGCACACGGCGCGGCCAGGACGCGATGATCAGGCTGGAGATCGACCTCGACGAGGCGGCCTTCGGCACCACGAAGGACATACAGGTCGACACGGCCGTCGTCTGCACCACGTGCAGTGGTGAGGGCGCCGCGCCCGGCACGTCCGCGCAGACCTGTGACATGTGCCGCGGTCGCGGTGAGGTGTCCCAGGTCACCCGGTCCTTCCTGGGCCAGGTCATGACGTCGCGGCCGTGTCCGCAGTGCCAGGGGTTCGGGACGGTCGTTCCGACGCCGTGCCCCGAGTGCGCGGGCGACGGACGGGTGCGGTCGCGCCGGACCCTGACCGTGAAGATCCCCGCCGGTGTGGACAACGGCACGCGGATCCAGCTCGCGGGTGAGGGCGAGGTCGGCCCCGGCGGCGGCCCCGCCGGCGACCTGTACGTCGAGATCCACGAGATGCCGCACGCCATGTTCCAGCGGCGCGGCGACGATCTGCACTGCACCGTCACCATTCCGATGACGGCGGCGTCGCTGGGCACGAAGGTTCCGCTGGAGACGCTCGACGGGCTCGAAGAGGTCGACATCCGTCCCGGCACGCAGTCCGGGCAGTCGATTCCCAAGCACGGGCGGGGGATCACGCATCTGCGCGGTGGCGGGCGCGGCGACCTCATCGTCCACGTCGAGGTCATGACGCCGACGAAGCTCGACCCCGAGCAGGAGCGGGTGCTGCGGGAACTGGCTCAGCTGCGGGGTGAGGAACGCCCCACGGGCCAGTTCCAGCCCGGTCAGCAGGGATTGTTCTCCCGGCTGAAGGACGCGTTCAACGGCCGCAGCTGATCGCTGGGCGCGCGCCGGGCGGATACCGGGCGCGCGCCGGACGCCGGGCTCCGCGCGGGATGTTTCCTGTGGCTTATGCCCGGCGGACGGCCGGATTCGGACTTGCGTGGAGGACGTGACAACATGCCGTCATGTCCTCCGCGCTGACCGATCTTTTCCCCCTCCCGATCGTGCAGGCCCCGATGGCGGGCGGCGTCTCCGTGCCGCAGCTCGCCGCGGCCGTGTCCGAGGCCGGGGGGCTCGGCTTCCTCGCCGCCGGGTACAAGACGGCCGACGGCATGTACCAGGACATCAAGCAGCTGCGCGGGGCCACGAGCCGGCCGTTCGGCGTGAACGTCTTCATGCCGCAGCCCGAGCACGCCGACCGGTCCGCGGTCGAGGTCTACGCCCACCAGCTCGCCGGTGAGGCCTCCTGGTACGAGACGGAGCTGGGCGACCCCGACAGCGGACGCGACGACGGCTACGACGCCAAACTCGCCGTCCTCCTCGACAACCCGGTGCCGGTCGTCTCCTTCCACTTCGGCTGTCCCACCCGGGACGTCCTGGACTCCCTGAGCCGGGCCGGCACGCTGACCCTGGTCACGGCGACCACCGCGGAGGAGGCGCAGGCCGTGCAGTGGGCGGGCGCCGACGCGGTGATCGTGCAGGGCGTCGAGGCCGGCGGCCACCAGGGCACCCACCGGGACAACCCGGAGACCGACGGGTCCGGCATCGGACTGCTCTCGCTCATCGCGCAGGTCCGCGAGACCGTGCAGATCCCGATCGTCGCGGCCGGCGGCATCATGCGCGGCAGCCAGATCGCCGCGGCGCTGGCCGCCGGCGCGAGCGCCGCCCAGCTGGGCACGGCCTTCCTCGCCACCCCCGAGTCCGGCGCCAACGCCCTGCACAAGCAGGCGCTGACCAACCCCCTCTTCGTCCGTACGCAGTTGACGCGGGCGTTCTCCGGGCGGCCCGCGCGGGGGCTGATGAACCGCTTCGTCCGGGAGCACGGGCCGTACGCGCCCGCCGCCTACCCCGACGTCCACCACCTCACCTCCGGGCTGCGCAAGGCGGCGGCCAAGGCCGGGGACGCGCAGGGGATGGCGCTGTGGGCCGGGCAGGGCCACCGGCTCGCCCGTGAGCTGCCGGCCGGGCAGCTGGTGGAGGTACTGGCGGCCGAACTCGCCGCCGCCGGGACGGCGTTGTCGTCCCACCCGGGTGAGGGCACGGGCCGGTGACCGCTCCGGTGTTCGTGGTGGACGAGGTGCCCCACGGCCCCGAGTTCGTGCTCGAAGGCCCCGAGGGGCGGCACGCCGTGTCCGTGAAGCGGCTGCGGTCCGGCGAGGCCGTGGTCCTCACCGACGGGCTCGGCCGCTGGGCCGACGGCGTGGTGAAGTCCGCCGAGGGCAAGGACCGGCTCGTGGTGGGCGGCCTCCAGGAGGTGCGCGAGGAGCCGGCACCCGCGCCCCGCATCACCGTCGTGCAGGCCCTGCCCAAGGGCGACCGCGGTGAACTCGCCGTCGAGACCATGTCCGAGACCGGCGTCGACGAGATCGTCCCCTGGTCGGCGGCGCGTTGCGTCACGCAGTGGAAGGGCGAGCGCGGGCTGAAGGCGCTCGGGAAGTGGCGGGCCACCGCGCGCGAGGCCGGAAAGCAGTCGCGCCGGGTGCGGTTCGCGGCGGTCGCGGACGCGATGACGACGAAGCAGGTTGCCGCGTTTCTGGCCGACGCGGAGTTCGCCGCGGTGCTGCACGAGGACCGGGGGTACCCGGCCGAGCCGCTCGCCACGGTCGAACTCCCGGCCGCGGGGCGGATCGTGCTCGTCGTCGGGCCCGAAGGCGGGGTGTCGCCTGAGGAGTTGACGGCGTTCACGGGTGTGGGAGCGCGGGTGTGCCGGTTGGGGCGGAGTGTGTTGCGGACGTCTACTGCGGGGACGGCGGCGGGGGCGCTGCTGCTGGGCCGAACGGGGCGGTGGTCTTAGCTCGGGGTGCCGTCCCGGCGGGTGCGGGTGCGGGTGCGGGTGCGGGTGCGAGTGAGGGTGCGAGTGAGGGTGCGGGTTCGGTGGGGCTGGGTGCGCAGTTCCCCGCGCCCCTGAAAAGCGGGGCTGCGCCCCGGCTTTTCAGCCCGTCCGGCGTTTGAGGACGAGGCCGTTCAGCCCCCAGGGGTGGGACGGGTAGCTGCGGGGCCGTGGAGCGTGGCCGTATGAGGGCTGTCGCGGGGGGCCGGGTGGTGGCACTCTGCCGGGCATGGGGGTAATGAGGCGGGTAGGACGCGGGCGGCGTGGGGCCGCGATGGCCTTCGTCGCGGCGGCAGCAGGCTGCGGGCTGGTCGCCTGCGAACCGGGCAACGGCCTGAGCATCGCCGCCGTGGTGATCACCACCGACCAGACCGGCACCCGCGCGCTGGAGGACAAGGGCTTCGACGTCCGGTGGCTCAACTGCACCGCCTCGTACGGGAACGACGGCGAGAGCCGCGGGGCCTCACCGAGCGCACGGCGCGTCGCGGACGTCGACTGCCGGGGCGAGACCGGCGACGGACGGGACATCACCATCAAGGGCGAGGTCACGCAGGAGGTCAACGGCACCTGCGTACGGGGCGACCTCACCGCCCGGGTCGGCGGCAGACAGGTGTTCCGGGTGGACGTCCTCGGCAACTGCCGGGCCGGCACCCCGAGTAGCGTCGACAACAGGACGACTGCGCCGCCCCGGACCCCGGGCGCGACCGTCACCGTGACCCGGACCGTGACCGAGTATCCGCATCCCGGATGTTCCTGCTTCCAGGGGAAGTGATCGAAAGCTCTGGTCGCGAACGGGACGGCTGCATAGGGTGATCGGGTGACACAGCCTGCATCCGCCGTTTCCGCCGCATCCGCCACGACTTCCGCGTATCTCCGGTATCCGCATCTGCACGGTGAGTTGATCACCTTCACCGCCGAGGACGACGTCTGGGTCGCGCCGCTCGACGGCGGCCGCGCCTGGCGCGTCAGCGCCGACAACGTCCCGGTGAACCATCCACGCATCTCCCCCGACGGGGCGACCGTCGCCTGGACCTCGACCAGCGACGGCGCCCCCGAGGTGCATGTCGCCCCCGTCGACGGGGGCGCCGCCAGACGCCTCACGTACTGGGGCAGCTGGAAGACCCAGGTGCGCGGCTGGACCCCCGACGGACAGGTCCTCGCGCTCAGCACGCAGGGCCAGGCGAGCCTGCGCCGCAGCTGGGCCCGCGCCGTGCCGCTCGACGGCGGACCGGCGACCACCCTCCCGTACGGGCCCGTCGGCGACGTGGCGTACGGGCCGGGCACCGTCCTGCTGTCCGCGCCCATGGGCCGCGAGGCCGCCTGGTGGAAGCGCTACCGGGGCGGCACCGCGGGCAAGCTGTGGATCGACCGCGAGGGCGACGGGGAGGCCGGGGAGTTCGTACGGCTGCACGCCGATCTGGACGGGAACGTGGAGTATCCGTCGTGGGTCGGGGAGCGCGTCGTCTTCCTCTCCGACCACGAGGGCGTGGGGGCCGTGTACTCCTCCCTCGCCGACGGTTCCGACCTGCGGCGGCACACCGGCATCGAGGGGTTCTACGCCCGGCACGCCGCCACCGACGGCACCCGCGTCGTGTACGCGTCCGCCGGTGAACTGTGGATCCTCGACGACCTCGACGGGGCCGAGCCGCGCAGGCTCGACATCCGGCTCGGCGGCCAGCGCGTCGACCTGCAGCCGCATCCCGTGAGTGCGTCCCGCTGGTTCGGCGCCGCCGCCCCCGACCACACCGGACGCGGCAGCGCGGTCTCCGTGCGCGGCGCCGTCCACTGGGTCACCCACCGCTCGGGCCCCACCCGCGCGCTCGCCGCCGAACAGGGCGTACGGGCCAGGCTGCCCCGCACCTTCCGCGCCGACGGCGAGGAGCACGTGGTGTGGGCGACGGACGCGGAGGGCGACGACGCGCTGGAGTTCGCCCCGGCGACCGGCGTCGCCCCGGGCGCGACCCCGCGCCGGCTCGCCGCCGGACAGCTCGGCCGCGTCCTCGGGCTCGCCATGGCACCCGACGGCAGCCGCGCCGCGGTCGCCTCGCACGACGGCCGGGTCCTGCTCGTCGAGCGGGAGACCGGCGAGGTCAGGGAGGTCGACCGCAGCGAGGACGGCGAGGTCTCCGGGCTCGTCTTCTCACCCGACTCGGCCTGGCTGGCCTGGTCGCACCCCGGGCCGCGCCCGCTGCGCCAGCTCAAGCTCGCCAACACCGCGGACCTGTCGGTGACCGAGGCGACCCCGCTGCGGTTCCGCGACTACGCGCCCGCGTTCACCCTCGACGGCAAGCACCTGGCCTTCCTGTCCGCGCGGTCCTTCGACCCCGTCTACGACGAGCACGTCTTCGACCTCGCCTTCGTCGGGGGCTCGCGGCCGCACCTCATCACCCTCGCCGCCACCACCCCCTCGCCCTTCGGACCGCAGCGGCACGGCCGGCCCTTCGAGGCGGCGGACAGCCCGGGGGCCGAGACACCCGACAGTGAGGGCTCCCCGGCCACCCGCATCGACCTCGACGGGCTCGGCGACCGCATCGTGGCGTTCCCCGTGGAGGCCGCCCGCTACAGCGGGCTGCGGGCCGCCAAGGACGGACTGCTGTGGCTGCGGCACCCCGTACGGGGCGTGCTGGGCGCCTCGCGCGCCACCCCGGACGACCCGGACCCGAAGACCGACCTGGAGCGCTACGACCTCGTCCAGCAGCGCATCGAGCACCTCGCCTCGGACGCCGACAGCTTCCTGGTCACCGGCGACGGCAAGCGGATCCTGCTGTGGACCGACGGCAAGCTCAAGGTCGTACCGAGCGACCGGCGCGCCTCGAACGACGACGAGAGCGACTCCAACATCACCGTCGACCTGTCGCGCATCCGCCAGAGCGTCGACCCGGCCGCCGAGTGGCGGCAGATGTACGACGAGACCGGCCGCCTCATGCGCGACAACTTCTGGCGCTCCGACCTGGGCGGCACCGACTGGGACGGCGTCCTGGACCGCTACCGCCCCGTCCTCGCCCGGGTCGCCACCCACGACGACCTGGTCGACCTGCTCTGGGAGGTGCAGGGTGAACTGGGCACCTCCCACGCGTACGTCATGCCG
This sequence comes from Streptomyces sp. CWNU-52B, assembly GCF_047444975.1. Classification (NCBI taxonomy): domain Bacteria; kingdom Bacillati; phylum Actinomycetota; class Actinomycetes; order Kitasatosporales; family Streptomycetaceae; genus Streptomyces; species Streptomyces sp. CWNU-52B. The sequence continues at coordinate 40,577 of NZ_JBLFJV010000001.1, read as the reverse complement.
CGCGGCGGATTCGGCGGCGGGGACCGGCAGGGGCTGCTCGGCGCCGACATCTCCCGCCACGAGGACGCCGCCGGCTCCGGTGCGCAGGGGCCGGCGCAGTGGCGGATCGACCGCATCCTGCCGTCGGAGACCTCCGACCCGGACGCGCAGTCGCCGCTCGCCGCGCCCGGGGTCGCGGTCCGCGCGGGAGACGCGATCGTGGCCGTCTCCGGGCGGCCCGTGGACCCGGTGGCAGGACCAGGACCCCTGCTCGTCGGCACGGCGGGCAAGCCCGTCGAGCTGACCATCTCCCCGGCGGGCGGCGGCGACGCGCGGCACGCGGTGGTCGTACCGATGTCCGACGAGGAGCCGCTGCGCTACCACGCGTGGGTCGCCGACCGGCGTGCCTATGTGCACGAGAAGTCCGGCGGACGGCTCGGCTACCTCCATGTGCCCGACATGCAGGCGCCCGGCTGGGCGCAGATCCACCGTGACCTGCGGATCGAGGTGGCCCGGGAGGGACTCGTCGTGGACGTCCGCGAGAACCGCGGCGGCCACACCTCGCAGCTGGTCGTCGAGAAGCTCGCCCGGCGGATCGTCGGCTGGGACCTCGCCCGTGGGATGCGGCCCACCAGCTACCCGGAGGACGCGCCGCGCGGGCCCGTGGTCGCCGTCGCCAACGAGTTCTCCGGCTCGGACGGCGACATCGTGAACGCCGCGATCAAGGCGCTGGGGATCGGGCCGGTCGTCGGTACGCGCACCTGGGGCGGCGTCATCGGGATCGACAGCCGGTACCGGCTGGTCGACGGGACGCTCGTCACACAGCCGAAGTACGCGTTCTGGCTGGAGGGGTACGAGTGGGGCGTGGAGAACCACGGTGTCGACCCCGACGTCGAGGTGGTGCAGGCGCCGCAGGACTACGCCGCCGGGCGTGACGTGCAGTTGGACGAGGCGATCCGGATCGCGTTGGCGGGGCTGGAGACCAGCCCGGCGAAGGCTGCGCCGCGTTTGCCTGGGGTTTAGGCACCCGGTGCAGGGGGGGGATGTCTGGGGGCTGCCGCCCCCAGGCCCCTGCCCTCGGTCTTCCGGAGGGTGGCCGGCGGTGGGTTTTCGGGTGCCGGGCGGCTGTGGCTGGGCGCGCAGTTCCCCGCGCCCCTTCGGGGCGCGTCTGTGCGGGGTGGTTGCCGGTGCCGCCCCCAGGCCCCTGCCCTCGGTCTTCCGGAGGGTGGTCGGCGGTGGGTTTTCGGGTGCCGGGCGGCTGTGGCTGGGCGCGCAGTTCCCCGCGCCCCTTTGGGGCGCGTCTGTGCGGGTCCCCGCGCGTAGGGGTCTCGGTACCATGCGGGGCCAGGGGAGCTATCGATCATTCAGTGTCAGGAGGCCGCGCATGGCAGGGGAAACGCAGGACGATTGTCTGTTCTGCAAGATTGTCGGGGGGAAGATTCCGGCTACCGTCGTCCGGGAGACCGACACGACGCTCGCCTTTCGGGACATCAGCCCGCAGGCGCCCATCCACGTCCTGGTGATTCCCAAGGTCCACCACCCGGACGCCGCCTCCCTCGCCGTCGCCGAACCGGCGATCCTCGCCGACGTCGTGCGCGAGGCCGGTGAGGTCGCCGCCGAGGAGAAGCTCGACAGCTACCGCATCGTCTTCAACACCGGGAGCGGGGCCGGGCAGACGGTCTTCCACGCGCACGCCCATGTGCTGGGCGGCCGCGGCATGCAGTGGCCCCCCGGATAACCCGACGTGTCCGTACGTGAACTGGTGGTCCTCGGCACCGCCAGCCAGGTTCCCACCCGGCACCGCAACCACAACGGCTACCTGCTGCGCTGGGACGGCGAGGGCATCCTCTTCGACCCCGGCGAGGGCACCCAGCGCCAGATGCTGCGCGCCGGGGTGGCCGCGCACGACCTGCACCGGATCTGCGTCACGCACTTCCACGGCGACCACTCGCTCGGCCTGGCCGGGGTGATCCAGCGGATCAACCTCGACCGGGTGCCGCACGAGATCAGCGCCCACTACCCGCGCTCCGGGCAGCGGTTCTTCGACCGGCTGCGGTACTCCACCGCCTACCGCGAGACGGTCTCGCTCACCGAGGCCCCGGTGGACCGTGACGGGGTCCTCGCCTCGTCCAACTCGTACGAGCTAGAGGCCCGCAAGCTCTCCCACCCCGTCGAGGCGTACGGCTACCGGCTGGTCGAGCCCGACGGGCGGCGGATGCTGCCCGAACGGCTCGCCGCGCACGGGATCAAGGGCGCGGACGTGGGGCGCATCCAGCGCGAGGGGGCGCTCGGGGAGGTCCTGCTCGACGACGTCAGCGAGGTGCGGCGCGGCCAGCGGTTCGCGTTCGTCATGGACACCCGGCTGTGCGACGGGGTGTACGCGCTCGCCGAGGGCTGCGACCTGCTCGTCATCGAGTCGACGTTCCTCGACGAGGACGTGCGGCTCGCCGTCGACCACGGGCATCTCACCGCGGGGCAGGCGGGCGCGGTGGCCCGGGACGCGGGCGTACGGCATCTGGTGCTGACCCACTTCAGCCAGCGGTACTCCGACGCGTCGGGCCCGGAGGAGTTCGAGCGGCAGGCGCGGGCCGCCGGGTTCGAGGGGGAGCTGACCGTGGCGCACGATCTACTGAGAGTGCCGGTTCCGAAGCGTCGGTGAAACACCCGTACCATGCTTCGATGTCCATCCCCAAAGCTGAACTGCACCTCCATATCGAAGGCACGCTGGAGCCCGAGCTGGCTTTCGCGCTGGCCGCGCGCAACGGGGTGCCGCTGCCGTACGCCGACACGGACGCGCTGCGTGAGGCGTACCGGTTCGCGGATCTGCGGTCCTTCCTGGACCTCTACTACGGGCTCATGGCCGTGCTGCGGACCGAGGACGACTTCGCGGACCTCGCCGACGCGTACCTCGCGCGCGCCGCCGCGCAGGGGGTGCGGCACGCGGAGATCTTCTTCGATCCGCAGGCGCACCTGGCCCGGGGCGTGGGCATGGGGACCGTGCTGGAGGGGCTCGGGCGGGCCCTGGACCGCAGCGAGGCCGTGCACGGCGTCTCCACCCAGCTGATCATGTGCTTCCTGCGGGACCTGTCGGCGGAGTCCGCGATGGAGACCCTGGAGGCCGCGAAGCCGTACCTCCACCGGATCGTCGGCGTCGGGCTCGACTCCGCGGAGGTCGGGCACCCGCCGGCGAAGTTCCGCGCGGTGTACGAGGCCGCCGCCGCGCTCGGCCTGCGACGGGTCGCGCACGCCGGTGAGGAGGGGCCGCCCGCGTACATCACCGAGGCGCTCGACGTGCTCGGGGCCGAGCGGATCGACCACGGGCTGCGCTGCCTGGAGGACCCGGAACTGGTGGCCCGGCTGGTGCGGGACCAGGTGCCGCTGACCCTGTGCCCCCTGTCCAACGTGCGGCTGCGGGCCGTCGACGTGCTCGCGGACCATCCGTTGCCCGCGATGCTCGACGCGGGGCTGCTGTGCACGGTCAACTCCGACGATCCCGCGTACTTCGGGGGGTACGCCGGGGATACGTTCGACGCGGTGCGGGGGGCTCTGGGGCTGAAGCCCGAGCGGTTGCGGGAGCTGGCGCGGAACTCGTTCGTCGCGGCGTTCCTGGAGCACGATGAGGGGCTGCGGGGGCGGTATCTTGCCGAGGTGGAGGCGTACGAGTTCCCGTGACCTTCCCTTCCCGTCCCTGGGGGGCTGCGCCCCGCTTTTCAGGGGCGCGGGGAACTGCGCGACCAGCCACGACGGACCCGCACGTACCCTCCGACCCGTCACCCTCGAAGCTCCGGCGGAGCGCCTGGTGCAGACTGGCCTGAATCCGCACCACGCAATGGGAGCGCACCGTGACCGCGTCCAACGGGAAGGGACCGTACCGTCAGGCCCAGTTCGACCCCCTCGCCGAACTGCGCCACAGTGACGACCCGCCCTGGGACGTCTACCTCACCGGCACCGTCTTCCTCGACATCATCTTCACCGGACTCGACTCCGCCCCGGTCCGCGGGACCGAGTCCTGGGCCCGCGGCATGGGTTCCAGCCCCGGCGGCGTCGCGAACATGGCGACCGCGCTGGCCAGACTCGGCCTGAAGACGTCCCTCGCGGCGGCCTTCGGGGACGACCACTACGGGGAGTACTGCTGGGACGCCCTGGAGCAGGGCGAGCACATCGACCTCTCCGCGTCCCGCACCGCACCCGGCTGGCACTCCCCGGTGACCGTCTCGATGGCGTACGAGGGCGAGCGCACCATGGTCAGCCACGGCCACGAGCCGCCCCCGGAGGAGCCCGCCCCCGACTGCTCGCCCCGCGCGCGGGCGGCCGTCGCCTCGCTGACGCCCGGCACGCGCGCGCACTGGATCGCCGGCGCCGCGAGCCGGGGCACCCGTATCTTCGCCGACGTCGGCTGGGACGACACCGGGCGGTGGGACCTCGCCGGGCTCCCCGACCTGCGGCACTGCGAGGCGTTCCTGCCGAACGCCGAGGAGGCCATGCGGTACACGGGGGCCACCTGCCCGCGCGCCGCCGCGCACGCCCTCACCGAGCACGTACCGCTGGCCGTCGTCACGCTCGGTGCCGACGGGGCGTACGCCGTGGACCGCAGGACCGGTGAGACCGCGGAGGTTCCGGCCATCGAGGTCGAGGCGATGGACCCGACCGGTGCCGGGGACGTGTTCGTCGCCGGGTTCGTCACGGGGACGCTGGCGGGCTGGCCGCTCGCCGACCGGCTCGCCTTCGCGGGGCTCACCGCGGCCCTGTCCGTCCAGGAGTTCGGGGGGTCCCTGTCGGCTCCCGGCTGGGCGGAGATCGCCGCGTGGTGGCGCCGGGTGCAGTCCTACGACCACCAGGACCCCGCCGCGCTCGGCCGGTACGCCTTCCTGGAGCCGCTGCTGCCGGAGAGCACCCGGGCATGGCCCCTGAGACGGGCCGTCCCGACGATCGGGTTCCGCAGTTCCGTATGAGGCCGCCCCGGCGGGTGCGGGCGGGACACCGGCGGTTACGGGTGGGGCCACAGGTGCGGCGGAAAAGTCCTACGGCGTTGTCGGTGCCCCGACGTACTCTTGGGGACACAAGGCTGCCGTACCGGCAAGCGTGCCTCACCGAGGAGGATGAGCAGGCCTACAGAGCCGGCCCATGACGCAGACACCCACAGCTCACACCCCCGCACAGGGGCAGTCCCGAGCGCAGTTCACCGTCCCCGCCAAGCACCCCATGGTGACGGTGCTGGGATCCGGTGACGCCCTCCTGCGAGTGATCGAGAAGGCCTTCCCGGCGGCCGACATCCACGTCCGGGGCAATGAGATCAGCGCCGTCGGCGACGCCCGTGAAGTGGCTCTCGTCCAGCGACTGTTCGACGAGATGATGCTGGTGCTCCGCACCGGACAGCCGATGACGGAGGACGCGGTGGAACGCTCGATCGCCATGCTGCGGGCGACTGAGAACGGGGAGGGCGACGGCCCGGAGACCCCGGCCGAGGTCCTCACACAGAACATCCTGTCCTCGCGCGGCCGCACCATCCGCCCCAAGACGCTCAACCAGAAGCGGTACGTCGACGCCATCGACAAGCACACCATCGTCTTCGGCATCGGCCCCGCCGGTACGGGCAAGACCTACCTCGCCATGGCCAAGGCCGTGCAGGCGCTGCAGTCCAAGCAGGTCAGCCGCATCATCCTGACCCGCCCCGCGGTGGAGGCCGGTGAGCGGCTCGGCTTCCTGCCCGGCACGCTCTACGAGAAGATCGACCCCTATCTGCGCCCGCTGTACGACGCGCTGCACGACATGCTCGACCCGGACTCGATCCCGCGGCTGATGGCGGCGGGCACGATCGAGGTCGCGCCCCTGGCGTACATGCGCGGCCGCACGCTCAACGACGCCTTCATCATCCTGGACGAGGCGCAGAACACCAGCGCCGAGCAGATGAAGATGTTCCTCACCCGCCTGGGCTTCGAGTCGAAGATCGTGGTCACGGGTGACGTGACGCAGGTCGACCTGCCGAGCGGCACGAAGTCCGGTCTGCGTCAGGTCCAGGACATCCTGGAGGGCCTCGACGACGTCCACTTCTCCCGGCTCACGTCCCACGATGTCGTACGGCACAAGCTGGTCGGCCGTATCGTCGACGCGTACGAGAAGTACGACAGCCAGAACGGCACGGAGAACGGCACCCACAAGGGCGCCCGTACCAAACGGAAGTAGACCAGCGCGACCATGTCGATCGACGTCAACAACGAGTCCGGAACCGAGGTCGACGAGCAGGCGATCCTCGACATCGCCCGCTACGCCCTCGCGCGGATGCGTATCCACCCGCTCTCCGAGCTCTCGGTGATCGTCGTGGACACCGGCGCCATGGAGCAGCTCCACATGCAGTGGATGGACCTGCCGGGCCCCACGGATGTCATGTCGTTCCCGATGGACGAGCTGCGGCCGCCCATGAAGGACGACGACGAGCCGCCGCAGGGGCTGCTCGGCGACATCGTGCTCTGTCCCGAGGTCGCCGAGCAGCAGGGCAAGGACGCCCCGACGCAGCACTCCATGGACGAGGAGCTCCAGCTCCTCGCCGTCCACGGGGTGCTGCACCTGCTCGGCTACGACCACGAGGTGCCTGACGAGAAGGCCGAGATGTTCGGCCTGCAGGCGGCCATCGTGGACGGCTGGCGCGCGGAGAAGGGCCTGACCGGCCCCTCCCCGGCCCCGACCGTCTCATGAGCCCGCAACTGGTCATGGGCGCGATCGCCCTGGTCGTGGTCGCCTGGCTCGCCGCCTGCGCGGAGGCGGGCCTGGCCCGCGTCTCCAGCTTCCGGGCCGAGGAGGCGGTACGGTCCGGCCGCCGCGGCAGCGCCAAGCTCGCCCAGGTCGCCGCCGACCCGACCCGCTATCTGAACGTGGCGCTGCTGGTGCGCGTCGCCTGCGAGATGGCCTCCGCGGCCCTCGTCACGTACGCCTGTCTTCAGGAGTTCACCGCGACCTGGGAGGCGCTGGCCGTCGCCATCGGCGTGATGGTCCTCGTCTCGTACGTCGCCGTCGGGGTGTCGCCGCGCACCATCGGCCGCCAGCACCCCCTGAACACGGCCACGGCCGCCGCGTACGTGCTGCTGCCGCTGGCCAGGATCATGGGCCCGGTCCCGCCCCTGCTCATCCTCATCGGCAACGCGCTCACCCCCGGCAAGGGCTTCCGGCGCGGCCCCTTCGCCTCCGAGGCCGAGCTGCGCGCGATGGTCGACCTCGCCGAGAAGGAGTCGCTCATCGAGGACGAGGAGCGCCGCATGGTGCACTCGGTCTTCGAGCTGGGCGACACGCTGGTCCGGGAGGTCATGGTCCCGCGCACTGACCTGGTGGTCATCGAGCGGTACAAGACCATCCGCCAGGCGCTGACACTGGCCCTGCGCTCCGGTTTCTCGCGGGTCCCCGTCACCGGGGAGAGCGAGGACGACGTCGTCGGGATCGTGTACCTGAAGGACCTGGCCCGCAAGACGCACATCAGCCGGGACGCGGAGAGCGAGCTGGTGTCCACGGCGATGCGGCCCGCCGCCTTCGTGCCCGACACGAAGAACGCCGGTGACCTGCTGCGCGAGATGCAGCAGGACCGCAACCACGTCGCCGTCGTCATCGACGAGTACGGCGGCACGGCCGGCATCGTCACCATCGAGGACATCCTGGAGGAGATCGTCGGCGAGATCACCGACGAGTACGACCGTGAGCTGCCGCCCGTGGAGGACCTCTCCGACGGCCGCTACCGGGTGACCGCGCGACTCGACATCGGAGACCTCGGCGAGCTGTACGGCTTCGAGGAGTACGACGACGAGGACGTCGAGACGGTCGGCGGGCTGCTCGCGAAGGCGCTCGGCCGGGTGCCCATCGCCGGGGCCTCCTCGGTGGTCGAACTGCCCGACGGCCGTGAACTGCGCCTGACCGCCGAGGCGTCGGCCGGACGCCGGAACAAGATCGTCACGGTGCTCGTCGAGCCCGTCGGACCGGCCGGCGCCGACGCCCCGGAGGAGAAGCCGGAGTGACCCCGCGGGAGTTGCGTACGCTCTGCCTGTCCTTCAACGCGGCCGTCGAGGACTTCCCCTTCACCCCGGAGACCTCGGTCTTCAAGGTGCTGGGGAAGATGTTCGCGCTCACCGCCCTGGCGGGCGAGCCCCTCACGGTCAACCTGAAGTGCGACCCCGAGGACGCGGTGCGGCTGCGCGGCGAGTACGCGGGCCTGATCATCCCCGGCTGGCACATGAACAAACGGCACTGGAACACGGTCACGGTCGACGGCGGCCTCCCGGACCGGGTCGTCCGGGAGCTGGTCGAGGACTCGTACGACCTGGTGGTGGCCGGTCTGCCGAGGGCCGAGCGGCTGCGCCTCGACCGCCCCTGAGCGCGGGGGCCGGGCGGGGCTTCGTATGCTCGGGGCATGACCGACAGCACCGCGCTCGACCCCGAGGACCGCAAGATCGTCACCCTGGCCCGCGCCATCCGGGCCCGTAACGGCGTGCCCGAGGGTGCGGCCGTACGCGACGGAAACGGCCGGACGTATGCGGCGGGCACCGTCGCCCTGCCCTCGCTGCGGCTCAGCGCGCTGCGGACCGCGGTGGCGATGGCCGTGGCCTCCGGGGCGGACTCGCTGGAGGCGGCGGCGGTGGTCGGCGAGGCCGAGTCCCTGGCGGACGACGACCTCGCGGCGGTACGGGACCTCGGCGGGGCCGCGACGGTGGTGCTGCTCGCGGGAGTGGACGGGGAGGTACGGGGGCGGGTGACGGCGGGCTGAGGGGTTCTTCGCCCCCGGCCCCCGCTGAAGACTGCGCGGTTCCCCGCGCCCCCAGGTACCCGGGGGCGCGGGGAACCGCGCGACGGGGTCCGGAAGAATCACCCCCGCTTCTCTTGCAATCGCAAGCCACTCGCGTATCAATGGACGGCAGTCGTCGCGCAGCGTGCCGCACACCGCTCGCGACCAGTCACCCGCTCACGGCATCCGCGCGCGCCCGTCGGCGGTAGTCCGTCCCCACATGGCAATTCCCGTACAAGGGAAGGGAATCCAATGATATGTAAGCGACTCGGAATCGGTGCGGCGTTAGCAGCCGGCACCCTCGCCGCCGGCCTGGCACTCGCCCCGGGCGCCGCGGCGGTCGTCCCCCAGACCGCCACCATCGTCGCCGACTGCGGTATCTACGGCGGTGGTGAGGCCACCCTCACGGCCACCCAGGACGGCACCGGCGCCACCATCAGCGTCAGCTCCTCCGAGATCACCGCCCCGCTCGCGCTCGCCGAGGACTCCATCACCTCCACGCTCACCCTGACGAAGGCGAGCGGCGGCACGACCGCCTTCACGGGCACCGAGAACCCCGCCATGGCCGCGGGTGACGGCGTCACCGTCGGCCCGCTGAACGGCACCGTCGCGGCAGGCGACAGCCTGGAGGCGTTCGGCGGCACCCTGAAGATGGTGATCTTCGGGATCACCGTGACGTGCACGGCGGAGGGCCCGCAGTCACCGGGGCCGTTCGTGTACGAGTGACCGAACCGACCTGAGCGTGACGGACCGGTGTCGCCCGCGCGCGACGGCACCGGTCCGTTTGCTGTCAACCCTCCCAGGGATGCGGCAAGTTGACAGGAGCTGATGGGCCATCAGTTGACGTGGTCCGATTCCATTGACTTTTCACACAACCCGCACATCAATGACCTCCTGTCGGCGCGGAAGAGCCGCCGCGCCACATCCTCAGGAGGACCACACATGGGTTCAGGAACCCGAAGACGCCGCCGCTGGGCGGCATTTCTCGGAGCGGCCGCACTCGCGGTCACCGCGGGAGGCGCGCTCGCCTGCCCCGCGAGCGCGGAACCTCAGCAGGTCGACTTCGGCACGCACTGCGTACCGCCGCCCATCGCGGGCATCCCCCCGATCGACGGCACCACCACCGCGAAGATCACCGTCGACAACGCCACCCCCACGGTGGGCGACACGGTCACCGTCACGTACACAGTGGTCAAGCCCGCCGCGAGCAACCCCGTCGACATCGCGCTGCCCGCCGACATCATGACGCCCACCGGCAAGGTCGCCCTGGGCGGCGCGCAGAGCGGCGACCTCACGGTCGCGGGCCCGAAGAAGAACGAGCCGGTCCCGGGCAAGGGCGCCTTCCCGTCGTTCTCGATGACCGGCACCTTCACGGTCACCGCGCCCGGCGCGATCACCCTGTCGCCCGGCGACTACAACATCCACACCAGCTACCTCCTGGAGCTGGACACCCCGTGCACGGTCAGCAGCCCGCCCGCCCCCGTCTCCGAGACGATCACCGCGACCGGCGGCGGACAGACCAACAACCGTGCCATCAGCCTCGGTTCGGCCTCCGGCAAGCCCGGTGACAGCGTGACCGTCACAGGGACGCACTTCGCCCCGGGCGTGGCCGTCACCCTCGCCGGACGGGCCGGCGCCGCCGAGACGGCGGACAAGGCGACCGCCACCGCGGACGCGCAGGGCTCCTTCAGCGGCAGCCTGGCCGTCAGCGACAAGGCGACGACCGGCGTCGTGGCGTACGAGGGCGGTGCCTGGAGCGACGACCTGGGCGCGGGCCCCGCCGCCTACGTCGTCATCGACGACACGCCTCTTCCCGACGGCAGCCAGAAGCTCAACTCCTCGGTCAAGGCGGGGACGCTGTCCATGACCCAGGCCGGGGACACCGTCGAACTCGCGGCGGTCGACTACGGCAAGGGCGGCTTCTCGCGCGGCTCCCTGCAGACGGTGACCGTCAAGGACTTCCGCGGCGGACCCGCGGGCTGGTCCCTGACCGGCAAGGTCACCGACTTCACCGGGCCGGGCACGGCGAGCATCGACGCGGCCAAGCTGGGCTGGACCCCGGTCTGCGCCACCAAGGCCGGCAGCCCGAGCACCTGCAAGGCAGGCTCGCCCGGTGCGGTCGGCAGCGCGGGAGCGACCCTGGCGTCCGCCCCCGACGGCACACTCACCGGTGGCGAGTTCACCGTCGACGCCCGGCTGTCGCTGAACGTCCCGGCGTTCACACCGCCCGGCGCGTACTCCGGCGTGCTGACGCTCACGCTCACCTGAGCCGCGATCGATCACCGCTGACCGTCCGTGGGCCGGGCGCGCACCCGCCCGCCCACCTCCCCACCTGGTCGGCTCGTTCCCTGCCGCCGACCGTTCGTCCGACTCGCCATCGGGGGTCCGCACCCATGCGCACGCTGTGCCGCCCGCTCCACCCTTTCCCGCCGCTGCTCCCGCTCCCGCTGCTACTCCTGGCCCTGGTCCTGGCCGGCACACCCGCGCACGCCGCCGACAACGGCAGCTGGTCCGTGTTCCCCGTCGCCTCGGAACTCGCCGCGCGGCCGTACTTCACCGTCTCCGCCGACCCGGGCACGACCGTCGAGGACGAGGTCGCGGTCGCCAACAAGACCGGGCGGCCGATGACGTTCCGGCTCTACGCGGCCGACGCGTACAACACCGCGCGGGACGGCGGGTTCGCCGTGCGCACCCGGCAGGAGAGACAGCGGGGCGTGGGCGCCTGGGCGAAGCCGGCCAAGGACCGGGTGACCGTGCCCGCGCACGGCGAGGTCACCGTGCCGTTCACGCTCCGGGTGCCCGAGACGGCCGAACCCGGCGATCACCCCGGCGCGCTCGTCGCCCTGGACGAGCGGATCGACGCCGGGCGGGGAGCGGTCGAGGTCGGGGTGCGGCGGGCCGTCGGCGCCCGGATCTACCTGCGGGTGGGCGGGCCGACCGTGGCGGCCGTCGCCGTGGAGAAGGTCCACGTCAGCCACCACCAGCCGCTGCTCCCCGGCACCGGCGACAGCACGGCCACCGTCTCGTACACCCTCCACAACACCGGCAACGTCACCCTCGATCCCAAGGTGGAGCTGCGGGCGAAGGGGCTCTTCGGCCGTACGCTGCTCGCCCGCGACCTGACCGGGATCCCCTCGGAGCTGCTGCCCGGACAGCGGGTGCGGCTCAGTGAGCCCTGGCACGGCGCGCCCCGGCTCGACTGGGGCGAGGTGACGGTGACCGCCAGCGCGCCCGACACCCGTGAGTCGGCGAGCACGTCGTTCTTCGCCCTGCCGTGGCTGGTGGCCGTGGTGGTGGCACTGGGTATGGGGGTCGCGGCGGCGGTGGTGGTGATCAAGGTCAGAGGGCGTCGGGACCGCGCTCACCGGTCCGTACCCGGACCACCGTCTCCACCGGTACGGCCCACACCTTTCCGTCGCCGATCTTCCCCGTCCCCGCGGCCCGCACGATCGCCTCGATGACGGGCTCGGCGTCCGCGTCCTCGACGACGGTCTCGATACGGACCTTCGGTACGAGGTCGACGCGGTACTCGGCGCCGCGGTACACCTCGGTGTGGCCGCGCTGCCGCCCGTACCCACTGGCCTCCGTCACGGTCAGTCCGTGCACCCCGATCTCCCGCAGGGCGGTCTTGACCTCGTCGAGGCGGTGCGGCTTGACGACCGCGGTGATGAGCTTCATAGCTGGGCCCGGCCTTCTGGGTGGGGTGGGATCGCGTGATCGTGCGTGATCGTAGGCCGTCCCGGTGCCGGATCGGATGGCGCGGGACGAATCCTGGTACGGCGGGACCCCGACGATCAGGGACAATGGGCGCCATGAGCGTTCGTACCGAGTCACCCGAGCCGCCGGAATCCTCGGGGGCACCCCACCGCGCCGGCTTCGCCTGCTTCGTGGGCCGCCCCAACGCGGGCAAGTCCACCCTCACGAATGCTCTGGTCGGCCAGAAGGTGGCGATCACCGCGAACCAGCCGCAGACCACACGGCACACGGTACGCGGCATCGTGCACCGGGCCGACGCCCAGCTGATCCTCGTGGACACCCCGGGGCTGCACAAGCCGCGCACGCTCCTCGGCGAGCGGCTCAACGACGTCGTCCGTACGACGTGGGCCGAGGTCGACGTGATCGGCTTCTGCCTGCCCGCGAACGAGAAGCTCGGTCCCGGCGACCGCTTCATCGCGAAGGAACTGGCGTCCATCAAGAAGACGCCGAAGATCGCGATCGTCACGAAGACCGACCTCGTGGACAGCAAGACGCTCGCCGAGCAGCTCATCGCCGTCGACCAGCTCGGCACGGAGCTGGGCTTCGAGTGGGCCGAGATCGTGCCCGTGTCGGCGACCGGCGACGACCAGGTGGACCTGCTGGCCGACCTGCTGGTGCCGCTGCTGCCGGAGGGGCCCGCGCTGTATCCCGAGGGCGACCTCACGGACGAGCCCGAGCAGGTCATGGTGGCGGAGCTGATCCGGGAGGCCGCGCTGGAGGGGGTGCGGGACGAGTTGCCGCACTCCATCGCCGTCGTCGTCGAGGAGATGCTTCCGCGCGAGGACCGGCCCGCGGACCGGCCGCTGCTCGACATCCACGCGTTCGTCTACATCGAGCGGCCCAGCCAGAAGGGCATCATCATCGGGCCCAAGGGGAAGCGGCTGAAGGACGTCGGGATCAAGTCGCGCAAGCAGATCGAGGCGCTGTTGGGTACGCCGGTGTTCCTGGACCTTCATGTGAAGGTCGCGAAGGACTGGCAGCGCGACCCTCGCCAGCTGCGCAAGCTGGGGTTCTGAGGGGCTGTCTTCGCCCCGCGCCCCTCAAAAGGGGCGCGGGGAACTGCGCAGTCTTTTGAGGGGCGCCCCCACTTCACCGGCGCCGCGTCCGCAGGACGTCCCGTAGCCAGTGGTACGACGCCTTCGGGGTCCGCTCCAGCGTCTCGAAGTCCACGTGCACCAGACCGAAGCGGCGCGCATACCCCTCGGCCCACTCGAAGTTGTCGAGCAGCGACCACACGAAGTACCCGCGCACCTCCACACCCCGCTCCGACGCCCGGTGCAGCGCCCGGAGATGGCCGTCCAGGTACGTGATCCGCTCCTGGTCGTCGAGCCCCTCGTACGAGCAGCCGTTCTCCGTGATGACGACGGGCGGGAGCCGGTCGCCGTACCGCTCGCGGAAGCCCACCAGCAGCTCGGTGAGCGCGTCCGGCACCACCGGCCAGCCGAAGTCCGTGACCGGGTAGCCCTCGATCTCCCGTACCGAGAAGGGGAGTTCGGCGGGCATCGTCAGTCCGCCGAACTCGATCTCGGTGCCCTGCGGCGCGCCCACCCTGGTCGGCGCGTAGTAGTTGATCCCGTACCAGTCGACCGGCTGCCCGATGATCTCCAGGTCCGTCGCGAGGGACCCGGCGTCGCCGGGCATCGACTCGCCGAGGCCTTCCGGGTACCGGCCCAGCAGCACCGGGTCGGCGAACAGCCGGTTGAGGAGCAGGTCGTAGAAGCCGGCCGCCGCCAGGTCCGCGGGCTCCTGGGAGGCGGGCCAGGTCGGGCCGTGCGAGTTGGCGATGCCGATGTCCGTGACTCCGGCCGCTCGCAGGGCCTGTACGGCGAGCCCGTGCGCCAACAGCTGGTGGTGGGCCACCGGCAGGGCGTCGAAGAGGAGCTGCCTGCCGGGCGCGTGAGCGCCCAGGGCGTGGCCCAACAGGGTGTGTTCGGCGGGCTCGTTGAGGGTGATCCACTTGGTGACCCGGTCACCCAGCCGGGCGGCCACCAGCGCGGCGTACTCGGCGAACCGTCCGGCCGTGTCCCGCTCCAGCCAGCCGCCCGCCTCCTCCACCGACAGCGGCAGGTCCCAGTGGAAGAGGGTCGGGACGGGGCGTACGCCCGCCGCGCACAGCTCGTCGACGAGGCGGTCGTAGAAGTCCAGGCCGCCGGGGGAGTTGACCCGTGGCCAGGAGACCGAGAAGCGGTACGCGTCCACGCCGAGGTCGCGCAGGAGCGCGACGTCCTCCGGGTAGCGGTGGTAGTGGTCGCAGGCGACGTCGGCCGTCGAGCCGTCCTTCACGTGGCCAGGGCGGGCCGTGAAGGCGTCCCAGACGGAGGGGTCGCGGAGAGCGGCCGCGCCCTCGATCTGGTGGGCCGAGGTGGAGACTCCCCAGAGGAAGTCGGGTGGGAACCGGGGGAGCGGGGGGAGCGGGGGGATCGGGGGTGGTGCCGCGTTCTCCGTGTTCGGCATGGGGGCGATCATCTGCAGCGGCGGGAACGAAGTCAACGGGGGGTGTGCCGACAGGGGGTGCGGGTGGCTCCGGGTGGGGTTGGCGGGTGCGGGTGGGTGGGGGCTGGTCGCGCCGTTCCCCGCGCCCCTAAAAGATTGCGCCGTTCCCCGCGCCCCTGGAGACAAAGATCGCGCCGTTCCCCGCGGACCTGAGAGCAAGACACGGGCCCGGGGTGGGCTATGTGCCCTCCTTCAGGACCTTTGAGATCAGTTTTCGTTGGTCTTCTGTCAGGCGGGGGTCCGCGCAGTAGACCGTTCTGCCGTCCACCGTGAGCTGGTAGCTGAAGCCGTCCGGGACGCCTATGGGGGGCGTGCCCCGGCCGGCGGCGACCGCCTGCTCGGCCAGGGCATGCCACTCCTGGGCGTCCGTGCGTCCCGAGGTGTCCACCTCGGCGTGCCGCTCGATGCCCGCGAATCCGCCTGTGCGCCTCACCTGAATACGCATGGTCCCTGTCTAGTACGAAACGCGGGCCCGAGCCATGCTCACCGCGCCTGTACCCCGACCTGTTCCCACGCCTTGGTGACGGCCTGCAGTTCCTCGCCCTCGCCGTACGCGTCGCGGGCCTTCGCCAGGGTCAGGGTCGCGAAGTCCGTGAAGCTCGCCTTGGAGCCCAGGTCGCCGCCGGTCAGCACGTCGTACCAGATCCGTCCCGCGCGCTCCCAGGCGTGCCCGCCGAGGGTGTTCGCGGCCAGGTAGAACGCGTGGTTGGGGATGCCGGAGTTGATGTGCACGCCGCCGTTGTCGCGGCCCGTGGTGACGTAGTCGTCCATCGTCGCGGGCTGCGGGTCCTTGCCGAGCACGTCGTCGTCGTACGCCGTGCCCGGGGCCTTCATCGACCGCAGGGCCGTGCCCGTGACGCGCGGGGCCAGCAGGCCGGCGCCGATCAGCCAGTCGGCCTCGGCGGCGGTCTGGCCGAGCGTGTACTGCTTGATGAGCGAGCCGAAGACGTCCGAGAAGTGTTCGTTGAGGGCGCCCGGCTGGCCGAAGTACGTGAGGTTGGCCGTGTACTGCGTGACGCCGTGGGTGAGCTCGTGGCCGATGACGTCGACCGGGATGGTGAAGTCGAGGAAGATCTCGCCGTCCCCGTCGCCGAACACCATCTGCTCGCCGTTCCAGAAGGCGTTGTTGTACTCCTCGTCGAAGTGCACGGTCGCGTTCAGCGGCAGGCCCTCGCCGTTGATCGAGTTGCGGGCGTACGCCTTGAGGAACAGGTCGAAGGTCGCGCCCAGGCCGGCGTACGCGCGGTTGACCGTGGCGTCCTTGCCGGGCTTCTCGCCCTCGCCGCGGACCTTCTTGCCGGGCAGGTCCTGCTTGTGCTTCGCGTCGTAGATCGTGCGGTGGGGTTTGTCCTCGGCGGCGCCGGTCGGCGGGGCGAGGGCGGGTGCGCCGAGGACGGTGGTCAGCCGGCGCTGGGTGCGTTCGTAGGCGTCGCGCTGGAGGGTGCGGCGGGCCTTGCCTGCGATTGCGGGGTCCTCGGTCTGGGCCAGGGTGTCGAGGACGTGGGGCGGGATGATGGTGCAGAAGACGGGCTCGAAGCCCCCGTTTGTCGTCATGCCCGGCACCATTGCACTGTGTGACTCGGCTGTCACTAGGGGCAACCATGATTGGTGAAATGAGGGGATAAGGAGGGTGCGGGGGGTGGGGTTTCGTGTATGGGTGCGGGCCCGGTGGGGGCTGGTCGCGCAGTTCCCCGCGCCCCTGAAGACAAAAGACTGCGCCGTTCCCCGCGCCCCTGAAGACAGAAGATCGCGCCGTTCCCCGCGCCCCTCAAAGGCAAAGGATTGCGCCGCTCCCCGCGCCCCTGGCGGCGCAGCCTGCGCCGTTTCCCGGGCCCTGGTGGTGGAGGTCGTGGCGTTCCTCGGTGTCCCGCATGCTGATACGGGACCTCGGGTGCGGCCGGGCTCGGCTAGCATGCGAGGCATCATGCGATTCGGGCTGCTTCTCCTTAGCTGCCGCGGCGAGGGCCTGTAGTCGAGGCCGACCCCCTCCCCGCGGAGTTCGGCGTTGCGCCGTCGGCCGTCCCTCGGATCCGGAACCGATCGGTTCCGAGGATCAAGCGGACCAAGAGGAGCCCCTCGCATCATGGCGAATCGCCAGCAGCCCACGTCCATGCCGATCCACAAGTACCGCCCGTACGACCAGGTCGACATCGCCGACCGTACGTGGCCGGACAACCGGATCACCGCCGCTCCCCGCTGGCTCTCCACCGACCTGCGTGACGGCAACCAGGCCCTGATCGACCCCATGTCGCCCGCGCGCAAGCGCGAGATGTTCGACCTGCTGGTGTCGATGGGCTACAAGGAGATCGAGGTCGGTTTCCCGGCCTCCGGGCAGACCGACTTCGACTTCGTGCGCTCGATCGTCGAGGAAGAGGGCGCGATCCCCGACGACGTCACGATCTCCGTACTGACCCAGGCCCGCGAGGACCTGATCGAGCGGACCGTCGAGTCGCTGAAGGGCGCCAGGCGCGCCACGGTCCACCTCTACAACGCCACCGCGCCGGTCTTCCGCCGGGTCGTCTTCCGCGGCTCCAAGGACGACATCAAGCAGATCGCCGTCGACGGGACGCGGCTGGTCGTCGAGTACGCCGAGAAGCTGCTGGGCCCCGAGACGGTCTTCGGGTACCAGTACAGCCCCGAGATCTTCACCGACACCGAGCTGGACTTCGCCCTGGAGGTCTGCGAGGCCGTCATGGACGTCTGGCAGCCGGGGCCGGGCCGCGAGATCATCCTCAATCTGCCCGCCACCGTGGAGCGTTCGACGCCCTCCACGCACGCGGACCGCTTCGAGTGGATGTCGCGCAACCTGTCCCGCCGCGAGCACGTCTGCCTGTCCGTCCACCCGCACAACGACCGCGGTACGGCGGTCGCGGCCGCCGAGCTGGCGCTGATGGCCGGCGCCGACCGCATCGAGGGCTGCCTGTTCGGCCAGGGCGAGCGCACCGGCAACGTCGACCTGGTCACCCTGGGCATGAACCTCTTCTCGCAGGGCGTCGACCCGCAGATCGACTTCTCGAACATCGACGAGGTCCGGCGCACCGCCGAGTACTGCAACCAGATGGAGGTCCACGCCCGCCACCCGTACGTCGGCGACCTCGTCTACACGTCCTTCTCCGGCTCCCACCAGGACGCCATCAAGAAGGGCTTCGACGCGATGGAGGCCGACGCGGCCGGTAAGGGCGTCACGGTCGACGACCTGGAGTGGGCCGTCCCGTACCTGCCGATCGACCCCAAGGACGTCGGCCGCTCGTACGAGGCCGTCATCCGGGTCAACTCGCAGTCCGGCAAGGGCGGGATCGCGTACGTCCTGAAGAACGACCACAAGCTGGACCTGCCGCGCCGGATGCAGATCGAGTTCTCGAAGATCATCCAGGCGAAGACGGACGCCGAGGGCGGCGAGGTCACCCCGCAGGACATCTGGGCGACCTTCCAGGACGAGTACCTGCCCAACCCGAACGACCCCTGGGGCCGCGTCCAGGTCAGCAACGGCCAGTCCACGACCGACAAGGACGGCGTGGACACGCTCACGGTCGAGGCCGAGGTGGACGGTGCCGAGACCACGCTGGTCGGCTCCGGCAACGGCCCGATCTCCGCGTTCTTCCACGCGCTGCAGGGCATCGGGGTCGACGCCCGGCTGCTGGACTACCAGGAGCACACGATGAGCGAGGGCGCCTCCGCGGTGGCCGCCTCGTACATCGAGGTCGCGATCGGCGACAAGGTTCTGTGGGGAATCGGCATCGACGCGAATACGACACGCGCGTCACTGAAGGCTGTTGTCTCCGCAGTCAACCGCGCCACCCGATAAGGCCGTTCACCTGCGTTTCTTCGGTCCCGTCCGCCTCACAGGCGGGCGGGACCGCTGCGTTTATCCGGCCATGTCGACGAGTGACCCCGGTCGGGGTACTGACTCCGCCTCGACAATGTGGCTAACATCACGCCAACGCGGCGATGTTGCCGCGGCGTTACGGAGGTGCGAACGTGCTGCCAGGATGGGGACGAAACGGCCGGTTTGTCCGCGCCGGCAGCGTGGGTGTCTCCCGCATTCTCGGAACCAGGACGGCGTGGACGACCGTCGGCGACGGTGAGTTCTTCTGCCCCGGGTGCGGAGGCGACCGCAACTACCAGCGCCTCACCGGCCGTCGCCGCTTCACCTGCCTCGGTGTCCCGGTCATGCCGCGCGGTGAGACGGGCCCCGTCGTCGAGTGCGCGGCCTGCGGCGACCACTACAGCGCGGACGTCCTCGACCATCCGACCACGACCCGCTTCTCGGCGATGCTCCGTGACGCCGTCCACACCGTCGCCCTCGCCGTGCTCGCGGCGGGGGGTACGTGCGCGCGTACGTCGCTGGAGACCGCCGCGGGTGCTGTCCGCTCGGCCGGGTTCGGTGACTGCACCGAGGAGCAGCTCGCGGCGCTCGTCGAGGCGCTCGCCGCCGACACCGGGCGCGTCTTCGGTGAGCCCTGCGGGCCCGGACTGTCGATAGAGCTGCATGAGGCGCTGGATCCGCTGGCACCGCATCTCGCGCCGACCGGGCGGGAGGCGATCCTGCTCCAGGGGGCGCGGATCGCTCTCGCGGACGGGCCCTATACGCCTGCTGAGCGGGAGGCGCTGACGACGGTCGGGGCGGCGCTGACGATCTGCGCGGACGATGTGACCCGGCTCCTCACGGCGGCGCGCACGCCGTCCTGAAGGCGCGCCGTTGCACCCGCGGGTGCGTCGTGGCTGGTCGCGCAGTTCCCCGCGCCCCTCAAAAACGGGGCTGCGCCCCTGCTTTTGCCCTCGGGCGCGCGGGAGCGGCGGAGTCTTTTGCCTTCAGGGGCGAACCCGTACGGAGTAACGGAGTACTCCCTCGGGAGTACTCCGGGCCCGGCGCCGCCCCCGGCAGTACGGGGCGGCTCCGTCTTCCGTCCGACGTATGTCGCTCTTCGTGCCGAGAGGGTGAGGGAGAAGCGGAAGCCGTCGGGAGGGAGAGTCGTTCATGGGGGCCGGGAAGACGAAGAGGCGGGCCGTTCCCTGGGCGGTGCTCGGGCTCTGGGTGGCCGTGCTCGCGCTGGTCGGACCGTTCGCGGCGAAGCTCGCCGACGTGCAGCACGACCGGGTCACCGACTACCTGCCGGCGAGCGCCGACTCGACGCAGGTGGCCGAGATCCAGCAGGAGCTGCCCGGCGGCGAGAGCACCGAACTGGTGCTCGTCTACCACCGGGACGGCAGGCTGAGCGCCGCCGACCGGACCACCGCGGCCGGACAGGTCGAGGAGATCGCCGGGAAGCACGAACTGGTCGGCGGCACCCCCGAAGGCGTTCCGTCCGACGACGGCACGACCCTGATGTACCCCGTCGTCAGCAACGAGCCCGGTACCGACGAGAAACTGCGGGACGCCCTCGTCGAGGACGTCCGGAACATCGCCCGCGGCCAGGACGGCCTGAGCGTCGAGGTGGGCGGCGCCGGAGCGCTGGCCACCGACTCGGGGAAGGTCTACGACTCGCTCGGCGGGCCGCTGCTCTACACCACCGTCGCCGTCGTCGCCCTCCTGCTGATCCTGATCTACCGCAGCCCGGTGCTGTGGCTCGTGCCGCTCGCCGTCGCCGGTATGGCCGACTATCTGTCGATGAGCGTCGCGTACGGGCTCAACCAGGCCTTCGGGACCACCATCTCGGGCCAGAGCTCGGGCGTGATGACGGTCCTCGTGTTCGGCGCGGGCACCGACTACGCGCTGCTGCTCGTCTCGCGCTACCGCGAGGAACTGCGCCGCATCGAACGCCCGTACGAGGCCATGGCCGCCGCCCTGCGCGGCTGCGGGGCCGCCGTGCTCGCCTCCTCCGGCACGGTCGCCGCGGGGCTGCTCTGTCTGCTCGCCGCCGACCTCAACAGCAGCCGGGGCATGGGCCCGCTCGGCGCGGTCGGGGTGCTCTGCGCGCTCATCGCGATGCTGACCCTGCTCCCCGCCGTCCTCGTCCTGCTGGGGCGGCGCGTGTTCTGGCCGCTGGTGCCCGCCTTCGGCAGCGAACCCAAGCAGCGGCGGAGCCTCTTCGCCGCGATGGGCGGCTCCGCCGGGCGCAGGCCGCTGACCGTGCTCGCGACCGGCGCCGTCGTGCTCGGCGCGCTCGCCCTCGGCACGCTCAACCTCCCCGGGACGGTCAAGCAGGAGGACTCCTTCGTCGACAAGCCGGAGGCCGTCACCGCCATGGAGACCCTCGCCAGGGCCTACCCCGAGCGCGGCACCCGGCCCATCGACGTGATCACCCCGCAGGGCCGCGCCGACCAGGCCCTCGCGACGGTCCGGGACACGCGAGGCGTCGAGAGCGCCGAGACGGGCCGTACCGGAAACGGCTGGACCGAGATCTCCGTCATCGCCAAGGGCGCGCCCCAGTCGGCCGGGGAGATCGCCACCATCGAAGCCCTGCGCGACGAACTGAAGGGCTCGTACGTCGGCGGGGCCAGCGCCCAGCAGATCGACCTGGAGGACACCAACAGCCGCGACACGAAGATCGTCGTACCGCTCGTCCTCGTCTCCGTGCTGCTCATCCTGATCGGGCTGCTGCGCAGTCTCGTCGCGCCGTTCATCCTGGTGGGCGCCGTGGTCGCGGTCTGGGGCGCGGCCCTCGGCATCGGCGGGCTCGTCTTCGGGCCGGTGTTCGGTTTCGAGGGCACCGATCCGGGGCTCGGGCTGCTGTCCTTCGTGTTCCTCGTCGCCCTCGGCGTCGACTACGGCATCTTCCTCATGCACCGGATGCGCGAGGAGTCCCTCGCCGGAGCCGAACCGGCCGCCGCCGCGCTCACCGCGCTGCGGACCACCGGCGGGGTCATCGCCTCCGCGGGGCTCGTCCTCGCCGCGACCTTCGCCGTGCTGACGAACATGGGGCTCGTGCAACTCGTCGAACTCGGCTTCGTGATCGCCGTCGGCGTGCTCCTCGACACCTTCCTCGTACGGACGTACCTGGTGACCAGCGCCAGTGTCGCCCTGCGCCGGAAGGTGTGGTGGCCGGGCGCGCTCTCCCGCGAACCCGGGCCGACCGGGCCGACCGGGCCCACGGGGCCGTCGGAGTCGGCCGGACCGGGTGATCCGGGTGATCCGCCGCGGCAGCCGGAACCGGCCGGCGCGCCCTGACCGGCCCCCCGTAGGCCCGTACGCGGTGTACACGACTCGACCGGGTGCCTCTCCTGCCACACACCTGCCGGAGAGGCGCCCCGTACCGGAAGATGGAGCCGTGCGGGAACGGGAAGCGACCACGGCCGGACGCGGTGACGCGCGGCCCCGCCGCGTCGAGCGGGTCATGGCGGTCGTCAACCGCGACCCGCTCACCGCACCGCACCGCACCCGCAACGACGCGTTCCTCGCGGTCGGCGTCGCGGGGCTCGCCGCGGTCATCGCCCTGCTGGGCGACGAGGCGTCCCGGCCCGGCCCGCTCGGCTGGACGTTGTTGCTCATCGCGCACCTGCCCCTCGCAGCGAGGCGTCGGCATCCGCCGGCGGTGCTGTTCGGGGTGGCCGCCTGCGTCGTTCCGTACCACGTCCTCGGCAACAACCACGTGCTGCCCATCCCCGCGACCCTCCTGGCGCTCTACACGGTCGCGGCGACCGGGACGGTGCGCCGCACGCTGCTCACCGCCGGGGTCGTCCTCGGCCCGACGCTGCTCATCAACGGCTTCACCAACCCGGACGGGGCCCTGGAGTTCCTGCGGATCTCGGGCTGGATCATCGCGGTCCTGTTCCTCGGCGCCGACGCCCGCTTCTACCGCCAGTACGTCGCCTCCATCGTCGAGCGCGCCGAACGCGCCGAACGCACCCGCGAGGAGGAGGCCAGGCGGCGCGTGGCGGAGGAGCGGCTGCGGATCGCCCGTGACCTGCACGATCTGCTCGCGCACAGCATCACCCTGATCGGCGTGCGGACGTCCGTGGCGGCCCACGTCCTGACCGCCGATCCGCAGCGGCTGGACCGCGAGGCCGTCGCCCAGGCGCTGGACGACATCGCGGACACCTGCCGGACGGCCCGGGGGGAGCTGCGTACGACGCTGGAGGTGCTGCGGGCGAACGAGACGAGCGTGAGCGCGGATGTTCCGGGCGGAGGCGGAGACGGAGGCGGACGGGAGTCGGCCGTGGGGTCCGTCGAGGGCGTCGAGTCCGTGGCGTCCTTGGTGTCCGTGGCGTCCGGGCGTGGGCCGTTGCCCGGTCTCGACGGTCTCGCCTCGCTCGCCGAGACGGCCAGGGCGGCGGGTGCCGAGGTCGAACTGTCCGTCCACGCGGACGGCGTACCGCCCTCCGTGGGCGCCGCCGCCTACCGGATCGTGCAGGAGGCGCTCACCAACGCCGTACGCCACGGCGGCCGCGACGATCTCACCGTGCGGGTCGGGCTGCGGACGGCGGAAGGGGCCCTCCGGGTGAGCGTCACCGACGACGGGGCGGGCCACGGGGCCGGGGTCGGGGTCGGAGTGGGTGAAGGCGCGCCGGGGTACGGGCTCCTCGGGATGCGCGAGCGGGCTCGTAGCGTGGGCGGCACACTGGACGCCGGACCGCGCCCCGCCGTGGGCTTCGAGGTGACCGCCGAACTGCCGCTGCCCCGGAAGGAGCCCCGATGACGATCCGGGTCCTGCTCGCCGACGACCAGACCCTCGTACGGGCCTCGTTCGCGATGCTCGTCGCGTCGGCCGGGGACATGGAGGTCGTCGGTGAGGCGGGCACCGGGCGGCAGGCCCTGGAGCTCACCCGTTCCGCGCGGGCCGATCTCGTGCTGATGGACATCCGGATGCCCGACCTGGACGGCATCGAGGCGACCAGGCTCATCGCCGCCGACGAGGACCTCGCGGGGGTGAAGGTCCTCGTCCTGACGACGTACGACACCGACGAGCACATCGTCGACGCGCTGCGGGCCGGGGCGTCCGGCTTTCTCGTGAAGGACATCCGGCCGGTCGAACTCCTCGACGCCATCCGGACGGTGGCCGCCGGGGAGTCCCTGCTGTCGCCCGGCCCCACCTCGCGCCTCATCGCCCGTTTCCTGCGCGCACCCGACCCGGCGACGTCCCTCGTGGGCGGGCCCGACGGGCTGTCCGAGCGGGAGCGGCAGGTGCTCACGCTGGTCGCGCGCGGGCTCAACAACACGGAGATCGCCGCGGCGTTGGGGCTGAGCCCGCTCACCGCGAAGACCCATGTCAGCCGGATCATGGGCAAGTTGGGGGCGCGGGACCGGGCGCAGCTGGTGATCGTGGCGTACGAGTCGGGGCTCGTGATACCCAAGGCGGTCTGAGCCGCCTCGACTCCGCGTAGCCGCACGGGCATTGCCCTGTCCCTCGGTGCGCACTAGTTTCTCCGGGGACATCCCACGTCCTATGTCTTGCCCTGAGTCCCACCCTCCGTCTCAGTAAGGATGAACCGTGGTCTTCATGAGCCGTCTTCGTCCGACCGTCCTCGGCGCCCTCGCCACCGTCGCCGGGTTCGCGACGGCACTCGCGTCCACCGGAACCGCCACCGCCGCGACCTCGGCCGCCGCGGCCCCCGGGGAGCTGCCGTCGAGGGGGTGTGTCTCCTCCGTCCCCTTCACGGCCGGGCAGAGCGGCTACGACACGTACCGCATCCCCGCCACCGTCACGACCCGCAGCGGGGCGCTGCTCGCCTTCGCCGAGGGCAGACACAACGGCGCCGGGGACACCGGCAACATCGACGTCGTGCTCAGACGGTCCTGGGACGGCGGCTGCACGTGGGGCCCGCTGTCCGTGGTCGCGGCCGGGGACGGTGACACCCGGGGCAACCCCGCGCCCGTGGTCGACCCCCGGACCGGCGAGGTCGTCCTCCTCACGTCCTACAACAGCGGTGCTGTGACCGAGGCGCAGATCATGCGGGGCGAGGTCACGGCCGAGCAGAGCCGGCGGGTCTTCGTGCAGCGCAGCCGGGACGACGGGCGTCACTTCGGTGCGCCCCGGGACATCACCGCCGCCGTGAAGCTGCCGGACTGGCGGTGGTACGCCACCGGGCCGGGGCACGCGGTGGCGCTGACCCGGGGTCCGTACGCCGGGCGGCTCGTCGTGCCGGCCAACCACTCGGCCGCGCCGCCGGGCGGCTCCGCCGACAGCGGGCAGGAGGCCAAGTACTACGGGGCGCACGCGATCTACAGCGACGACGGCGGGGTGACGTGGCGGATCGGGTTCGTGGACGACTCGTACGACGGGCTCGACAACGCGAACGAGAACGCCGTGGCGCAACTGCCCGACGGGCGCCTGTACTTCAGCGCGCGCGACCAGAACGGCAGCAGTGTGGGCAACCGGCTCGACAGCTACTCCGGTGACGGGGGTGTCACGCTCGACCGGCCCTACCGGGTCCAGCCGACGCTGGACGAGGTGCCGGTGGTCCAGGGGAGTGTGCTTCAGGTCGAGAGGGGGCCGCTGCTGTTCTCCGGGCCGTCCGTGCCGACGGTCCGGCAGTCGATGGCGGTGTGGCGGAGCGGGGACGGTGGAGGGAACTTCACCAAGGTGAGGACGCTGTCGTCGCTGCGGGCGGCGTACTCGGATCTTGTGCAGCTGGGTGGCGACAGGGTCGGGATCCTGTATGAGACGGGTACGGCGGGGCCGTACGAGACGATCGAGTTCCGCCGGGTGGGACTGGCAGAGCTGGGAGGGTAGGGGCCTTTCCTCGCCCCCGCCGCCCCTTCCCGTCCCGTCCCTGGGGGCTGCGCCCCCAGACCCCCGCCAACAGATTGCGCAGTTCCCCGCGCCCCCATTGGGGGCGCGGGGAACTGCGCAACGGGGGTTCGGGGGCGGAGCCCCCGAGGACGGGACGGGAATGGGTAGGGGCGGCGGGGGCGACAACACCCCTACAACAGACCCGCCCCCGCCAAGAACTTCCCCACCCCCGCAACCTCCTCCGCGGACAGCGGGACCTGCGGCTCCGCCGTGGCCGGACACGCGATCACACCCCGCAGATGCAGCGCCGCCTTGAACGCCCCGAGCGCCGCCGAACTACCCCCCGCCCGCCCCGCATCCCCCGCCCGCACCGTCCCGAACAACGAACACAACCGCTCCTGCTCACCCCGGGCCCGCTCCCAGTCCCCCTCCCGGCACAGCCGGTACAGCCGCGCGTACCCGGCGGGATCCACGTTCGCGAGACCCGGGACCGCCCCGTCCGCCCCCATCGCGAGCGCGGCGTCGACGACCAGTTCGGACCCGGTCAGCACGCTGAAACCGGAGACGGCGGGGTCCGCCCGTGCCCCGGTCACCACCGACCGGAAGCCGCCCTCGTCCCCGCTGGAGTCCTTCAGGCCGGCCAGCGTCCCGTCGGCCGCCAGCTCGAGGACCAGCTCCGGGCTCAGCTTGGAGTGGACGGCCACCGGGAGGTCGTACGCGAGGACCGGCACCGGCGAACGGGCGGCGACGAGGCGGAAGTGGCGGGCGATCTCCGCCGGATGCGTGCGCGTGTAGAAGGGGGCCGTCACGACCACGGCGTCGGCGCCCGCCTCCGTGACGTACCGGACGTGGTCCAGGACGCGCGGGGTCGTCATGTCGATGGCGCCGGCGAGGACGGGCACCCCGCCCGCCACGTGCCCGACCACGGTCTCGACGACCAGGCGCCGGTGACGGTCCGTCAAGTACGCGGCCTCCGACGACGATCCGAGGACGAACAGGGCGTCCACCCCGCCCTCCAGGAGGTGGTCGACCAGTCTGGTCAACGAGGGGACGTCCACCTCGCGGTCCGGTGTCAGGGGTGTGCAGACGGGCGGTACGACACCGGTCAGCGGGGCGGGAAGGGTCATCGAGGCTTCCTCTGGACGTCGTCGGACGGGGGGTTGGCCGTCGTGCCGGCCCGCGGTGCCGCTGTGCCGGCCTGTGTCACCAGGTCGCGGGTCGACACGCCGTCCTCGACAGGGTGGTGGCAGCGGTAGCGGTGCCCGGGGGTCGCCGCGGCCGCGAAGTCCGGCATGGACTGCGCGCACACCGCGTCCGCCTTCCAGCAGCGCGTCCGGAACGGGCACCCGCTCGGTGGCCGGGTCGCCGACGGCACCGGGCCCACCAGCGGGATCGGGTCGATCGGGTCGAGGAGGCCGGGCGTCGCCGAGAAGAGGGCGCGGGTGTACGGATGCCGGGAGCGGTCCGTCACCTCGTCGGCCGGGGACTCCTCGACGATCCGGCCGAGGTACATCGTGATGACGCGGTCGCTCATCCTGCGGACCGTCTGGATGTCGTGCGAGACGAACACCAGGGCCAGGCCGAGGCGTTCCTTCAGGTCGAGGAGGAGGTTGAGGATCTGGGCGCGCACGGAGACGTCCAGCGCGCTCGTCGGCTCGTCGGCGACCACCAGGTCCGGGTCGAGGGCCAGCGCCCGCGCGATGGCGACCCGTTGCCGCTGCCCGCCGGAGAGCTGGCCGGGCAGGCCGTCCGCGAGCGCATCGGGGAGGCCGACCAGGGACATCAACTCGCGCACCCGGTCGTCCCGTTGCCGGGCCGTGTCCCGCTTGTGCACGTCCAGCGGGTCGCGCAGGATCTGGCGTACCGTCAGGCGGCGGTTCAGGGCCGTCGAAGGGTCCTGGAAGATCATGCCCGTGCCGGTGCCCACCGCGGTCCGCCGCTCCGCCGGGGGCATCGTCCACAGGTCGCCGCCCCGCAGGGACACCGTCCCGGACGTCGGCTTCTGCACGCCCACCAGCACCTTGGCGAGCGTCGACTTGCCGCAGCCGGACTCCCCGACGACGCCCACCGTCTCACCGGGCGCGACGGTGAGAGCGGCGCCGGTCAGGGCGTACACGCGGTCGCGGGCGAACAGGCCGCCGGTGCGCGCCTTGTGGACGACATGCACGTCGGACAGCTCCACGAGGGGGCCGCCTGCCGGTCGGCTCGTGCTCATGTCGCGGCCTCGCTTCCGTCGGGGCCGCCGGGATACGTGGCCGGGGTGTGCGCGGGGTGCGCGGTGGGGGCGAGCGCCGGGTGGTGGCAGGCGACCTCGTGGCGGCGGGGCGGGCCCGTCAGCCGGGGGGCGGTCGAGCGGCACACCTGTGTCGCCATCGGGCAGCGGTCGGCGAACCGGCAGCCCGCCGGGAAGTCGGCGGGGGAGGGCACGACCCCCTTGATCTGCGTCATCCGTTCGGCCGCCGACTCCAGCGACAGGACGCTGCCGAGGAGGCCGCGCGTGTAGTGGTGGGACGGCGACTCCACCAGGTCCGCCGTGACGCCCGACTCCACGATCTGACCGCCGTACATCACGACGACCCGGTCGGTGACGTCCGCGACGAGCGCCAGGTCGTGCGAGACGAGGACGAGCGCGAAGTCCAGCTCGGTACGCAGCCTCAGCAGCAGCTCCATGATCTGCGCCTGCACGGTGACGTCGAGGGCGGTCGTCGGCTCGTCGGCGACGATCAGCCTGGGGTCGCGGGAGAGCGCCATCGCGATCAGTACGCGCTGGCGCTGGCCGCCGGACAGTTCGTGCGGGTAGCTGCGCAGGGTGCGCTCCGGGTCCAGGCCGACCAGTTCGAGGAGTTCGGCGCCCGAGCGGGTGCCGCCCCTTCTGACCACCTGTTTGAGCTGGGCGCGGATCGACATCGCCGGGTTCAGCGAGGACAGGGCGTCCTGGTAGATCATCGCCATCTCGTGGCCGAGCAGCCTGCGGCGTACGCGCATCGGCTCGCCGACCAACTGCCGCTGGTCGAAGCGGACATGGCCGCGGATCCGGGCGCCCTTCGGCTCCAGGCCCATCACCGCGAGGGCGGTCAGCGACTTGCCGCAGCCGGACTCGCCCACCAGGCCGAGGACTTCACCGGGCTGTACGTCGAAACTGATGCCGTCGACGATGTCCACACCCCCGTGCCGGGCGTCGAAACCGATGGCCAGGTTCTCGACGCTCAGGACCGGCCGGTGGCCCTCGGGCAGGGGACGGGCCCGGCCGCGCAGCCGCTGGGCGGCCTCCGCGAGGCCGGGCAGTTCCAGGACCTGCCCGCTGCCCGGCTCGGGCGTCTCCAGGCGGTCCTGAGCCGCGCGCGCCGGCACGTCCCGGCCCGCGGGCGCCGCCCACGCGTCCGAGACGCCCTCGGAGAGGATGTTCAGGGACAGCACGGTGACCAGCATCAGCAGCCCCGGGAAGACGGTCGCCCACCAGCCGCCGGTCAGCACCATGTTCTTGCCGTCCGCGATGACACTGCCCCAGGACGGGTCGGGCGGCCGCACGCCCGCGCCGATGAAGGACAGCGACGCCTCGAAGACGATCGCCTCGGCGACCTGCACGGTGCAGAAGACCAGGACCGGAGCCGCGCAGTTGACGGCCACGTGCCGCCACACGATGTGCGGGGTGCGCGCGCCGATGACCCGCTCGGCGGTCACATAGTCCTCGCCGTACTGGTCCATCACGTTGGCCCGTACGACCCGGGCCATCGGTGGCATGTAGAGGAAGGCGATCGCGCCGATGAGGATCGGGATGCCGCCGCCGAACACCGCGACGAAGACGGCCGCGAGCGCGATGCCGGGGAAGGCCATGACGATGTCGAGGCAGCGCATGAGCGTCTCGTCGACCGCCTTGCGCGAGGTCGCCGCGACCGCGCCGATGAGCGCGCCCACGACCAGGGCGAGCGCGGTCGCGCCGAGGCCGATCGCCAGGGACCAGCGGGCGCCGTACATCAGCCGGCTGAGGATGTCGCGGCCCAGGCTGTCCTGCCCCATCCAGTGCTCGCCGGACGGCGCGCCCTCGCCGTGGCCGTGGTCGACCAGCGGCGCCTGTTCGAGCGGGTCGTGCGGGGAGACGAGCGGTGCCAGCAGGGCGGTGAGCACGACGATCCCGATGACGCCGACGGCGATCCGGGAGATCAGGGGAAGCCGGGTGAACCCCTTGAGCCGGACGCCGGGCCGGGAAAGGGCGTCGGTGAGCCGCTTCCGGTTGGTCACCATCATGCTTCGGCACTCCTCAGACGCGGGTTGACCAGCAGGTAGAGGATGTCGATGACCAGGTTCACGACGACGAACCCGAAGGCGATGGTGAGGACGCCGCCCTGGACGACGGCCGGATCACCGTTCTTCACGGCGTCGATCATGAGTTTCCCCATCCCCGGCAGATTGAAGATCGTCTCGATGACGACCGCGCCGCCGAGCAGATAGCCGACGCGCAGGCCGAGCACGGTCAGCGGGTTCATCAGGGCGTTGCGCAGCACGTTCCGCCCGACGACGACCACCGGGGGCAGGCCGCTGCCGATCGCGGTCCGTACGTAGTCCTTGTCCAGCTCCTCCACCACGGCCGTGCGCACGATCCGGGTGAGCTGGGCGGCGACCGGCAGCGACAGGGCGAGCGCGGGCAGCGTCATGGTCTTCAGCCAGCCGGTGAACGAGTCGGCCGGGTTGATGTAACCGCTGGTGGGGAACCAGCCCAGGTCCACGGCGAGGTACTGGATCATCAGCAGCGCCAGCCAGAAGCCGGGCGCCGCCACGCCGGTCAGTGAGACGACCCGGATCAGCTGGTCGGGGAACCGGTCCCGGTAGATCGCGGCGGTGACCCCGCCGAGCAGCGAGAGCACCACCGCGATGCCCAGACCCAGGAAGGTCAGCTGCATCGTGAGCGGCAGCGCGGTGGTGACCTGGTCGACGACGGGCGCCCGCGTCAGCGCGCTGACGCCCATGTCACCCCGGACCAGATCCCCGACGAAGCCGACGTACCGCACCGGGAACGGGTCGAGCAGTCCGTTGCGCTCCCGGAAGTCGTGCAGCTGCTGCTCGGTCGGGTTGGCGCCCTGGAAGTACGCGGACGCCGGATCGCTGTCCGAGAACCGCATCACGACGAACACGAACAGAATGATTCCGAGCATCAGCGGAATGAGCAGAACGACCCGCCGACCCAGAATCCTGACGATCGCGACCACAGATTCTTCTCTCCTCGGTACGACAAGAAAGCCGGCAGCCTCCGCGTGACCTCTAGACCCACTTCGCCTGGAGCACGTTGATCCCCGGGTACGGCTGCGGCCGGACACCCGTCAGGTCCTTCGCGTCCCATGCCGTGATCAGCTCGTTGTGCACCACCGGATAGATCACCGCGTTCTCGGCGACGACGTCGATGTATTCCTGCGTCATCGTCTTCTTCTTCGCGGTGTCCGGCTCCCGCGTGGCCTGGTCCATCCGTTTGAAGAGGTCCTTGGCCACGGAATTGCCCTCCCAGCGGGCATACCGCATCCAGGTGTTCCCGGGCCCGTAGTTGTAATGCATGATCAGATCCGCGTCGAGACCGAACTGGTTCGGATTGGACGCGGCGGCGACGACCTGGAAGTCCTTCTTCTGGTCGAGTTTCGTGAAGAGCGCGGCGGTCTCCTGCGGTTCGAGGGTCGTCTTGACCCCGATCGCGTCCCAGGAGGCCTTGACGGTCGGCAGGCAGTCCACGATCCAGCTCACGTTGACCGCCATCAGGCTGACCGTCAGGCCGCTCACCCCGGCCTCCTTCAGCAGCGCCCTGGCCTTGTCCGGGTCGTAGCCGTAGACGGTCTTCGCCTTGCGGTACGTCGGGTTCTCCTCGTTGAGGAACGACGACGCCGGCTTTCCGTGACCGCGCAGCGCGGCCCGGATCATCTGCTCCTTGTCGATCGCGTAATGCAGCGCCTGCCGCACCCGCACGTCGTCGAACGGCTTGTGGGCGGTGTTGAAGAGAAGGAAGAGGTGGTTCATTCCCGCCCCGCCCTCGACCTTCAGACCGCCCTTCTCCAGCTGGGAGATGTTGGCGTACGGAATGTTGTCGGCGATCTGCGCCCCCGCGCTCGACCCCGAGATCTTCGCGACCCGCGGCGCGGCGTCGACGATGGTCAGCCAGTTCATCTTCTTGAACGCGGCCTTTCGCGGCCCGTTGTAGTCCGCGAACGCCTCGAAGGTGGTGTTGGACTTCGGGTGGTGAGCGGTCTGCCGGTACGGGCCCGAACCGACCGCCTTTCCCGTCGTCGCCTGGTCCAGCGCGCCCGCCTTCCCGAACACGTGCTTCGGCATGATCTTCGCGAGCGTGAGCCGCTGGGCCCCGTCGGGGAAGGGGAACTTGAGGACCAGTTCGACCGATTCCTCGTCGACCTTCCGTACCTCCTTCAGCCAGGAGGCGAAGAAGTTCTTGGCGAGGGTCGTCGTCTTGGGATCCAGGACGCGCTCATAGGTGAAGACCACGTCGTCGGCGGTGACGGGCTGTCCGTCGTGCCACTTGGCCCCTTCCCGCAGCGTGAACTTCCAGGTGGTCGCCCGGAGATCGGCGGGAATCGCCCTCGCCAGGGCCGGGTACGGCTCACGGCTGATCGGGTCGGTGTCCAGCAGCCCCTCGTAGATGTGCTGGTTGCCGGCCATCGCGAAGGCCGAGGCCGTCATCAGTGGGTCCCAGCTCTGGTCGTTGCCGTAGCCGATCACCGCGGTGAGCGTCCGGTCGGCACCCTCGCCCTCGCCGCCCGTCTCGTTCGTGGACTCCGGCCCCGAGGAGCAGGCGGAGAGCGTCGAGGCGATCGTGGCGGCCGCGCCGAGCGCGCCGGAGTACTTCAGGAACGACCGGCGGTGCAGCGCCGGTGCGGGGGTGGCGTCGCGCACGGTTCCTCCAGCAAGGAGTGGGAGATACGACGTTCTACGTCTTGGGTGCAGCGTGACGATAAGAGGGCCCGTGGGGGCGGTCAAGGGAACGCGCACGAATGCCGTTTCTGCCAGAGGTGCGACCAATGACGCCGTGAAACAAGCAAAGTTGACACTTCGTCAACTGAGGGTTGACGTGTGTGGGGGTGCGGATCCTGTCACGAGGTGGGACGTGGGATGTCCCTGCCGCGTACGATGCGGCGCATGTCTGAGCGGCGCGCATCCGACGGCTCCAGGAACCCCCGCGAGCGGCACGTGAGCAGCCAGATCCAGCGCGAGGTCACCCAGCTGATCCTCGACCGCAGGCTCCTGGCCGGTGCGCCGCTGCCCACCGAGGCCGAACTGATGGAGTCCCTCGGCGTCAGCCGCAACTCCGTGCGCGAGGCCCTCAAGGCGCTACAGGCCCTCGACATCGTGGAGATCAGGCACGGCTACGGCACCTATGTCGGCCAGGCCTCCCTGACGCCGTTCGTCGACGGCCTCACCTTCCGCACGCTGGCCCGCCAGGCCGGGCGGGACGGGCAGGACGGGCAGGGCGACGACACGGGCGCGTTGGCGGAGATCCTCCAGATCCGGGAGGTCCTGGAGGAGGGGCTGGTGCGCCGGGTAGCGGGCACCCTGTCGGACGAGGAACTGGCGCGCCTGGAGGGCGTGGTGGACCGGATGGAGGAGGCGGGCTCGGCCGGGCTGCCCTTCCCCGAACTCGACCGCGAGTTCCATGAGCTGCTGTACGCGCCGCTCGGGAACGCGCTGGTGTCCCAGCTGCTGGGGGCCTTCTGGACCGTCTTCCGGCGGGTCTCCGCCGTACGCGGCTGGACGGACGACCCGGCGCCCGAGGTCACGGTCCGCCGCCACCGTGACATAGTCGTCGCCCTGCGCGCGCACGACGTCGAGGGGGCGCAGAAGGCGATGGCGGACCACTTCCGGGGAATCGAGGCGAGGGCCGCCCAGGAGTCACGGGGGGTCGGATGAACGCGGGTCGGGCGGACGGAGCGGACGGGGCGGGCTGGGACGAGGCGGGTTGGGGCGAGGCGGAGCCCGGCGTGCTCCGGCTGCCGTCCGGCCGTCCGGTACGGGGCCGGGGGCTGCGCAGGCCGCTCGATCCCGCGGCGCCGCTTCCCACGTACGGCGTCTATCTCCTCGGCAAGGAGCCGCCCGAAGTCCCCTGGGAGTCCCGCTGGTTGAGGTGGCCGGACTTCCGGCTGCCCCGGGACCGGGCCGACGCGCGGACGGTCCTGACACGGGTCTGGGAGCGGGCCGCGGACCCCGCCGAGCGTGTCGAGATCGCCTGCGCGGGCGGCCGCGGCCGTACGGGCACGGCCCTGGCCTGCCTCGCGGTCCTGGACGGTGTGCCGCCCGGGGAGGCCGTCGAGTTCGTGCGACGGAACTACGACCGCCACGCCGTGGAGACACCGTGGCAGCGAAGGTACGTACGCGGGTTCGGGGAGCGCGGGCGGTAGAAGGACCTGCTTTTCGGTCCGTGCGGGACCCTGGCCTATAAACGCCGCCGTCAATTGATTCGACGGGGTTACGCTCACTCATTTGCCGCGCATCCGAGTAAGAGCGGACGGCGTTAGCGAGATATGACGAAAGCATGGCTCCTCGGCAATCCCGCCCAGATCCCAGCGGGTGAGGAAAATCTGACTGTCGTCCCTCAGGTGGCGATGGGCCGGTACATCTACACACCCGCCTCGGCCCATTCGGCACCGGGTGCCCGTGGCACTTTGCGCGGGGACGGCGAATCGGTCGAACTATGCGTCACAGAGCCTTTGTTGGGAGATTTTCTGGCGTCTCTGAACAGTGCGCAGAGCGAACTGAACCAGCGGTGGGGCGCCCAGGCGTGGCCCAGCGGCAACGTGGTCCGCGCATGACGGGGGGAAGATATCCAGTGAACGACGACTACGCCCACCTGTTCGTTCCGGACGACCGCGCGTACGACGGCGGAGCGGGTACGGGGGCGGGGACCGGGGCGGGCTCCGGGCGGCACCGTGGCCCCGTCGACACGGGACACCGCACGGGACCCCAGGAGTATCCGGGGTACTCGGGGTACTCGGGGAACGCGGGCCCCTACACGGGCGCCCCCTCCGGTTCCTTCGACTCGGCCTGGGACCCGGTCGAGGAACTGACCTACCTCCTTCAGGACGCGGCGTCGGCGGAGCCGTCGGCCACCGTGCCACCACCCCGCAGCGAAGCCCCACCCGTCGGCGGACTCACCGGCGACCCGATGGACAACCTGGCCCGCATCACCGCGGAGCTGCCGCGCATCCGGTCTCATCCTTCCGGGCATCGAAAAGTGCGAATCCGCAAAAGCCTCAAGTCCCGTTTCACCTGGCTGCAGACCGTCAGTTTCACCATCGCCGCGCTGGGCGCCGTCATCGTGTCGATGGTGAGCGTCTTCGGCGGGATGGTGTCGTACGTCCCCCTGCGCCACGTCGCCTCACTCACGGAGAGCAGCACGGCGGCGTGGTGGCCCCTGCTGGTCTACGGCCCGTGGATGATGGCCTCGCTCTCCATCCTGCGAGCAGCCCTGCACCAGCGTCGCGCCGCGCATTCCTGGTTCGTCGTCCTACTGTTCGCGTCCGTGGCGATGGCGCTGTGTGCTGCGCAGGCCCACCGGACGTTCACGAGCATCGCCACGGCCGCGCTGCCGGCGCTCGCGGCGTTGGCCTGCTTCCAGCAACTGGTCCGTCAGATCACCCTGACCAGGCCACCCCGCCAGAGCGTCCCCCGCCACCGGTCCCTGCCTCCCACCGCGGCGACGTCGACCGGGCCGGACACCCCCACCGCCGACGCACCTGAGTGAAATCGAGTTCACCGTTCTCCTTGTGAGCGGGCGGGGCGCCCGACTCGGCGGACGAACTGCGTCCAGGCTGTGGCGCCGACCAGAAGTACGGCCCCGTCCGCGACTTTGCTGTCCCGGACGGGCACGATTCCGGGGAGACCGTCGGCGACTTCGACGCACGACTCGCCGCCGCTGCCACCGCTGTAGGTGCTCTTGCGCCAGCGGGCGGCGCCTATGAAGTCGTACGCGATTTCGACGCAACTGCCTCCGTTGCCATCGCTGTAGCTGCTCTTGCGCCAGCGGGCGTTGCTCAGGTCGAACTCGGGCATCGTCTGTAGTCCTCAGCCGCCGAAGCGATCAGGGCCAGGGACGCCTCCGGCGACAGTACGGCGACCCTCAGCAGATCGTATGTCCCCTGCATACGCTTCACCAGGGCCGGGTCGTCGAGGAGGGTCCCTGAATATACGGCTTCTGTATAGGCGGTTGGTGGAGCGTCAGGGAACTCCATGAGCGTCATCATTCCGGCCATCGCGGCGAATGCTCCTGCCGCGTACGGAAGGACCGTGACCAGCACCTTCTGGTGGTGAGCCACGGTGAGGATGTGCTCCAGCTGCCTGGCCATCACCGCCGGACCGCCCACCGGGATGCGCAGCACGTTCTCGTGGAGGATCGCCCAATACTCGGGACGTGCAGCACCTTCCAGGATGCGTGAGCGCTCAAGCCGCGCCGTGACCTTCTCCTGTACGTGCTCGCCGGCTGCGAAGGGGTTGGTCGCCAGAGTGACCGCTTGCGCGTAGGCGGCAGTCTGAAGGAGTCCTGGTACGAGCACAGGCGCGAAGTCGCAGAGCTTTGTCGCGAGGCGCTCCAGCTCGACCACGTTCGCGAAGTAATCCGCGTATCGCTTGTCATCGATGAGCTTCCGCCAGGTGCGCTCGAAAAAGCCCACGGTTTGTAGGACCTCATCGATCCTCTGCGCCACATCCAACTGCGGTCGGCGAATCGCCTGTTCGAACTGGCCGATGTAGCCGCCCGACACAAACACCCGCTGCCCCAACTCCGCCTGAGTCAGCGCAGCGTCCTCCCGGTGTCTCTTCAGTTCTGTTCCGAAGAATTCCCAGGCCGCTTGACGTGAACCATTGGCCATGGCTAACCCCTTTCCGCTGCACCGCCGTTGCTCGGCGTGGACCTCTTCCAAAGAGTAATCGGCCGGTGTCACCGTGGAGTCGAGAAGAGTGAAACCACGGAGAAAAGGGGAACACGGTGAAGGCTGCTCGCCAGGGAGACGACGTACGGCACTCGACGGTCTGCGTCGAACAAGCGGAGGAAACGGTGAAGGAATTGCGCGACGCACTCGCTTCCACAGGAATCAAGCTGCCGACACTCCGGCTCGACCCGGCGACTTTGGCGCGCGAGGCACCCTGCCCGCTCGTCGAACTGGGCCGCTGCTCCGTCGAGACGGCGGCCCGGCTCGCGGCGGTGCTGCGATGAAGCCCCACGTAGGGACGTACGCCGTCGACACGAGGACCGGGCGGGTCGGCAGGGTGATGGGCCACGAGGGGCCGTACGTCCAGCTCCGCCCGTACGGCGGCGGCCGGGAGTGGGACTGCGCACCGGACACCGTCCGGGGAGCCACCCCGGCGGAACGGATCAGCGCCGCGACGGCGTACGCCAACGCACGCAGCCGCGGCGAGGTGCCATGAGGTCAGTGCCGTAGCGCGATCTTGCCGCGGGCGTGGCCGCTCTCGCTCAGCGCGTGGGCGGCCGCGACCTCGGCGAGAGGGAACGTCCCCGCGAGAGGGATCCGCAGCCGGCCCTGTTCGGCCAGCTCGACGGCGAGCGCCAGACCGTACAGCGCGGGCGGGTCGGCGGCGCCGAGAGCCGCGACCGGCGAGGCGATCGACAGGTGCACGCCGTGGGCGGCGGCGGAGAGGTCGGCGACCGTCACCACGCGGGCCGGATCGGCGTCGACGGCGACGGCGACCAGGTCGGGCAGCGCGCCGCCCGCGCAGTCGAACACCGCGTCCACGCCGGACGGCGCGAGCGCGCGGACCCGCTCGACCAGCCCCGGACCGTACGTGGTCGGCTCCGCGCCCAGGGACCGCAGGAAACCGTGGTTGTGCTCGCTCGCGGTGCCGATCACGGTGGCCCCGCGCACGAGGGCGAGCTGGACGGCGACGCTGCCGGTCCCGCCCGCCGCGCCCTGCACCAGGACGGTGTGCCCGGAGGCCACCCCGAGCCGGTCGAGGACGCGGAAGGACGTCTCGACGGCGCCCAGCGCGCCGGACGCCTCCTCCCACGTCCACGCGGCCGGTTTCGGTGCCCACGTGGTGAGGACCGCGTGGTCGGCGTTGGCGCCGCGGCCGGTGCTCGCGGTCGCGCCGAACACCTCGTCCCCGACGTGGACGCCGGGCACCCCTTCACCCACCTCGTCGACCACGCCCGCGGCCTCGTGACCGGTCCGGACCGGGAAGACCGCCGGCATCACCTCCCGCATCGCTCCGGAACGGCCCTTCACCTCTCCCGGTGACACACTCGACGCGCGGACGGCGACGCGGATCTCGCCGGGGCCCGCGTGCGGTCGCGGTACCTCGACGATCCGCAGGACGCCGGGCGGGCCGTACTCGCTGAACTGGACTGTTCTCATGGCTCCGAACGTAGGAGGGGCTGCCGTCCCGCCCGGCTAAAGTGAGAGCGATGGCGACCGAAGTGAGTCAGTAGTGAGCCGGTTGTGAGCCAGTTGCGTTCAGACGCCCACGACAACCGCGACCGCATCCTGGCAGCGGCCCGGACGGCCTTCACCGCCGAGGGCCTCGCCGTCCCGGTACGGGAGATCGCCCGGCGCGCCCGGGTGGGCACCGCCACCGTCTACCGGCGCTTCCCGACCAAACAGGCGCTGCTGACCGCGGCCTTCGCCGAGGACATGACCCTGTGCACGACGGTCGTCGACGAGGGCCTCGCGGCCGGGGACCCGTGGCAGGGGCTGTCGCTGGTGATCGAGAAGCTCGTGGCCGCGTCCGG
Source organism: Streptomyces sp. CWNU-52B (assembly GCF_047444975.1). NCBI lineage: Bacteria > Bacillati > Actinomycetota > Actinomycetes > Kitasatosporales > Streptomycetaceae > Streptomyces > Streptomyces sp. CWNU-52B. The sequence continues at coordinate 2,254 of NZ_JBLFJV010000001.1, read as the reverse complement.
CGGCGACCCGCGCGTGCGGGCCATCCTCGTGCGGCTCTCCCGCGGCGCCGAGTTCACCGCCGACCACGACCGGACGGTACGCGGACTCCTTGAGCTGATCCGGCGGGCCAAGGAGAGCGGCGCACTGCGCGCGGAGATCGTCCTGGAGGACATCGTCCTCACCCTGCAAGCGGGGCACGGCATTCGAGCCGGTTCCCCCGCGGCGCAGGAGGCGGCGGCGCGGCGGCTCGCCGCGCTGATCATCCAGTCGTTCCGGGCGGACGGCGGCGCGGGCCCCCTGCCACCCGCCGCCCGGCTGCCGACCCGGGCGCTGCCCACCGGACCGGAGACCGGACGCGGCACCGCTGCCGCCGACGGCACTCAGCCACCCCGGTCACCCCGACCGCACCGGCCACCCCGGCCGCACCCGCCGGTCCCGTACGGGAGAATGGGCTCATGAGTCTGTTCCGCGACGACGGCATCGTGCTGCGCACCCAGAAGCTGGGTGAGGCGGACCGGATCATCACCCTGCTCACCCGCGGTCACGGGCGGGTACGGGCCGTGGCCCGGGGCGTCCGCAGGACCAAGTCCAAGTTCGGGGCGCGGCTCGAACCCTTCTCCCACGTCGACGTGCAGTTCTTCGCTCGGGGGAGTGAGCTGATCGGCCGCGGGCTGCCGCTGTGCACGCAGAGCGAGACCATCGCTCCGTACGGCGGCGGCATCGTGACCGACTACGCCCGCTACACCGCCGGGACGGCCATGCTGGAGACGGCCGAGCGGTTCACGGACCACGAGGGGGAGCCGGCCGTCCAGCAGTATCTGCTGCTCGTGGGCGGGTTGCGGACCCTCGCCCAGGGCGAGCACGAACCCCACCTCATCCTCGACGCGTTCCTGCTGCGCTCACTCGCCGTGAACGGCTACGCGCCGAGTTTCGACGACTGCGCGAAATGCGGGATGCCCGGACCGAACCGCTTCTTCTCCGTCGCCGCGGGAGGCTCCGTGTGCGTCGACTGCCGGGTGCCCGGCAGCGTCGTACCCTCGGCGGGGGCCCTCGAACTGCTCGGTGCGCTGCTGACGGGGGACTGGGCGCACGCGGACGCGTGCGAGCCGCGGTACGTCAGGGAGGGCAGCGGGCTGGTGTCGGCCTACCTGCACTGGCACCTGGAGCGTGGCCTGCGCTCCCTGCGGTACGTCGAGAAAAGCACCTAGTGCGATCAACAGCTGTACGAGACCTGAGAGAGACGAGAAGCAGATGGTGGTACGCGGGATCCTGGGGCGCCAGCGCCGCGAGTACAAGACGCCGGAGCCGCACCCGTCCGGTGCCCGTGCGCCCAAGCTGCCCGGTGAGCTGATCCCGAACCACGTGGCGTGCGTGATGGACGGGAACGGCCGCTGGGCCAAGGAGCGCGGCCTGCCCCGCACCGAGGGGCACCGGGTCGGCGAGGGTGTCGTGATGGACGTCCTCAAGGGCTGCCTGGAGCTGGGCGTCAAGAACCTCTCCCTGTACGCCTTCTCGACGGAGAACTGGAAGCGGTCGCCCGAGGAGGTCCGCTTCCTGATGAACTTCAACAAGGACGTCATCCGGCGCCGGCGGGACGAGATGAACGACCTCGGGATCCGGATCCGCTGGGTGGGCCGGATGCCCAAGCTGTGGAAGTCCGTCGTCCAGGAGCTCCAGGTCGCGCAGGAGCAGACGCAGGACAACGACGCGATGACGTTGTACTTCTGCGTCAACTACGGGGGGCGGGCGGAGCTCGCCGACGCGGCGAAGGCGCTGGCCGCTGATGTCGCCGCCGGGAAGCTGGACCCTGACAAGGTCACCGAGAAGACGATTCAGAAGTATCTGTACTACCCGGACATGCCGGACGTGGATCTCTTCCTGCGGCCCAGTGGGGAGCAGCGCACGTCCAACTATCTGATCTGGCAGTCGAGTTATGCCGAGATGGTGTTCCAGGACGTGTTGTGGCCGGACTTCGACCGGCGTGACATGTGGCGGGCGTGCGTGGAGTTCGCGTCCCGGGACCGCCGCTTCGGCGGGGCCGTCCCGAACGAGGACCTCCTGACGATGGAAGCCGACATGAGGGGCCGCCCGGAAGGCCCGTGACCCCGGCCGGGCCCCAGCCAAAAGCCAAAAGACTGCGCAGTTCCCCGCGCCCCTTCAGGGGCGCGGGGAACTGCGCGACAAGCCCCCACCGGGCCGGCACCCGGGGACGAGCGCCTAGGTCGTTTCTGATGGCTCTTGTGGGGTGGGGTGGATCAGGTTCTGGGCCGGGCA
>NZ_JBLFJV010000058.1:12475-94347 GCF_047444975.1 Streptomyces sp. CWNU-52B | reverse complement strand
CCTGACACTCGCTGCATAACAACACGAACAGGTGTCCACTCCGCGGGGACAAGGCCCGGCGGCGCAGCTCAAGCTCCTGGAACCGCTGATCTCCCGGCCCCGCCTTGCTCCGTTCCTCGCCGTCACGGGCACACAGGCGAGAGCGATGGAGCTGTACCTGTGGAACGTGCGCCTGTCCGCCGCCTTCGGCGAGGTGATCGCCCTTGCCGAGGTCATCCTGCGCAACGCCATGGCGGAACAGCTCGCCGCCGCCTACGGAGCGACCTGGTACGCGCGCGCTGAGCTGTTCGACGACCGCACCATGAGCGGCTTCAAGACCACCTGGCGCAACATCACCATGCCCGCCGATCCGGCGACCGGGAAGCCGGCGCAGAAGACCCTCCGGGAGGTCCCGGCCGGGAAGATCGTGGCGGAGTCCACCTTCGGCTGCTGGGTGAACCTGCTCGACAAGGGCGGCACCCGGGGCGACGGCCCGCACCGCAAGAACGTCGACTACGACTCCACCCTGTGGCGCAAGGCCCTGCATAAGGCGTTCCCGAACAGCGGCGGCAAGCGGACCACTGTGTTTACCACCGCCAGCCATGTCCGGTCGCTGCGCAATCGCGTCGCCCATCACGAACCGCTGATCGACGGCGTTCCTCTCCCGGGTCAGACCGACCGCCGCGGCCGGACCCGTCGGCTCACTCTGTCCGACGCCCACACCGAGGTCCTGCTCCTGGCCGAGTACATCGACAAGGACGTCGCCACCTGGCTCGGGCAGACCAGCCGCGTCCCCGAGCTGCTGCGCACCCGGCCGTGACTTTCGCCTCCGCAGCTCGATTCCATAGACCAGCCAGAGGGAATCGCCAGGTACTGCGATCCGGACAGCGCAAAGATCAAACCAGCTTGTTGATTTCCGAGGCGTCCGTCCGTCATTTACTCTCCCCACTCCCTTGTCTGACGGACCGTCAGATACGAGCATGGGTGTGTCCGTGTTCGCGTCTCTGAAGGAGAAATCCATGGGCAAGCTCGACGGCCGGGTCGTTCTCGTCACCGGAGGTGCCCGTGGGCAGGGTGAGCAGGAAGTGCGGCTCTTTGTTAGCGAGGGCGCCGAAGTCGTCGTCGCCGACGTGCTCGACGAGCAAGGGGAGGCGCTCGCCAAGGAGCTGGGCGACCGTGCCCGGTACGTTCACCTGGACGTGAGTCAGGAGGACGACTGGGCGGACGCGGTGGCCGCGGCGAAGGCGGCGTACGGGAAGGTCGACGGGCTCGTCAACAACGCCGGGATCCTGCGCTTCAACGCCCTCGTCGACACCCCGCTCGACGAGTTCATGCAGATCGTGCGGGTCAACCAGGTCGGTGTCTTCCTCGGCATCAAGGCGCTCGCCCCCGAGATCGAGGCGGCCGGCGGTGGGACCGTCGTCAACACCTCCTCGTATGTCGGGCTCACCGGCATGGCGTACGTCGGCGCGTACAGCGCGACCAAGCACGCCATCGTCGGCCTCACCCGCGTGGCCGCGCTGGAGCTGGCGGGCAAGGGGATCCGCGTCAACGCCGTCTGCCCCGGCGCGGTCAACACGGCCATGAGCAATCCGGTCCTGCTCGATCCGACCACGGACGCCGAGGCGGCCCTGGCGTCCGTCGCCTCGCTGTATCGCAAGATCATCCCGATGGGCCGGATCGGCGGCGCCGAGGAGGTGGCCAGGCTGGCCCTCTTCCTGTCCTGCGAGGACTCCTCCTACATCACGGGTCAGCCGTTCGTGATCGACGGGGGCTGGCTGGCCGGCGTGAGCGCGATGTGACGGGCCGTCAGGTATTGACGCCTCGCGGGCTCGGTGCCACAGTCGGCGGCAATGAATCTGACGGTACGTCAGGTACGGCTACGGGTGAGACACGGCTGACGGACAGGGGACGGTGAACCTCCTTGGAATTCGGGCTCTTTGTACAGGGATACGTGGGCAAGCGGGCCGAGACCGATCCGCTCGCGGAGCACAAGGCGCTGATGGAGGAGACCGAGTACGTCATCCAGGCGGACAAGTCCGGCTTCAAGTACGCCTGGGCGTCCGAGCACCACTTCCTGGAGGAGTACTCTCACCTCTCCGCCAACGACGTCTTCCTCGGCTATCTGGCACACGCGACCGAGCGGATCCACCTGGGCTCGGGCATCTTCAACCCGCTCGCCCAGGTCAACCACCCCGTGAAGGTCGCCGAGAAGGTCGCCATGCTCGACCATCTCACCGAGGGCCGCTTCGAGTTCGGCAGCGGGCGCGGCGCCGGCTCGCACGAGATCCTCGGCTTCCTCCCCGGCATCACCGACATGAACTACACCAAGGAGATCTGGGAAGAGACCATCGCCGAGTTCCCGAAGATGTGGCTCCAGGACGAGTACGTCGGGTTCAAGGGCAAGCACTGGCAGCTCCCGCCCCGCAAGATCTTGCCGAAGCCGTACGGGAAGTCGCACCCCGCGATGTGGTACGCCGCCGGGTCGCCGCCCTCGTACGCCATGGCGGCCCGCAAGGGGCTCGGGGTGCTCGGCTTCAGCGTGCAGAAGGTCTCCGACATGGAGTGGGTCCTGGAGCAGTACAAGACGGCCGTCGTCGAGGCGGAGCCGGTCGGGGACTTCGTCAACGACAACGTGATGGTGACGACGACGGCGATCTGCGCGCCCACCCACGACGAGGCGATACGGGTCGCCGTGAACGGCGGGCTGCACTATCTGCCCTCGCTCGTCTTCCGCTACCACGACACGTTTCCTCGTCCCGAGGGGTTCCCGGTGTGGCCGGAGACGCTGCCCGAGTACAACGAGGAGCTCATCGAACTGCTCATCGCGGAGGAGCTGTTGATCTGCGGGGATCCGGACGAGGTGCTCACGCAGTGCAAGCGGTGGGAGCAGGCGGGGGCCGACCAGCTCAGCTTCGGGCTGCCGGTCGGGGTGCCCAAGGAGGAGACGCTCCAGACGATCAGGCTGATCGGGGAGCACGTGGTTCCGAAGATCGACACGGATCCTGTCCACCGGACCACTCGGTTCCGGGCGGCAGGCTGAGGGTCGTCGGAGGGTGCGGCCGCGTGGGGGCTGGTCGCGCAGTTCCCCGCGCCCCCAGGTGAGTGCACCCGTAGCAAGCCAGAGGATTCAGGGAGAGAAGGGGCTGTCGTGCTTGACCATCTGATCGCGGGTGTGACCATCGTCGACGGGTCGGGTGGGCCCGCCTTCGTCGGGGACGTGGGGATACGGGACGGGCGGATCGCCGCGGTCGGCCAGGTCACGGAGGAGGCCCGGACGCGGGAGGACGCCGCCGGGCTCGTCCTCGCGCCCGGGTTCGTCGACCCCCACACCCACTACGACGCCCAGCTCTTCTGGGACCCGTACGCCACGCCCTCGCTCAACCACGGGGTGACGACCGTGGCGGGGGGCAACTGCGGGTTCACCCTCGCGCCCCTGAACCCGGCGCGGCCCGAGGACGCCGACTACACCCGGCGGATGATGTCCAAGGTCGAGGGGATGTCGCTGGTCGCCCTTGAGGAGGGCGCGCCCTGGAGCTGGCACTCCTTCGGGGACTACCTCGACGCCCTGGAGGGGCGGATCGCCGTCAACGCCGGTTTCATGGTGGGGCACTGCGCGCTGCGGCGGTACGTGATGGGGCCGGACGCCGTGGGCGGGCAGCCGACGCCGGAGCAGCTGGCGGCGATGGTCGCGCTGCTCGACGAGGCGATGGCGGCCGGTGCCTGGGGCCTGTCCACCACCCAGTCGTCCACCCACTCCGACGGCGACGGCAAACCCGTCGCGTCCCGGCACGCGCGCCCCGCCGAACTGCTCGCGCTCTCCCGGGCCGTGGGCGAGCGCGAGGGCACGCAGATCGAGGCGATCGTGGCGGGCTGCCTCGACCAGTTCAGCGACGCCGAGATCGATCTGTTCGTGGAGATGAGCGCGGCGGCCGGCCGGCCCCTGAACTGGAACGTCCTGACGATCGACGCGGCCGTCCCCGAGCGCGTGCCCCGGCAGCTGGCGGCAAGTGAGCGGGCCCGTAAGGCCGGTGGGCGGATCGTCGCCCTCACGATGCCGATCCTCACCCCGATGAACATGTCCCTCGGCACCTTCTGCGCCCTCAACCTCATCCCCGGCTGGGGCGAGGTCCTCGGCCTGCCCGTGCCCGAGCGGATCGCGAAACTGCGGGACCCGGTGGTCCGGGCCGAGATGCTGCGGCGGGCCGACTCCAAGGAGGCCGGCGTCTTCCGGCGCCTCGCCGACTTCGGGCGGTACGTCATCGGGGACACGTACAGCGCCGAGAACGAGGGGCTCACCGGCCGGGTCGTGCGGGACATCGCGGCCGAGCGCGGCCAGGAGCCCTTCGAGTGCATCGTCGGGATCTGTGCCAACGACGAGATGCGTACGGTCCTGTGGCCCATGCCGACCGACAACGACCCCGACTCGTGGCTCCTCCGCCAGGAGACGTGGCGGCACGAGGACGTGCTGCTCGGCGGCTCCGACGCGGGCGCCCATCTGGACCGGATGTGCGGGGCGCCGTACACGACCCGGTTCCTCGGGGACTGTCTGCGCGGGCGGAGACTGGTCACGCTGGAGCAGGCGGTGAAGATGCTCACGGACGACCCGGCGCGGCTCTTCGGGCTCCGTGGGCGCGGACGGATCACGGAGGGCTTCCATGCCGACCTCGTGCTCTTCGACCCGGAGCGGATCGACGCCGGCAAGGCCACCCTGGTGCACGACCTGCCGGGAGACAGCCCGCGCCTGGACTCGAAGGCGATCGGCGTCACGGCCGTGTGGGTCAACGGCGTCGAGTCGATACGCGACGACGTGGTGACCGGCGCCGTCCCCGGCACGGTGCTCAGGTCGGGCCGGGACACGCGCACGGTGAGCACCACATGAGCGACGGGCAGCGGCTGTTCATCGGTGGTTCGTGGGTGGAGCCGGACGGCGGCCACTACGCGGTGATCGACCCGGCGACCGAGGAGACCGTCGGGGCGGCTCCGGAGGCCTCACGGGACCAGGTGCACGCGGCGGCGGGTGCCGCCCGCGAGGCCTTCCGGTCGTGGTCGCGCACGGCCCCCGAGGAGCGGGCCGCCGTCCTGCGCCGGGCGGCCCGGGAGATCCGGCGCAACCTCGTCCCGTACGCCGAGCTGGCCCAGGCGGAGACCGGGGCCACCACCGGGACCGCGCGCGGGATGCAGGTGGGGGTCGGGGCGGCCCGCTTCGAGCGGTACGCGCGCGTGGAGCCCGTCGAGCAGCCGCTGCCCCCGCAGATCAACGAGGCGGGCCCGTTCGGCGGGGCGGCCGTCCTCGGTGCCCTCGCCGTGCGCCGGCCGGTCGGCGTGGTCACCTGCATCACCTCGTACAACAACCCCTGGGCGAACCCGGCCGGCAAGATCGCGCCCGCCCTTGCGATGGGCAACACGGTCGTCGTCAAGCCCGCCCCGCAGGACCCGCTCTCCGTGTACCGGATGGCCGAGGCCCTGGAGGCGGCGGGCGTGCCGCCCGGTGTCGTGAACGTCGTCAGCGGTGCGCGCCCCGAGGTCGGGGAGGCGGCCGTCGACGCGCCCGACGTCGACATGGTCAGCTTCACCGGCTCGACCGCGGTGGGCCGGCGCATCGCCGAGGTGTGCGGGCGCGGGATGAAACGGCAGTTGATGGAGCTGGGCGGGAAGGGCGCGGCGATCGTCTTCGAGGACGCCGACCTGAGCTCGGCGGTCCGGGGGATCGGCACGACGTTCTCGTTCTACAGCGGCCAGATCTGCACGGCCCCGACGCGGGTCCTCGCGCAGCGCCCGGTGTACGAGCGACTCGTGGCCCAACTTGCCACCTACATCAGCCATTTGAAGGTGGGGGACCCGCGGGCCGAGGGCACGGTCGTCGGACCGGTGATCTCGGCGGCCCACCGGGACCGCGTCGAGTCGTACGTCGAACTGGGCCGCAAGGAGGGCGCGCGGGTGGTCGCGGGCGGCGAACGCCCGCCTCTCGACCGGGGTTTCTACGTGGCGCCCGCGCTGCTCGCCGACTGCACCCGCGACATGCGGGTGGTCCGCGAGGAGATCTTCGGCCCGGTCGTCGTGGTGCTGCCCTTCGACGACGAGGAGGAGGCCGTCGCGCTGGCCGACGACAGCGAGTACGGCCTGATCGACTACGTCTGGTCGGGCGACGTGGCCCGCGCCTTCCGGGTCGCGGGGCGGCTGCGGTCCGGGGGCGTCGGCGTCAACACGGTCGGCCGCAACATGGAGGCGCCGTTCGGCGGCTTCAAGCAGAGCGGGGTGGGCCGGGACGTCGGCTCGTACGCCCTGCACGCGTACTCCGAACTCCAGTCGCTGGTCTGGCCGGGCTGAGGGCCCCCGGCTGAGGGCGGGCCGGTGGTCGTCGGGTTCAGGCGGTGGTTCAGACCGGCGGCCAGTTGCGCAGGGCCGTGTCCGCCACCCGCTGGAGGTCCTCGCGGGCGGTGCCGCCGGCGGCCTGCACGGCGATGCCGTTCCCCACGGTCATGAGGTAGCGGGCGAGCGCCTGGGCGTCGGTGCCCGCGGGCAGGTCGCCCTCCTCGACGGCCTGTCGGAACCGGTCGCGCAGCTGGTCGACGGCCTCGTCGCGCCAGGCGACCAGCAGGTCGCGGATGGTGCGCCCCGGGTCGCCGGCGGCGAGAGCGGCCTGCACGCCGAGACATCCGGTGGGGTGACCGGGGCGGGTGGTGGCCCGCACCGAGCCGCCCAGGAACGCGGTGGCCACCTCCAGGGCGGTCGGTTCCCGCAGGGCGCGGGCCACGTACGAGGCGGGCCCCTCGGTGTAGCGCTCCAGGGCCTTGCGGAACAGCTCCTCCTTGTTGCCGAAGGCCGCGTACATGCTGGTGCGGGTGATGCCCATGGCGTCGGTCAGGTCGGTGAGGCTGGCGCCCTCGTAGCCCTGCTCCCAGAAGACCCGCACGGCGCGTTCGAGCGCCTCGTCGGCGTCGAAGCCTCTGGGGCGGCCGATCGCCGCCTTCCGCTGGATCTCCATGCACCCAGCCTACCTCTTCTGTACCGGTCGGTGCGGAAGGTGTTACGGTCTCATTCGGTACTGATCGGTACCGAACTTTGTGGAGGTCATCGACATGGGACAGCTAGAGGGCAAGACGGCGGTCGTCACCGGCGGCGGCACCGGGATCGGCCTGGCCAGCGCGGTGCGGCTGGCGGCCGAGGGTGCGCACGTGTTCGTCACCGGCCGGCGCAAGACCGAGCTGGACGCGGCGGTGGAGGTCATCGGCGCGGCGAGTGCCACCGCCGTGGCGGGCGACATCGCGAACCCGGCCGACCTGGACCGGCTGTACGGCGCGGTCCGCGCCCGGGGCCGGGGGCTCGACGTGGTCTTCGCGAACGCGGCGACCGCCTCGCTCGCACCGCTGGAGCAGATCACCGAGGAGCAGTTCGACGCGGCCTTCGGTGTCAATGTGCGGGGCACGCTGTTCACCGTGCAGAAGGCGCTGCCGCTGCTCAACGAGGGCGCCTCGGTGATCCTGAACGCCTCGACCGCCGCGGACAACGGCGCCGAGGCGTTCAGTGTGTACGCGGCCTCCAAGGCGGCCGTCCGGTCCTTCGCGCGCGGCTGGGCCAACGAGCTCAAGAGTCGCGGTGTCCGGGTCAACGCCATCTCGCCGGGCCCGGTCGACACCCCCGCCATCCCGGCCCTCTTCGGTGAGGAGAACGCGCCCGAGGTCCGGGTGAAGCTCGCGGGCGACACCGCGATCGGCCGGATGGGCCGCCCGGAGGAGGTCGCCGCCCTGGTGGCGTTCCTCGCCTCCGAGCAGAGCAGCTTCGTCCTCGGCGCCAACTTCTACGTCGACGGCGGTGAGAACCAGATCTGAGGCCGATGCGGGTAGCGACGCTACGCGTGCCGTTAGCGTCGCTACCGTTTCGGTGTTAGCGTTGTTCTCGTCGGAAGGCGAACAGCGCTAACCGCCGAGACGAGGAGCACCGTCATGACGGAACAGACCGGTACGGGAACCGGAACCCCCACCGCCGCGGCCGACCGCGTGGCGATCGTCACCGGCGGGTCCCGGGGGATCGGGCGGGAGACCGCGGAGCGGCTGGCGGCCGACGGCTTCGCCGTCGTCGTGAACTACGCGGGCAACCGGGCGGAGGCCGAGAAGGCCGTCGGCGCGATCACCGAGGCGGGCGGCCGGGCGATCGCCTTCCGCGCCGACGTGGCCGAGGAGACCGAGGTCGCGGCGCTCTTCGACACCGCCGAGTCGACGTACGGCGGGGTCGACGTCGTCGTCCACGCGGCCGGTGTCATGACGCTGGCCCCGGTCGTCGACACCGACCTCGACGCCCTGGACCGGATGCACCGCACCAACATCCGCGGCACCTTCGTCGTCGACCAGCAGGCCGCCCGCCGGCTGCGCGCGGGCGGCGCGATCCTCAACTTCTCCACCTCCGTACTGGCCCTCGCCCTCCCCGGTTACGCCGGATACGCGGCCACCAAGGGCGCCGTCGAGGCCATGACCCTGATCCTGGCCCGCGAGCTGCGCGGCCGGGACGTCACCGTCAACGCGGTGGCCCCGGGGCCGACCGCCACCGCCCTGTTCCTGGACGGCAAGGACGAGGAGACCGTCGCGCGGATGGCCGCGCAGCCGCCGCTCGAGCGCCTCGGCACACCCCGTGACATCGCCGAGGTCGTGTCCTTCCTGGCCGGTCCGGGCGGCCGCTGGGTCAACGGCCAGGTGGTCCGCGCCAACGGCGGCATCGCGTAACGCTCACCGACTCCCTTCTCTCTCCCCTCAGTTCAGGAGGCCCGTCATGGGCAGCACGATCGTCATCACGGGTGCGGGTTCCGGGTTCGGCGCGCTCGCCGCGCGGCCGACGACCGCCTCGCGGCCCGCCGCATGAGCTCGGACGGCGTCGCGGCCGTGAGTACGAAAGCGCGCATTCTCCAAGTGGCGGCGGCCCTGGTCGCCGAGTCCTCCGACGGGGACGTGTCGACCAGGGCCGTGTGCGAGGGCGCCGGGGTCGGCGCCCCCGCCCTCTACCGCCACTTCGGGGACAAGGAGGGCCTCCTGTCGGCGGTCGTCGACCACGGCTGGGACCAGTACCTCGCGACCAAGCGCCACCGCGCCCCCGGCACCGACCCGGTCCAGGACCTTCGGGACGGCTGGGACACCCACGTCGAGTTCGCCCTGGGCAACCCGAACCTGTTCCGGCTGATGCACTCCCCGGCGATGCGTACGCCCCCGGCGGCGGCCCTGGAGGCCCACCAGATCCTCACCTCGGACCTGCGAAGGGCGGCAGCGCAGGGCAAGTTGTGCGTGGCCCCCGAACTGGCGGCCCAGATGATCATGTCGGCGAACGTCGGCGTGGCCCTGATGCTGGTCTCCCGCCCGGCGACCTTCACCGACCGCTCGGTGGCCCGCCGGGTCCGGGACGCGGTCCACGCGACGGTGTTCACACCGGACGTGCTGCGGCCCCGCGAACCGGCCGACGCCCCCACCGGGACGGCCGAGGCGACCGGGACGGCCGGGACTGCCGAGCCCGGTGTCCCCTCCGCGGCGGCCCGCCTCAACGCCCTGCTCGGCCAGTCCCCGCCCCCGGCCCTCACCCGGGCCGAGAGCACCCTGCTCGCGGAGTGGCTGGACCGCCTCTCGAACACGCCCTAGCGGAACGGGAGCGGGCGCAGCGGGCCGGAGAAGCGCGCCGGAGCGACTCAGCCGTGGGTCAGGTTCTGGAGGCCGACCACGCGCAGCAGCTCCAGCCGCTCCGCGGACTCGCTGCCGGGCCGGGCGGTGTAGAGGACCAGCCGCTGGTCGTGCTCCGGGTTCAGCATCGCCTCGCAGTCCAGCTCCAGCAGGCCGACCACCGGATGCAGGAACCGCTTGACGTCGGAGCGGCGCACGGCGACCTCGTGGGTGTCCCACAGCGCCGAGAACTCCTCGCTCCGGGCGCGGAGCCGGCGTACGAGCCCCGCCAGCCGTGTGTCGTCCGGGCGCCTGCCGAGTGCGGCGCGCAGGTCCGCCACCGCCGTACGGGCGGCGCGGTCACGGTCCTCGGCCGGGAAGAGCTCCCGCGCGCCGGGATCCGTGAAGTACCGCCAGACGACGTTGCGCTCCGCCTCGGGGAGGGCGGACGCGTCGCCGTGCAGCGCCTGGTCCATGGCGTTCTGCGCGAGGACGTCGCCGCGGTCGTTCACCACCCGGGCGGGAGTGTCCGTCAGCCGGTCGAGCACCAGGAGCAGACCGGGGCGTACGTGGTCCGTGGCGGCCCGGTCGCGCGGGGGCTCCTCGCCCGCCAGGTGGAAGAGGTGGTCCCGTTCGTCGCCGGTCAGCCGCAGCGCGCGGGCCGCGGCGGCGAGCATCTGGCGTGACGGGCGCGAACCCCTTGCCTGCTCCATCCGCGTGTAGTGGTCGGTGGACATACCGGCCAGCTGCGCCACCTCCTCGCGGCGCAGTCCCGGGGTACGGCGCCGCGGGCCCCGCGACAGCCCCACGTCGGCGGGGGCGAGCCGGGTACGGCAGTGGCGCAGGAAGTCGCCCAGTTCGGTTCTGTCCACCTCCCCACCATGCCCCGGAACGCGGGGCCCAGCCAGGGACCGCCCGTCCCCGGACAAGGCCGTCTCTCCCGCCGGGCCGCGCGCCGCCGCACGCTGGTCCCGGGCGCACCTCCGCCCACCTCTCCTCTTCTCCTCCTGCTTCCCCTGGGGAAGCCCCGCGAAGAAAGGCGTGATCCGTATGCGGTACCGCACGCTCGGCCGGACCGGTATCAAGGTCAGCCCCTACGGGCTCGGCGCGTTGATGTTCGCCACGTCCGTCGGCAACCCCGACCCCGACGACTCGGTCCGCGTCATCCACAAGGCGCTGGACTCGGGGATCAACCTCATCGACACCTCCGACGCCTACGGCGACTCCGAGGAGGTCGTCGGCAAGGCGATCGAGGGGCGCCGTGACCACGTCGTCCTCGCGACGAAGGTGAGCCGCCCCATGGGCGACGACCCCAATCAGCAGGGTGCCTCACGGCGCTGGATCACGACCGCCGTGGAGAACTCGCTGCGCCGGCTGCGGACCGACCACATCGACCTCTACCAGATCCATGTGCCGGACCCCACGACGGACATCGAGGAGACCCTGTCCGTACTCTCCGACCTGATCCACAGCGGGAAGGTCCGGGCGATCGGGACGTCCGCGATGCCGGTGTCCGACCTCGTCGAGGCCCGGTGGGTCGCCGAGCGCCGCGGACTGGCCCGCTTCCACACCGAGCAGCCGCCGTACTCGCTGCTCAACCGCGGTATCGAACGCGAGGTGCTGCCGGTCGCCAGGCGTCACGGGATGGGCACGCTGGTGTGGGGCCCGCTCGGGCAGGGGCTGCTCACCGGCCGCGTCCGCAAGGGCGAGCGGAACGAACTGCGCCGCGCCGCCTACTTCAAGCACCTCAACGACGAGCGCCGTATCGACGTCGTCGAGCGGTTCGTCGCGCTCGCCGAGGAGGCGGGCCTGCCGCTGACACACCTCGCGATGGCGTTCGCGATCGCCCACCCCGGGGTGACCAGCGCGCTCGCCGGGCTGCGCACGATGAGCCACCTCGACGACCTGCTCGCCGGGCTCGACGTGGTGCTCACCGACGACCTCCTCGACCGGATCGACGAGATCGTGCCGCCCGGCACGGACGTCGGCACGCTCGACCAGGCCTATGTGCCCCCGGCCCTCCAGCGGCCGGACCTCCGCCGCCGCCCGGCCGCCGAGCGCGCCGCGGCCTGACGGCTACCGCGGCTGCGCCTCGTCGGGCCCGGTCAGGTCGACCCGTACGGTCAGCAGGTTCGTCCCGACGGCGCGGACCGCCGCGCTGTTCATCCGGTGCAGGGACCTGAGCCGGACGCGCGGGTCGTCCTGGTGCAGCAGGTGGGCGGTGCCGTGGTGCCATCGACCGCCGACCCGGACCCGGACCTTCGGGTCCGCCCGGATGTTCCGCACGTACTGCGACTTGTCGCCGTACTCGGAGACGATCCAGAACTCCTGCCCGACCCGGCGCCCGCCGACCGGCGTCCGCCGGGGGAGTCCGGACGTCCGCCCGGTCGTCTCCAGCAGCGTCTGGAACGGCAGCCGTCGGGACAGCGGATTGATCACCCGCCGCTGGAGCGCCGTGACGGTGCGGAACTTGAACTCCTGGCGACGAGACATGGCGACTCCCGGATATGGCCCCTGCAGCGTCAGCTGTTCACGGGTGTCGGGACAACGTCAGCTGTTCACGGGCGTCGAGACCGGAGCGGAGACCCGAACGGAGCCCGGAGCCGGAGCCGGCCGGCTCGGCGCCGTCCTCGGGCCGGCTGATCTCGGCCCACACCGCGTCGAGGGAGAGGCCGAGGACGTCGGCGATCGCCGCGATGGTCGGGAAGGCGGGCGTGGCCACGCGGCCCGTCTCGATCTTCCGGAGGGTCTCCGGTGAGACACGGGCGTCGAGGGCGATGTCGAGCATCGAGCGTTCTCCCCGCGCCCGCCGGAGGAGGGCGCCGAGGCGCTGTCCGCGTGCGACCTCTGCGGGGGTGAGCGGCAACCTGACCATGAATCCGATTCTAGTACCGGTACAGTAGTGCCGGTATAGTTATTGGTTGCACGAGTTGGTTGCATGAGAAGGGCGCCGCATGATCGAGATCCTGAACCCCACCCTGTTGGCCCGAGCGAAAGGCACCGGCGCCCTGGTCGCCGACATCCTGCAGACGCTGAAGGGCCGCAGCACGGTCGGCACGACCCTGCTGGACATCGACCGGTGGGCCAAGGCCATGATCATCGAGGCCGGAGCGGTGTCCTGCTACGTGGACTACGCGCCGTCCTTCGGGCGCGGCCCGTTCGGCCACTACATCTGCACGGCCGTCAACGACGCCGTGCTGCACGGGCTGCCGCACGACTACGCGCTCGCCGACGGCGATCTGCTCACCCTCGACCTCGCCGTCTCCAAGGGCGGCGTCGCGGCGGACTCCGCCATCAGCTTCATCGTGGGCGACACCAAGCCCGCGGAGAGCGTCGCGATGATCGACGCGACCGAGCGCGCGCTGGCCGCGGGGATCGCCGCCGCCGGGCCCGGCGCCCGCATCGGCGACATCTCCCATGCGATCGGTACGGTCCTCAGCGGGGCGGGGTATCCGATCAACACCGAGTTCGGCGGCCACGGCATCGGATCGACGATGCACCAGGACCCGCACATCTCGAACACCGGGCGGCCCGGCCGGGGCTACAAGCTGCGCCCCGGGCTGCTGCTGGCACTGGAGCCCTGGGTCATGGCGGACACCGCCCAGCTCGTCACCGACGCCGACGGGTGGACGCTGCGCAGCGCGACCGGCTGCCGGACGGCGCACAGCGAGCACACGATCGCGATCACCGAGGACGGGGCCGAGATCCTCACCTCGGCGAAGTAGGCCGAAGACGGCCGAAGAAGGCCGAAGAAGGCCGGCGGGCACGGAGGCGGAGCGGCGAGCACCGGGGCAGCCGTTGCCCAAAGTCCCGCCGTCCTAGCCCGATTGACGTCGATCGACACAGGGTTCGCACACGTCACCCCCTCCCCATCTCCTATCCTCGCTGCGAGGGCGCCGCCGGGGACAAAGGAAACACGCATGGATGGGTTGACCCCGGATGATCCGGGTTGGATAGGGAACTACCGACTGCTCGGCAGACTCGGTGAGGGGGGAATGGGACGGGTCTACCTGGCCCGTTCCGACCGGGGCCGCACGGTCGCGGTCAAGGTCGTCAAGGAGGAACTGGCGCGCAAGTCCGACTTCAGACGGCGCTTCGCGCAGGAGGTGAAGGCGGCCCAGCGGGTCGGCGGCGACTGGACGGCACCCGTCCTGGACGCCGACACGGACGCGGCGACACCCTGGGTCGCCACCGGCTATGTCGCCGGACCCTCGCTCGCCACGGTGGTCGACGAGCAGTACGGCGCACTGCCCCAGCAGACCGTGCGAGCGCTGGCGATCGGACTCGTCCGCGCCCTCCAGGCCATCCACGGCGCCGGGCTCGTGCACCGCGACCTCAAGCCGTCCAACATCCTGGTGACGATCGACGGACCCCGCGTCATCGACTTCGGCATCGCCCGCGCCCTCGACCCGGCCATGCAGTCCGCCGATGGGCTCACCATGACGGGCGTCGTGGTGGGTTCGCCCGGCTTCATGTCGCCCGAGCAGGTGCGCGGGGTGCGGGTGACGTACGCGAGTGACGTCTTCTGCCTCGGGACCGTGCTGGCGTACACCGCGACGGGCCGGCTGCCGTTCGGCGCCAGCGAGGGCGGGATCCACTCGCTGCTCTACCGGATCGTGGCCGAGGAGCCCGACCTCACGGGGCTCCCCGAGGTCTGGGAGCGGCCGGTCGCGTGGTGTCTCGCGAAGGACCCGGAGCAACGGCCCACGCTGGAACAGCTGTTGGAGTACATCGAGGGCATGGAGGACCCCGGCGGCGCGTGGCTGCCGGGCGAGGTGCTCGCGGAGCTCGGCAGGCACGCCGTACAGCTCCTGAACCGCGAGGACCCGCAGAGCGGGCTGCTCGCCGGACTGGCGCCGGACACCGGACCGGTTTCAGGCCCGGCTTCGGAACCGGCTTCAGGACGGGGGTCGCTGAGATCGGGATCCGACTCCGGATCCGACTCCGGATCGGGTTCCGTTCCGGGTGCCGCGCAAGGGCTGCTGCCCGGCCAGGCGCAGGTCCCGGCACAGGCCGGCGCACCGGCCGTGGCGCACGCCGCGGCACCCGCTTCCGTCGCACCGGGCGGAACGCCGGGGCAGTACGCCGCCCCGATGCCCGGCTTCGGCCCGCCCGTCGCGTACAACCCGTCCCAGCCGGTGTGGCACAGTCCCGCGCCGGGCAGCCTCCGGCCGCCGTCCCACGTCGCGTCCTTCACCCCCATTCCGGCCGTCGGCTCGGTCCGGGAACTCGGCTGGGCCCTGGTCGGCCTGCTCGGACTGCTCAGCCTGTCCCTGCTGGTCCGCGCAGCCGCCGCCGGGCAGGTCCTGTTCCGGCTCGCCCAGGACAGTTCGGCGGACACCGACGCCGGCTGGGTCCTGCAGTCCGCGGCGTCGGCGGCCACGGACCTCGAAGTGCTGCTGTTCACGGCACTGGCGGTCGTGTGGGTGGTCTGGTTCCGGCGCACCCGGAGCAACGCCGAGGCCTTCGCGCCGGGGCGCATCCGCCACTCGTTCGGGATGGCGGCCGGCTCCTGGTTCATCCCGGTCGTCTGCCTCTACATGCCGAAGCAGATCAGCAACGACGTCTGGACGGCGACCACGGGCCGGCTCAAGGGCGCCGAGCGGTTGCTCCTCGGCGGCTGGTGGTGGAGCTGGAACCTCTTCATCGTGGGGTACGCGCAGGACTGGTTCATCCGCAACTGGTTCAGCGGCGGCAGCGCGGACGACGTCATGAGCAGCGCCCAGAAGTCGCTGGGGGCCTGCTGCACCGGCATCCTGTGCACGGCGTTGGCCGTCCTCGTCGTCCGGCGGCTCAGCTCCCACCAGCAGGCCCGCTTCGAGGAGACACGGCGCACCGTACGCCCATGAGGCCCGTGACGCTCATGACGCCCATGCACTCATGAAGCAGCGGCTCGGCGCGCGACAGGACGGGGGCGAGCGGCGCGCCGGGCCCGGTACCGCCGCCTGCCGGCTGCGGCCGCCGCCTACCGCCCCAGGAACACCGGGTTGGTGAACGCCGCCAGCGCCCCCGGCAGCGGGCCCGCCGCCACCTCGTGCCGTACCTCCGCGCGTACGTACGCCGCGTACTGGGCCGTCGTACGCCACTCCACCGAGCCGGCGCCCGACACGGGCAGGGCGGGGCTCGTGTGCAGGACGCCCTGGTCCGTGACGAAGCGGACCGTGCAGCGGGGGGCGCCCGAGACCTCCAGGCGGACCGTGACCGGGTCGTCGCGGTCCACCTTCAACCGGCCGCCGATCCCCGCGTGTTCGCCCTTCGGGCCGGTCGCCGAGAACGACAGCGACACCGTCTTCGACTCCGCCACGTAGCTGCGGCCGGCCCGGATGCCCTCCTGGATCGCCTCCCGGGTCAGGTCGTCGGCGAGGACGACCGTCTGCGGGGTGCCGACCGGGTCGGGATCGCGGTGGGCGTCGCTGTTGCCCATCGCCGGGATCCAGTCGAGCCCGTCGAGACCGTCGCGGCCTTCCCGCCCCTCTTGCCCCTCTCGGCCCTCGCGGCTCCGGCGTACGGAGGCGACGAGCATGCCGTCCCAGTCGGCCAGCGACACCTCGTCGTCGGGCCCGTACGCGCCGTTCCACACCTCGACCGCGTCCGCCTCGCCGAAGCCGAACTTCCAGTTGCAGCCGATGCAGGTGGCGTGCGGATGGGCCGGTACGACCAGACCGCCGGCCTGGCGGATCCGGCGCGCGTACTTGCCGAAGCGGTTGTCGCGCGCCCGGTAGCGCCAGTCGACGAACGTGCCCGGGTCGGTGCCGAGCGCGACGACGTGACCGTTCCTCGTCGTCACCTCCTCGCCCAGCAGGATCAGCAGTTCACCGTCGGGGTGGGGTCCCGCCTGGTCGGCCCAGTGGGCGTGCGCGGAGTGCGTGTTGTGCTCGGACGTGTTGATGAAGTCCAGACCCGCGGCCCGCGCGAGCGCCGCGATCTCGGCCGGGGTGCGCCGGCCGTCCGAGTACCACGAGTGCAGATGGCAGTCGCCCCGGTACCAGGCCCGGCCACGGCCCTTGGCCCGCGACGGCGGGTAGACCGGTTTCACCGCCTCGCCCGGCTCGCCGTACGTCAGCGTGACGGTGACCTCGTACGGAAGCCCGTCCGGCGCCACCGTGTACGGGCCGAGCGCGATGTACCAGGTGCCCTCGTGGACCGGGCCCGGGAGGTAGCCCGGTGTCGCGTCGTCCGCGCGGATGAAGAACTCGGTGCGCGCGCCGCCCGACCAGCCCCGGAAGCCCTTGCCGCCCAGCTCGGTGCCGTGCTGGTCGAAGATGCCGATGTCGAGCGCGTTGCCCGCGGTGCCCGCCGGGACGGCGGGCCGCTCGTAGGTGTACGCGACCTTGATCTCCCGTACGCCGGACGGGACTTCGACGGGCAGGTACACGAAGTCCGGCGCGCCGGTGGGCAGCGTGCCGCGGACGGTCCGCGTCTCGGACGAGCGGGCCGCGTCGGCCGCCTGACTCGGAAAGCTCACGCTTCCCAACGTAAGCGCGGCGGCGGCTCCCGTCACGAACAGCGCACGTCTGCCGACGCCGTGAGCACTGCCATGAACACCGCTGTGAACACCGCTGTGGTCGCTGTTGTGGTCGTCCTCGCACATGCTGCTGCTCCCCAGGTCGTCGTGAGTCACATGGCGCGGGTGGCACCGGTGGCGCGGGATGTCGTGGACACCAGCCTCGTATTCAGCCGTGAACTGTGGGACAAGGGAAGGGGAGCGCCAGTTTTCGGGCACGGACCACTCGTACGACGCGGCAGGTGCCGAAATGTGCCGACCGGTCGGTATCGACACGTGAGCCTCTCGCCGGTAGAGATGGGGCATGCGCATCTCCGTGACGATCTTCCTCACCGATGAGACGATCACTCCGACCCGGCTCGCCCGTGAGCTGGAGCAACGCGGCTTCGCCGGGCTCTATCTGCCGGAACACACGCACATACCGGTGGAGCGGACCACTCCGTATCCCGCGGGCGGCGACCTGCCGCCCGAGTACGGCCGCACCCTCGCCCCCTTCGTCGCCCTCGGCCAGGCGGCGGCCGTCACCGAGGCCCTCACGCTCGGCACCGGCATCACCCTGGTCGCCCAGCACGACCCGATCGACCTCGCCAAGCAGGTCGCGACCCTCGACCACCTCTCCGGCGGCCGCTTCACGCTCGGCGTCGGCTTCGGCTGGAACGTCGAGGAGGCCGCCGACCACGGCGTCGAGTGGCGTACGCGACGGGACCTCGGCCGGGACCGTATCGCGCTGATGCGGGCCCTGTGGTCGCCCGAACCGACCGCGTACGAGGGCACGTTCGGCTCCGTACGGGCCAGCCACGCCTACCCCAAGCCCGTGCAGAAGCCGCGCGGGCCACTCGTCGGGCCGCGCACCCTCTTGGGCGGGGCGGCCGGTCCCAAGCTCTTCTCGCACGTCGCCGAGTACGCGGACGGCTGGATGCCGATCGGCGGCCGGGGCCTGACGGAGTCGCTGCCCGTGCTGCGCACCGCCTGGGCCGAGGCGGGCCGCGACCCCGGGGCCCTCCAGGTCGTGCCCTTCGCCGTCCTGCCCAGCACCGGCAAGCTCGCGCACTACGCGGACCTGGGCATCGAGGAGGTCGTCCTGCAACTGCCGCCGGCGGGCGAGAGGGACGTATTGCGGGTACTGGACGAATTCGCGCCGTACGTGTGACACGCGGCACGTGCCTCACGCGGGACGCACAGATACATCCCGCGTGACGCACGGGTGCCACCCGTGAGGTACGTGCCGCAGGGCGTGGCCGGTGGGGCACTTGTGACGCGGCACACCGGTCGTGCCTGATCACCGCGATCGTATGCTCGAAGGATGACGACTTCCGCGACCTCCGGAACCGGGCCCACCCCGAACGCCATGCGTCGCGCCCTCAAACGCGCCCGCGACGGCGTCGCCCTCGACGTCACCGAGGCCGCCGTGCTGCTCCAGGCACGCGGCACCGACCTGGACGACCTGACCACGTCCGCCGCCCGGGTGCGTGACGCGGGCCTGGCGGCGGCCGGCCGGCCCGGCGTGATCACGTACTCGAAGAGCGTCTTCGTCCCGCTCACCCGGCTGTGCCGGGACAAGTGCCACTACTGCACGTTCGTCACCGTCCCCGGCAAGCTGCGCCGGGCCGGGCACGGCATGTTCATGTCCCCGGACGAGGTGCTGGACATCGCCCGCAAGGGTGCCGAACTGGGCTGCAAGGAAGCGCTGATCACCCTCGGCGACAAGCCCGAGGACCGCTGGCCCGAGGCCCGCGAGTGGCTCGACGCGAACGGCTACGACGACACGATCGCGTACGTACGGGCCATCTCGATCCGCATCCTGGAGGAGACGGGCCTGCTGCCCCACCTCAACCCGGGCGTCATGTCGTGGACCGACTTCCAGCGGCTCAAGCCCGTCGCGCCGAGCATGGGCATGATGCTGGAGACGACCGCGACCCGGCTGTGGTCCGAGCCCGGCGGCCCCCACCACGGCTCCCCGGACAAGGAGCCGGCGGTCCGGCTGCGGGTCCTGGAGGACGCGGGCCGCTCCTCCGTGCCCTTCACCAGCGGTCTGCTGATCGGCATCGGCGAGACGTACGAGGAGCGCGCCGACTCGCTCTTCGCGCTGCGCAAGGTGGCGCGGGCCTACCACGGCATCCAGGAGCTGATCATCCAGAACTTCCGCGCCAAGCCGGACACGGCGATGCGCGGGATGCCGGACGCCGAGCTGGACGAGCTGATCGCGACGGTCGCCGTGGCCCGGCACATCATGGGCCCCGCCGCCTGCCTCCAGGCGCCGCCCAACCTGGTCGACTCCGAGTACACGCGGCTGATCGGCGCCGGCATCGACGACTGGGGCGGGGTCTCGCCGCTGACCATCGACCACGTCAACCCCGAGCGCCCCTGGCCGCAGATCGACCTGCTGCGCGAGCAGTCGGCGGAAGCGGGCTTCACGCTCCGCGAACGGCTGTGCGTCTACCCGGAGTTCGTCCAGC
The DNA here is from genome assembly GCF_047444975.1 of Streptomyces sp. CWNU-52B. Classification (NCBI taxonomy): domain Bacteria; kingdom Bacillati; phylum Actinomycetota; class Actinomycetes; order Kitasatosporales; family Streptomycetaceae; genus Streptomyces; species Streptomyces sp. CWNU-52B. The sequence goes on along the minus strand of NZ_JBLFJV010000058.1, from coordinate 74,770 downwards.
GGGGCGAGCCGTGGCTGGACCCGCGGCTGCTGCCGCACGTACGGGCGCTCGCGGACCCGGAGACCGGGCTCGCGGTGCCCGACGCGGTCGTGGCGGGCCACCCGTGGCAGGAGCCCGAGGAGGCGTTCACCTCGTCGGGGCGTACGGATCTGCACGCGTCCATCGACACGGAGGGGCGCACCGGCGACCGCCGCGAGGACTACGACCACGTGTACGGCGACTGGGAGGCGCTGCGGGAGGCCGCGGCGCCCGGGATGGTCCCCTCGCGCATCGACACTGACGTCCGCGGGGCGCTGGCGACGGCCGCCGACGACCCGACCCGCCTCACCGACGACGAGGCCCTCGCGCTGCTCCACGCGGACGGCCCCGCGCTCGACGCGCTCTGCCGGATCGCCGACGACGTGCGCAGGTCGGCGGTCGGCGACGACGTCACGTACATCGTCACGCGGAACATCAACTTCACCAACGTCTGCTACACGGGCTGCCGTTTCTGCGCCTTCGCGCAGCGCCGGACCGACGCGGACGCGTACACGCTCTCCCTGGACCAGGTCGCCGACCGTGCCGCGCAGGCGTGGGACGTGGGGGCCGTCGAGGTCTGCATGCAGGGCGGTATCCACCCGGACCTGCCGGGGACGGCCTACTTCGACATCGCGCGCGCGGTGAAGGAGCGGGTGCCCGGGATGCACGTCCACGCCTTCTCCCCGATGGAGGTGGTGAACGGCGCGACCCGTACGGGCCTGTCGATCCGCGAGTGGCTGACGGCCGCGAAGGAGGCGGGCCTGGACACCATTCCCGGCACGGCCGCGGAGATCCTGGACGACGAGGTCCGCTGGGTCCTCACCAAGGGCAAGCTGCCGGCGGCGACCTGGATCGAGGTCGTGACGACGGCGCACGAGCTGGGCATCCGCTCGTCCTCGACGATGATGTACGGGCACGTGGACCAGCCCCGCCACTGGCTGGGCCACTTCCGCACGCTCTCCCGCATCCAGCAGCAGACCGGCGGTTTCACGGAGTTCGTGACCCTGCCCTTCATCCACACGAACGCGCCGGTGTACCTGGCGGGGATCGCCCGGCCGGGGCCGACGACCCGCGACAACCGCGCGGTGATGGCGATGGCCAGGCTCCTGCTGCACCCGCACATCCCCAACATCCAGACCAGCTGGGTGAAGCTGGGCACGGAGGGGGCGGCCGAGATGCTCCGCTCCGGCGCGAACGACCTCGGCGGCACGCTGATGGAGGAGACCATCTCCCGGATGGCGGGGTCGAGTTACGGCTCGTACAAGTCGGTGAAGGACCTGGTCGCGGTGGCGGAGGCGGCGGGCCGCCCGGCGAAGCCGCGTACGACGCTGTACGGCGAGGTGCCCGAGGAGCGGCAGCGGGTCGCGGCGGACTCGGACGGGCATCTGCCGGAGCTGCTGCCGGTTCTGGAGTGACGGGAGTGGCCCGAGTGGCCGAAGTGAGTGGAGTGAGTGGAGTGAAGTGACGAGCGCCCGTCGGAGTAGGATGATCGGACCCTCCGACGGGGTGAGTCAGAGCTGAGGAGATGCGTGCCCGTGCCTGCCCGACGGCTTCCCTCGTGGGCCTGGGTCACCGGTCTGACCGTGGCCGCTCTGGTGCTGGTCGCCACGCTGGCCGTCAAGGCCGAACAGGGGCCCCAGCCGACCGCGTCGGCGCGCCCGAAGCCGAGCGCCTCGGCGAGCGGCAAGCCCTCCGCCGAACCCGACGACCCCAAGCCGGTGGCCGTACCGGAGGGCTCCGGCACGGGACGGCGCATCGTCTACTCCCTCACGCAGAAGCGGGTGTGGCTGGTCGACGCGAGCGACGCGTCCCGGCGCACCTTCAAGGTGTGGCCGGGGACGGTCGGCCCCGACCCCGGCACGTACACGATCGGCGCCCGGAACGAGGCCACCACCGGCAGCGACGGTGTGCAGATCGAGAACATCGTCTACTTCGCCGTCGCGTCCGGCGGCGTCAGCGTCGCCTTCTCCAACGCCGTCGACGGCTCCTCCCCGCCACCGCCCGCCTCGGGGGCCAGGACGGGCGGGGTCAGGATGGCCGCGGCCGACGGGGACGCGGTGTGGAAGTTCGGCACGGCGGGGACGTCGGTCGCAGTCGTGAAGTAGCCGGCGGGGCGGTCGGCCCCGTCACGTGCGGGCGTCGGTGCCGGGGTGGCTGCGGCGGTCCGTGTCGGTCCAGGCGTGGAGCTTGTCCGGGTTGACCACGAGCCACAGATTGCTGATCCGGCCCGCACTCACGTCCACGTCCACCCCGACGACGGCGACGGTCGCCCCGGCGATGCGCACTATGACGCCCGGGGAGCCGTTGACGTCGTCCGCCACGATCTCCAGCTCGGGCTCCTTCCTCAGCAGACCGAGGAGGAAACGGGCCACCTTGTCCGGGCCGAGGACCGGACGGAGCGCGGCACGCACCCGGCCGCCGCCGTCGCTGCGCGCCTCGACCGCGGGGTCGAGCAGCGCGACCAGCGCGTCGAGGTCGCCGGTCCCGCACGCGTCGAGGAACGCGGAGACGACCCGCCGGTGCTCCGTCGTCGTACCGCCGACGGGCCGCCGCTCGGCGAGCCGGCGCCGGGCGGAGGAGGCGAGCTGACGGCAGGCGGCAGGGGAACGGCCGACCGTCTCGGCGATCTCGGCGAACGGCACCCCGAAGACGTCGTGGAGGACGAACGCCACGCGTTCGGCGGGCGTGACCGAGTCCAGCACGACGAGCATGCCCATGCTCACCGACTCGTCGAGGGTGATCCGGTCGGCGGGGTCGCCGCCGGCCTCGACGCCTTCGCCGCCCGTACTGGTCCAGGCGGTGCTGCCGTCCCTGACCGGCTCGGGCAGCCACTCGCCGGTGTAGCGCTCACGGCGGACGCGCGCCGAGGCCAGCTGGTCGAGGCAGATCCGCGAGGCGACCCGGGTCAGCCAGGCCAGCGGCGTACGGATCGCCTCCTGCTCGGCCTCGGACAGGGCGTACCAGCGGGCGTACGTCTCCTGCACGACGTCCTCGGCGTCCTGCACGGAGCCGAGCATGCGGTACCCGAGGTCGAGCAGCCGCCGCCGCTCGGCCATGAGGGAGCCGAGGCTGCTGTTGAGGCTGTCGGGGTCGCGACCGCTCGCGGCTTCCGGCACCCGCGCTCACCCGCCCTTCGCGACGTGGACGACGTTCTCGGTGAGCCACTGGTCGTAGGTCTGGCTGCCCCGGGCACCGGGCCCGGCCGGCAGATTGCCCCCTCGGGCCATGGCCTTCCCGACGGCCCCGGGCATGGTCACCGGCAGCAGCATCCGGCGCTGCCCCCGGGCCCGCACGAGCCGCCGAGCCATGTCGACGAGCTCCTCGACCCGCGGCCCGGCGAGCTCGGGTGCCATGCCCTGCGGCGGCCCGAGGACGAGTCCCACGAGGTGCTGGGCGACTTCGCGGGCGGCGACGGGCTGCGTACGCATACGGGGGACCACGGCGATCGGTCCGGGGACCTGATCGAGGACCTGGAGCGGGAACTCATGGAACTGGGTGGCCCGCAACACGCTCCAGGGAACCTCGGAGCCCCCCTCGGTCACGACCTCTTCCTGCCGCAGCTTGCCCTGGTAGTAGCCGAGGCCGACGCGTTCGAGGCCGACGATGGACAGGACGACGTGATGCCGGACCCCGACGCGGGCACCGGCTGCCACGAGATTGCGGCTGACGCTCTCGAAGAAGGCGATCGACTTCTTGCCGCTGGTGGTCTGCAGATTGCTGACGTCGACGACGGCGTCGACCCCCGCCATGGCCGGGTCGAGCCCGGCCCCGGAGACCAGGTCCACCCCTCGGGACCTGGCGAGCACCACGGGCTCGTGCCCGCCCGCGGTCAGCTCCTCGACGACGTACCGCCCGACCAGCCCGGTCCCGCCCGCTACCGCGATCCGCATGGCGAACCTCCTTCTCCCGCGCGCCGTACGCGAGCCGTGTCCCAGTAGTTCCCTGCAGAACGAACTCCGCGCGTGTACGTCATCCCGTGTCACCCCGAGGAATGCGGGCCGGCACCAGCAGAGAGGCCGACGACAGCACGAGCAGCGACAGCACGACGACGTTGAGCACCTGGTCGCGAGTGCCGTACATGCCGAGATGCTGCATGTGGTAGACGAGGTGCAGCACGTTGAAGACGAGCCAGGCCGCCCCGACGGTCTGCACGAGCCGGTTGTTCCGCACGGAGCACAGAGCGATGACGGTCAGCGCGGCCAACGCCAGGAACATGGCCCCGGCGTCCTTGGCGAGATGCTCGTTGTACGGCCCCAACTGAGGCAGCCACCTCATCCCGAACCCGGGAAAACTGGCATGCCACTGCTCGGGCGCGAAATAGGCCCAGACGCCGGTGTACACCGCGGTCACACCAAGAAAACCGAGATTGGCGTACCGGATTTTCGTGTTCATACCTCTATGACGAGATGGCCCTCGGCATTGTGAGGCGGGACCGCTCGGTTCGGCGGCCGGCTGAGTGGCACGGCCTCCTGCTGTCACTTCGAACTTCCATTGGGGGTACTCCCGCCCGCCGAGGTTGCCTGCGGCCAGACGGCCGCGCAGTCGGTGCTGACGGTCCGGATCCGCTCGGGACACGGGGTCGCCGCGCAGTGCCTCGAAGCAGCGCCGGGTGGTCCCCGGCGCCTCGGCGCCCAGCTCTCCCCATCCCTTCGCCGCCTCGTTCGTCGCGAATCGCACGTGCCGTTCCTGGCCCACCGGCGGTGGGGCGACGTCGTCGCCCCGCTTCGGGCTCACGGCGCGGTCACCTCGCCGTGGTCTTCGTCCGGCAGTCGACGGGTGAGCTGCGCGGTGAGTTCGGGGTCGGCGAGGAACGGATCACCCCCGCGCTCCCACGCCCCTGCCCCACAATGGTGTGGGCCGATCCCGGGGCCGGCCCCAGGGCTGATCCCGGGCCGGGGCCCACGGGACGCAGGCGGAGTGCGGAGTGCGGAGGGTGGAGGGCGGGGTCGATGGGGCGTGTCGAAGGTGTGCCGTCCATGGCGGAGATCATTCGGCAGCGCCGGCGCGCCGGGTTCGTCGGACGGGGTGCGGAGCGCGCCGCGTTCCGGGGGAACTTCGAGCTGTCGCCGCGTGACGAGCGGCATCGGTTCCTCTTCCACGTCCACGGTGACGCGGGGGTCGGGAAGACCTTCCTCGTCAAGGAGTTGGAGCAGGTCGCCCGGGAGTGCGGGGCCCACACCGTGTATCTGGACGAGGCCGCCGGGAGCGTACCGGAGGCGATGGACGCCCTCGTCGCGCAACTCGGGCGGCAGGGGCACCGGTTCAAGGAGCTGGAGCGGCTCCTCGTCACCCACCGCGAGCGCCGCCACGAGGCGGAGGCCGCGTCCGTGGCGACGCTGGAGCCCGAGCCCGACGGGCCCACCACGGCGAGCATGCTGCTGGCCCGCGCCGGGATCGCCGGCATCGGACTCGTACCCGGTGCCGGACCCCTCGCCCAGATCCTCGACGCCCACCAACTCGCCGAGGGCACCGACCGGTTGCGGGCCGGGCTGAGCGCGCGGCTGCGCAGCCAGGACGACGTGCAGCTGGTCCTCTCCCCGGAGAGCGTCCTCACCCCCGTGCTGCTGCGCGAACTCGCCGACGCCGCCGCCGACGTCCCGTGGCTCGTGTTCTTCTTCGACACCTACGAGCGCACCGCCCCCTTCCTCGACGACTGGCTGCGCGACGTGATGACCGGCGACCGTTACGGCGCCGGGCTGCCCGGCAACGTCGTCGTGGTGACCGCGGGACAGCGCCCGTTCGACCTCTCCCGCTGGGGCGGCCTCGCGGACTTCGTGACCGACCTGCCCCTCGCCCCCTTCACGGAGAGCGAGGCCCGCGGGCTGCTCGCCGGGCGGGGCGTCGTCGCCGAGCCGGTGGTGGAGGAGGTGCTGCGGCTCACCGGCGGCCTGCCGGTGCTCGTGTCGACGCTCGCCGGGAGCCGCCCCGCCGACCCGGCCGACATCGGCGACCCGAGCGCCACCGCCGTCGAACGGTTCCTGAAGTGGGAGCCCGACCCCTTACGGCGGGCCACCGCCCTGGCCTGCGCCCTGCCCCGGCGCCTGGACGCGGACGTCTTCCGGGCGGCGGTGGACTGCGGCGAGCAGGAGGCCGCCGCGCTCTTCGGGTGGCTGCGCGGGCTCCCGTTCGTCAGCGACCGCGGCGACAGCGTCCAGTACCACGACGTCGTACGGGCCCCGATGCTGCGGCTGCAGCGCCGGAACTCCCCGCGCGACTGGGCCCAGCGGCACGCCCGGCTCGCCGAGACGTTCGGGCACTGGCGCACCGAGGCCGAAGTCCCCCTCGCCGCAACGGCAGATGAGCTGTGGGGCGACTCCGGGTGGCGGGCCCTGCGGCTCGCCGAGTCGTACCACCTGCTGTGCGCGCGGCCCCGTACCGCGCTGCCGTCCGTGCTGCGCGACGCCGTAGACGCCTGCAACTGGGGTGACACCCCCGCCCAGCGCTGGGCGCAGCTGCTCGCCGAGGCCGGCGAGGACACGGACGCGCCCGACCTCGCGACCTGGGGGCGCGAGCTGCTGGCGGCCCTCGCCGCCGGGGGAGTCGTCGACGCCCTGGGCCTGCTCCTCGCCCGCGCCGGGCTCGACACGGCGGGACAGGCCGTCGCGCGGGCGGTGCGCGGCAGCGCGCTGCGGGACAGCGGCGACTACCGGCGCGCCCTCGCCGAACTCGACCAGGCCCTCGCCCTCGATCCGCTGCTGGCCCGCGCCCACCGCAGCCGGGGCATGACCCACGGCGAGTCCGGCGACCACCCGGCCGCCCTGCGGGACCTCGACCGGGCCCACGAACTCGACCCCGACGACGCCAGGACCCTCTCCGTGCGCGGCGAGTACCACCGCGTCCTCGGCCACCACGAGGAGGCGCTCGGCGATCTGGACCGGGCCATCGCCCTCGCCCCGGCCCGCGACTTCGCGTGGGCGTCACGCGGCGCGACCCACAACAGCCTCGGCCGGTACGAGCAGGCGCTCGCCGATCTCGACCGGGCGCTGGAGCTGAACCCGGACTACGCGTGGGCGCTGGCCCGCAGAGCGCGCGTACACCGTTCGCTGCGTGACTTCGAGCGGCAGCTCGCCGACCTGGACCGGGCCGTCGAGCTGCGGCCCGAGTCGGCCTGGATGGCCTGCGAACGGGGCGACGCCCTGCGCGGCGCGGGGCGCCACGGGGAGGCCTGCGCCGACTACGACCGGGCCCTCGCCCTGGACGCGGAGTACGCCTCCGCGTACGCGAGCCGGGGCGTGTCCCGGTGGCGGCTGCTGCGCCTGGACGACGCCCTCGCCGACCTCGACCGGGCGCTCGAACTCAACCCCGACTACCCATGGGCCCTGTGCCAGCGCGCCGTGCTCAACTGGCAACTCGGCGAGCATGAAAGCGCGTTGGCCGACGCCGACCGGGCGGTGGAACTGCGCCCCGACGACGCGTGGATCCGTACGTCCCGGGGCCGGGCGCTGACCGGGCTGCGCAGGTTCGAGGAGGCGCGCCGGGACCTGGACCGCGCCCTCGAACTCGATCCCCGGTACGCGGGAGCACTCGTCCTGCGCGGTGAGGTCCTCTTCGAGCTCGGGCTGTACCGCGAGTCGATCGACGACTACGAACGCTTCGTGGACCTGGGCCCGTACCACGGCACCGACACCTCCGACCTCGCCCGGCTGATCGACCTGGTCAACGACCTGCGCCACCGAACCCCCGAGCCCGACGACTCCCGGCTGACGCCTCTGCTGTCCCGCGCCGTGGAGATCCGGGGCAGGGGCCAGGCCGCCGCTTCCGGCGACCCCGGGGTCGGCGGGGCCGCCGGTACCGGTCCACCTATCGGTCCGTCCTAGGAGCCGTCGCCATGAACGGGGCCACCAACTCCACCCGTCCCAGGCCCGTTTCGGCCACGGGCGCGTCCGGTCCCGAACCAGGTTCGGAGAACGCAACTGGCGTAGTCAGCCGCCTGCTCCGACTCCCCCGGCTGCCCGAACGCCGGCTCGATCACGAATGGGATCAATGCCGTCGGCCGTCGGCCATCACGGTCACCGTGATCGGTGGCGCGGCGTTCGCATCAGTGCAGGCGGTTCGCCTCGGTGTGCGCTGCGCTCCTGCCGTGCGGCGCGACTGATCCGCCGGAGGCGAGGGCGATGAGGGTGTCGAGCGCGGTTTCGAGGACGCGGTGGTCGCGGTGGACCTGCGCCAGCAGCAGGCCCCCTTGGAGCGTGGCGAGGAAGGTGACGGCGAGGTCGTCCGGATCGGTCTCGCTCGCGAGATGCCCGGCGGCGTGCAGGGTTCGCAGCCCGTCGCCGATGGTGGCCGACCACCTGTCGAATCCGGACGCGATCAGGGCGCGGGCCTCGGGATCGGCCTCGGCGAGCTGGCCGCTGAGCGATCCGAGGGGGCAGCCTCCCTTGGCTTCGGTGCTCTTGGCCTGGGCGATCACCATGTCCCGCCAGGCTCCGAGCCCTTCGACACTGCCGAGATCGGCCTGGCGCTGGTTGCCCAGGATGGTGTCGGCCTGGTGGTCGATGACCGCCTGGACCAGCTCGTCCTTGTCGGCGAAGTAGTGGTAGAGCTGTGATCCGCCGACCTCCGCCGCCGCCCGTACGTCATCGAGCGTGGTGGCCGCGACGCCCCGGTCGTGGATCAGCCGGGCGGCGGCATCCACGATTCGCGCCCGGGTGCGCGCTCCCTTGGCGGTCAGCTTCGGCAGGTTCCGCGTCTCGGTGCTCATGACACTCACCATAACATTTTCTGGGTTTGACAACCCATTCTCTGATGGCAGAGAGTGGGTTGAGCAACCCATTTCGCCTAACTCGTTTTCATCGAGTGGAGAGAGGCCTCTCATGATCCTTGTCACCACGGCCGGGAAGGTCGGCACCGAAGCGGTGCGGCTGCTCGCCGAGCGGCAGCTGCCGGTCCGGGTGCTGGTCCGGGATCCGGCGAAGACGAAGACGAAGGCGAAGGCGCTGGTGGACGCGGGCGCGGGCGCACAAGTCGTCGTCGGCGACCTGGAGGCGCCGGCGAGCATCGATGCGGCGATGGCGGGCGTGACCGCGGTGGTGCTGGTCAGCCCCGCCGTGCCCGCACAGGAACTGAACGTCGTCGCCAGTGCCGCGCGGGCCGGGGTCCGGCACATCGTCAAGGTCACCAGCAAGGCTTCGCCCGATTCGCCGATCGCCCGGCGGCGCGGGCAGAGCGAGATCGAGGCCGGACTGGCCGCCTCCGGAGTGCCCCACACCTTGCTGCGCGCAAACGCCTACATGCAGAACGCCCTCGCGTGGGCGCCCGAGATCGCCAAGACCGGTGGCTTCGGCTCCGCGGCCGGCAACGGGCGGACGGGTCTGCTGGATGCCCGGGACGTGGCGGCGGTGGCCGCCGAGATCGCGGCCACGCCCACTGCGCACGTCGGCAAGACCTACTGGCTCTCCGGCCCGCAGTCGATCTCCAACGACGACGTGGCCGCCGTGCTCTCCAGGCTGCTGGCCCGGACCGTCACCTACCGGGGACTCAGCTTCGAGGAGCACAAGGACGCGATGATCCGCGCCGGAGTCCCCGAGCGGATCGCCCACATGAACGCCCAGGCGTTCAGCCTGACCGCCGAAGGCGATGCCGAGTGGGTCACCCAGGACGTGCCGACCCTGCTGGGCCGTCAGGCGCGCTCGTTCGAGCAGTTCGCCGCCGACCACGCCGCCTCATTCGTATAGACGGCACACGCCGAGCGAAGAAGCCGAGACGACAAGCCGAGACAACAAGGAGACAGGACCATGACGCTTCAAGGGAAGACCGCACTCGTGACGGGTGGGACCTCGGGTATCGGCCGTGCCGTGGCGCAACGCTTGGCGCGCCAGGGCGCGCAGGTGATCGTGACCGGTCGCGACAAGCAGCGCGGTGACGAGGTCGTCGCCGGGATCGTGGCGGAGGGGGGCGAGGCCCGGTTCGTCGCCGCCGATCTCGCGGACCACGACGACGTACGGCGCCTGGCCGAGGCCGCGGCGGATGTCGACGTGCTCGTGAACAACGCCGGTGTCTTCCCGGGCGGCCCGACCGAGCAGACCACGCGGGAGAGCCTCGACCTCGTCTTCGACGTCAACGTGAAGGCGCCGTATTTCCTGACCGCGACAATCGCGCCGCGGATGGCCGCCCGGGGCGGCGGCGCGATCATCAGCATCTCGACGATGGCGGCGACCATCGGCATGGACGGCCTGGCCGCCTACGGAGCCTCCAAGGCGGCGGTCGAGGCCCTGACCAAGTCCTGGACCGCCGAGTACGGCCCGCAGGGCGTACGGGTCAACGTCGTGTCCCCGGGGCCGACGCGCACGCCGGCGAGTGCCGCGATGGGTGAGATGTTCGACGCCCTGGCCGCAACCGTGCCCGCACGGCGAGGGGCGACCCCTGACGAGATCGCCGCGGCCGTCTGTTTCCTCGCCTCCGACGAGGCCAGCTTCATCTACGGCGCCGTGCTGCCCGCCGACGGAGGTCGCGTCGCGGTCTGACGGCCTCCGGGGGTCAGCGGAGCCGGTCCACGTACCGGTCCGTCCCCGGCACCGTCGGAATGAACGGCGCCACCAACTCCACCCTCCCCAGCCCCGATTCGGTCACCGGGACGTCCAGTCCCGTGAAGTGCTCCTCCCAGCATTCCCGCGGATCCGCCTCCAGGAACCACAGCAACGTCAGCCGTGTGTCGACCCCCTCGACCTGCTTCACGTACGTCATGCGGTCGCCGGGGAGCGGGGTCGGGCGGAAGACCGTGACCAGGGCGGCGGGGGAGCCCGCGAGCATCCTGGGCAGGTGGCGGGAGCGCAGCCACTCCAGCAACTCGGCGCGCGCGTCCGGTGATGCGGCGTCGACGACCTGGAGCACCAGGCCCGCGTACGGGTGGTCCAGCGCGTGGAAGTCGCGCGGCCCGGCCGCCCCGTCCCGGTACACCGTCGCCTCGTGGTCCTGGAACGCCGTGAAGACGTGCGTACGGTCCTGGTAGACCCGGCCGTCCCGGTTCAGGCGCTTGTTGATGCCCACGGTCCACTTCATGTGGTCGCCGTAGCGGCCGTCCGTGACCCAGTACGTCGAGAGGTAGCAGCCGGCGGTCACCGGCTGGGCGACCGCGGACTTCTCGGGGTAGCGCAGGAGCTGCAGATCGCGGGTCGCGACCCAGCGGCGGCCCGCGTACATCCAGGGCATCGCCATCGCCCCGGCGTAGTAGTGATCGTCCTCGTACCAGCGGTTGTACGCGAACTCGTGCCCCGGATGCGGCTCCACCATCGTGATCAGCGCGTGGCCGGGACGCACACCGTACGGGCCGACGGCGGCCAGTTCCGCGTACACCTCGCTGTGTGTGCCGGCACCGGCATCAGCCCCGGTGCCGGTGTCGGTGTCGGCGTCGGTCGGTGTGTCGTCGAGCATGGCGCTCCCCTTCCTCCCGCTTCAGTCCTCTTCGGCTTCCGCCCTCTTGCGTTTGCGTCCTCTTCCATCCGTCCTCGGACGGACCTACTCTGACGGACCGTCAGATCAACCGCCAGATCCGGGAGGCCCGCAATGTCAGTGCTCCAGGGCAGGACCGTCGTCGTGTCGGGGGTCGGGGCCGGGCTCGGCCACCAGGTCGCGGCGGCCGTGGTGCGCGACGGCGGGAACGCCGTCCTGGGCGCCCGCACGGCGGCGAATCTCGCCAAGACCGCCGCCGAACTCGACCCGGACGGCGCCCACACGGCCCACCGGGCGACCGACATCACCGACGAGAGCCAGTGCGAGGCGCTCGCCGCGCTGGCCGTCGAACGGTTCGGGCGGCTCGACGCGGTCGTCCATGTCGCCGCCTGGGACAGCTACTTCGGCGGCCTCGAGGACGCCGACTTCACCACCTGGCAGGCCGTCCTCGACGTGAACCTGCTCGGCACGCTGCGCATGACCCGCGCCTGCCTGCCCGCGCTGAAGGAGCGCGGCGGGTCCGTGGTCGTCATCGGGACGCAGTCGTCCGTCGCGGCCCCCTCCCAGGTGCGACAGGCGGCGTACGCGGCCTCCAAGGGCGCGCTGACCAGCGCGATGTACTCCCTGGCCCACGAGCTCGGCCCGCACCGGATCCGGGTGAACACCGTGCTGCCGGGCTGGATGTGGGGTCCGCCGGTGGAGGCCTACGTCCAGTTCACCGCGTACACCGAGGGCGTGCCGGAAGCCGAGGTGCTGGAGCGGCTGACGTCACGGGTGGCGCTGCCCGAGCTGGCCACGGACTCGGACGTGGCGGACGCCGTGGTGTTCCTGGCCTCGGACCGGGCGCGGGCGATCACAGGACAGTCCTTGCTGGTCAACGCGGGGGAGTTGATGCGATAGCACCCGCCACGACAGGTTCAGAGACATGAACCGAGGTCAGTAAGTAGAACTATTTTACCTTCCCTTGGCTGTACGGGATGTTGTCGCAGTCATGCCATCGAACCCACGATGAGCGGGCGCTTCCACGACCCACGACCCTGGGAGGGGGCATATGAACAGTCTCGACTGGGCCGTGCTCATCGGCTACTTCGGCGTGATGGTCGCGATCGGTGTCTGGTCCCACAAACGGGTCGACAACGTCAGCGACTTCTTCACCGCCGGCGGCAAGATGCCGTGGTGGCTGTCGGGCATCTCGCACCACATGTCCGGCTACAGCGCGGTCATGTTCACCGGTTACGCCGCCATCGCCTACACGTACGGCATCACGTCGTACGTCACCTGGTCCTTCCCCATCGCCATCGGCGTCGCGATCGGTGCGAAGACGTTCGCGCCCCGGCTCAACCGGGTGCGTTCACGGCTGCACGTGTCCTCGCCGCTGGAGTACCTGAAGAGCCGCTACAACCTGCCCACCCAGCAGGCGCTCGCCTGGTCCGGCGTCCTGCTGAAGATCGTGGACGTGGGCGCCAAGTGGGCCGCCATCGCGACCCTGTTGTCCGTCTTCACCGGTGTCTCGCTCAACATGGGCATCCTCATCACCGGCTTCGTGACGGCGATCTACTGCACGGTCGGCGGGCTCTGGGCGGACGCGCTGACCGAACTCGGCCAGTTCATCATCCAGTTCGTCGCCGGTATCGCGATGCTCGTCGCCGTGATGGCCGAGCTGAACGGCTTCAGCACCCTGTGGAGCGTCTGGGACGAGCCGGCGCTCGACGGGCACACCAAGCCGCTGGCCGGGCCGTACATGATGGTCTTCCTGATCGCGTACCTCTTCATCAAGACCTTCGAGTACAACGGCGGCATGTGGAACCAGGCCCAGCGTTACATGGCCACGGACTCCGCGAAGTCCGCCACGCGGTCGAGCTTCCTGTCCGCCGCGCTCTGGCTCATCTGGCCGGCCGTGCTGTTCTTCCCGATGTGGGTCGCGCCGCTGATCGTCAAGACCGACGTGCCGGCGGACTCCTACGCCCTGATGGCCGAACACCTGCTGCCGCACGGGCTGTTGGGCCTGGTCATCGTCGGGTTCTTCTCCCACACCATGGCGATGTGCTCCTCCGACGCCAACGCCATCGCGGCCGTCGTCACCCGCGACATCATGCCCGCGGTCTCCCGCAAGGTGCGCGAGTGGGACTCCCGGATGGGGCTGCTGGCCGCGCGCTGGTCCACGCTGCTCTTCCTCGGTCTGTCGATGGCCATCGCGACCCAGGTCAACTCGTCGTTCTTCGGTGACATCATCACCGTCGTGATCAAGTGGGTCGCCGGGCTGATGGGCCCGATCGCGATCCCGCTGATGCTGGGCCTGCTCCCGTGGTTCCGCAAGAGCGGTCCGACGGCCGCGCTGATCAGCTGGGGCCTGGGCCTCGTCGCCTTCTGGCTGGTCAACTACCCGATCAGCTGGAACGTCGACGGCGGCGTCCCGCTCCAGTACCAGGTGTCGATCCCGCTCGCGGTGTCGCTCGTCCTCTACATCCTCATCGGATACGTGAAACCGGAGGACACCCCGGAACGCGACGCGCTCATCGCGAAGATCAACTCGGACGACGGCGGATCGGCCGCCGCGGCCGTGCCGGCTCCGGCCGGACCTGCGGAGGAGGACGTGGTGGGAGCACCGGTCAAGGACTGAACCGCGCGCGGCTGTACGCGTACGGCTGTACGCGCCCGGCCGTGAGCCACGTCGGTGAGGGTGGCCGTTCCTCGGGGAGCGGCCACCCTCACCGACGTACGGGTACGGGTACGGGTACGGGTACGGGGACTGGTGGGGGTCGCAGGGGTGCGGGGTACGGGGTGCTGGTGTCGGTCAGCCCGCCAGGGCGGCCGGTGCCGCGCTCGACAGGGCCGCGTACCCGCGTGGGTAGCGGGCCAGCCAGCCCGGTGAGGAGCCCGCCGGGCCGTGCAGGGCCGGGCCCTGGGTCATCTCCATCGCGAAGTCGTCCGCGAGGACGAGCATGGTGGGGCGGCCCTCCAGCTCGGCCAGCCAGGACGGCGGGAGAGCCGTCTCGCCGTGCAGGGCGCCGAGCAGCGCGCCGGTGAGGGCACCGGCGGCACCCGAGGCGCCGCCGTGGTTCACCGCGAGGCACAGCCCGTGCCGGGTGTCCTCGCCGACCAGCGCGCAGTACACCGCCACCGACAGCAGCCCCTCGGCCGTGCCGTTCCCGGCCAGGTCCTCGACCCGCGCCGGGGACGGCATGCCCTGCCGTACGGCCCCCAGCGCCCGCTGCAGCGCCTCGGTGACGGGCTGCTGCCCCGGGCGCGCGGCCAGCAGCTGCAACGCCCGCTGGACAGCGGTGTCGAGGCTCTCCCCGCGGGCGAGTCCGTGTACGACGACGGCGAACGCGCCCGCCGACAGATAGGCGAGCGGGTGGCCGTGCGTCTGCGTCGCGCACTCCACCGCGAGCTGCATGACGAGCTGCGGCTCCCAGCCGACGAGGAGCCCGAACGGCGCGGAGCGGGCCGCGGCCTCGACGCCGCGCGCGTCGGGGTTCTTGGGCGCTTCCAGCGTGCCCATCGTCTCGTCGCCGAGGCCGAGCAGACAGGCGCGCGGGGGCTCACGGCGTGCGTACAGCCACTCCTCCAGCGCCAGCCACCCGTCCTCCTTGCGGCGTTCGTCGGGGCCCCAGTCGCGCTGGGTGGCTGCCCACCGCAGATACGCGCGGTGCAGGTCCGTCGGCGGATGCCAGGCACCGGTGTCCCGGCGCACCTGGGCCCGGATCAGGCCGTCGATCGAGAACAGGGTCAGCTGGGTGAGATGGGAGACGGCCCCGCGTCTGCCGTGCCCGGGTGCCAGATCGGTGAGCCCCTCGGCGCCGTGCGCCTCGCGGATCCGCTCGATCGAGAGCCCGTCGACGGGCGAACCGAGCGAGTCGCCCACGGCCGAACCGAGGAGCGTGCCACGCACCCGGCTGCGGAAATCCTGCTGTTCGGCGCGGCCCCAGACGGCACCGGCTGTCGCACCCACCGAGGCCTCCTGAGTTCCCGATCCGATTCCGTTCGTACGGCCGACAACTCAGCACTGTAATCGAACAGGAACGGTCGGTAGAGGGCCCGAACGGTATGCGAACAGTGGGCGACTGATCTTTTTTGTCGCCCCTCGTCAGGTGTTTCCGTACGTCAACCGGCGTACACCGGTTACGTCGACCGGCGCACACCGGTAGGTAAAGCCCGGTCCACCCGAACGACGGCGACTGTCATACGCGATACCTGCGCAACATGCGCACATTCCCCTCGTGGCGAGGGCGAGGGCGAGGGCGAGGGCGCAGGCGTGGAGGCGGGCGGCGTGGGCGGTGCGGGTGGTGGGGAAAGGGCCGAGCCCCCTCGGCCGGGACGGCGGGCCAGTCGAGAGGGCTCTTTCATGGTGCTGATCCTGCTGTACTTGCTGATCTTGCTGTACTGCCTGTACTGGCTGTGCGAGGCATCCGTCGTCGTCAGACGGTGCCCCGGCTCACTTCTGCCACGAAGGCGCTCCAGGACTTCGCCGGGAAGGCCAGGGTGGGGCCTTCGGCGACCTTCGAGTCGCGGACGGCCATCGCCGCCAGGACGGGGGACTTGACCTCGACGCACGCTCCGTTCCCCTGGGAGTACGAAGACTTCGTCCACGTGTCCGTGGCACCCTGCTTGATTGCCATGTTCGCTCCGATAGTCGGTTACGAGTTGCTGTCACCGAGTTGCGGGTTCCATCCGGAACCAACGCCTCGGATTTCGCCAAGGTTGTTGCTCTTGGGCGTGATCGACGCTACTCGCCAACTTCAGTGTACGAAGCGACTATTCACTCGACCGGATGACATATGCCAGCAGAGTCTTACGCTGCAATAGGTCAATGGTGTATGGTCCGGCCTTCTTTTGCCCGAGTGGTGGAAACCGGCCCCGCCTCACCTCGGGCGGGACCGTCTCCGGCGCGTGTGCGGTGGGCCCGGTGGGTCCGGTGGGCCTAGTGCGCGTAGTCCTTCGCGACGTCCGCGATGAACTCGCGGGACTGCTCCGCGTTGAGCGCCTGCGCCCGCAGATGCTCGTACATGACGCTGTACTTCTGGACGTCGTTCGCCTTCTCCAGGTACAGGTCGCTGGTGACGCCCTCGATGTAGACCACGCTGGAGTCCGCCGCGTCGGGGAACTCCAGGATCGCGTACTGGCCGCTCACCCCGGGATGGGCGCCCATCGCGAACGGGATGACCTGGACCGTCACGTGCGGCACGTGGGACATCTCCAGGAGATGCTCCAACTGCTCGATCATCACCTGCTTGTTGCCGACGGTCCTGCGCAGTGCCGCCTCGTCGAGGACGGCCCACAGCCGCAGCGGGTTCTCCAGGTCGGAGATACGTTCCTGTCGCCGCAGCCGTACCTGCACGCGCTTGTCGACGTCGCCGGCGGCCGCCTCCGGGAGCGCGCCCTGGATCAGCGACTCGGCGTACGCGCGGGTCTGCAGCAGGCCCGGCACGACCAGCGGGTCGTACACGCGCAGGCTCGCCGCGTCGGTCTCCAGGCCGATGTAGACGCTGTACGGGATGTCGCCGAAGGAGTGCCACCAGCCCTGCTGGCGCGAGTCCTTGGCCATCTGCATCAGCGAGTCGACCATCCGGACGTCCTCGACCTCGTACACCCCGCACAGATCGCGGACGTCGCGCTGGCTGATGCTGCGCCGTCCGTTCTCCAGGCGGCTGATCTTGGACTGCGAGACGAGCAGCCGCTCGGCCACCTCTTCGGCTGTCATGCCCTTGAGCTCCCGGAGCCTTCGCAGCTCCTGGCCCAACCGGCGTCGCCTGACGGTGGGATTGACGTTGGACGCCACGGGACGTGCACCTCCGGCTGCGTACTGCCTGTACTTTGCGTATCTGCTGTTGAGCAGATTGCCACCAAGGTGCGTACTACCGCTGGGAAACAGCGGATATGCAGTGCGTATCCGCCACTTGTCGCCACCTCACGCCACCTGGCCGTCCGTACGACGACAAGTGACCATGGACGGGCGGGTGAGCGGGCGGCGGCCGAAGGGTCGCCGACCAACCGACAAAAGGATCGCGGACATACGGACGTGCGGGCATGCGGACGCGCGGGGCGGCGGGCCGTGTCGTCGTCCGGACGTACGGCCTGTCGCCCCGCGCGGCCCAGCGGCTCCCGAACCGGGCCCTGGGGACGGCGGTGCGGCGCTGACGTGCGGGACACGCCAGGCGTGCCGCACGGTGCGTGATGCGGAGTTACTGCGGTTCTGCGGATGCTGCTGGTACGACGGTGCTGCTCCGGTACGACGGTGTTGCCGGGGTCCTGCTGGCACTGCTGGTGTCGCTGTCGTACCGGTGGTCGCCGTGGACCGGTGACTCAGTGGGCCACGGCGCGCGCCATCGAACCGCGGCGCGGTTGCATCGGAACGCCATTGGCGGGTTCCGGTGCGGGCCTGGCTCCGGGGGCGGCCTGACGGCCGGTCGGTGCCGGGCTGCGGCGTGGCTGAGCGGCCACTCCGTTCTGGACGTCCATCACGGCGTGAGCCACGAGGCCGCCCATGGGGTCGTGCCTGATCAGGTCCCGGAGGCGGGAGCGCGACGAACGCCCTTCGTTCCCTGGGTAGAGGTGCTTGCCCAGGCCGACGGCATGCGCCAATGCGGCCAGTGCGGCGGTCCGCGGGTCCGGCGGGACGCCGGTGCGGATCGCGCTGTCCAGCCGGGCCCTGATCTCCCGGCTGATCTCCGTGTCCGTCGCTTGGTAGCGAGTTGTCGGAAGCACCCCGCACATCTGGCCCGCCACGGCATGAACCATGCCGCACCGCTCCAGATGCGATAGGTATGTCTGGCGCAACCCCAGTCGGGGTCCGCCGATCCAGTTCACAGCGCGTACTGGAGCACCCCGCCTGCGGAGTAGTTCCAGCGCACAGTCCAAGGTTGGATCTCCGGTCGGCCGTGGTGCCACCACGGCGATACGATCCCCGTCTGGGGCTATCCGTCCGGCCAGCGCCAGCTCCACTAGCTGTGCTCCGGCCAGACCGAGGTCGAGCGACTGCGGCTGTGCGGTGGTACCCGTGGTCGGGTCCAACGCCAGCAGCAGAAGCTCCTCCGGAAGTGTTCTGCGGCTCCTGCCCATCCATGCCTCCCCGCGTGGATGAATGACAGGGTGACCCCTCTCACAATGGTCTGTCGAGAGCACGTGACCGGTTCGTAGTGGAACCGGTAGATATGTCGTTCTCGTCTACCGCAGGGGTCAATCCCTCACACAGGACACTGGTACATGGTTCGGACACGAGTGTCCGGGCCGCGTGTGCACTGTTTTTCGGGTTCATGGTTCGGTTGGGCGCACGTGTGTGGCGCACGGAGGAGGCATCGGTGGCGGGCGAGTCCCCCGACAGGTCGAAGCAGCACGAGTCGTCGGCAGAACCGACGTCGGGGAGCAAGGCTCCGGTTCCGGATCCGCGGCTGGCCGTCGCGCGGGAGGCCGTGAAGACGGCTGCCCGGGTGGACACGGCCACCGCGGTGTTCTCGACGAAGCGCTCCGCGGGTTCTGCGGATTCCGTGGAGTCCGTGGATGCGGCCGGTTCCGCATCGGCTGGTTCCACGGATGCGGAACCGGATGCGGAGGAGGCAGCGGGGCCGGCTGCCGGGAGTTCCCGGGGAAGTGACGGTTCTGCGGAGCCGGAGAGTGCCGCCGAGGGTGCCGGGAAGGGCACCGGGGGCGGCGACGGGCGACCGCGGAGCGCCGAGGCGGCCGGGGCCGCCACAGCGGACGACGAGGCGCCTGAGGGCGCTCCTGCGGACGCGAGCGCTGATGCGGACGCCGACGCGGTCCCGGACGGCGGGTCGGCGGAGGCTGAGGTTGAGGCGGAGGCCGGGGACGCGGCCGGGGCCGGGAGCGGTTCCGGCTCGACGCCGGGTTCCGGCTCGGGCGTCGGCTCTGCCGACCCCACCGGGGGCGCCACGGACGCGGACGCGGACACGGACCGGGACTCTGAGCCGCCGCAGGACACCGTCGCTTCGGCGGATACCCCGGCCGGGGACGCCGTTTCCGATGGCATCGCTGCCGGTGGCGCGACGCGGGACGGCGACACCGGTCGGGACTCCGAGCCGCGGGATGCCGCCGCCTCGGCGGACGCTTCGGCCGAGGACGCCGTTTCCGGTGGCACCGCTGCGGAACCCGACGACGGGCGGAAGTCCGAGGCGGGGCCCGCGGACGAGGCGGAGGCGAAGGCACCGGAGGCAGCGGCATCCGAGCCGGAGGCCGCCGAACCGGAGCACTCCGCTCCGCGGGACACCCCCGCAACGGAGGCGTCGGCAGAATCTCCGGCCGAGGCGCCGACCGACGCGCCGGCCAAGGGCACGCCCCCGAAGCCCGACGCCACCCCGGACGCCGCGCCCAAGGACGGAACCCTCGCCTTCGGTGCGAGCACCGCCGACGCGAAGGCCGATGCCGAGCGCCCGGCGGACGAGCCCGAGGCGAAGCCCGAACCGCCCGTCGATCAGGCCACCGCCATCTTCAAGCGGCCGCCGTCGGTGGACCAGCCCACGACCATGCTCAAGCTGGGCGGCGGCGCCAAGCCGGACGCCGGGCCGGGCAAGACGACCGAGGCATCCGAGGCGTCCGAGGCCGCAAAGGCCAAGGCAAAGGCCAAGCCCGAGCAGCCCCAGTCCCAGCCCCAGCCGGAGCCTGCCGAGCGCACCAGCAAGTTCGTCGCGCTCAAGCCGCTCGACGAGCCCGCGCAGCCGAAGGCCGGGCCCACCGCCCCGTCCGCGACGCCGTCCGGCCCGCCCTCGTGGGCGAAGGCAGCCGAGACCACCGTCACCCCGCAGATCGGCCCCGAGCGGACCACCCAGCAGCCGCTCCCGCCGAAGCCCCCGCTGGACCTCCTGGCGGAGCTGACGAACACACCGGCGCCCCGGCAGACCCCCGTGCGGACGATCGTGCGCCGGGTCAAGATCTGGACGCCGCTGGTACTCCTGCTGGCTGCGGTGTTTGCAGTAGCGCAGGCCGTACGCCCGCTGCCGACCCCCAGCCTCGCGCTGACCGCCGCCGAGTCGTACGCCTTCAAGGGGGACAAGGTCTCCCTGCCGTGGCCCGAGGAGGGCCAGGGCTGGATGGACGTCAACGGCATCGGCACGGTGGACTCGTTCGGGGAGCAGAAGCCCGTAGCGATCGGCTCGGTCGCCAAGGCCATGACGGCGTACGTGATCCTCAAGGAGCACCCGCTGAAGGCCGGCGCGGACGGCGCGAAGGTCCCCGTCGACGCGAAGGCGGAGAAGGAGGGCGGCTACGACGCGCAGGGCGAGTCGACGCTCAACACGGTCAAGGCGGGCGACACCCTCACCGAGAAGGACGCCATCGCGGCCATCATGATCCCCTCCGCGAACAACATCGCGCGGCTGCTGGCCCGTTGGGACGCGGGTTCCGAGGCGAAGTTCGTCGCCAAGATGAACGCCGCCGCCAAGGACCTCGGCATGAAGGACACGAAGTACACCGACCCCTCGGGCCTTGAGGAGAGCACGGTCTCCACCGCCGAGGACCAGGTGAAGCTCGGCAACGAGCTGGTGAGGATCAAGGCGCTGATCGACATCACCAAGCTGCCGACCTGGGTGGACCCGTCCGGCAAGAAGTGGGACAACTACAACCGCCTCGTGCCGTACAACAACGCCATCGGCCTCAAGACCGGCTCCACCACCAAGGCCGGCGGCAACCTGCTGTTCGCCGCGACCCAGGAGGTCGGCGGCGAGAACGTCATCGTCGTCGGCGCGATCCTCGGCCAGCACACGCCGCCGATCATCGACACGGTCAACGCGGTCAGCAAGACGGCGATGGTCGCCGCGCAGGAGTCGCTGACCTCGCAGAAGATCCTCAAGAAGGGTGACGTCGTCGGGTACGTGGACGACGGGCTCGGCGGTCAGTCGCCGGTGGTCGTCACCAAGGACGTCTCCGCGGTGGGCTGGGCGGGGCAGACCGTCAAGCTGAAGCTGAACGAGGGCGACGAGGCCATCCCGCACGAGGCGAAGGCGGGAACCGAGGTCGGCTCGCTGAGCGTCGGTGACGGTACGGCGGGCGACGCGGTCGAGGTTCCGGTCGCGCTCCAGTCGGACCTCGCCGAACCGGGATTCGGCGCCAAGCTGACCCGGGTGGCCTGACCCGCCGGGGCGCACGCCCCGCGAACACGGCAGCACTGCACCCCGTCGACGGAGCACCCACCCGGGAGCTCTCCGGCGGGGTGCGTGCTAGCGTCGCCAGGATGGGGCAGACCGCCTGCCGCGGGGCCCGGCCGACAGTGGAACAACGGGACACGGGAGTGCCAGCACGTGGCGACAGCGGAGCCGACGCACGCCGACGACGCCGAGCCGAGCCGAGGGGCCGGCCCGCGAATAGGTGTGCGTACACGGTACGTCGAGAGCCCCGGCACCGCCGGGCCACCCGAAACGGCCGAGTCACCGGACACCACCGAGCCACCGGACGCCGAACCCGGACCTGACCCCGACGAGCCACCCAGGGGCACTGACGCCGCCAGTGGCAGCGATGGCCATGGCGACGGCGATGGCGACGGCAGTGGCGACAGCAGTGGAAGCGACACCCGCTTCCGCCGCTTCGTCCGTCACCCCGCGGTCCTCGTCACAGCCCTCTCCGGCGTCCTCCACATCATCTGGTTCTTCACGTTCGCGAACAGCGGGGGCGACCTCGCGGCGCAGGACGCGTGGGCCGAGTTCGTGGGGCGCAACCCCGGGTCCGCGTACAACCTGGCGTGGTACGGCGGCATGCACCCGGTGTCGTACAGCGTGGTGTCCCCGTACCTGATGGCCGTGCTCGGTGTGCGGACGACGATGATGATCGCGGGGACGATCTCCGCCGGGCTGCTCACGCTGGTGCTGATGCGCAGCAGGGCCGTACGGAACCCGTTGTGGCCCTCCCTCGCCGGAGTGTTCGCGCTCCTGTGCAACGCGGCCTCGGGCCGGGTCACCTTCGGCCTCGGCGTGGTCTTCGCGCTCGGCGCGACCGCCGTCGTCTTCTGCTGGCCGTACCGCTGGCGCTACAAGCGCTGGGCCAAAGCCCTGTGCGCCGCGCCCCTCGCGGCGATCGCGACCGCCGCGTCCCCCGTGGCGGGCCTCTTCGTGGGCTTCGTCGCCGTGGCGCTGTTCCTGCAGAAACGCCGTCCGGGCGCGTGGGCGCTGGGCCTGGCGCCCGCCGCCGTGGTGGGCGTCTCGGCGTGGTTGTTCCCCTTCAGCGGTACGCAGCCGATGCTGTTCGCGTCGGTCCTGCTGCCGTTCACGTACGCGGTGTTCGTCTTCTTCCTGGTCCCCAAGGAGTGGAAGACGGTCCGGATCACCTCGGCGGTGTACGGCCTGGCCGTCCTGCTCGTCTGGCTGATCAACTCGCAGATCGGCTCCAACATCAGCCGCCTGCCGATGCTGGCCGGCGGGGTCGCGCTGATCGCCGCGCTGCCCTTCACGGTGCCGCGTTCGCGCAAGTGGTACGCGATCGTCGTGGCCTTCGTGGGCCTGAACGCCTGGATCGGCTTCAAGGCCGTGGACGACATCGTGCATACGACACCGGCGGCGTCCTGGGCCCGTGAACTGGCCCCCCTCGTCAACGAACTCCAGGTGGCCGGCGCCGAGAAGGGCCGCGTCGAGGTCGTACCGGCCCGCTCCCACCGGGAGGCGTCCGCGCTCGCCCCGTACGTCAACCTCGCGCGCGGCTGGAACCGCCAGGCGGACATGGAGCGCAACCCCCTCTTCTACGACGACACGCTGAACTCCGCGAACTACCACGAGTGGCTCCAGCGCTGGGCCGTGCACTACGTCGTCGTCCCCAAGGGGGAGCCCGACGGCGACGGCGGTCAGCGCGAGCGCGAGCTGGTCCAGCGCGGGATGCCGTATCTGAAGCAGGTGTGGGGCGACGCCAACTGGCAGCTCTTCGAGGTCACCGACCCCATGCCGATGGCGGACCCGCCCGCGGTCGTCGACCGTGCCGAGCAGGGGGAGCTGACGCTGGAGGTCGAGCGGGCGGGCCGGGTCCTCATCCGGATCCCGTACTCGCCGTGGCTCGGGCTCGTCGACGCGGAGGGCAAGAGCCTGCAGCCGCCGCAGGAGACCGAGGAGTCCAAGAAGCGGGACGACGGGACGCCGAAGACGTACGACAACGTCAACGGCTGCCTGCTGGAGACCGAGGAGGACGCCCAGGGCGACCAGTGGACGGAACTGCTGGCACCCCGGCCCGGCACGTACCGCCTGGCGGCGCCCTACCAGTTCCCGCGGGGCACCGGATGCCCCGAGGAACTACGGACGGAGAACCCCGCGAGCGAGAGCGGGAGCGGCAGCGGCAGCGGGGACTAGAACCCAGCTCGGTGCTGAACCCGAGCCCGCGTGAGCAGTGAACCCGTCCGGGCGAGCCGATCCCGCCCGAACGCCGGGCGGTCCGGCCGCGTGCGTCCCCCGGGGACGGCCGCTGACCTCAGCCGATGTGGGCCTCGACCGCCGACACGACCTCGGCGGACTCCGGCTCGGTCTGCGGCGAGAAGCGCGCCACCACGGCGCCGTCGGGGCCGATCAGGAACTTCTCGAAGTTCCAGCGGATGTCGCCGCTGTGCCCCTCGCCGTCCGCGAAACCGGTGAGCCGCTCGTACAGGGTGTGGCGTGCGTCTCCGTTGACATCGACCTTCTCGGTCATCGGGAAGGTCACGCCGTACGTCGCCGAGCAGAACTCCGCGATCTCCTCGGACGAACCGGGCTCCTGGCCCATGAACTGGTTGCAGGGCACCCCGAGCACGGTGAACCCCCGCTCCGCGTACCGCTCCTGCAGCCGCTCCAGACCCGCGTACTGAGGGGTGAGCCCGCACTTGGACGCCACGTTGACGACGAGCACGGCCTTGCCCTTGTACTGGCCGAGATCCGCGGAACCGCCCTGCAGCGAGTCGATGTCGACGTCAAGAGCCGAGGGCTCGGAGGTACCTGCGTTGTCAGTGTCAGTAGTCATGGACGGATGCTAACTCCGCCCGACCACCCCGGCCCCGGCACCCTGCGCCCCGACGCGCACGTCACCGGCGGCGGTCCGGCGGCGGTCCGGTGACGGTACGCCCCCGCGGCTATCGCGCCACGAACTGGGTGAGGATCGCCTGGACCTCGTAGATGTCGACGCCCTTGGTGAAGGTCTTCTCGATGGGGACGGACGTGCCGGAGATCCAGATCTTCAACTCGGCGTCGAGATCGAACGTTCCGGCGGTCTCCACGGCGAAGTGCGTGATGCTGCGGTACGGCACGGAGTGGTACTCCGTCTTCTTGCCGGTGATGCCCTGCTTGTCGACCAGGATGAGCCGGCGGTCGGTGAAGAGGATGGTGTCGCGGATCAGCTGAAAGGCGGCGTACACCTGCTCGTCCTGCCCCAGGAGCCGCGCGTAGTCGTGCTGGGCCTTCGCCGGGTCGACGGTATGGGCGTTTCCGAACAGAGCCATGACAAACCCCTCATCGGGTACGGGAAGTCCCGAGATCCTCGCACCGCGGTCCAGGGGCGGCAACGCCCTGCTCCTCCTGTTCCCCGACTGTCGTGAGGATGCGACAGCCCGGTGACGGACCGCCCGCCACGGCGGCGGTCAGAGGTCGTCCACGTCGACCAGGCCGTCCTGGACCGCGCGGGCCACCAGGCTGGCCTTGGTGCTCGCGGGGCGGCCGACGTTGGCGTACTTGATGCGTACCCGGTCCAGGTACGAGTTGACGGTCCGCACGGAGATGCCGAGCCGCTGGGCGACCAGATCCTTGGACTCCGACTGGAACCACTCGATGAGCACGTCCTCCTCGCGCGCGGAGAGCTGGGGGCGGTCGGCGCGGGCGTTCGTGCCCAGCGCGCCGGCCAGCGCGGGCGGCATGTAGGGCCGCTCGTCGGCCGCCGCCAGGGTCGCCTCGACCAGATGCTGCTGGCCCTCGCTCTTGGTCAGGAAGGTCGCCGCGCCCAGGTCGAGACAGCTGAGCGCCGTCTTCTCGTCGTCCCGCATCGAATAGACGACCACCTGCCGCCCGGCGTCGACGAGTCTTCGAAGGCTCCCGAAGGCGGGTGCGCCGTCGCCCAGTTGCAGATCCAGCAGGACGACGTCGGCCGAGCTGCCGGGCTCGCTCCAGGCCAGCTGTACGGAGGCGCCGGCCGCGACCACGGTGACGGGGCGCTGCGACGCGGCGTACCACGCCTCTATGCCCGCGAGAATGGCCGGATGGTCGTCGACGACGACCACGGTGACTGGTGTGTTGCTACTCATGCAGGGTCAACTCCCGGAAACCGCCATTCTCCTCCAGCCGGCCTCCACCCACACGCTTTCACCACGTGTTGTTCTGGCCACGGTGACCGCGCCTTCGGTGTCGTCGCGGTCCATGTCACGGACGTCGGCGCCGTCCTTGCTGACCACGCTCACCCGTACCGCGAGGGGAGTCCACACGACAGTCACCCGCGCGGTCGAGCGGGCACGGCCCAGAATCACCGCCACCGGGTCGACCAACTTCCTGCGCACCTCCACGGGCACCTCACCCCGCCGGCCCCGTATGGCCAGGCTCACCGTCACCCCCTGGTGCTCGGCCACCTCGACGCAGGCCCGTAACTCGTTGAGCAGCGGGTCGGAGACGGCGTCGCTCTCCGCGAACAGCCGCCGCATCCGGGCGGCCTCCACGCCGCACCGCAGCCTGACCTCCTGGTCGTGCGGGCTCAGCACACCGTGGCCGAGGCCCACGAGCAGCGGCACCGTGGTCGCCGTCAGCGCGCGGTAGCGCTCCTTGTGGTCACGCTGCATGTCCTCGTGGATACGTTCCCGGGTGCGCAGCTCCTCCTCCCGCGCGGCCTCGTCCCCGGCCTCGGTCGCCGTGCCGTGGAGCAGGCGGGTCAGTACGCCGACGGAGAGCTGGAAGCCGCAGACGGACATCGTGGTGATCCCGATGGCGGCCGCCTCCTCGGCGGTGGGCGTACCCGACGAGAACACCGCGATCGCGTTGAGGCCCAGGTGAACCCCGAGGAACGCCACGAACAGCCTGATCCGTAAGTCGGCCAGCAGGACCAAGGCATGCCACGCGACCAGCCCGAACGCCCAGTCCTCGGCACCCGTCAACCGCTCCGGCGGCAGCGTGAACGCGCAGGTGGCCGACACGGCGACCACCGAGCCCAGGCTCCACCAGCGCACCCTCGGCGGAATCTGCCGGCCGCGCAGCAGATGGGCGGCCCCGGTCGCCGCGACGGCGGCGAGGCAGACGAAGGCCGCCGTCTGTGCCCACGCGGGGCGGTAGACGGCCTGGTAGGTGATGAGTCGGTGCAGCGAAAGGGTGAACTGCGACAGCAGGCTGATCAGCAGAGCGGCCAGCTGGGCCCCGTGCAGCAACTGCCTGCGGATGAGGCGTACGGCGGCAGCCTGTGCCCGGACGCGGGGCGGCCGGGGCAAGCCGCCCGTCGCAGTGGCAGTGGCGGTGGCCGTCGCCGTTTCCTGTGCCTGCGCCTGCGCCTGTGCCTGTGCCTGCGCTGTCTCCTGCGTTTGTGCTTGCACCTGCGTCTGCGCCTGCCCCACCGCCTCTGCCCGCGCCGCCGCTCCGCCCTGTGACACCCGGTCGTCACCGTCCCGGCGCCAGTGCCACCGCACACGGGTCCCGCCGCCCGGGTGCGAGGTGACGGAGGCGGAGCCGCCGACCGCCTCCATCCTCCCGACGATGGAACCGGAGATGCCCCGGCGCCGCGCGGAGACGGACCGCGGGTCGAAACCCCGCCCCGCGTCGGACAGTTGGACGACGACCGCGGCGCCGTCCTCCTCCGCCCACGCCCTCAGCTCCGCCTCCCGCACCCCGGCATGGCGCGCCACATTGGCGACGGCCTCCCGGACCCCGTTGAAGATCGCGAGCCCCGGGCCGGAAGGAACGACGAGCGGCCCTTCGACGCGCGTCCTGAGCAGCACCTCGACCGGTCCCTCACCCGCGGGTACGCAACTCAGCAGCGTCGCGAGGTCGACACTCTCCGTCTCGAACCCGGGCATGGCGGACAGCGCCTCCAGATCCTGTCCGGCACGGGCGGGCAGCCACGACCAGTCCCGGTCGCCGCCCTGGGAGACCATCAGCAGCGTCGCGCTCGCCGTGTCGTGCAGGGTCGCCAGGTACTCGCGTTCGGCCGCACGCCGCGCGGCGGCGACCGCGGCCTCGCGGTGCGACGCCGCGATGAGGGCGGCCGACCGGTCGGCCGCCCTGGCCCGCGCCCGAACGACGAGGTACGCGGCTCTCGACAGGCCTGCCAGGACGAGGACGCGTACCAGGGGAAGCAGCTCCAGGCTGCTCCCGGTGGAGAGACCTCCGGGGCCGGGGGAGGAGAGGATGTCGCCGAGCACGCAGGAGACGGCCCCCAGCGCGGCCAGGGCGGCCCCGGTCACCGGGTGGGTCGCCCACTCGTGCTGGAAGGTGATGACGCAGATGCCGACCACCGCCTCCACCATCAACTCCGCGCCGTCGCCGCCGAGTACCGGCTGGGACAGGCCCGTCAGCACCACCACGGCCGCGTCCAACGGCCGGAGCAGGGCGTACGGCAGCGGACGGCGCAGCGAGTAGAGGCGTACGGCACAGGCGAGGAGGGCGGGCACCAGCAGGGACAGCGCCGGGGGAACGTCCGCCGCGTCCGCCGGGACGAGGCTCAGCGCACCGCACAGAAGGACCACGCCGGACCGGAGCCATACTCCGTACCGCTCGACGGTCAGGGCCAGCAGGCGCTCGCTGGATCCGGGGCCGTGCTCCTTCACCGGCTCAGGGGATCTGTTCACGCTCCCCCTGGGTCCCCCATATCCCATGAGCGCAAGGGTAGTTGAACCACGATCAAGGTAGAGGGCCTCTTCGGGTCGGGCGTGTCCGGCACGGGCGCTTCTGGCGTGTGCGGCCATGCGGGACCCGTGGGTCTCTGTGGGCCCTCGTCCTCGTAAGCCCTCGTAAGCCCGTGTGGGCCCTTGTG
Source organism: Streptomyces sp. CWNU-52B (assembly GCF_047444975.1). Classification (NCBI taxonomy): domain Bacteria; kingdom Bacillati; phylum Actinomycetota; class Actinomycetes; order Kitasatosporales; family Streptomycetaceae; genus Streptomyces; species Streptomyces sp. CWNU-52B. The sequence goes on along the minus strand of NZ_JBLFJV010000058.1, from coordinate 46,480 downwards.
GGCCCGTGTGGGGCGAACGACCGTCACGCTCGGCGACCGGGCCGGGCTACTGTCCCGTCGTACGGGGTGACTCCCCGCGCCATGGGGCTGAAACCTCGTGGCGCGGGGCCGGCATCGATCAGGGCGCGCGTCGAAGGGGCGCCCTGATCGGACGAGAAGGCGCTCTTCTCCGCCAACTCCCTTGCCCTGCATCATTGTTGTATGTCCATCCTCAAGGAGACGGCGGAGCGGAACAGTACGGCGGGTTCGGTCACGAAGAGCTCGGTCACGGCGGGTCCGGTGCTGACGGTGGACACCGACTCCGTGCCGGCCACGGACCGGTTCGGCTGGTGGAAGGACATGGTGGGCCAGGAGGTCATGCCCCTCACGGTCCGCAGCCCGCATGCGCCCCGCTTCGAGGGACGGGCGGAATCCGTACAACTGCCCGACAGCCAGGTGTCGACCTTCACGTACTCCCCGTTGGCGGCTCGCCGCTCCCCGGCCCAGATCCGCCGCCAGGACCCGGAGTACTACTTCCTGATCCTGGTGTGGAGCGGCAGTTCGATGCGTCTCGACCAGGAGCGCAGCACTGTCTGCCTCGACGCCGGCGACATGGCTCTGTTCTCCACGTCTCGCCCGGTGGCCTGTGAGTTCGTCGACAGGGGCGGACTGTGCCGGACCACGCAGATGCGGCTGCCACGGACCGCTCTTCCGCTGGCGTCAGGGCGCGCGGACCGGTTGTTGGCCGAGCCGTTGGTCACCCGTTCCGGAACCGGCGCCCTGCTGGTCCCGTACCTGACGGGACTGGCCCAGGCCGTCCGCGACTGCGGGCCGGCGGAGGTGGCCAGGATCGGCGCGGTCGGGGTGGACCTGGCCGCCTCCCTCCTGGCCGCGCACCTCGGGGACACGGACAGACTGCCGGTCGAGACGCGACGTGCGACGTTGCTCGCCCGTATCAACGCCTTCATCGAGCACAACCTGGGCGACGCGGAGTTACGCCCGGCGGCCGTGGCGGCCCACCACCACATCTCCGTACGCACCCTCCACCAGCTCTTCCTGACCGAACCGGAGTCGGTGGCGGCGACGATCAGGCGTCGCCGCCTGGAACGCTGCCGAGCCGACCTGACCGCCCCGGTCGCCCCGGGGCTACGACAGCTGCCGATCGGCGAGATCGCGGCGCGCTGGGGCTTCCGCCACCCCGCGGACCTCAGCCGCGCCTTCCGCACCGCCTACGGCGCCTCGCCGAGCGAGGTGAGAGCGGGCGCGCACGACACGGCGGCCGGTGCCGCGCCGGACGCGCCGAACGCACTGGATGCGCTGGATGCGAAGGAAGACCGCGCGCTCCGCTAAAGACCTGAGGGCCGGCGCGGGCGACAGTGGATACACGGCATCCCAGTTGCCTCAGAGTCAGGATGTGCACGCCGCACGGCACAGACCACGCGGCACAGCACCACCGGAGGGGGGCTTGAGGCACTGGGATGCCTCCTTGTGGAACGGGAGCGGGTCGGCGGAACGGGAGCGGGTCGGCGGAACAGGGGCGGGCCGAGGGCGAACCGCCGGAAACCGTTTGCCGAGCTCACCTGGTCCCTGTAATGCATGAGGCATGACCTGGATCATGGCCTCCGAACCCTTCGACTCGCCCGACGCGGCGAGCCTGCGGCGCGAGTACTACGCCGACGTCGCGAGCCGCTACTGGAGGCGGCCGGCGACCTCCGAGGAGACCGACGAGGGGTTGGCCGGAGACGGAGCCGAGTTCCTTGTCCCGCCCACGGGGCAGTTCGTCGTCGGCCGCCACGACGGCGAGGCTGCCGCCTGCGGTGGGGTGGTCATGCTCGACGCGGACCGTGCCGAACTCACCCGGATCTACGTGCGGCCCGACTTCCGCGGCCGCAGGGGCGCGGGCCTCCTGCTCGACGTCCTGGAGAACGAGGCACACCGGCTCGGCGCCCGCCGGATGGTCCTCAACACCCGCCTGGACCTGATCGAGGCCCGCTCGCTGTACGCACGCCACGGCTACGCCGAGATACCTGCGTACTGCACGGGCCCTTATACGGAGATCTGGTACGGCAAGGAGCTCACCGGCCAGGCGCCTGCCTCGGACACCGGCACCGCATAGGACCCGGCGGCTCACCGAAGGCCCGGCCGACACCGGAGCGGGGAAAAAATTGGTGTGCGGGGCCGACGGAACCGGGTAACGTCTTTGTCATGTTCTTCCAGACGCCGATTTACGAGTGAGAGCGTGACGGGCCCCTGCTGACGTCCATCGACGTCGCCGCCCGTCCCCCACCGATGAATCCGTAGATCACTTCACATCATTACCGGGAGAACCCGTGACCGTGAGCAAGAACATCAACAACCCCGTGGGCATGGGCGGCGGCAAGCGCAAGAAGCTGTCCCGCGCCGAACGGCAGAACAACGGCCCGTACCGCAACCTCGACCGCCAGGGAGCCGCCGACCAGAAGGCGGAGCTGGTGCGCAAGATGCGCGAGAAGGTAGGCGCGACCGAGGCTGCCGAGCAGACGGACGACGACACCGCACAGAACTGACGCACCGCCGCCGTAGAGGCGGCACCGCACGGGACAGGGGCCCGGACCGCACGCCGCGGTCCGGGCCCCTGCTGCCGCACCGGGCCCGACCGACCCCGCGCAGCGCGTCTCGGCTGACCACCTGGGGCAGCCGCAGATTCGGCGGCCCCACCACCGCCTGCCGCCACCTTGAGCTGCCCAAGGTGTGCCCATGCTGCCCAAGGACGTACGGCGCGTCACCCTTCCCACCTGGATTACGCGGGATTACGCGGGACTACAGCCCACGACCCCCGCAGCCGCACGACCCTGCCGTCGACGGCGAACGGGGCACCGCAGGGACCGGCTACTGAGGATGCGGCCGGACCCGGCTCCCGGCAGTCGACCCCGACGGTCCGCGGCCTCGCTCTCCTGGACGGCCGGCAAGCGAACCCAGCCGTTCAGGCATCTCCTACGCTGAATCCGGTCGGGCAGTACAAGCGGTTCAGGAGCCTGCCAGGCCCAGGCGTTGCAGCCAGGTTCTGACGTCGCGGTCGGCTTGATCGACTTCTTCGCCTTGGACCGCCAGTCCGTCGGCGAAAGTGGCGCCGCGGCAGGAGGCCGCGTAGTCGCGCGCAGTGGTTCCCAGGCCGCTCATGGCGTGGGTGGTGAAGGGCACGACGGTCTTGCTGGTGAAGTCGAGGCGCTCCGTGAACGTCGTCATGATCATGGGTGCGCGGACGTTCCAGACGGGACTGCCCAACAGCACGGTGCCGTAGCCGTCGAGGTCAGGCAGCTTGCCCTTGATCGCGGGGCGAGCGTCGGCTTCCTGTTCACGGACGTTGCGCTTCACGGTCGCGTCGTAGCTCACCGGATAGGGGTCGACAGGCTCGAACCGGTAGATGTCGCAGTCGACGAGGTAGCGGACAGTGTGGGCCAGGACCTCGGTGTTGCCGACCTTCAAGGTGGTGCGGTCGCCGTAGTAGTAGTTCTCGCCGGGCCGCGAGAAGTACGCCAGCAGCACCTTGCCCCCTCGCCGAGCCGCTCGCGGTCGCGTTCGTCGAGGAGCGTGGCTGGCCGGAGGCCGGCTGGTCGTTGGCGGGTGCGCAGCTGGTGAGGTGGGGGCCGGTCATGGCAGTGACTCCGGTCAGCAATGCGCCGCGCAGGATCGTACGGCGCCGTGCCGATGTGCGGTTCTGCTGGTGCACAGAAGGTCCTTCGCGCAGGTGGTGGACGCAGAAGAGGCGAGCGGTCGCCGACCAAGCGTCGTACGACTCGCCCCGGAGCGTGCGAGCGTCAGGCTTCCAGGCGGCGCCCCGCGAGCCAGGTGACGATCTCGGGGTCGTGGTGGTCGAAGAAGAGGGAGCTGCCGGTGTCGAGGGTGGCGATCTGAGCCATCTGCTCGTCGGTGAGCCGGAAGTCGAACACGTCGATGTTCTCGGCCATGCGCTCGGCGCGTACGGACTTGGGGATGGCGATGACGCCGCGCTGGGTGAGCCAGCGCAGCACGACCTGGGCCACGGACTTGCCGTACTCCTTGCCGATCTCGGCGAGCAGCGGGTTGGTGAACAGGTCGTTCTTGCCTTCGGCGAAGCCGCCCCAGGACTGGATCTGCACCCCGTGCTCGCGCAGGAGGTCCTGGTAGTCGGCGCGCTGGAAGAAGGGGTGGGTCTCGATCTGGTTGACCGCGGGGACGATGTCGTTGTTGACGATCAGGTCGATCAGGCGGTCGGGGTAGAAGTTGGCCACGCCGATCGCCTTCGCGAGGCCCTCGCGGTTGATGTCCTCCATGGCGCGCCACTGACCGTAGACGTCGCCGAAGGGCTGGTGCATCAGTTACAGGTCGAGGTGGTTCAGACCGAGCCTGGTCAGGGACGTCTCGAAGGCGCGCCGGGTGTTGTCCTGGGCGGGGGCGTCCTGGACCCACAGCTTGGTGGTGACGAACAGGTCCTCGCGCGGGATGCCGCTGGACTTGATGGCGCGGCCCACGGCTTCTTCGTTGCCGTAGGCGGCGGCGGTGTCGAGCAGGCGGTAGCCGGCGGCGAGCGCGTCGGAGACGGCACGTTCGGTGTCCTCGGCGGGGATCTGGTAGACGCCGAAGCCGAGGAGCGGCATCTCGACGCCGTTGTTCAAGGTTGTGTACTGCATGAGCGAAGTCCTTTGTGGTGCGGGCGAGTTGAGGGTCAGGGGCGGATGAGGGCCTTGAGGACCTGGCGGTCGGCCATGGCCCGGTACGCGTCCGGCGTGCGGTCGAGCGTGAATTCCTGGTCGAAGACGCGGCCCGGGGCGATCGTCCCGTCCAGGACGTCGGGCAGCAGTTGCTCGATGTAGGCGCGGGCGGGGCTGGCGCCGCCGGTCAGGGTGATGTTCCGCATGAAGACGGCCGGGCCGATCGGGCCCTGCTCGTACTGCGGGACGCCGAGGCGGCTGATGGTGCCGCCGTCCAGGACCGCGCCGAGCGCGGTGTCGAGGGCCTGGCGGGTGCCGACGGCCTCGACGACCTTGCCCACGCCGCCGGTCAGTTCTCGGATGCGGGCGATGCCCTCCTCACCGCGTTCGGCGACCACGTCGGTGGCGCCGAAGTGCCGACCCAGGGTGGTGCGGGCTTCATGGCGTCCGGCGAGCACGATCCTCTCGGCGCCAAGACGCTTCGCGGCGATCACCGCGCACAGGCCGACCGCACCGTCCCCGACGACCAGGACCGCGTCACCGCGGGTGACGCCGGCGGTGACGGCTCCGTGATGGCCGGTCGTCATCACGTCCGACAGCGCCAGCAAGGACGGCACCAGCGTGGAGTCCGCGGCCACCGGCAACTTGACCAGGGTGCCGTCGGCGTAGGGGACGCGGACGGCTTCACCCTGTCCGCCGTCGACACCGTCGAAGCCGTACCGGCCGCCGTTGCGGCAGGAGATGTGCAGGCCCCTGGCGCAGTAGTCGCAGGTGTTGTCGCTGTACGTGAACGGGGCGACGACCAGGTCACCACTTTTGAGGCCGGTCACGTCGGCACCGGTCTCCTCGACGACACCGAGGAACTCGTGCCCCATGGGGCGGCCGGTGTCGGTGGCCGGCATCGAGGCGTACGGCCACAGGTCACTGCCGCACACACACGAGGCGAGCGTGCGGACCACGGCGTCGGCCGACTGGACGATCTTGGGATCGGGCCGGTTCTCGACGCGGACGTCGTCGGCTCCGTACATCACTGCTGCACGCATAAGGGGGCTACTCCAAACGGGGGTGGTGCTGAAGGGCATGCGGGTGTCAGCGTTCGAGCATCTGGGCCTGGGCCTCGGTGTGGGTGGCGCCGGCGGCGGGCGGCAGGCTGGAGAGTTTCTCGAGCTGCTCGGCGCTCAGCACGATGGCGTCGGCGGCGGTGTTCTCCTCGACGCGGGCCGCGCGCTTGGTGCCAGGGATCGGGGCGATGTCGTCGCCCTGGGCGAGCAGCCAGGCCAGGGCCACCTGGCCGGGCGTGGCACCGGCCTCGTCGGCGAGGACCCTGACCTCGTCGGCCAGCGCCAGGTTGTGCTGGAAGTTCTCGCCGGTGAAGCGGGGGTTGTCGCGCCGGAAGTCGTTCTCGTCGAACTGGTCGGTGGAGCGCACCGTGCCGGTCAGGAAGCCGCGGCCCAGTGGGGAGAACGGCACCAGGCCGATGTTCAGCTCCCGCAGCACCGGCAGCACCTGCTCCTCGATGCCGCGGGTGAACAGGGAGTACTCGGACTGCACCGCGGTGACGGGCTGGACGGCGTGGGCGCGGCGGATCGTGTCCGGGCCCGCCTCGGAGAGGCCGAAGGCGCGCACCTTGCCCTCGGCGATCAGTTCGCCGACGGCGCCGGCGGTCTCCTCGATCGGCGTGTTCGGGTCGACGCGGTGCTGGTAGTACAGGTCGATGTGGTCGGTGCCGAGCCGCTGCAGCGAGCCCTCGACAGCGGTGCGGATGTTGGCCGGGCTGGAGTCCAGGTTCCAGGCGCCCTCTCCGCCGTGCGAGACCAGGCCGAACTTGGTGGCCAGCACCACCTGGTCCCGGCGCCCCCTGAGCGCCTTCCCCAGCAGCTCCTCGTTGGTGTAGGGGCCGTAGATCTCGGCGGTGTCGATGAGAGTGACGCCCAGCTCCAGGGCCCGGTGTACGGCCCGGATCGATTCCGCGTCGTCGGTGCCGGAGCCGGTGTAGCCGTGGGACATGCCCATCGCGCCCAGCCCGATCCTGGAAACCCTCAGGTCACGCAGCTTGATGTACCGCATCTCGCCCTCTTTCCATCCGTGGCGAACCCGGCCCCCTCACTCTCACCCGGCCCAGCAGAACCTGCCTGGGATGACGAGGAAGAGATCGGGATACCGGCGTCTTGCTCCTTCACCTTCGCCCGGATTGCGCCCATGTGGCAGGGCGGGCTCTTCAGGGGTAATGACAGGGCCCCTCTCGCCCCTGCGGGCCCGGTGCCCATCGGGTGAGACTGGGGCCATGGCTGCGACGAGCGCGCACAGCGAGGGCGCGGAACTGGGCCGCTACCTGCGCGCCCGCCGCACCCAGACCAGCCCCGGGCACGTCGGCCTCACCGTCGGCGCCGGCATCCGCCGCACCCCCGGCCTGCGCCGCGAGGAGCTGGCCACTCTGGCCGGCATCAGCATCGACTACTACGTGCGCCTGGAACGCGGCAAGGAGACCCGCCCCAGCCCCGCCGTCCTAGACTCACTCGCCCGCGCCCTGCACATGGACGAACAGGAACACCAGCACCTGCGCGAGCTCGCCGCCCGCGCCGCCCGCTACGTCTCCGACCCTCCGCCCGCGCCCAGCCGCACCGTGCGCCCCCACCTCAAGCTGCTCCTTGAGTCACTGCGCCCGAACCCCGCGTACGTCATCAGCCGCAGCATGGACATGCTGGCCTGCAACCCCGGCGGGCTGGCCCTGTACGCGGGCCTGGACGACTGGCCCATCAAGCACCGCAACCTCGCCCGCTACCTCTTTCTGCACCCCGCCGCCCGCGATCTCTTCCCCGACTGGGACCGGCAGATCACCGCATGCGTCGCCCGCCTGCGCGCCATCGCCGGCACCGCCCCCGACGCCCCCGACCTCACCAACCTGGTCGGCGAGCTGCTTTTGAAAAGCCCGGACTTCGCGGGCCTGTGGGAGCGCTACGAGGTGACCGGACGCAAGCCCGCCCACAAGACGTTCCAGCACCCGCAGGTCGGAACCCTCACCCTCACCTCGCAGTCCCTGCACGTCGAAGGCACCCCCGGCCAGCGCATCGGCGTCTACACCGCCGAACCCGGCAGCCCCGACCACGACGCCCTGCTCCTGCTCGACATGACCGCGCCCCGGCCCGCCCAACGTCCTGCCCCTGCCCCCAAAGGCGAGGGTCAACGGCCATAGGCAGTTGCGTCCCATTCGCATCCTCGGGCGGCTGGGTTGGTTGTCAAACGCCTCGATTGGACGACAAAGGACGCGGCCTGAGAAACGAACGTGAGCATGCCGCCGAGGCCGGCGCCGGGAGGGCGGGCCTCGGTGGCATCACGGTGTCGAGCCCGGTCGGGACGCCGACTGCCCGTCCGCTCACGCCAACGGCCTCGGACGAGGAGCCCGAGGCCGAATAGGAGCCCCCGACAGGATTCGAACCTGCGACACCCGCTTCAGGAGTTTTCCCTATTTGGGGCTGTGACCTGCGGAAACGTCTATTGATAGCTGTTTGACCTGGGAAAGTTCTCCTCGGCAGTTCTCACGTGTTCACCAGGCTTCCCGGCCTCATGTGGGCCGAATCCGTTCTGGGTCGGCCGGAGGCAGCGACCTTTTCGGGCGGGTCGAGGTGGCGGCGCGGTCTGAGGTGGTGCGGCTCCGAAGTCAGTGGCGGCTTGCGACATGCATTCCGAGGTATATACCGTTGATTGCATGACGGACGGCGCGGTAGGAGATCGAGATCGATCCCGAGGTACGGGATTGGCTGGAGCTGCTTCCGTTCCGCTTCTACCGGCGGGTCGAGGACAAGACGGACCGGCTGCTGGACGAGCCGACGACCCTCGGCGAGCCGTACTCGCGGCACCTGGGTGGCAAGCTACGTGAGCTCCGCTTCGAGTTGGACGGCGAAGCCGTACGCATCCCGTACTGGCTCGCACCAGGACAACGGATCGTGCTGCTGACGGTCTTCCGTAAGACGAGGATGCGCGAGGCGGCAGAAGTCGAGCGTGCGCATCAGGCCCAGAAGGTCTGCGAGGCCGAACATGACCACGCCCAGCACACGTACGAGCGGCGCAAGGAGAGCTGATGGATCACAGCACGTGGAGGACGCGCCGGATCCGGCAGCTCGCGGGTGAGGCGGTGGAGTACGACCAGGACTACGTCGACGCGCGGCTGGCCGGCGATCTCGGGCAGGCGGTCTACAACCGTCGAATCGAACTCGACCTGTCCCAGGCGGAGCTGGCGGAGCGGGCCGGGATGACGCAGCCCCAGGTCTCCCGGATGGAGGGCGGTGACACCGTGCCGACGCTCCCGCTGCTGCGGCGCTTGGCCAAGGCCCTGGAGGGCACGCTGAACCTGACCATCGACGAAGGCGACTCGCATGTCACCTTCACCCCGCACGCCGCCTGAGCCTCTGGCAAGCGGGCCGTCGGCCATGGATCCTGAAGGGCGCCCACGAAAGTCCGTGGGCGCCCTTCTGTCTGTGCCCCGGGCAGGATTCGAACCTGCGACACCCGCTTTAGGAGTTCGATCCGGGCGCGATCCGACTGCGGCCCTCGACCGGTGTGGGGGCCGGACAGAGACGCTGATGTGCGCCGCCGTCCGCCGTTGTTGATGTCAACTGTGGATGTCAGAGCCTTTCTGATCCGTAGCTCTAGACAGACCGGTCAAGCACGGTCATACAGGCTGCGATTCGGGTCTACAAGGACACTACGAGACAGGCACGGTTGGTGGGGTTGCTGTACTGCGGTGCTGTACTGCAACCGACTGCGAAGAGGGCCGCAACGGCGACGGCATCAACGTAGGTGCTGACCGCTTCTGAAACCGGTGGCGATGCCATCATCAGCACGAGGATGATCACGACCACCCACGGGTACCGAGGCCGGTTTGACAGATGCCTCGGGGTTGGGTCCAGACTCAACGTAGAACCTCCGGGTTCATTGCCCATCACGCAGCCCTTGCTTCTAGGTCGGAGCCGCGTGATGGGCTTCTGACTGTTACGAGCATGGTGCCTTGTGAGTGAACCCAAAGGGACGACTTCAGGCGCTGGGAACGCCGTTCGCGAAGACCCTACTTTCCATTACGCACGCAATAGAAAAACAGGCCAGAGAATCTGCCCTGATCAGGGCGCTATAAGCGTGACATGCGGGGGTCGCTGGCACGTGTCTCCGCAGCTAGGGGTGGATATACTAGGGGTACATTAACTAGCGCTGACTAGCCGGAACTAGCGCAAGAGAGCGCGAAATTGTGGCTGAAAATCGCTCTTCCCGCGTGCTGATTGAAGAGTTCGATCCAAGGCCGGGACGCGTCCACGGATCTATACCCACCACTCACCCGTGCTTCCATCCCGTCCGCCGTCGACCCACACACCGTGGAGCAGGCGTGGTTCAGGGGCGTCAAGGTGGAGCGCGCCACTGTACGAACGACCTTGACGCCCCTGGGCCGCGTCTGCTCGGCTCTGCCTGGGTCGGCGGTGGACGGGATGGAAGCTCTCCACGCGCGCCCCCACTCGGCCGGCACCCGCAAGCGGCGCCCCCACCATCCCGGAGCCGGAGCGCCCCCGCCGGAGGCACTGCTTTGACCGCGACCGCACGTGCACGGTGATTGCCACTCATCGGGCCGGCTTGCGGCTCCCCTTCCGTCACGGCGGGCTGTGGTACTTCGAGGCGGTCCAGACCGTGGCGAGTTGACCGTCATCAAGCACGGCTTCCTGGCAGATCAGCCGATCGACCCTAAAGGGGACCCGATGGAGACCATCCCGGCTGAGGAACTCCAGCGCGCGGACTCAGCGAGCAGGCTGAATAACCACTTTAGGAGAGAGGCTGGGTGATCTCGGGCCTGAGCTGCGTCTTCGTCGGCCGGGGAAGCGGGCAGCTACTCGACCGCAGGACACCAGCGTTGACCGTGACTGCCCCCTGCATCTGGCACGGTTGTGGCACGAACCTCAACCGACGACAGTCAGCCACAACGGCGGGCGCGCCGATCGACCAGGCGCGCGTGTGTCTCGCTGTACCCCCGCCTGTCTCAGCCACGCTACCGGCTTGCGCCGTCGACCAGACCAACCCGCTACGGTCGGCACCGTCACCACGGAGCGTGAGCTATCAGCTTGGGAAGTTCAGATGGATTTGGGGGTGGCGCTGACCTGCACGTGCGTGGTGTTGATGCATGCCTGAATGCCAAGTTGGTGCCCACTCGGTGCTCCTCGCACGACCTGGCAAGGTTCTGGCACGCTCGACGCAGCGCTCAGCGTGCTTGGCCGACGTACTGGTGTCTGCTGTTCCTAGCCGGTCCCTGCACGGTCGGCCACATGTTTGCCGCGGTACCCGTGCCTCCTGGACGCTGGTGCCGATCGCTCGCCGCCACCGATGGACGAGTTAACGAAACTCAGAGAGAATCCGGCAGACCTGCCCTACTCTTTAACCGTGAAGGATGCGCTAGGTTGCGCAGGCACTCCCTTAGCTAGGAGACTCCGATATGCCGGCTCCCCAAACCAATGCCCGCACTCTGCTCATGCGGATCTTTGAAAGCTGGCATCAGGAAAATGTACCGCGATCTTCGGGAGATACGGCGTTCGAGATCTTCGCCTCCGAGCTGTCCCTGCGGCCTTATGGGCTCGGCCTGGAGAATATTCAGGACGGAATTGTGGGTTCCGGTCAAGATGGTGGAATCGACTCGATCTTCACCTTCTGGGATGACAATCTCTTGGATGAAGATTCTGACCTTTTCTCAGAGCATCGCCGACCGAGTGACTTCTCGCAAGAGCGACTCCTTGAACTGTGGGTTATTCAAGCCAAACGCAGTGCATCTTTCGAAGAAGCTGCGCTTGATAAGCTGGAAAATACCCTTCGACGAATCCTGGATCTGAATCAAGATCTTGAAGAGCTGCAAGGGCTTTATAACGAGAGCCTGCTATCTCGGGTGGATCTGTTCCGGCGGGCTTGGGAGAAACTTCTCGTTCGCAGGCCCAAGATTTCCGTTAATGTTGTGTATGCCACGCCGGGAGATGTGCAGGGAGTTGCTCCACAGGTTCTGGTAAAGCAGGGCATGCTTCGTCAAGCACTGCTCGATCTTTTTCCGCCGGGGGCAGCTGTACAGTGCGACTTGCTTGGGGATCGTGAGCTTCTCGCACGTTACAATGAGAAGCCTTCTTACGCTCTACCGATGAAGTTTCAGGAAAACGCCACTAGTGGCAACTCGCACGTAGCCCTAGTGCGTCTGGCCGACTACTTCGACTTGATCACGGACGAACACGGCAAGCTACGCCGGTACTTGTTTGATTGGAACGTGAGGGATTATCAGGGGCCCGTTACCGTAAATCAAGAAATTCGACGAACGCTTGAGAATCCTGACAGTCCTGAGTTTTGGTGGCTGAATAACGGGGTCACTATCATTTGTAGCGATGCGACCACCGGGGGGAAGACCTATACCCTGACAGACATTCAGATTGTAAATGGCTTGCAGACGAGTCACACCATCTACGAGGTTTTAAGAGGGAACGGGGAAGCTCCGATCGGAGATCGTATGCTCCTGGTCCGCATCATCTCTACCACCGACCGAAAGACGCGCGATCAGGTAATTAGGGCTACCAACAGGCAGACCCCTGTCAATGACGCCTCGCTTCGGGCCACCGATGAGATTCAGCGAAATATCGAAGATTACTTCCTCGTTAACGGCTGGTATTACGACCGCCGTAAGAACTTCTACAAGAATGAAGGTAAGGATCCAGCAAAAATCATTGGAATCCCTTTGCTGGGGCAAGCTTTGACGGCTGTAGGGTTGTGTCGACCCGACAAGGCGCGGGGAAAGCCCTCTTCGCTACTGAAGAATGATGACGATTATCTGCAGGTATTCAATCCGAAGGTTGACCTCAGTGTGTTTCTCTGGGCAGCTCAGACGCAGCGAAAGTTGGATGTATTCCTGCACTCAGAGCTTGCGAATGCCACTCAAGGTGAGCGAAACAATCTGAAATTTCACCTGTCGATGTTGGTAGCGGTTGAACTTGCGGGTGGCCGGATTCATGATCCTCAACAGTTGAAGCGCGTGGTAGGTGCTGATGTAGAGCTCGACCCGGCATTTCTCGAGAGTCGCCTTGATGTTTTGAAAGGACTGACCGCGTCCTACTTGCAGAGCGGCAACACGACGCTCGAAAAAGCGGCAAAGAGTCAACAGTTCACGAACTTCATTCTGGGTCGCCTCGGTATCTGAATGCAGCGGGATTCGCCCAGGTCGGTGGAGCGGCGTTCGGGTGGCGCTACTTTGGCGCGAGTGATCATGGCCCCGTAAGCTTGCGGTGCTCGGGCGGTATGTGGACCTGCCCGGTAAAGCACGACGTTGAGGTCATGATCTTCGAGACTTGCGCCGAAGTGGCTGCGAAAAGCCGCGGAGCCGACTGCCCCAGCCACGATGTGCCCCTTCTCCAGCATCAGGCGGCTGCATGCTGTGCGCGCGGGTCGGGCTGGAGCGGGGCGGAGACAGGAGCGCAGGCCCGGCCGGGTGCCGGGCCGCGCGCGGTGAGCGGAGCGAGCCGCCTTGAACCAGTAGAGAAAGTTGTAACTCAGTCGGACTGCTGGGGCTGGAAGTCGTATGCGCAGGCTGGCAGTTCGATGCCCTGTCGGTGTGCAAGCGGTAGGAAGAGGACTGGCCGGATCGTCCAGGTGATGCGGGTGTGGGCGTGGGTTACTGAGACTGTGCAGGGCTCGTTGCGTAGGAGGGCTTGCCGGGTCTGGGCGCGTCCCTCGTACAGCCACCTCCAAGCTCCGTCGGATGCGTCGGCGTCCAGTGCTGGTGAGATGGTGCGGAGCGCCACCGCTACCCATCTGTCGGCCTGCGGTGCCAAGTGCGCGTCGAAGGACGCCCGGAGTTCAGGCGTCGCTCCCTCGTCGGCGATGTCCTGTGTCCAGCACTCGCACCAGTAGCCCCACTGAGGTTCGCCCGTCAGCATGGATGGCCTCCCCGGCGGGCCCCGGTGAAGAGTTCCGCGGTGACCGTGTGGCCGCCGTCGCTGTCGTGGACCACAACCCGGTGGGCGATCGTGTTGACCATGCTCAGGCCCCGGCCGTGTTCCGCCTCCTGGTCCTGGTGCTCGACCTTCGGGGCTTGGCCGGTGCCCCCGTCATCCGTGACCGACAGGGCGACCATCTGCGGTGCGACTGCGAGGGCCAGATGGAAGCTGCCCGACTGCCGGCCGCTGGCGGTATGCAGGATCGCGTTCGCGCTCAGTTCGCTCACGATCAGTTCGGCGTCCTCGGCCAGGGGCGAGTCTCTGAGGATGTCCCGGGTCCAGCGGCGGGCCCTGCTGACCTCTTCCGGGAAACCTGGGCAAGTGAGTCCCCAGACCCGCGCGGTGCTCGTATACTCGTGCATACAAGTTCCTTTATGCTGGTAGGCCGCCATGTGCAGCGGGTTCGGGCTAGACGAGTTTCACGCCGTCGTGTGCGCGGACGGCTGGTGGAGACAACGCGTCCAGAGCGTCCAGGACACGGATCGCGTACGCCTCGTCGGCAAGGTCGGTGACTTCTTCGCGGGTGGCCCACCGCAGTGCGCGGGTCTCGTCCCCGGTTGTGGGCGTGCCGTCGGCGGCCTCGCAGCGGAAGACCAGGGAGACGATCAGGCCCGTCATGTTCTTGTAGACGCCGGTGAGGGTGGCGGGAAGCGCGATCTTGATGCCGGTCTCTTCGAGGACTTCCCGTTGAAGCGCCTCGGGGAGGGTTTCCTCCCGCTCGACTATGCCGCCCGGTGGTTCCCAGTGGCCGTTGTCGCGACGCTTGATCAAAAGGGCCCGGCCCTGGTCGTCGACGATGACTCCGGCAACGCTCACGGAGTGCGGACGGTCAGTGGTCACGTTCCTCGGCCCTCTCGGATGGCTAGGCTCTCAACCGTAGCAACAACACTCGCCCACTCGTCTAGATACCTAAAGGAGTACTCGTGACCTCTCTCCCGTCCCTGCTCGGCGGCCTGGACCCCACGAGCGATCGTGCGGTCTTCCGGCAGATCGCCGACCAGCTGCGCGAGGCCATCGACCGTGGGCGCTTCAAGGAAGGCGAGAAGCTCCCTTCGGAAGCAGAGCTAGTTGACCACTACGGCGTGTCCCGGATGACCGTCCGCAACTCCTTCTCCGTCCTCCAGGGCGAGGGCCTGGTGCACGCAGAGCACGGGAAGGGCGTGTTCGTCAGGCCGCGACCACCCGTGCGGCGACTCGCCTCCGACCGGTTCGCCCGGCGTCACCGCGAGCAGGGAAAGTCCGCGTTCATCGTCGAAGCGGACGCCGCCGGCAGTCACCCAAAAGTGGACAGCCTGGAGGTCAAGGAAGAGAAGGCCACGCAAGACATCTCTGCCCGCCTCGGGTCGGTGCGGCGTGTGCTTGCCCGGCGGCGCCGGTATCTGCTCGACGGCCGTCCGGTCGAGTTCGCCACCTCCTACCTCCCCCTCGACATCGCCCGCGGTACCCAGATCGCCGAACCCAACCCTGGCCCCGGCGGTATCTACGCCCGTCTTGAGGAACTGGGCCACCACCTCGACCACTTCGAAGAGGAGATCCGGGCCCGGATGCCCTCGCCGACCGAGGTCAAGACGCTGCACCTTGCCTCCGGCGTCCCGGTGATCCACCTGATCCGCACCGCGTACGACACCGAGAAGCGGCCCGTGGAGGTCTGCGACACCGTCATGGCGGCAGACGCATACGTGTTGTCGTACCAGCTTCCGGCGACGTAACCGGCGGTGCGCGAGGCCATTTCTTCGGACTCGTACACACCGACACGCATACTCGTATAGACGAGTGGGCAAGCTGTGTGTCAGAGTGGCCACCGTTCCCGGATCCATCGGGTTCACAGACTGCCACTCATCTAGACGAGTAGATAGGAAGAAACCTTGCGCACCATCCGTGTGGAGACCTCGGCCGCGACGATCCTGCTGACCGAGGCACCCGAACCCAAAGGTCCGCGACCGGCAGACCGGCGAGATCGCCAAGGACATCAACAGCGGCGAGGCTCTGATGACCATCGGCGTCGTCTACATCGAGGAAGGGGAGTCGGCTCTGATCAAGGTCACCATCCCGGAGAGCGGCGTCTCCGAGGGACTGGCGCTCGGTGCTCCGGTCTCGCTGCCCGGTCTGGTGGCCCGGCCGTGGGAGAGCGTGTTCAACGGGCAGCAGCGTCACGGCATCGCCTACCGCGCCGCCGCCGTCACTCCGGCCGCCTTCCCGGCCGCCATGGGGGCCACGGCCTGATGACCGATCTGGCAACGCTTCTGGAGGTGGGTGGTCCCGTCGCAGCACTCGGCGGTGGGGCCGCCTACGCCCGGGCCCAACACCCCGGCGTCTACTGGTCCACGGTCGGCCTGCCGCTCTCCACCGCCCGGCTGCTCAGCTCGTACAGCACCGTCATGGAAGCCTGCGGCCTGACCGTCGCCCCCCTCCCGGCTGCGGGTCCTGGCGGTCAAGGCCACCACTCGGCGCGAGGTGCGGCCTGTTCCTCCTCGTCGGGGCATCATCCGGCCCACCTCGACCGGGCTGCGGCTTCGACTGCGGCTCGCCCCGGGGCAGGGACCCGCCGACGTCGCCGCCTCGGCCGAACGGCTCCGGCACGCCTGGGGCGTTCACGCCGTGTACGTCACGACGGTCAAGCCCGGTGTCGTCGAACTGCGGCTCGTCGGCTTCGACGTGCTGCGCAAGGTCCGCATGCCGCGCAAGTCCCCGGCCGGGACGCTGAAGATACCGGTCGCTCTGCGCGAGGACGCGACGCCCTTCGTACGCGACTACCGCCACTGACCAGAGTTCACGCCCGCCTACCCCGAACTAACCGACCACGCTCTGAAAGCGGATGGCGTCGAAGGTCAGCGGGTACCGCGGATCATCACGGTGAGGACCGGTGAGGCCGGTGACGGCTGGCTTTGCCCGATGTCCTCGTACCTCCATGATCTGTAGAGCGCGTGGACCTTTCCGTCCCCGGCGGCCGAGTTGACCATGAGCGTCACGTACGGCTCGCGGCGCGTGGCGAGGAGGGCGTCGTGGATGCGGCGGGCGGTGCCGGTCTTTCGCCAGGTCGGCCGGACGCCGATCTCCTTCAGGGCCACCGCCGGGCGCTCGGTGTACTTCTCGGCCGGTGTCGGGCTGGTGCGCTGCCAGTAGCGGTCGCCGTGCTCGATGGTGTTGCCGTAGGCGTAGCCGACCGGATACCCGTCTGCGTAGGCGAGGACGGCCGTGAACCCCGGCTCGGTGCCGTGCCGGTCCAGACGCTCGCCGAACGCGGTGACCGCGTAGTTCGGCAGGTGGAGGAGCGGGGCGCGTACGTCGGCGTACACGTCGAGGAGGTCGCCGCGGGCGGTGTCGAGGGTGGTGAAGGTGCGCAGTTCGATGGCGGGCGCCGTGGTCATGCGGCCATCCTCCAGGTGGCGGTGTGCTCGGTCCAGGTTTGTGCGGTGGAGCTGCCCGGCGCGGTGGCGCGCAGTGCGGCTCCGAACTCCTGCAGCATGCGCGTGACCCGGGCGTGCTGGGTGGCGGCCTCGACGGGGACCTTCATCGCGGTGGCCGTGGCGGCGTCGGGGGCGCCCTGGGCGAGCTGGGCGTGGGCGAGCCGGGTGGTGGTGATGGCCCGGGAACGGATCATGTGGGGCCGGAGCGTGGACATGCAGCGATGGGCGTGGTACTCGGCGGTCGAGTAGTCGCCGAGCGCCAAGTGCGCGGAGAGGGCCAGGGAGTCCAGTTCGGCCTGGTCGTAGAAGGCGAGCATCCACACCGGCCGGTAGTCGGCGGGGTCGGCGCGGAGCATGGCGTCCTGGGCCTGCTCGAAGGCTCGGTGGGTGCCGGTGCGGTCTTGTGCTGCGCCGTGGATGGCGCCCTGGCGGGCCAGGCCGAGGGACGCGAACAGGGGGTCGCGGCGTGTGAGGTGCAGGTTGCGGGCGACGTCGTTGGCGGCGAACGCGTCCGCCGGGCGGCCCATGTGCCGGTACATGGTGCCCGCGTGGCTCCAGATGCGGAACTTGATCGTCTGATCGCCGGACATCTCGGCGAGGGCCTGGGCTTCGCGCATGTGCGCCTTGGCGACGTTGTAGCGCCGGCCGTCGATGGCGGCCCACATTGCGGAGGAGCGGAAGGCGGCTGCGGAGGCGTAGAGGTTGCTGCGTACGCGCTGGGTGGCGCTGCCTGCGTTCTGGAGGTTGAGCGCCTCGTCGGCGAGGGCGGCGGCCCGCTGCTCGATGCCTAGTTGTCCGCCGTGGCGGTGGTCGCTGGCGATGATCTCGGCGAAGCGCTTGTTCAGGCGGTTGACGTCGCTCATGCCGATACGGCGCGGCGATGTGGTGCCGGGTGCGGCGGCGGCTGCGGCAGCCGCCGCGATGCTGCCGACGAGGGTGCGGCGCTTCATGTCGGGGTCCTCCTGCTGCGGTGGGGCCGGGGTGGACGAAGGCCGGCTCCGTGGCACGAACCCTAAAGCGACGGCGGGTAATCCGGTGACGTCCTCAAGTGCCTTGCGTGCAGCTGATTTTGGCCAGGTGACCCGGCCCGCTTTCCACGCGCGGACCGATGAGCCGTCGAGTCCTCCGGGGCGCCCGGTCAACCGTTCAATGGCCCTGTTCACGGCCTCGGCTAGGCTGTTGGAGCTGTAGCCGTGTTCGGTCATCCACGCCTCAAGAACGGTGTTGCGGGTGGTGTCCATACGGGCACGGTAGTCCGCGCGATCCCCACTCGTCAGGTAAAGGAAAGGTCAAAACACCCTAGGTGGCTGCGTCGGCTGAACGCCTGAACGTCCTAACCAACTCGCTGTGAAAGGGAGTTGTCTGGGTGCTGGTCGCCCGCCGCGCCCCACCGTGCGAGCGGCTGTTGACGGCCCGGCCCTCCCCTGAGGTTCCCCCGCGGGGGAGGGCCGGGCGCCGAGACGACACGAAGGCTCCACCCTGATGACGAGTCTGAGAACCCCAGTTGAGGCCCTCTCCGCCGGCCACCCCACGTACAGCCAGACCTTCCCGTGCGAGCCGTCCACGGCCGAGCTCGGCCGCGATCTCGTCCGAGACGTCCTCGGGGTGTGGCGCCTCGACGGCCTCGCCGCGCTGATCATCACGGAGCTCATCGCGAATGCCTCCAGACACACCCCGTGTCCCGAGATCCGCCTCACGGTTGGACGGCCGAGCGCGACTCGACTGCGTGTCGGGGTCGTGGACCGGGAACCGTCGCGTCTGCCCGTACTCAGTCAGGTGACCGACGACGACGAGTCGGGGCGCGGACTGCTCCTTGTCGATGCTGTCGCCGACCGCTGGGGCTACGACCTGCACGGCTCGGAAAGACGTCCTTGGGGCAAAGAGGTCTGGGCGGAACTCCGCACGGAGGGCGGCAAGTGAGCATCTCGGCCACAGCACCCTCGCCCCTTCCGGATCTGGCCCGACTCCGGCCTCGCCAGCAGATGGCCATCGATTGCGCCCTCTGCGCCCGGCCGCTGGGAGCGAGCGGTCGACGGCTGGGCGAGATACGCCACCCGGGCCTGCCGTTCCACCTCTGGGCCTGCGCTCCCAACTGCCAGGCCACCAGATCGACTATCCCGACCAGCTGAGAAAGGGGACGGCCTTCCACGGAGTGGCCGTGGATCACCGGTGATTGCTGGCTCGGCTGCGGGCGTACCGGTGTTTTGGTGATCTGGCTTGGCCCGGTGCAGTGGGGTGGGCAACACGTCTCGCCCTACTCGTGCAAGCAGAGCCTCAACCGCCTCAAGCTGCAGGCGCTCGCTTACTTCAGGGGGCGGCAGCCGACCTCCTCTGACGAAGGGAACGCCACATGGCAGACGAGAACGGATCCGGCGAGCAGCAGAGCCAGGGCTGTGCTGGTTGTGGCACCCGGAGCCCCGTAACGCGAGAGGCTACGGCGAAACAAAGCACAACACGAGGAGCAATCGATGACCGGTGTCCTGACGAGCGATCACCCGGCCTGGTACTCA
The DNA here is from genome assembly GCF_047444975.1 of Streptomyces sp. CWNU-52B. Classification (NCBI taxonomy): domain Bacteria; kingdom Bacillati; phylum Actinomycetota; class Actinomycetes; order Kitasatosporales; family Streptomycetaceae; genus Streptomyces; species Streptomyces sp. CWNU-52B. Next base: position 26,921 of record NZ_JBLFJV010000058.1, on the reverse strand, counting down.
CAGGAGAACGGCACATTCGCGCGTGCCGTCCGTACGGCCTCCGGTATCTGGGTTTTGGCCCACGACAGGGAGGGCCTGCACATGCAGTGTGTGCAGGGCACCGAAGACGTGAAGCCCACGTTTGTCCCAACGGACCCCGCCTGCCTGCCGGCCACAGTCCCCGCTGTCCTGCGGGCCGGACTCGACGAACTCGGCATCACCCAGCGTGTGGCGAACCCATGGCTGTGGGATGCGATCAGCACCGCGATCCTGCGGCAGGTGGTACGCGCCGACCAGGCCCGCAAGCTGTACCGCGCCTGGTGCCGCACGTTTGGTACGACTGTCCAGAGCTTGTCCGGTGAGTTCGCCGTGGCACCCACGCCCACCGACGTCCTGAACTTGGCCGACGAAGAGTTCGCCGGCGTCGGAGCAAAGTTCCACCGCACCGCCCTGCAGGCCGCGGCTGCCGACTACCAGCAGCACCACACTGAGTGGGAACACCTGGACGCCGCCGACCTGGTCACCGCGCTGACGAGTATCCCCCGCATCGGTCCGTGGACCGCCGCGGCGGCCAGCGCCGACTTCACCGGCGACTTCAGCATCTACCCGCACGACGACCTCGCCGTGCGCACCTGGGCTGCTCAGATCGCCCCCGATCACCCGTGGCCCGACAAGAAAGACAAGGCATTCGGCCCGCTGTGGACCGGATGGGCCGGAACCGACCGCACTGCCCTGCACACCCTGACTCTCTCCACCCTCACCTGGGGCTCACATGCCCCATGACCTGGAGGATCCATGCGGCAGTTAGAGCTGGTCACGGGCGCCGACACCAACCGCGAGCTCGACGCGCTGTTCGTGAACGCGCCGCTGCGCGACTACACCCTGCGGCCGCGCACCAACGACTACACGCTTCCCGTGCTGGGCATGGCCTATATCGCCACCTACGCCCAGCAGGCTGGCTTCAACGTCGGCGTCCTCGACGCTGAGGCGCACGGTCTGGGCATCGACGCGACCGCGCAGATCGTGAACGGGGCCAAGCCCCGGTGGGCCGCGATGAACCTCCTCGCACCCACCTACGAGATGTCCGCCCGGATCGCCACCCAACTCGACCCCGCCATCGCCCTCATGGTCGGCGGGCACCACGCCAAGGCCATGCCGGACCGTGTCCTGGCCGACCCACGCCTGGCCAACCTGCGGGCGCTCGTCCTCGGCGAAGGGGAGCTACGCGTCGCCGCGCTCCTGGAGGACGGAACGCGTCGGCGGGAACTGCCCGGCGTGCTCTGGCGTGACCCGCTGCTCGGCACCCGGGCCGCGGGTATCGCCGACTCGAATACGAGCGCCCAGATGCTCGGCCCGGACATCAACGCCCTGCCGTACGTCAACCGCGTCTTCCTCCCTCAGGACCCCTACCAGGCCGCGCCCAATGCAACCGACCGGCGCCTCGCTGCCCGCCGCCCCACCGACTGGATCCAGGCCGCCGCCGACAGCGGGCACATGGAGGCCAACATCGTCGGCAGCCGTGGCTGCCCCTACAACTGCACCTTCTGCGGTGCCGCCTGGAGCGCCAACTCCGACGTCACGATCCGGGTCCGCAGCCCGGAGAACATCATCGGCGAGCTCGACCAGTTGCACGACAAGTACGGTGTGACCGCATTCCGGTTTGTCGACGACCTGTTCCTGGGCGTGCGCAACGTCATCGAGGAGCAGATGAAAGCGTTCGCCCAGCACCGGATCGGCGAGCGGTACGTGTGGGACGCCACCGGCCGTATCAACGTCCTTGACCGGGTCTCCGACAGCGAGCTCGAACGGCTCGTCTCCAATGGGCTGCGCGAAGTGGCCCTCGGTATCGAATCAGGCAGCGACCGCATCCTCAAGGCGATGGACAAGCGGATCAACGCCGAGATGACCGAGCGCGTCGCCCGCCGCCTGGTCGAACACGGCATCGGCGTCAAGGGCTACTTTATCCTTGGCTTTCCCGGTGAAAGCCAGGAAGACCTCGACGAAACCGTCCGCCACATCCGCAACCTGTGGCAAATTTCCGACCAGCACCCGGGCGACATGCGCGCCAGTGTCTTCGAGTTCCGCCCCTATCCGGGCACGCCCATCTGGCGGACCCTCATCCAGACCGGCCACGACCCGGACGCCCTGCTCGCATACGGCGACGTCGATCTCACGGGTGACGGCGCCGACGAGTCGATGCGACAGCGCGACGAGTTCAACTTCTCCGTCGGCATCCAGTTCGGTGACGTGCCGCTCCAGCGGATCCGGACGACGCTGGCGATGCTCACGCGCGAGCAGCACGACCGAAACCAGGGGGGCGAGGAGGTCGCCGTATGACGGGCAAGCGCACAGGATGGTTCGTGACGATCGACGGCCCCAGCGGGGTTGGCAAGTCCACGACGGTGAAGGCGCTCCACGACCATCTCACCACCCAGGGGCGTCCCGCACGGCGGACGGCCGAGCCGACCACCAGCGACCTGGGCCAGTTCATCCGCAGCCACGCCAACCAGATCCGCGGCCTGGCCCTCGCCTGCCTGGTGGCGGCCAACCGCTACGAGCACATCGAGAGCGAAATACAACCTGCGCTGCAGGCCGGCGAGCTGATCATCAGTGACCGTTACCTGCCCTCGACGCTGGTCCTGCAACGGCTCGACGGTGTGCCCTTGGAATTCCTGCTCGGCATCAACCGTCACGCGCTGCTGCCGGACCTCGCCGTGATCCTCACCGCGGAACCGGGACTCATCGCCGAACGCATCGCAACGCGCGGCGTCACCCATCGCTTCCATCTCGACCCCTCGGCGCCCGGCAGAGAAGTCGAGCTCTACGCCGATGCCGCATCCCAGCTGATGAGGCAGGAGGTGAAGGTGCTGCTTCTCGACACCAGCAATGCCACCCCATCGGACGTAGCACGCCGAATCGCCGACGCCATCCTGGCTCTGCCGATAGCGTCGGTCACCCCACCCATCCATCCGACCCCCCAAGGAACATGAGCGGACAACCGGCACAGCCCGTCATCGACACTCACGTCATCCTCCGCGACGGCGACAAAATCCTTTTCTCGCAGCGTGGCGGCCCGTACGGTCACGGCCGATGGCACATGCCGTCGGGCAAGCTTGACCAAGGCGAGCCCCTTCCCCACGGCGCCGCCCGGGAGTTGTACGAGGAGACCGGCATCACCGTCGACCCGGTTCACCTTCGCCTGGTCCAGACCGTGCATCACCGGCAGGACGCGCATGTGGAGCGGATCGGTTTCTTCTTCGAGGCCACCGCATGGGAAGGACAGCCGGTCAACAAGGAGCCCGAGAAGTGCCTCGCCCTTGAGTGGTTCACCGTGCACGACCTGCCCGACGACATCATCGAGTACCCGGAGGCCGGCCTGCGCGGCTACCTCGACGACAGCGGCCCTCTCACAAAACACGGCTGGCAGTAGATCGGCCGCCTTCTCCACCCCTAGTGACGTCGCCTGTCGCTCGGATCCCGGTTGCCCGCTCTCCCCATGGCGGATGTTCGGGGCCCTTGCACAAGGCAGCGGCCCCGGGTCTTTGGAGGAGGGGAGACCGGGTCCGCTGGTGCGGGGATGGAGAGTGGCCTACGGGGTCAGACCGCCAGGAGTCCCAGGCTTTCCGCAGGGTCGTGGGCAGCGCCGCCGTGTGTGCGACGGTTGCACGGTTGGGGCGGCTGCTGCTGTGTGGACCGGAGCGTTGGAACGCTGTGCTGCGCTGCGGGTCTGTGCTGTGCGTGCTCGTGTGCTTGGTAACGGCCTTGCGCTGAGGCGCTCGACACGCCAGGTCAGTACCCGTGCGAACGGCGGGCGTTGGCCAGGGCACGCTGGTCGACGGCCTGCTGGAGGAGCTGCTCCGGCTTGCGCGGCATCGGTCCGAGAGGACTCCGCCACATCGGCGTGAGCGGAAGCCGCGTTCGCCGGGGTGGCGACCTTGTCGAGAGGCTGGGGTGGCTTCTGCGCGATGGCGTCGTGGTTGTGGCTCGGCGTGGCTTCCGCTGGCCGCGCGGGCGGCGTGGGGTGGCGCTGGATCACGAGATAGAGGTGGACGGCTCCGGCCAGGGTGAGGGGAGCGATGGCCGACAGACACCGACGGTGACGTCGTCGAGGCGCAGGCTGTCGACGTGGCGGGTCTGCTGGTTGAGGCGGACGGCATGGAGGGCGTGGGCCCAGATGCTGGTGACGGTGGCCACTCCTCGATCACCATCACGGCCGACACGTACACGAGCCTGCTCCCCGAGGCGGATCTGGCGATCGCCGAGGCCGCAGCCCGGTTCGTACCTCGCGCCCGCGCCACCTCCGAAAACGCCGCCTCCGAAGCGGAGGGTGAGCCCGACGACACGGAGGATCCCGGCCCGGAGTCCGTGCCGGATGATGCTGATCCGTTGGGCGACATTCGGGAGATCAACTCTCCGTCCGCTCACGCACCGCTCACACAAACGGCCCCGGACGAGGAGTCCGAGGCCGAATAGGGCGCCTCCCTGGAGAGAAAGCCCCAGGTCAGCGACGTAATGCACTGTGCCCCCGGCAGGATTCGAACCTGCGACACCCGCTTTAGGAGAGAGGCTGGGGCGTCGAGCCGGTGACCTGCAGCTTCGATGCCTGACGAATTGCCCAGCAACTCGACCTCCAGGCACCCTTGTTAACCGTGGCTGACCGCTGCATCTGGCACGGCAGTGGCACGAAGCTCAGCCGACGACAGCCAGCCACGACGGCGGGTGCGCCGACCGACCACGCGCGCGTGTGCCTCGCTGCACCCCCACCAGCCTCAGCCACGCTATAGGGGTGTGTCGTCAACCAGAGCAAGCGGTCACGGCCAGCCCGTAACGCCGGAGCCGAAGACCCCGAAGCCTCCTAGGCGCAGACGGCCAGACTTCGAGACGACGGCCGGAGCCCTTAGCTTGAGAAGCATAAGCAGCCCTTAGCTTGAGAAGCATAAGCACCCTCCCCGTTGGTACTGCTCTGATCAGCTCTTAATCGCGAGATGAGGCTTATGCCCCCTGGGAAGGCGCCGCGGTTGACCGCTCCTTGCCGACGCCCCTGGCATGCATCTGGCACGACCTGCGTCGCTTCCGGATCCTAGCTATTAAGCTGCGTGCTGCGATTCTCCGTTACACTCCGTGAGGTTTCGCGCTTCCTTTTGGACGTCATCCATCTAAAATTACCATCGCCGATTATTCCGGTGACCTCTGGCAGAATCAATTTATTTCCAAAAATTGCATACTCTACGCCTGTCCGCTGTATCTGCGCTGTGTGTAGAATGTCAAACTCCACGCACCGGAAACCCTTATACAATTCTTCGGTGATGCGTTTATTGGCGTCGTAAGTGAGAAGCCACCTCAGAGGAGTTTGGCGCAGCAATTCCGCCAGCTCTTGGTGGTCTTCTCCTGTTAGTGAATCGAGGTAGAGTCTGTCTCCCTGAATGATGTAGGGCGGATCCACATACATCAAAGTTTCGTCGCTCTGCGGCTCAAGGTGTCGAATGAAGGAGCGTGCATCCATTTGTGAGATAGTAACGCGTTCGCGCAATTTTGCCAGATGATTGATCCTCTCAATGAGTGAGTCTCGATTAAATCTGGCATCGATCTTCCAATTTCCGGTTTGGTCGAGCCCACCGATCGGGCGCGCTCGCAGGATCCCGGATCGATTGCACCTATTCAGAAAGAATGTTGAGAAACCGAGTTCGATGTCAGATCGACCGGAAGGGTTATTGTAGATATCTGCGTGGCGATGCCATTCGTCGATGGTTACTTTTGCTGAGGCGACTGCTTCGGTAAGACTGTCGGAGTCAAAAAAAATGCAGCGCCACAGGGCTGCGACGCCTGGATCTAGGTCATTGATGTGAATGTGGTCTACTTCGTTGTCAACAAGAAGACGCAATGCGGCGCCCGCGCCCCCGGCAAAGGCTTCAGCGTACGATCGGGGACGCGGGCGTTGTCGCGAAAGGAGGTGCGCGATATAAGGCGCTAGGCGCGCCTTTCCTCCTGGATATCGCAGAGGACTGATATACCTCATCGCTTCTTCTCGATAAGTTCATCAATCTGCGTCAGCAGGGGGCCGTAAGCCAAGCTAAGTTTCCGGACTTCGGATGTGAGTGGGCTGGACTGCCAGTTGTGCACAAACTGGTGGAGGGTCCTCAGCACAAGTGCTCCTTCGTCCTTCTGCGAGAAACGCCAAGCATCCTTGAGCGCCGGGTTGTTCTGTGCCGGATCAACCTGATGGAGCGCGGCACCGATCCGGCTCTTAAGGTCGCCTTGGCCCCGGCTCCAGCCGAGTTGATGCGCGGCGTCGAGAACTACGATGTCCACTACGATCCGTACCATGATAGCTGCGATGTTTGGCATCTCGTCGATACTGAGCCGCTTCGCCTCCTGGAATACCTCCGAAGTGCGAATGCTTACATTATGCAACGAAACGCTTTGAAATAGCCGCTTCTCGAAGTCTGGCCGTCTGCGCCTAGGAGGCTTCGGGGTTTTCGGCTCCGGCGTTTCGTTGGCCTCGACTGCCTCTGCGCTGCCAGCGGGGTTGGTGGTTGAAAACCTCTCTGGTTTATCGAGTCGATCTGCCAGCCGCGGCAAGTCCTCCTCGACTTTCTGCAGGTAGTTAGTCCGCTGATCCTTCGTTTTGATCTTATCCACCGAATAGGAACCGGCCAGATCACGGAACAGGCGAGAGAGGATTCGATGCATCCGCTCTTTGGGGAATTCGGTAATGACTGAATCTCCATTAAACGAGATGCCCAGTCTCTTCCGGATGTCCGGGTCTCCGATCATTCGACCCAGGTTGGTGATCCTGTTTTCCCGGACGGTTGCAACATTGGCGATGAGGTCGATGTCGTCTGTGAACCATGCATTCATGGCTTCCATGAGGAGTCTAGCTTTCTCCGTGGAATTCGAGCGGCCGCTAAACCTGCTTACCTCTGCGGAGTCCCACTTTACGACACCGACGCCCTTGTTCTCTCCGGTGTGCCTGAGCTTGATCCACGGCGCGGCTTGCTGCCGGTTTTCTGCGATAACACACTGAACCCGCCGAGGGATTTCTGCCTTTGCGGCGATGGCGGAAAATTTCCGCTGCAGCTGAACGGTCGGAGCCAGGCTAGGTTTGTGGAGCAGCTTGAGCGTTGCGATCCTGCGGTTGCCCTCAAGGACAATATTCAGGTCACCATCGGGCATGACTACGATCAGTTCAGTCGGGTTGAGGCCTCTTTCGACGATGCTCCTGGCCAGCCGCAGGATCTTGTCCGTATCCTTATCGAGGATGGCGGCGATCGATTCTTCGAGACTGCTAGTTGGCTGTGCGTGCCGAGGGTTCAGCTCGTCCAAGGTCAGAGACGTCACATGCATGCTTGCTTGTTTCATGTCACTCATAGTCCTCGCCGCCCCCTTGCGGTGCACCACATTTTCTGGCATGCAGATCATACGTGGGTTGATGACCTCATTGCTATAAAGATGCTTTTCCGCCAGGTGGCCTGTAATCGTCTCGTGCAAGGTCGGCGGAGAGGGTTTGGCCGGTGTCCTGCCCGGAAGCTGATTGCTGTGCGCGCGGTACGGGCGCCGGCCGGGCTGGAGCGGGGCGGAGACAGGAGCGCAGGCCCGGCCGGGGGCCGGGCCGCGCGCGGGGAGCGGAGCGAGCCGCCTTGAACCAGTAGAGAAAGTTTGAATCATGGTCGGGCTCTGGCTTTGGTTCGGGGTGCTGGGAACTCGTACTCCTTGGGCTTGGTCCGGTGTGGTGTAGAACCGTGGGCATGGGGAGTGAGCGGCAGGAGCGGATGAGGGCGCTCGGGGTGCGTCTTCGGGCTCTGCGGGCGGATGTCGGCGTAACCGGTGCGGTGTTGGCTGAGCGGGCCGGTGTCGGACAGCCGACGGTGTCCAAGGTGGAGAACGGGCGCATGGTGCCCAGTCGCGATGTGCTGGACCGGCTGAGCCGTGCTCTGGGCCTGGATGAGTCGGCCACCCGTGAAGTGCGTGATCTGCTCGCCGCGGTGGAGGTCGCTGCGGACTCCGATACCGGTCCGGACCCTGGTCTTGTCCACGGCCTCGGCGGTGTGGCTCTGGATGAGGCGGTCCGCGGTGCCCGGCTGGTTCGGTCGTTTCAGTGTGTGGTGCTGCCGGCCATGTTGCAGAGCGCCGAGTATGCCCGGCATGTCTTCGGTAGTGCGCCGGATGCCGATCCCGTCGACATCGGTAGGGCCGTTGCTGCTCGTGTGGAGCGGCAGAGCGTCCTCTACGAGCCGGGGCGTGAGTCGGTGTTCGTGTTGACGGAGGGTGTGTTGCGGACCTGGCCGGGGACCCCGTCTCTGATGCTGGCCCAGTTGGACCGGCTGTTGGCGGTCGAGAGCCTGAGTACCGTGCGGCTGGGTGTCATTCCGTGGCGGCGGCCTGTGCCGGTTCTGCCGCGTCACGGATTTACCCTGTGCGACCGGCGGGCCGTGGTGGTCGAGGCGTTCCGTGAGGAGCGGGTCCTGGCGGAGGCGGGCGAAGTCGCTGCGTACGAGGGGGAGTTCAGCCGGTTCGAAGCAGCCGCTGTCTTCGGTGGTGAGGTGCGCGAGCTGCTGTTGCAGGTCATGGAGGAGTTCCGGGGACTGGCGGACGCCGTCACTCCATAGAGGAATAATTCCTTAGTATGCCTAGGTTGCTGTGATGTCTGGGAATACTCTGCTTCTCGTGCTGTCTAGCCCTCTAGACGAGGAGTGTTCCTGTGTTCACGAAATGGTGCCGGGCTTTCCCCGGCGTGCCGCAAGAGGTGGCGGGTGCCCGTCACTTCGTCGCCGCCATCCTCGACGGCTGGGGCGGTGTCGACGACGCGGTCCTGGTGGTGGGGGAGCTGGCTGCCAACGCCGTACGGCACAGCCGCAGCGGTGCGCTCGGTGGCTGGTTCATGGTGAGCGTCGACTTCGGCGGTGATGTCGTGCGCATCGAGGTGGCCGACCAGGGCGGCGACGACATGCCGCGCCTGCACAACGCCATGAGTCAGGCGGAGGGTGGCCGCGGGCTGCTGCTGGTAGCGGCATACGCCCAGGCGTGGGGCACCCGGCAGGCGGAAAAGGGCTGCGCCGTGTGGGCCGATGTCGCGCGGGTGGACGTGTGACTCCCTGTCGCGCGGCGGGGGAAGCCCGTGGGATATCTAGGCCGGGAGAGCGCGGGTGAGCCCTCGTGGCGTCCCCCGGCGAAGGTCGGGTTTCTATGTCGTCGGAGCGTGTACGGGCCTCCGCATCCCGCCCGAATCGTCTAGGGGCCTAGACTTACGGGCGAGGATGGGAGGCCAGGCAATGTCGGACGAGTTGCGGCGGATCACGGCGATCGATGACCCGTACCTGCTTCTGCGGGAGGTCACGAACCGGTTGGCCGACGCGCAGCAAGAAGTGACCGAACTCGCCCGGCTTCGTCGTCGCGTGGTCCAGGACCTCCACGCGCAAGGGCTGTCGTATGCGCAGATCGCAACGAAGGCCGGCCTGAGTCGCGGGCGGATCCATCAGATCCGGCACACCGGCCCGGCGCCCGAGGGGGCCTTCCTCGGTGCGGGCGGGGTCACCATCGTGACTCCGCTGCGATGGGACGGCGAGAAGAAGCGCCCGGTCGTCGCCATGGACGACGTGAACTCCGGCAAGCGTCTGGAAGAGCTGGCGAAGTCGTACGGGCTCGCAGCCGGCTCAGGTCATGTACTCGTGAACGGAGACGTCGACCTCAACCGTGACGGCCTGGTCGTCGTCTGCGGACCGGGCATGTCCCAGGCCATGAGGGACCTGTATGCCCAGGACCCGGTACTCAGTTGGGAGCACCCGGAGGGTGAGCCGTGGGCGTTGGTTGACCGGCGCACGGGCACGGCTCACCACGCGGGAGCGGACATCGAGCCGTACCGTCCGCATGACGTCGGCTACCTCGGCCGGCTGCCCCGGCCGGATGGCAACGGCTCGGTGCTCGCCATCGCCGGAATTCACACCGCGGGCTCCCTCGGCGTCGTGCACCTGCTCGCCTCCGACCTCAACGCGCTCTGGGGGCAGGTGGGGGAACGCCACTTCTCCACTCTGGTGAGCGTGGAGTACGACCCCGAGACCGACGAACCGCAATCCGTCGAACTCCTCTGCCCTCTCTACCTGCACGACGAGGAGACGGCGGCGTGAAGGTCGCCCTCGGCTCTCTGCCTGCCGACCCGGAGCGGGGGCAGGAGAACGAGGATTTCGCGGCCGCCGCTCCTGGTGTGGCCGTCCTCCTCGACGGTGCCGGCGTGGCCGGAGCGGAGACCGGATGCGTACACGGCGTCGCGTGGTTCTCCTCGACGCTGGGCAGCCTGCTGCTGAGCCGCATCGCGACGCATCCCGGCTGGCCGCTCGCCGACTGCCTGGCCGACGCGACCCAGGTCGTCCGGTCCTTGCACGAGGACAGTTGCGACCTGGCCTATCGGGCGAGTCCGACCAGTACGGTGGTCGCGGTCCGGGTCGGTGCGGGAGGTCTGGAGTATCTCGTACTCGGTGACTCGACTCTCCTCCTGACCGATGAGGACGGGAAAATCGCCGCCGTCACCGACCGGCGTCTGGACGAGGTCGGCAAACGGCTGCGCGGGCCGGTCGATGTCCTGCCCACCGGCTCACCCGAGCACGCTGCCGCGCTGGCTGAGTACCGCGACGCTCTGACGGGGCTGCGCAATCGGTCGGGCGGCTTCTGGATCGCCGGTCCTGACCCGCGGGCGGCCGAACACGCCCTTGCGGGAACTGTGCCGCTGGACTCGTTGGTATCCGTGACGCTGCTGAGTGACGGAGCGACGCGCCTGGTCGACCGCTTCGAACTCGCCGACTGGCAGGAGACGGTGACCGTCCTCAATCACTCCGGGCCCGATGAGCTGATTCGCCGTGTGCGGGAAGCGGAGGATGGCGACCCGGACGGTAAGCGGTGGCCACGGGGCAAGGCGCACGACGACGCGACCGTCCTTCACTGGGTCCTGCCGTAGTTCGTCTCGCGGACGCCGAGACACGCTCGTATACCCCCCTAGACAGTTGACGGGGCGTCGGGTTACGGTTGTCGTCAACCCCCCTAGACAGATAGGGCGGGTCACTCCCCTGCTGTCTAGGGGGGTATTCAACCGGCGCGGTGCTGTTCAACGGACGCCGCCGACCCTGTGAGGTTCAGAAAATGCGTGTCATCCCTGTGGACACCTCGGCCGCGACGCTCCTGGTCACCAAGCTGCCCGAGGTCAAGGTGCGGGACCGGCAGACCGGTGAGGTCGCGGTGGACCCGGTGACCAATCAGCGGCTCATGGTGCTGGAGTTGGTGTTCATCGCGGCCGGCGGTTCGGACATGGTCAAGGTCACCGTGCCCGAACAGGGCATCGGCGAGGGCCTGGTGATGGGTGCCCCGGTCGTCCTGTCCGGCCTCATCGCCCGGCCGTGGGAGAGCGAGTTCAACGGGCGTGCCCGGCACGGCATCGCCTACCGGGCGGACGCGGTCATGGTCAACGCACCCGCGCCGGTGCGGGGCTGATCGCCGTGGCGGACACCGTACGGGTGCTGCTGCCCGTCCTGCTGGTCCTGGTCGTGCTGATGGTGATGCGCCGTCGGGTACCGGTCCTGTTCTGGTGGCTGGTCGGCTATCCGGCCGTCACACTGCGCGTGCTCGTCTCGTACCGGGCGACGATGGACGCCTGCGGCCTGACGGTTCCGGCCTCGGCCATCCGCCGGGCCACGGCCCGGATGGTGGGGCGGCAGGCAGCCCCCGTCCCGCCCCGTCACTCGTTCCCCCGGCCGAACGGGTCCGGCCTCACGATGCGGCTGCGTATGGCGGCCGGACAGGCGCCCGAGGACTTCACCGCCTCGGCCGACCGGCTACGGCACGCCTGGGGCGCTCACGCCGTGCATGTCCGCCCCACCAGGCCGGGGCGGCTCGAACTGCGGCTGGTCGGCTGGGACGTGCTCGCCGAGGTCCGCCCCGCCCGGCGGCAGCTGGCGGCCGGTCCGCTCCGCCTGCCGCTGGCGCTGCGGGAAGACGGGCAGTGGCACGTACGGGACTTCAGGACCGTGCCGCACGAACTCATCCTCGGCGCCACGCAGTCCGGCAAGTCCGTCTACCTGCGCAACCTGCTGTGCGGCCTGGCCCGGCAACCGGTTGTGCTCGTCGGCATCGACTGCAAATGGGGCGTCGAACTGGCGCCGTTCGCGCCCCGGCTGTCCGCGCTCGCCGACCACCCGGACCGGGCTGACCAGCTCCTCGACGCGCTGCTGGAAGAGATGGAGGCGCGGTTCCGGCTCATCGGGCTCCGCAGCGGGGCCGGTCCGGACGCCGTACTCACCTCGGACGTGTGGGGGCTGCCCGAAGCGGTGCGGCCGGTGCCGGTCGTGGTCGTCGTGGACGAGGTGGCGGAACTCTTCCTTGCCGCGAACAAGGACGACGAGAAGCGGCGGGACGCCATGGTCACCAAACTCATCCGCCTCGCCCAGCTCGGCCGCGCGGCCGGCATCCACCTGGAGGTCTGCGGACAGCGCTTCGGCTCCGAACTCGGCAAGGGCGCCACCATGCTCCGCGCTCAGCTGACCGGCCGTATCTGTCACCGCGTCAACGACGAAGCCTCGGCGAACATGGCGCTCGCCGACATCGCCCCTGAGGCGGCCCTGGCCGCCACCTCCATTCCCGCGGAGCGGCCCGGCGTCGCGGTCGTCGGCGACTCCTCCGGCGGCTGGTCCCGTGTCCGCTCGCCACACCTCACCCTCGACGACGCGGCGGCCGTCTGCCGAGACACCTCCGCCCTCGTGCCCGACCTGCCCCGCCTCGACGCCTTCCGGCCCGCCGTCGCCATGAAGTCCGCCGGGTCGGCCGCGCCCATCGCCGCGCCCGCCGCCCGCCCGGTGACCGAGTAACTGCGCTCTGTCCTCCCACGGTCGGCGTGACCGCCTCGCGCCGCGTCCCTACCCCTCCCATGCCTGAAACCAGCCCCCCATGCCTGAAACCGGAAGGAAGCCCATGTCACGCCCCACCATCTCCGAGGTCAACGCGTTCCTCGCCGACCTGCAGACGTTCCGTGAGAGGGGCGCCTGCTCCGCCGAGTACACCGCGCTCATGCACCGCAAAGCCGACCTGATGGAGCGCATCGCCGCCCACGCTCCGGGCGACGCCGAGGCCGCCGAGGTGGCCCGCCTCGCCCGTGAACGCGCCGACTCCCTCAAGCCCGGCAACTGACCACGCCCAGAACCCACAACCGACCACGCCGGAAGGAACGCCGTGCCCATGCGTGCCCACCTGGTCCGCGTCGACGCCGTACTCGTACAGGCGGTCATCGCCGGGGCCCTGTCCTTCTCCCACCTGCACGACCTCGCCGAAGCGGCCGGACAGGGCGGATGGAAGGCGTGGGCCTACCCCGTCAGCGTCGACCTGCTGCTGGTCGCCGCCTGGCGCCGGATGCGTGATCAGCAACGCGCCGGAGTACCGGCTGGGGGACCGCGACTGTGGTTCCTGGTCGCCCTGGCCGCGTCCCTCGGCGCGAACGTCGCCACCGCCGGGCTCCTCGACTTGGACCACGTCCCCGCCTCGCTCCGCGTCGTGGTCGCGGGCTGGCCTGCCATCGCCTTCTTCGGCGGAACTCTGCTCGCCCACGCACCGCGTGGCACGCAAGCGCCGGCCTCAACGGTGAGCGATACGGGTCAGGACACGGAATCGCACTCCGCCCTGGCCCCCGGTGACCTGCCCGAACGGGACGCGCCCCCGACACCGTCTCCCGCCCTCGACGCCACCCCTGATCCCGGTCCCGAACCCACCGCGCAACCGCAACCGCAAGCGGTTCCAGGCTCGGCCCCGTCCCCGGTGCCTGTTCCGGCCGTCGCGCTCCCGCCCGCCCTTGTCGAACGCGTCCGAGCCCTGGCCGCCGACCACCGCTCGACCACCGGCCAACCCGCCGACCCCGACGCCGTACGCGCCCGGCTCGGCCTGCCCCCGTCCATGACTCCCTCCATCGCCGCGCACCTCTGAGAGGAGCACCACCATGCCCCGCCGCTTCCGCAACGTCCGCCGTACCGGCCCCGTGAACGTCGCCACCTACACCGACCGCGGCAAAGACCGGCACCTGGCCGCCTGCACCGCACCCCGCTGCGACTTCTCCGCCGAATACGACAGCCGCGCCGCCGCCGAACTCGCCGCCCGAACCCACCGCTGCTCCGCCTGACAGGGAGACCACCGCCATGGACGTTCCACTCTGGCTCGCCCTGCTCTGCGTCGGGGTCCTGGGCGTCAAGCTCATCCGCCCGCCCTGGTGGCTCATCGCCGCCCTGCTCCTCGGCGGCTACCTCCTCGCCGACAGCCTGCTGACCCCCGTCATCGACTCCCTCGTCAAGTAGTCCAGGAAGGAGACCCGCTCATGTTCCGGCCGAAGATCCCGACCATGCCCCAGCCCACCGGCCCGGTGGCACCGCCCACCGTCGTCCAGCCGGCCACCACCCCGGCCGCACAATTCCCGCAGCCCGCCCCCCCCCCCCCCCCCCCCCCCCCC
>NZ_JBLFJV010000058.1:0-12452 GCF_047444975.1 Streptomyces sp. CWNU-52B | reverse complement strand
CCGCCCGGCCGTCCAGCTCACCCCCTCCACCGCGCTCACCTTCCTCGGCGGCGGTACCGCCGTGGTCCTGGTCGTCGGCGCGGTCCTGGTCTCCCTGCTCCTCGCCGTCGCCATCACAGCCGCCTCCGTGGCCGTCTGCGCCGTCGTCACGCGCTCTCTCCTCACCAAGCGCTGATCTCGCCGGCTCCACCCCGGTCCGACCCTGCCCATGCTGTCTAGCCCCCTGGACGGCATGGGTGGGACGGACGGAACCCACGCCTCTCACCGCTTCCGCCCCTCCCAAGGAGGAAACCGCACATGCACCCCGCGGCTCCCACCAGAGCCCTACGCCAACTGGCGACCCTCGCCCAGCACGGCGACCTGAGCACCTACGCACGACAGATCCAACGTCTCGGCGGCTGCGAGCAGCCGGTACGGATGGAGGGCCACCGCCTCGACGTCCACGCCGCGACGGGCGAGATCGTCCGGGAAGTCATCGACCGCCACCTTCCCGCCGGACAACTCCTCATCCGCTGCAACAACCGCCGCGCCACACGATGCGCCTCGTGCGCCGAGGTCTACCGCAAAGACACCTTCCACCTCGTCACGGCCGGACTCGGCGGCGGCAAAGGCATCGGCCCGGCCGTCGCCCAACACCCCCGCGTCTTCGCCACCTTCACCGCCCCCTCCTTCGGCCCCGTCCACAACCGGCCCTCCGCCGGACGCTGCCGCTGCGGACACACCCACCCGGACGGCGACCCCGCCCTCGGTACGCCTCTGAACCCGGACCGGTACGACTACCGCGCGGCCGTCCTGTGGAACGCCCACGCGGGCGCCCTCTGGGCCCGCTTCACCACCTACCTGCGCCAGCAACTCGCCGCCCGCGCGGGCATCAGCCGGACCGAACTGCGCCACTGCCTCAAGGTCTCGTACGCCAAAGTCGCCGAGTACCAGCGACGCGGAGCCGTCCACTTCCACGCCGTGATCCGCCTCGACGGCCCGGAAGGCGCCGAGGCCACCCCGCCCACCTGGGCCACCACAGAACTCCTCACCGACGCCATCCGCACGGCGGCACGCCTCGCCGAGACCCCCGGCCCCGACCTCGACAACCGCCCGTACGTCTTCCGCTTCGGCGAGCAGCTCGACATCCGCCCGATCCGCTCCGCCGACTTCGCGGGCACCTCGGAGCTGTCCAGCCGCGCCGTGGCGGGCTACATCGCCAAGTACGCCACCAAGGGCGCCGAAACCGCCGGCACCCTCGACCGCCCCATCCGCAACCCGGTCACCGACCTGATCGGCACCGACGTCACCGACCACGCCCGGCGCATGATCCTCACCTGCTGGCGCCTCGGCGCGCTGCCCGAACTCGAAGACCTGCGCCTGCGCAAGTGGGCCCACATGCTCGGCTTCCGCGGCCACTTCTCCACCAAGTCCCGCGCCTACTCCGTCACCCTCGGCGCCCTCCGCCAGGAACGCGCCGACCACAACGAAGCCGTATCCCGCCAACGCGCGGCAGAGGCGGGCCACCCGCTACCCGACCCGGACACCGTCCTGGTCCTCTCGCACTGGCGCTTCGCCGGTACCGGCCTGACTGCCGCTGAGACCTGGCTGTCGGCGTCTCATCACGCCGCTGCTCCATCGGAAGGAGAGCCGACCAGTGGCTGACCGCTACCTCACCGTGGCGCAGGTCGCCGAACTCCTCGGCACCACGGAGCGCTTTCCGCGGCGCCTCATCGCGGAGCGACGCATCACGTTCGTCAAGGTCGGTCGCCACGTGCGCATTCCGGAAAGCGCGGTGGGTGCCTTCATCGACGCGCACACGGTGCAGCCGGTCGGGCAGCGTGGCGGCATGCTTCGGAGGGCTGCCTGATGGCCAATAAGCAGGGCAAGCGTCGAAGTTTCGGAGCCGTTCGTCAGCTCGCGTCCGGCCGGTGGCAGGTCCGCTACCGCGATCCGGGGACGGGCCTTCTTCGCCCGGCCGAGAAGACGTACGAGACCAAGACGGACGCCCAAGTCGCGCTGACACACATTGAGGCGGACATTACGCGCGGGCAGTGGGCGGACCCGGATGCCGGTGCCGTGAACTTCGCCGACTACGCCACGGCGTGGCTGCGGGATCGGAAGCTGGCCGATCGTACCCGGGAGCGGAACGAGTCGGTGATGCGGCTGCACATCGTCCCGACCTTCGGCGCGGGCTCCATCGCCGACGTCTCGACCGCCCGGGTACGGAGCTGGCGCGGCAAGCTGCTCGCTGCCGACGTGGGGGAGCCGACGGTTGTCAAGGCGTACCAACTCTTGCGTGCCCTGATGAACACGGCCGTGGACGACGAGATGATCCGCCGTAACCCGTGCCGCATCAAGGGCGCGGACAGCTATGACGTGCCCGAGCGGCCCGTGTTGTCGGTGGCGGAGGTCTTTGGCGTGGCTGACTCCATTGCTCCGCGCTATCGGCTCCTCGTCGTCTTGGCCGCGTTCACGACTCTGCGCTTCGGCGAATTGGCCGCGCTACGACGTAAGGACATCGACTTGGCCGGCCGCGCGGTCGTCGTCCGGCGTGCGCAGGCCGAGCTACAGAACGGGCGCCTCTTCGACAAGGCGCCCAAGTCCGCGGCGGGGGTCCGTACGGTCTCGTTCCCCGCTGAGCTGGTGGATGAGATCCGGCGACACCTGGAGCACTACGCCGCCGCGGGGCAGGACGGCCACCTGTTCGTTGGTCCGCAGGGCGGGCAGCTCCGGCGGAGCAACTTTCGGGATGACTGGGTCAAGGCCAGGAAGGCGGCCGGTGTCTCGGACGAGCTGCATTTTCACGACCTACGGCACACGGGCAACACGCTGGCCTCCACGGCCGGAGCCAGCACACGCGAACTGATGACGCGCATGGGACACAGCAGCTCGCGCGCCGCGCTGATCTATCAGCACATGACCAGCGACCGGGACAGAACCATCGCTGATCGGCTGGGCGCCATGATCCGAAAGGAAGGTGGGGGAGGGGTGTCGGGCGACTCGGAAGAGGGCTCCGAAGGGACGTAGTGGCACGCGTGTGGCACGGTGCCTGAAACAGACCAGGGCCAGCCTGGGAGGAAAACCCTCCTGAGCTGGCCCTTTGCGCTGTGCCCCCGGCAGGATTCGAACCTGCGACACCCGCTTTAGGAGAGCGGTGCTCTATCCCCTGAGCTACGAAGGCCGGGGCTTGTAGAAAACCTTAGAGAAGATCCAAGAGTGGATCTTCGGTGAGGATCACAAGCCCACTGGTCAGATGTGGTGCGATGCTCTCTGCACTGTCACCAGAGCAGACGATACAACGTACTAACGACCGACCAAGGACAGCGTAGCGGATGCGCGCCGAGGAGGGTCCTCCATATAGAGGCAGGAGAGCGGGACGGCGATCTGGAACGCCTCTGAACTGCTGTTTTTGTGGTGAGTGGTGGCTGTCGGTGGGCGTTCACGGCGTACTGTGAGCGGGTTGCGCGCAACAAGTGCCCCGATGCGGTGAACGAGACATGAAGTACCCGCTCGCCGGCGGCAGTCAGGAGTCCGTGCCGATGCAACGGTGGGACAACGCAGGAGTGATACGGCTGCAAGCCGCCCTTGTCCGGGGCATGCTGCGGTTCACGGCGACCCCTTTGGGGGGCGGCCCTGTCGTCCGAGGGGTGCTTCCCGTCTGGGACGGACGAGTCGTGGCGAGAGCGGTCGTCTGGGACGGCCGTGATATCGGGACCTCGGTGGCCTACGACCTGCCGCTGGTGGACCGGCACGGTGACAACACCCCTGTCTCCGCACTGGCCGCTGCTCTGCGGCAGACCGTGCGAATGCGGCACGAGTCCGACGTTCCGTGCACGGCAGTGGACCCCGACCATGATGGCGACCGCGTCCGCGACGGGCACGGCATTCCCGTTGTGGGTACGGAGGAGGTGGCGCGGCTTTTGGAGGCTGGTCCGGAGTTCGATCTCACGGACGCTCTTCACGCGGCCGTCGCGGGGATCGTCCCGCCCGGAGAATCCGAACCCGCCGGGAAGCTGGGCGTGTGTGGCTTCCTTCTCCTTGACCAGCGCAAGGCGCGTCTCTATGTGGCTGGTGAGGGGCTACCGGGGGTGATCGGCCTCGACGTGTCGCTTTGCGATGAAGAAGGAACTGTGGCCGTAGGCGTCACCGGTCTGGCCGCCGCTCTTCCCTCTCTCATCGCCGACGATCAGTTGGAATACAACCCCTCGGACGCGGTGGACCCATATTGCTCGGAAGTATTCGACCTGACCCACTGGTAGCACTTGGACAGGTCCTCTTCAGACGTTGCAGCTTTCTTCCGTAAGTCGCTGACCAGGGACAGCTTTGCGGATGCACGTCGGCGACGGTCCTACGCCGGGGGGAAGGGGATAGACCGTCACTTGGCGCCGAGGGATGCCGCAGAGTGTCGTTCCGTCTGTCAAGGCGTGCTCCAGAGCCGGGCCACCTGTCTCCCGGCATGCAGCGAAGGGCGTCGGGGCAAGCCCGAGCGTGAATTTGAAGGATCGGGGGCGGTGACCAGGCTGCTGCATGGCCACCACCCTCGCCTGTGGCAACGACCACGGTGAAGTCAAGGAGACATGTCCTAGGTCCGAGTCGCGTGCCTCGGCTGGAGAACGCTGCCCAGGGATTCCTCGCGCCATCGCTCCAGGTACGCGTGGAAGGCGGACGCGCCGTGCGGGTAGGCGGACGGGCCGTTCGGGCGGCCGCCGCCTTCGCGGTTGTAGTAGCCGGGGGTGCATTCGGCGTGGAACCACTCGTGGTCGGGGGCGCCCTCGGCCAGGACGGCCCGCCAGTCCTCCTCGGCCTCGCGGGACGGTTCCACGAGCGCGCCCTTGGCCTCGGCGGCCGCGACGAGGGCGGCGCCGTGGACGGCCTGTTCGTCCAGGATGTGGGTGTAGTTGACGCTGCTGGCGTTCTGCAGGGATCCCATCATGATGAGGTTCGGGAAGCCGTTGCTGGTGAAGCCGTGCAGCGTGCGCGGTCCTTGCCGCGCCCACCTGTGCCGCAGCTGGACACCGTCCCGGCCGTGGACGGGAAGGCGGCCGGACAGGATTCCGGAGGTCCCGACGGAGAATCCCGTGGCGAAGATCAGGCAGTCGAGCTCGTACTCGGTGTCGCCGACCACCACTCCGTGTTCGGTGACGCGCTCGATCCCGTGGGTGTCCGCGGTGTCGACCAGCGTGACGTTCTCGCGGTTGAACGCCGGGTAGTACAGGTCGGAGAACGTAGGCCGCTTGCACGCGTACCGGTACCAGGGCTTGAGCCTCTCCGCCGTGTCCGGGTCGGCGACGGTCTGCTCGACACGGGCGCGGAGCTCGTTCATCTTGGCGGCGTCGGAGATCTCGTACGCGGCTTCGAAGGCCGTGCGGTCGCCCTGGCGGCGGAAGCTCGGCAGGAGCTTCTCCAGGAGGCCGGCCGACGTGGTCCAGCGGTCCGACACGAGGTCCTGTTCGACCGGCTCGCCGGAGATGATGCGGAGGAAGTTGGCGCGGCGCTCGGCCGCCCAGCCCTCGCGGTCGGCCCCGACGTCCGCGGCGGTGGTGCGGCGGTTGGCGCGCACGTCCACGCTGGACGGGGTGCGCTGGAAGACGTAGACGTGTCCGGCGTCCCTGGCCAGCATCGGAATGGCCTGGACCCCGGTGGCTCCGGTGCCGACGACCCCCACCCGCTTGTGCGCGAGACCGGTCAAGCCGCCGTCCGGGGCGCCGCCGGTGTACGCGTAGTCCCACCGGAACGTGTGGAACGTGTGCCCCTTGAAGTCCTCGATGCCGGGGATGCCGGGGAGTTTCGGATCGGACAGGGTGCCGGTCGCGGTGACGACGTATCCGGCGTGGAACGTGTCACCGCGGTCGGTGGTCACCGCCCAGGTCTCGGATGCCTCGTCCCAGGTCAGTGCGGTGACCGCGGTCGAGAAGAGGGCGTCGGAGTACAGGTCGAACTGCTGCGCGATCCGTACCGCGTGGCGGCGGATCTCCTCGCCGGGGGCGTACTTCCACTCCGGTACGTATCCGGTCTCGTCGAGCATCGGCAGGTACACGTGCGACTCGACGTCGCAGTGGATGCCCGGGTACCGGTTCCAGTACCAGGTGCCTCCGAAGTCGCCACCCTTCTCGACGATCCGGACGCGCCGTACGCCCTGCTGCCGCATCCGTGCCCCGGCCAGGATGCCGCCGAACCCACCGCCGATCACCGCGACGTCGACGGTGTCCCGCAGCGGTTCGCGCTCGGCGGGCTCCCCGGCGTACGGATCGGTGGCGTAGTAGCCGAACTCGGTCTCGGCGTCCCGGTATTGGCTCGCGCCGTCGGGCCGTACGCGCCGCTCGCGTTCCTGGTGGTACCGCTGCCTCAGCGCGACGAGCTCCTCGGGGGACGGCGCTTGAGGGGGCGTCATGGGGGGTGTCATGTGGGGGGACCTCGTCCTGGGGGTCGGAGACCGCCCCGGACCGGGCGGCCGTCGGCTACGGTAACCCCAACCGGACAATGCTGTCCGGTTGGAGGGCGGGTGCACCGCGACATCCGGCCAAGGGACGGAGTTCGCGCCTCAGGAAGCCTCAGGAAGCCTCAGGAAGCCTCAGGGGGCCTCAGGGGGCTTCGGCAGGCTTCGGAAAGCTTCAGGAAGGAGCACGCGAGCCGCCGTCTGGACGCCGGCGGTCCGGTACCCCCCACCTCCACAGCCGCCCCCCACTGGCGCCCGTACCGCCACGGACAGGAAGAGTGATCTCCATGCAGCGACCCTCGATCCGGACACTGGCCGGCTTCACCGCCCTCGGCCTGCTGGCTCTCACCGGGTGCGGTACCGCCACCGTCGCCTCGCGTGGTCATGAGGGTGACCCGGGGGCCTCTTCCGGCGGCGCGGTCAGGACCATCCGCGCGCACAAGGTCATGCAGCTGACGCAGACGCACGAAGAGACCGGAATGACGCTGCTGGAGGGCCCGACCTTCGGCGACGACGGCGGCCTGTTCGTCGTGGATGTCACCGCTCCCGCCGGCGAGCCCAAGGTCATGCGCGTCGACGTCGGGAAGAAGACCTCCCGGGCGGTCCACACCGACAGCCGGGGGGCCTACACCTCGGCGCAGTTCAGCCCGTACGACGGACGGCTGTACCTGACCGACTACGCCCACGGTGAGATCGTGAGCCTGGCCCCGGACGGCAGCGATCCGCGGACCTTCTTCTCCGGCAAGGTGGACGGGGCGCAGATGAACCCCGACGACCTCGCCTTCGACAAGAGCGGCAACCTGTACGTCAGCGACTCACGCGGTCTGTCCGAAGGCGTGGAGGACGGACGCGTGGTGCGGATCGGCCGCGACGGTACGAAGGCCACCGTGCTGGCGGAGGGACTGGCCGCGACGAACGGGATCTCCTTCGACGAGGCCTACCGCGGGCTGTGGATCAGCGAGCTCACCCAGAACCGGATCTCCTACCTCCGCCTCGACGCGGACGGCGGCGTGACGTCGCGGCACACCGCCATCCGTGTCGACGGCGGTATCGCGCAGACCGACTCGATCGCCGTGGACGCGGACGGAAACCTCTACCAGGCGCTGCACGGACGGCCCGCGATGGTCGTGTACGACCGCGGCGGTGAGCGTCTGGCCAGGATCGAGATTCCCGCCGGTGCCGCGGCCGCGGGGCTCGAGTCGGCGACGAACGTGGCGATCACGCCGGGCGGGACCACGGCCTACATGACCGTGAGCGGGCCCGCCGGGGGGTATCTGTACACCTTCGACGCGCCGGCCGAAGGCATCCGGCAGTCCAACGGCGGCTGACAGGGACTGCCGCCTGCCGCTGCTGCTTGCCGTCGCCGCTGCCGTCGCCGCTGTCGGCCTCCGACATCGGCTCACGGGCCTCATGGCCTCACGGTCGCCCGCACAGCCTCATGGCCTCATGGCCTCATGGCCTCTTGCGTCGACCCCTCGAAGGGCCGCACCGGTCCCACCTCGATGCCCAGCAGTCGCCAGGCGGCCAGTGCCCGGCGTTCCCGCTCCTGGCGGGCGGGGCCGGTGACCGCGCCGGAGACCATGGCGACCGCGAGCATGAGTTCGTCCGTGCCGCCGAGCCGGTGGCCGGCCGGCAGGTGCCCCCGCAAGGCGCGTTCGACCCGCTCGGACAGGGCCACCGCGTGCGCCCGGATCTCGGAACGGTTGTCGGAACGGTTGCCGTCCTTGTCGGCGTGCAGGAGGCCGATGAACGCCGCCGACTCGGTGAGATGCCATGTCACGACACCGAGGACCCCGGCCAGGGTCGCGTGCTCGGCGGCCGCGGCCTGCTCGACCTGCCGTACGTTCTCCTCCAGCACCGCGGTCTCCAGCGCCGCCCTGTCGGGGAAGTGCCGGTACAGGACGCCTTGTCCGACCCCGGCCCGGCGCGCGACCGCGGACAGCGGGGCGTCCAGGCCGTGCTCCGCGTAGATCTCCCGGGCGGCGGTGATCAGGGCGGTGCGGTTGCGCGCGGCAGCCTTCGGTCCGTCGTTCGCCGGCCGCCGCTCGTCCTGCGGGGAGTGCTGCGTCACGCTGGAAGCGTACCGGCCGACAGGTCGCGGGCCGCGGGGCTCGTACGCCGCCCCCGGGCGGGACCTCAGCGCCAGTCCGGGGTCCCCGACGCCGACGCCGGTGGGAGCGTGTTCTCGATCTTCGTCCGGGTCTCCCGCATGACCGCGACCACCCGGGCCTCGTGCTTCTCGTCGAGCCGGGCCACCGGGACCGAGCAGCTGATCGCGTCCGTGGCCGGGGAGTCGTAGCGCAGGGCGAAACCGAAGCCCGCGATGCCGGTCACCGTCTCCTCGCGGTCGACCGAGTAGCCGCGCTCGCGCACCTGTGCGAGGTCGGCGAGCAGGGCGGCGCGGTCGGTGTGCGTGTTCGCGGTGAGGGCGGCCAGTGAGCCGTCGGGGACGGGCAGCCCGTCGTCGGGCCGCTCGGCGAGCAGCGCCTTGCCGAGGGCTCCCGCGTGGGCCGGGATCCGGCGGCCGACCCTGCTGATGGTGCGCAGGTACTCGTGGGACTCGCGGGTCGCGAGATAGACGACGTCCGGGCCGTCCAGCCGGGCCAGGTGGATCGTCTCGCCGAGCGCGTCCGAGGCCTCGTCGAGGTAGGGGCGCACCGCGCGGACGTGCGGATCGCTGTCGAGGTAGCTGGTGCCCGTGAGCAGGGCGTGGATCCCGATGCCGTAGAGGGACCCCGTCGTGTCGGAACGCACCCAGCCGCGGTCGATGAGCGTCTGCAGCAGCTGGTACATGCTGCTGCGCGGTACGTCCAGCTCCTCGGCCAGTTCGTCCAGGCGGGCGGGCCGGTCGCCGCGGGTGGCGAGGAGTTCCAGCAGCGCGACCGTACGGGCCGCCGACTTCACTTCGCGGACTCCGCTGCTCTCCGGCATGGCCTCATCGTAAAACGCGGTGTCACACCCATTGACCACGCCGGTTCACGGACCTAGCCTCCGTTCCCATACATGTACTCCATCTGCATATGGAGATGGAAGTGGAGATGGAGTTCGGTCTGACGGGCCCAGCACCCCAGCAGCTAACCAGCCCACCAGCCCAGCAGCTCAACAGTTCAAAGGGGAACTGCCATGCCTCTGCTCGTAGTCGGGATCAGCGTTCTGGTGCTGCTGTTCCTGATGACCCGGACGAAACTCAACGGCTTCGCCGCACTGCTGCTCGTGGCGGTGGGCGTGGCCCTGGTCCGGGGCATTCCGGTGGCCGACATCCCGGACATCCTCTCGGAGGGCATCGGCGGCCAGATCGGCGACACGATGCTCACCATCGGGCTCGGCGCGATGGTCGGCCGGGTCATGGGGGACTCCGGCGCCGCCCAGCGGATAGCCGGCAGGCTGCTTGACGCCTTCGGGCCGCGCTGGGTCCAGGTGGCGATGGTGGTCACGTCGATGCTGATCGGCGTGACCATGTTCTACGAGGTCGCCTTCATCATCATCGTGCCCATCGCGTTCACGCTCGTCAGGGTCACCGGGGCGAACCTGCTGTGGGTCGGCCTGCCGATGTCGATCGCCCTGTCCACGATGCACAGCTTCCTGCCCCCGCACCCCGGCCCCACCGCGGTGGCCGCGACCTTCCACGCCTCCGCCGGGCACACCCTGTTCTACGGCCTGTTCATCGCCGTCCCGGTCGGCGCGTTCATCGCCCTGCTGTGGCCGCGGCTGCCGTTCATCAGGGCCATGAACCCGTCCATCCCCAAGGGCCTGGTCAGCGACCGCGAGTTCGAGGACGAGGACATGCCGGGCCTCGGCTGGTCGCTGTTCGTGGCGCTCTTCCCGGTGGTGCTCATCGCGGGCGCCGCGGTGATCGACATGGCGGTCGCGGGCGACAGTCCGTTCCTGCACTTCGTCGCCTTCATCGGCGCGGCGCCGATCGCGCTCATGCTGACCCTGGTCCTGGCGATCTGGGCCTTCGGCCCGCGCATCGGCCGCAGCCTGGCCGAGGTCAACGCGTCCTGCACCTCGGCGGCCCAGTCGATGGCGATGATCCTGCTCGTGATCGGCGCGGGCGGCGCGTTCAAGAACGTCCTCGTCGAGGGCGGGATCTCCGACTACATCAAGGACGCCACCGACACCTGGACCGTCTCGCCGATCATCCTGGCCTGGCTCATCGCGGTCATCCTGCGGGTCGCGCTCGGCTCGGCGACCGTCGCCGTCGTCACCGCCTCCGGCGTGGTGCTGCCGCTCCTCGCGGGCAGCGGGGTCCATCCCGAGATCATGGTGCTCGCCGTGTCCTGCGGATCGATCGCCTTCTCCCACGTCAACGACCCGGGATTCTGGCTGTTCAAGGAGTACTTCAACCTCTCGGTCGTCGAGGCGATCAAGGTCCGCACCACCTATACGACGGTGCTCGCGGTCCTGGGCCTCGGCGGCGTCCTGGCGATGGAACGGGCCCTCGACATCCTCAGACTGTGAACACCGAGCCCTGTGAACACCGAACGCCGAACACCCCTGCGCCGGTCCCGGTGCCGGCCCCTCCCGCTCCACCGCCCTCCCGTCCTCCCGCAGACAAGGACTCCGATACGTATGAGCCAGCCGACCGTCACCGAGTTCGCCGTCTACCCCGTCGCCGGCCGCGACAGCATGGAACTGAACCTCTCGGGCGCGCACGGCCCCTACTTCACCCGCAACATCGTGGTCCTCAAGGACTCCGAGGGCCGTACGGGGCTCGGTGAGGTGCCCGGCGGCGAGAAGATCACCGGGACACTGCGGGACGCCGAACCCCTGGTCGTCGGCGCGAAGGTGGGCGACTACAAGCGCGTCCTGCGCACGATCGGGGACCGCTTCGCCGACCGTGACACGGGCGGTCGCGGCGCCCAGACGTTCGACCTGCGCACCACCGTGCACGCCGTCACGGCCGTCGAGTCGGCGCTCCTCGACCTGCTGGGCCAGCACCTCGACGTACCGGTCGCGGCGCTCCTCGGAGACGGCCAGCAGCGGGATTCCGTACGGGTCCTGGGGTACCTCTTCTACGTCGGCGACCCGGGCCGCACCGACCTGGAGTACGTCCGTGAGCCCGACTCGGACGTCGACTGGTACCGGGTCCGGCACGAGGAGGCGCTCACGCCGGCGGCGATCGTCCGGCAGGCCGAGACCGCGTACGACCTCTACGGGTTCCGGGACTTCAAGCTCAAGGGCGGGGTGCTGGCGGGCGCGGAGGAGGTCGAGGCCGTACGGGCGCTCAAGGGCCGTTTTCCCGGGGCGCGGGTCACCCTGGACCCGAACGGGGCGTGGTCGCTGCGCGAGGCGATCGAACTGTGCGAGCCGCTGGTCGGCACGCTCGCCTATGCCGAGGATCCCTGCGGGGCGGAGGACGGTTACTCGGGGCGGGAGATCCTCGCGGAGTTCCGCCGGGCGACCGGGCTGCCGACGGCCACCAACATGATCGCCACGGACTGGCGGCAGATGACGCACGCGCTGGCGCTCCAGTCGGTGTCCATTCCGCTGGCCGACCCGCACTTCTGGACGATGCAGGGGTCTGTGCGGGTGGCTCAGCTGTGCAACGCGATGGGGTTGACCTGGGGGTGCCACTCCAACAACCACTTCGACATCTCGCTCGCCATGGTCACGCACTGCGGGGCGGCGGCGCCGGGGGAGTACAACGCGCTGGACACGCACTGGATCTGGCAGGAGGGGCTGGAGCGGCTCACCGTCGCGCCGCCTCGCATCGTCGACGGGGAGATCGCTGTGCCTGATGCCGCCGGGCTGGGTGTCCAGGTGGACATGGACCGGTTGCTCGCGGCGCATGAGCTGTATCTGGAGAAGGCGTTGGGGGCGCGTGACGACGGGGTGGGGATGCGGTATCTGGTGCCCGATTGGCAGTTCGACGCGGGGAGGCCCTGCCTGGTGAGGTAGGACTCCGTCGGGTGCGGTTGTGTGTGCGCGGTGTTGTGTCGGGTGCGGGTGCGTCGTGGCTGGTCGCGCGGTTCCTCGCGCCCCTGGGGTGGGTGGGGGTTGGGGTGGTGTGTTTGGTGTGGGTCGGGTGTGG